>NZ_JBVKBW010000016.1:0-200906 GCF_055635295.1 Streptomyces sp. NPDC111520 | reverse complement strand
TGTGGTGCAGTCCTAGACAGCTCCACCACACCGGAGGTCTTCGCCTTGATCAAGCCCCCGCAGGTGTCAACAACGCTCGTGATCAATACACCTAGGCCGTCGCCCCGACCCCGCCCCCTCCGACCCCCCGGTGCCCGGTGCCGTGTCGTGCCCGCCGGGCACCGGGGACCCACCTCGACCGACCGGCCACGACGGGAGGCCACGTGCAGACCATCGCCCCCTATCGACTTCATCCGCCCGCGCCGCCACGGCAGTTCGTGCCCCGGCCACGCCTGCTGCGGCACCTCGACGCCGCGGCGGAGCCCGTGGTCGTCGTGTCGGCTCCGCCGGGCGCCGGGAAGACCGTGCTGCTCGCCGACTGGGCACGTGCCCGCCGGGCCCGTGACGGGCAGGTGGCGTGGCTCGCCCTGGACGGGTACGACAACACCCCGGCACGGCTCTGGGCCGGCGTCCTCGCGGCGCTGCGCCCGCTCCGCCCCGGGCTGCCCGCTCCCCCACCCGCCGGGGCATGGTCCCCGGAGGTCTGGGTCGACGACCTGCTCCCCCGCGTCCTGGGGGCGCTGGCGGAGGGGGCGCCCCCGGCCCTGGTGCTGGACGGCGTGGACCGGCTCACCGACCAGGCGACGCTGCGCTGCCTGGGGGACTTCGTGACCGCGCTGCCCGAGGGCGTACGGGTCGTGCTGGCCACCCGTCACCTCCCCGGTGCGCCGGTCCCGGCGCTGCGCGCCCGGGGGCTCACGGCCGACGTCGGCGCGGACGCGCTGCGTTTCACCCACCAGGAGGCGGCCGCCCTGCTGGCGGGTCCGCACGGCGGCCCGCCGGACGAGCGGACGCTGCGCGAGCTGTACCACCTGACCGAGGGGTGGGCGGCGGGCCTGTGCCTCATGGGGCGGACCACTGCCGGGGCGGCGGCGACCGACGGTGCCCGCGCCGTCGCCGACTACCTCGGCACCGAGGTCGTCGACCGGCTCACCACCGAACAGCGCCGCTTCCTGCTGCGGACCTGCGTCCTGGACGAACTCGGCCCCGAGTCCTGCCGTGCCGTCACCGGCAGCGACCGCGCCGGGGTGCTGCTGCGGGACCTCGCACGGACCGTCCAGCTGCTCGTGCCCTCCGCCGGCGCCCGGGCGACCTACCGGCACCACCGGGCGCTGCGCCCGGTGCTGACCGAGTTGCTGGACGCCGAGCAGCCCGGCGGGGCCGCGGCGCTGCACCGGACGGCCGCCCTCTGGTACCGCGGGCGCCAGGACACGACGTCCGCCGTACGGCACTTCGTCCGGGCCGGGGACGTCGCCGGCGCGGTCATGAGCGTCCTCGACGCCTGGGAGGAGGCGCTGGCCTCTGGCCGGTCCGCGGACGTGGCGCGGTGGCTGGACACGCTGCCGGACCGCGCGGTCCGTGCCGATGCCCGGCTGTGCGTCGTGGCGGCGATGACCGCGCTGTGCGAGGGCGACCCCGGGACGGCCGAACGCCGGCTCGACGCGGCGAGGGCCGGGACGCACCGGCCGGGCACCGCAGGGGAAGGGGTTCCGGTGGCGCCGGCGGCGGACGTGGCGCACGCCCTCGTCCGCTGCCTGCGGGGGGAGGCACCTGCCGGGGTCGGGCCCGTGGACGTCGACGGTCCCTGGCCCACCACCTGGCGGGCGCTGGCCCGCGTCGTCCAGGGCACCGCGCTGCTGTGGCAGGGCCGTACGCAGGAGGCGGACACCCGGCTGGCCGAGGCCGTACGCCACGCCCACGGCGCCCGGCACACGCTGGTGCTGGTCCGCGCCCTCGGCTCGCGCGCCCTGTGCGCGTACCTGACCGGGCATGCGGAACGGGCGCGCACCCTGGTGGAGCAGGCGCTGGACACGGCGCGCGCCGAGGGACTCACCGGCCACTTCGCCGCCGCGCCCGCCCATCTGTGCCGGGCGGGACTGCTCCTGGAGGACCGGGCCCGCACCGAGGCCGCCGAAGCCCTGGCCCGCGCCGTGACGGCGCTCACGGCGACCGTCCACGGCGGCGAGCCGCATCTGCGGGCCCTGGCCGCCGTCATCGCGTCGGGTCTGCCGCGCGGCCTTCGCGGTGCCGCTCCCCCGCCCCTTCCGGAGGGAGGCGATGCCGTCCCGGCAGTGCTCCGCGGACTGCTCGAACGCCTGCGCCCGGCCCGGCCCGCCTCGGCCGAACCGGCCGTCCCGGTGCCGTCGCCGCCGGGGCGGGACCTGTCGCCCGGGGAACGCCGCGTCCTGCGCGCGTTGTGCGGTCCTCTGACGCTGCGGGAGATCGCCGCCGAGCTGCACGTGTCACGCAACACGGTGAAGACACAGGTCAGCGCGGTCTTCCGGAAGCTCGGCACGCACAACCGCAGCGAAGCGGTGGCCCGGGCCCGGGAGTGCGGCATGCTGCGTCCCGGGCCCGGCACCCCCTACGAGGCGTCCTGCCGGCGGGCGTAGTCCGCCTGGGCCGTGTACGCGGTGTCCTGCTCCTCGGCGGGGCCGTCGATGCCGCACACCTTCCGTGCGAGGTCGGCGATCGGCCCGCTCGGGGACAGTTCCGCGCGCTTCATGGTGAGCGTGCGGATCGCCAGCAGCGGGGCGGCCCCCGCCCTGACCCGGCTGCTGGACGGCAGCGCGGGCAACCCCTTCCTCGCCATCGAACTGCTGAGTTCGCTGCGGGACGCCGACGCGCTCGCCATCGACGGCGGCACCGCCACCCCCCTGACCCAGGAGGTGCCCGCCGGATTCCGGCGCAGCGTCCGCGAGCGCCTGGAGCGGCTCCCCGACGACGCACGGCATCTGCTGCGGATCGGCTCGGTCCTGGGCCGGGCGTTCGACCTCGGCACCGCCGCCCGGATGCTCGGCAGGCCGGCGGGCGCGCTGCTGTCCGCCGTGGACGGCGTCATGGACGCCCAGTTGCTGGTCGAGGCGGGCCGGCGGTTCGCGTTCCGGCACGACCTCATCCGGCAGGCCGTGCACGACGACCTCCCGCTGCCGGTGCGTGTGGCCCTGCACCGGGAGGCGGCCGAGGCCCTGCGGGAGGGCGGCGGGGACCGGGCGGAGATCGCCTGGCACCTGGTCCTCGCCGGCGCGACGATCGACGACGCGTCCGTGCGCACCCTGACCACCGCGGTACGAGAGCTGGCGCGGACCGCCCCCGGGTCCGCCGCCGACCTCGCACGCCAGGCGGCGGAGCTGCTGCCCGCACACGACCCGCGGCGGGTCGACCTGCGCACCGACGCCGCGGAACTGCTCGGCTGGACCCGGCGGGTGAGCGAGGCGCTCGAGCTGGTCGAGGACACCATCGCCGACGGCCCGGCACCCGCCCAGGAGGCCGCGCTGCGGCTGGTCGGCGGCGAGATCCACCAGGCGGCGGGCGACGACGCGGCGGCGATGACCCATCTGGAGCGGGCCCTGGAGCTTCCCGGCCTGCCCGATGACCTGCGCGTGCGGCTGCTGAAGGCCAAGGCGACCGCGCACATCCACCGCCGCGAGATCACGGCCGCCGAGGAGACGGACACCGGGCTGGTCGCGACCGCCTACCGCAGCGCCGATCCGGCGGTCGTCGTCAGCGCCATGGTTTTCCAGTCGCAGACGGCCTTCTACCGCGGCCGGCTGGGCCGCGCCCTCGAACTCGCCGAGCACGCCACCGGGCGTGCCGCCACCACCACCGACGGCCTGCGGCTGCGGCCGCCGCGCATCCCGGCGCTGTGGCTCTCCGTCGTCATGCTCTCCACCGACCGCCTGGAGGAGACCGCCCGCATCCTGCGCGAGGGCCAGCGCGCCGCCGAGTCCCTCGGACTCGGCTGGTCACTGCCCCACTGGCACGCCTGCCGGGCCGTCGCCCTGCTGGAGGGCGGCGCCCTGGACGACGCGGCCGTGGAGGCCGAGGCCTGCCTCACCGTCGCCGGGGAGCTGGAGACGTCCCGTGCGGTACCCCTGGCCCGCGCCGTCCTGGCCCTGGTCGACACGGCCCGCGGCGGCGTCACCCGGGCCGGGGCCCATCTGCGCGCCGGGGCGGCGGCCACGACCGACGGCACACCCTACGGCCCGTGGACGGCGCTCGCCCGTGCCCGAGTGCTGCAGGCCCAATGCCGGGACGCGGCCGCCGCGGAGGCGCTAAGCGCCTTCCACGCCGGGGACCGCACGGCCTGGCTCCTCTCCCTGCCCCCCGGCCACTGGCCGACGCTGGCCCGCACGGCGCTGCGCGGCGGGGACCGGACGGGTGCCGAGGCGGTCGCGGCGGTCGTACGTGCCGTGGCCGAGGAGAACGACGGCCAGGACGTCGTGCTCGCCGTACGCGACCACGTCGACGGACTCCTGCGCGAGGACCCGGTGGCCCTGCGGGCGGCCGTCACCCGGCTGCGCGCCGGGGGCCGGCCCGCGGCACTGGCCGCGGCCCACGAGGACCTGGGGACCGTCCTGTCCGCGGCGCAAGGCGGTGGCGACGAAGCGGTCGCGGCGCTGGAGGAGGCGGCACGGCTCACCGCTGCGAGCGGGGCCGTCCACGACCACGAGCGGGTCCGCCGTCTCCTGCGGGACCTCGGGGTGCGCGCCTCCGGCACGCCCCGCCGCGCGACCGCCGTCTCCGGCTGGGAGAGCCTCACCGAGTCCGAACTGAAGGTGGTACCGCTCGTCGCGGAAGGACTCACCAACCGGGCCGTCGCCGACCGGCTCTACGTTTCCGTCCACACCGTCAACACCCATCTGAAGCACGTCTTCACCAAGCTCGGCATCAACACCCGCGTGGAACTGACCCGGTGGGTGATGGAACGGGACGGCGCCGGCGCCGACGGCACCTGACGCCGCGCACCGCCGAGATCCCTTGAATGGGCGATGCCCGCCCATGGCACCCCTCCCGATGCTGGTCGGGGGGCCAGGCCACCGGTCCGGTGGCCGCCCCGCTCGGTTCCGGGAGGGGTGACGATGACGACCACACGCGGATACCGCGGCTCTCTCCGGAGCGTCGTGGCGGCAGGCGCGGCACCCCACGGCTACACCCTGGCGCTGTGGGCGGCCACCGCCGTCACCGTGTCCGCACGGGGCACACCGTCCGCCACACAGGCGCTGGCGCTGCTCACCGGCGCCACGCTCACGTACGTCACGGTCGGGGCCGCCGCCCACGGCGGGCCCGGGCGGCCACTGGCCCGCTCGGCGCCTCCGGCCGGGCCCGTGTGGGCGGCGCTGCACCTCCCCACGGCCGCCTCCGGTGCGGCGCTCAGCGCACTGCTGGCGCATGCCGTGTCCGGTCACCTGCTGTGGGGGCTGGTGGGGGCCGTCGCCACCGGGGTGTACCTGCTCGGCACGGGCGCCCAGTTCCGGTGGGCCGGCGCCGGCCGGCTGCCCTCGCCCCCGTCACCCCCCTCCCCCGGACCGCCCGTTCCGACCGTACCTACCGCATCGACCCGAGGAACCGCCATGACGCTCGTACTCGACCCCGCCGCACAGGACCTGCTCTTCCGTGAGGCACGCACCGCCAACACCTTCACCGACACCCCGGTCACCGACGAGCAGGTCCAGGAGATCTACGACCTCGTCAAGTACGGCCCGACCTCCATGAACCAGCAGCCGCTGCGGATGGTCCTGGTCCGTTCCGAGGACGCCCGCGCCCGTCTGGTGCGGCACATGGCCGAGGGCAACAGGAAGAAGACCGAGTCGGCACCGCTGGTCGCCCTGCTGGCGGCCGACAACGAGTTCCACGAGCGACTGCCTGCCGTCTTCCCGCACTTCCCGCAGGCCAAGGACGTGTTCTTCGCCGAGCGCACGGTGCGAGAGCGGTCCGCGGCCCTGAACGCCGCCCTGCAGGTGGGCTACTTCATCGTCGGCGTCCGCGCCGCGGGCCTCGCCGCGGGCCCGATGACCGGGTTCGACGCCCAGGCGATCGACAAGGAGTTCTTCCCCGGGGGCGACCACTCCGTCCTCGCCGTCGTCAACATCGGCAACCCGGGGACGGACGCGTGGTTCACCCGCAACCCGCGGCTGGCCTACGACGAGGTCGTCACCACCGTCTGACGGCGGACGCCGGCGAGGCCGCGCTCAAGCCCCCGGGACCCGTCCCGGGGGTGCGGTGTCCCCCGGCCACCTCACCGTCAGCGAACCCCCCACCGGCAGGGCGTGCCAGCGGTCGGCGTGGGCGTCGAACGCCACCACGATCCGGTCGACCACCGCGGGGACGTCGGCGGCCGTCATGTACGCGGGGAGCTCGCGCGCGTGGCCGCGCCGGACCTCCCACACCCGCAGGGCGACGTCGGCCAGCTGCTCCGAACGGGCCATGTCCGCCTGGGCCCGGAGCGAGGGCTTGACCGGCCTGGACTTGCGGCGCCGGGCGGCCTTGGCGCGCTCCTCGGGGTCGGCGGGCCAGAACAGGCCGTTGTCCCCGGCGGCCAGCCGTCCGTAGACGCCGAGCCCGATGCCCGCCTCCGTCTCGACCAGGAAGTGCACCAGGTCGTGCGGGAGGTACGGATGCCCACCGGGCCCGTTGCGCGGGGCGAGTGCGGCCCCGGTCTCGCGGTGCACGGCGATGCCGTAGCTCGTACCGGGGCCCTTGGTGAAGACGACGCGCATGCCCGGAACGATAGGAGCCGGCCGTGGCCGGGCGCACCCGGATTTCCACCGGGGGGGCGAGTGCCGCCCGGGCGGACGGGCGGATTCCGCTTTAGGCTCCTCGATGGGTCCGGCTGCGACGTGCACGCACGGACCGGAATCCGTCCATGCCGTTCCGGGCCGCTCTGCGCGCGCACATCGGAGCATGCGAAACAGGACAGGAGAGCGCCCCCATGACCCGAATGGCGTTCCGTCGAGGCCTTCTCGCCCTGGGCCTCACCATGGCGGCGCTCGCCGCCTGCGGCCCCTCCGCGAAGGACGTCAGCGGAGAGGCGCCGGCCGCCGCCGTCTCCCCGGGACCGTCGACGAGGCCGAACGACAAGCTGTCCATCCAGTTCGAACAGGCGCTGCCCGACGTCAAGGGCAAGTCGTTCACCTCGGCGATCGTCGACTATCCGCCGAACGGGAGCACGCCCCCGCACCGGCACGGGGACGCCTTCGTCTACGCCTACGTACTCAAGGGCACCGTGCGCAGCCAGCTCGCCGGCGAGCCGGTCCACACCTACCGCCAGGGCCAGTTCTGGGTCGAGCCGCCGGGCGCCCACCACGTGCTGTCGGAGAACGCCAGCCGCACGGAGCCGGCGCAACTGCTCGTCGTCTTCATCAGCAACACGGGCGAGGCACTCAAGACCGACGACCCGTCGAGTTAGCGCGATCCCGCCACCGCGAAGGGCCGGGCCTCGCCCGGACGGGTCAGGCGCTGCCTGACGATCCGAACGAGGCCCGGGAGCGGGGCGGGGCGGCTCAGACGAGCTTCGCGCGGAAGACCTGGTGCGTCTCGTCGCGCTGCGCACGGGTCGCGCCGCGGTCGCTGGTGAAGACCACGACACCGCGGTGCAGGGCGGGCCAGGTGTTGTTGCCCCGGTGGCTCACCTGGACGGCCGCGGACCAGCCCTTCGCGCGGTCGAGGGTGGCGGTGAAGACCTTCCACCGCCAGTCGGCCGAGCGGGAGTCGTACCAGACCGCGCGGACCGTGCCGTCGGGGTCGACGCCGAGCCTGGCCCGCTGGCTCATCGCGTCGGCGTCGAGGGCCACGCTCTCGAACGCCGTCCACGTGGTGCCGCCGTCGGTGGAGCGGCTCGCCCGCAGCTGGAGGTTGGCGCCGGAGCTCTGCAGCGCGCCGCTCTCCCAGATCGCGACGAAGGTGCCGTCCTCGTCCACGGTCAGGCCCGGGTGCCGGTCGGAGCGGTCACTGACCCTGCTGACCTGGACCGGATTGCCCCAGGCGCGGCCCGGCGTCTTGCGCACCGACGCCAGGACCTGCCAGTTGTCGGGATCCGTGCCGCCGCCGGCCGGCTGACCGGCGGGCGGGGTGTGGCCGGTCCACAGCGGGTCCGGGTCGTAGCGGTCGTCCTGCCAGGTGACCACGGCGTGGCGGCCGTCGTGGACGGCGATCGCCGGGAACAGCGAGGCGGGGTAGCGCGGGGAGCGCGCGTCGCCGGGAACGCCGGGGCTGGTGGCCTTGCCCGCCGAGGAGACGTTGACCGCGGCCCTGTCGACGCCGACGATCTGCGCGTACACGTCGAACGCGCCGCCGCTGTTGTCGGACCAGGCGACCAGCGGACGCCCGTCGACCAGGGCCAGCGCCGGGTGGACGGCACGCCCCTTGCCCTTGCTGATCTTGTCCGGGGCCTTGAACGACCTGCCGCCGTCGGCGCTGTGGGCCAGCAGGATCACCGGTCGGTGCGGCTGCTCCTTGCCCAGCTCGTCCTGCCAGACCACCCATACGCCGTCGGACGCGGCGGCTATGCGCGGGAACCGCGCGGTGGCCGAACGACCGGAGAGCGTGAGGGACGTGGTCACCCTGCCCTTGGCGTCGATCCGGCGGTAGACCACCTTGCTCGCGTGGTCCTCGTGCACCTCCGCCACGACGTGCGTGATGTCGCCGACGACCGCGACGTCGGAGAAGCCGGTGAACGTGCCCGCCTCGCCGGTGACGAGTTCCGCCGTGTCACCGGCGGTGTCGGCGGCCGGGAGCGGGATCTCGGGCCGCGGCGCGGCCGGCGCGCCGACGGAGACGAAGACCGGCGAGGTGGCGCCGCGGAGCTGGTCCGGCAGGTTCGGGTCGGCGTCGGAACCGGAGGGGTCGCCGGGGGAACGGGCCTCGGCCCGGAACCAGCCGTGGTCCGTGCCCTTGAGCACGAGCGGCAGTTCGTAGCTCTCGTTGGCCCGCTGCGGCCGGTAGGTCGCGACGGGCCCCGCGGAGCGGCCGGGAGCGGCGTACACGTGGACGGTGGTCCCCTTGCCGCCCTTCACCTTCACGCGCAGCGTGGCCTGCTTGGGCAGCTTGCGGTCGGCCACGACCACCTCGTCGCCGCCGATCGCCTCGAACACGCCGTCGCCGTCGACGTCGGCCTCGATCGTCAGGAACGGCCCCGCGGTGTTCTGCGCGACCGTGGTGCGGCCGCTGCGGAAGCCGTCGAGGACGCCGAGGACGGAACGCTCCGCCGCGAAGACGTGGGTGGTGGGCGTCCCCGGGGAGTCGATGTCCCACAGCTCGCGGAAGTGGCAGTCGCTGGCCGCCGCCACGCCGAAGCGGAAACCCGCGTTCCAGCGGTTCTCCGCGTACTCGACCTGCTCGTCCGGGCCCGTGGAGACGTTGAGGACCTCGACGAGGTCCGCGCCCTGGACGCTGGCGTTGGCGTTCGGGCCCGCGGCCGGCGTGTACTCGCCGTCGTCGGGGTGGGCCTGCGACCACACCGCGCCCTGCGCGTGGGCGTCCCAGACGGACTGCTGCACGTGGCGGAAGGCCGCGGAGCCGGGCGGGTTGGCGCCGTCCACGATCACGTCCACGTTGCCCAGCACGATGGCGTGCGGCGAGCCGTTCGCCTCCTCGCCCGGGATCAGCAGCAGTTCGGACGACTTCCACTGCGGGTCCCAGACCTGGTCGTACGTCCGGTGGTCGGTCAGCGGCATGAAGTCGAGGCCGGCCTTCTCGCCCTGCGCGATCTGGTCGCCGACGGGGAGGTTGCCGGGCAGTGTCTGGTGCGAGGTCTGGCGGGGGCCGCTGCCGTCCGAGGAGTGGTCGTCGTGGACGTGGGTGTCACCCGCGAGCCACTTCCCCTTGGGCGCCTTGTTCCGCTGGGAGGCGGATACCCCGGACGCCTGCTTGACCTTGCCGCTCGACCCGGTGGCGGGCCCCGAGGCGGCCTCGGCGGTGCCCGCGCCGACGCCGACCGCCACGACGGCGGAACCCGCCAGGACGACGAACTTCCGCCGGGTGAGGGCCTCGGACCCGCGGTCCGGCTCTTCGGCCCCTGTTGCTGTTTCCATCTGCTGCGCCTTTGTGCGAGACGAACGAGTGACGCGGCATGCGCACCTTCGCGCCGCATGCCCCTGCTTGCGTCACGCTGCCAGCCGGTCCGGGTGCCGCGCATGGGTCAAACACCCCTAAGCCGTGCCCGCCGCCAGGGTCAAACGCCCCGGGGCACCGCTCGGGCCCGCGCGCCACCCTCATCCGCGGCGCCGTCCCGCGGGTTGCGGCGGCTCCGAGGCCGCCCTGCGCTTGCACCCCGCGAGGGTGCGGGTTAGCGTCGAAAGAAGTCACCTATTTTGACTATTTTGGACGGTGTCATCCCCGACTGCAGGAGTGTGCAGCATGTCGGACAGCAAGTTCCACGAGTTCCTGACCCCCGACAACAGCGCGCTGGTCCTCGTCGACCACCAGGTGTGCCTCTACAGCGGTGTCCGGGACACCGACCTGCTGGAGCTCAAGCACAACGTGGTGGCCCTGGCGAAGGCGGCGCAGGTCCTCCACGTCCCGACCGTCGTCACCACGACCTCCGCGGATAGCCTGTGGGGCCCACTGATCGGCGAACTGGCCGAGGTGCTCCCCGACACGGTCAAGGTGATCGACCGGAGCACGGTCAACGCCTGGCACGACGACCGGGTACGCGAGGCCATCACCGCCACCGGGCGCCGCAAGCTCGTCTTCACGGGCATCTCCCTGGAGGTGTGCGCGTCACTGCCGGCCATCGCGGCCGCCGCCGAGGGGTACGACACGTACGTGGCGCTCGACGCGTCCGGGACGTTCTCGAACGCCAAGCGGGAAGCGGGCCTGATCCGGCTCCAGCAGGCGGGGGTCATCGTCAGCGACTACGCGACCCTCATGGTCGAGATCCTCGGCGACAACGCCGCACCCGAGGCGGGCGAGGTGTACGCGGCCCTCGACATGCCGTTCGCCGTCCTCGTCGGCCAGATCTCCGCCGCGTACGGCGGCACGTGACGGCTCCTCCCCTGCGCCGGGGCCGCACCGGCGGCCCCGGCACCGGGCGGTCGCGCCTCCCGGGTCCGGCCCGGTCAGTCGCCGCCCGGCAGTGCGCCCCTCGACAGCCGCAGCCGCTCGTCCAGCCAGGCGCGGGTGACGCCCCAGGCGTGCCCGTCCGGGTCGATGACGTCGAAGTGGTCCGAGCCGGGCGACATGACGAGCGTGACGTCCGCCCCCTTGGCCGTGGCGGCCCGCGCGTAGGTCTGGGCGTAGACCGGCGGGATCACCTCGTCGGCCGAGCCGTGGACCACCAGCATCGGGACCGGGACCCCGCCCCCGGCGAGTTCGACCGGGGACGCGACCGCGTACCGGTCCCCCTGTTCCGCGACGCTCCCGCCCAGCAGCAGGCGGGTGATGCCCCGTCCGGCCCGCGCCGCGACCGCGGGCCACACGTCGGGGTGGGAGGGCGGAGGCGCGTTGGACGGGACGTCGCCTTCGAAGTCCGTCAGGCCCTCGCCGAGCGCGACCGAGTCGGCGTGGACCAGGTCGAGCACCCCGGCCAGGGTCACCACGCCGATGGGCCTGACCGCGGGACGCGCGCCCGGGGCGCCGTCCGGCAGAGCGGAGCGGTGCGCGACCCAGGCGGCCAGGTGACCGCCGGCCGAGTGCCCGACGACCAGGACACGGCCGGCGTCGACCGCCGGGTCGAGGTGCGCGACGGCGTCCACGGCCGCCGCCATGTCCTCGAACGTCCCCGGCCAGCCGCCACCGGGTTCGCCGATCCTGCGGTACTCCACGTTCCAGACGGCGTAGCCGCGGGACACCAGGTCCTCGGCGAGCGGCACGACCTGCCGGCGGTCGAACATGGCCGTCCACCATCCGCCGTGCACCAGGACCACGACGGGAAAGGGCCCCTCGCCATCGGGGAGGTAGAGCTCTCCGACCTGGGAGGGCTCGCTCCCGTAGGCGATGGTCCGCACCGCCCGGGAGCCGTCGGCGTCGTCGTCGTAGCGCACGCCGCTCTCGGCGCTGACGAGCCGGTCGATCGTGGCGAAGAACGCGCCGATCTCGGGGAGGTTGGCCCCCTTGGCACGCGACTCGTCGAAGGCCAGGGCGTCCGTCCATTCGACGACGTCCAGCCAGGTGTCGTCGGCGACGCGTACGAGGCGCGCGGCGACGAAGCCCCGGCGGTCCTTGCGGAACGCCGACAGCATGCCGGAGCGGGCCGACAGCATGTCCGACGTCCTGTCCGGTGCGACCACGAAGGTGGTCAGCTCGATCACAGACATCCACAGCTCCTGACGGGTGGTGCGAGGAACGCATTTGGTGAGCAAACTTGATAGTCACTGATCTTGACTAGTCACTCTAGGCGTCCACGGGAACGGCTGCAAGCTCGGAACGACGGCGTGACGGGTCGACGCGGCGGGACGGGTCGACGCGGCGGGACGGCGCGACGGAAGCCGGACGCGGACATGAAGTCGGCGGCCGGGGGCGGCACACGAAGAGGCCGCACCACTACGATCGACCCCAGTGAATTCCACGGGACGCGGAAGGGCGGCCGGACGTGCGGCGCAGTGAACGGAAAGTGACGGATCCCGACGTGGGGATCATGTCCGCGCGCCTGCTCTTCTCGGTCCAGAAGGAACTCTTCGAGAAGCTCGCCGAGCAGGGCCACCCCGAGCTGCGCCCCCAGCACGGTGCCGTCCTGGGGTACATCGACGAGGACGGCAGCCGGGCAACGGAGCTGTCGCGGCTGTCGGGCACGCACAAGCAGGTCATCGGGAACCTGATCGACGAACTCGAGGCCCTCGACTACGTGGAGCGCCGCCCGGATCCGAGCGACAGGCGCGCGAAGCTGATCGTGCCCACCGCCCTGGGACGCGACCAGATGCGCAAGTCCGACGCCATCATGGCCGGCATCGAGCAGCGTCACGCCGAGGAGCTCGGCGAGCGGGAGTACGCGCGTTTCAAGGCCGCCTTCCGGCGGATCACCACGCTGCAGACGGAGCGGTTCGAGGAGTCCGCCGCGCCCCGCAGGCGCCGCTCCACGACCGGAGGCTGACGGACCGGGACGGACGGGCAAGGGCCGGCCGGGACCCGGGCCGCCGCCCCCGGCCGTCCCGGGTCCCGCACTACAGGCGGGCGGTCATCCCACCGTCGATGGCGAGCGCGGCGCCGGTGATGAACCCGGTCTCGTCGCTCAGCAGGAACGCCGCGAACGCGGCGATCTCGTCCGGCCGGGCCATCCGCCCCAGCGGGTGCATCGCCTCGGCCGTGCGCCAGGAGTCCTCCGGCGACATGTCGGGGTCGGTCAGGTTGGGGTCGGTCAGCGCGAGGGCCCGCGACAAAGGGGTGTCGACGCCGCCGGTGATCAGGGCGTTGACCCGGATGCCGGCCAGGGCCGCGTCCAGCGCCGCCGACTGCGTGAGCCCTATGACACCGTGCTTGGCGGCGTTGTAGGAGGCCCGGTTCGGGTAGGCGGCCACCCCGCAGACGGAGGCGTTGTTCAGGATCGCGCCGCCGCCGCTCTCCCGGAGGGCGGGGATCTCGTACTTGAGGGCGTAGAAGACGCTCGTGAGGTTCACCGCCATGTCCGCGTGCCAGGCACTGCTGTCGATCTCGGTGACGGGGCCGTCCGCGGTGGGGGCGCCCGCGTTGTTGAAGGCGCCGTCGAGCCTGCCGTAGCGGCCCACGGCCACCTGGACCGCCTCCGCCACGTCGGCCTCCACGGTCACGTCGGCGCGCACGAAGACGGCCTCGCCGCCGGCGGCGCGGATGTCGGCCACCAGCGCCTCGCCCACCTCACGGCCGCGGGCAGCGAGGACGAGCTTCCCACCCTCACCGGCGGCGCGCTCCGCGGTCGCCCAGCCCATGCCGGAGGTGGCTCCGGTGATGAGGATGACTTTCCCTGCGAAACGTGCGTTCACGATCACTCCCATGCCCGGACCGCGGTGCGACGCCCCGGCGGCCCGCCCTCACGCGAGGGCAAGAGGGTGGTAATAAACCTTGATTGTTCCGATTCGTACCATTGAGGGTAAGCGGCCTCGGGCCGTGCGGCAAAGGTCGTAGGCTTGCTTTCAGCAAGTCTGGAGGTGCGACATGCCAGGTCCTCGTCGTGGCACCGCCGACGGGCCGTGCCCGATCGGCCGGGCCGCCGACATCCTGGGCGACCGGTGGACCCTGCTGATCATGCGCAACGCCACCGCCGGGATGACGCGTTTCGACGAGTTCAAGGCCGAACTGGACATCGCCGACAACGTCCTGTCCAACCGGCTGCGGCAACTCGTCGAGTCGGGGCTGCTCGCACGTGTCCCCTACCGGCCCGAGGGCGGCGGCCGGACCCGCGGCGAGTACCGGCTGACACGGGCGGGCGAGGACCTGCTGCCCGTGCTGCACGCCATGATGGTCTGGGGCGACGCGCACAGCGAGCCCGCGGCCCCGACGCGGCCGATGCGCCTCGTGCACAGCACGTGCGGGGAGTCGATCGAACCCGGCCGGCGCTGCCCGCGCTGCCGGAAGCGGGTGCCGCGCTCCGAGACCGCCTGGGTCAGGCCCTGGCAGGGTGACGTCACCCAGGTGCTGGGCGCCGCCGCGACCCCCTGACCCACTCCGGAATCGCCCCGCCCGGCGTCGACAGTGCCCGATTTGCGTACTTTATTGCGAAAGCCTGCCGTGCGTCCTAGGCTGGCTGTCGTAAGACAAGCCAGAAGGGAGCAGATCATGGTCCACGACACCACGACGACGCACCCCGCGATCCGCGCACTCCCCCGTTCCGTCACACGACTGGAGGTCCCCGTCGGGGCGGACTACGAGCAGTTCCGGACCCGCTTCGAGCAGGCCGTCCCCCCGATCGACTACCGGCACACCTTCGAGCTGGTCACCGAACGGGCTCCTTGGAGTGCCGTGCGCCGGCTCGCCGACGAGGGAGCCCCGCACGGCTTCATGATCTACTGGAAGTTCGACGCCCAGCCGCTGTTCGGCGTGGCCGGCGACCCGGCCCGCTGCACCGAGTACCTGATGGGCAACCACACCATCGCCGAGCGCATGTACCGGCACGACGCCGGCGCCCTGATGTACGCGCCCCTGCGCACCACGATCCACGAATCCCCCTCCGGCGAGGCGGTGTTCGCGATCGACCGGCCCAGCGACACGGTCGCCGCGCTCGGCCGGCCGGAGATCACGGAAGTGGGCCGCGAGCTGGACCGCAAGGTCGGCGCGCTCCTCGCCCACCTCGGCGTCCCCGCACCCGACGAGCTGACCTGACCCGACGGCGAGGCCCCGGGCGTCCGTCCCGGCGCACCCACGGACCCGCGCTTCACCCGCCCGCCGTGCGGGTCGCCCCGGAGGACGTCCGGCCGGACCCCGTACCCGCGATGCCCGCGGCCTCACGCTGGAACCGGGCGAGGGCGTGGACCGCGTCACGCGTCGCCGGGTACAGCTCCCGGTACAGGGCGTGCAGCCCGTCGTACGCGGCGCTCGCGGCCGGGTCGGGCACGCACCGGTCACGTACCGGGTTCCAGTGCGCGGTCGCAGCCTCGCCCGCCCGCCGTGCGGCGAGCCGGGCGGCACCGTAGGCGGCGCCGACGGTGACGGTGGGGATGTCCTGGGGCAGCCCGGTGACGTCGGAGACGATCCGGGTCCACACCCCGCCCCGCGTGCCCCCGCCGACCGCGACGACCCGCTCGACGGCGGCGCCCGCCTGCCGCATGGCCTCGACGTTGTGGCGTACGCCGTGCGCGGTGGCCTCCAGCGCCGCCCGGTACAGATCCCCCCGGGTGTGCTCGACGGTGAGGCCGGCGATCACCCCGCGGGCGTCGGGGTCGGCGATCGGGGTGCGCTCGCCCGCGAAGTACGGGAGCATCGCGAGCCCCCGCGCGCCGGGGCCGCTGTCCGCGGCCTCCGCGAGCAGCGCCGCGCGGTCGGGGGCGCCGAAGAGACCGCGCAGCCACTCGGTGACGGCACCGGAGGTGGCCATGCCACCGGCGAGGGAGCGCGTCCCGGGACAGGCGCCGACGGTGCTCCACAACTCCGGCACGCGCACCTGCCCGGTGACGGTCGCGATGAGGAACATCGTCGTGCCGTACATGAGCATCAGGTCCCCCGGCCGGGTCGCGTCCACGCTGACGGCCTCGGCCCAGGCGTCGACGGTGCCGGTCAGGACGGGCGTACCGGGCGCGAGCCCGGTCTCTGCCGCCGCCCCGGCGGTGACCGTCCCGGCCTCGTCCCCGGGCCAGCGCAGCTCGGGCAGCTCCGCGTGCGGCCACACCGCGTCCACCCAGGGGCGGTACCACTCCTGCGCCCGGGTGTCGTAGAAGGGGACGGACTGGCTGGCCGAATGGTGGTCCAGCACGTAGGCGCCGGTGAGCCGGTGGACGAGGAAGGACGACGGCATGAACAGCCGCCGCGCGGCCGCGAACACCTCCGGCTCGTGCTCGGCCACCCACGCCACCTTCGGGCCCACCGCCTGCGTCGACAGCACGCTGCCGCACCGGTCGAGCACGGCCTCGCGGCCGAGTTCGGCGTCCAGGCGGGCGATCTGCGCGACGGCCCGGGTGTCCACGCCGTAGAGCACGGCCGGGCGCAACGGCCGGTTCGCGGCGTCGGCCAGCGCGACGCACGGGCCCATGCCGCTGACGCCCACGGCCTCCACGTGCACCAGCCGTGCCGCCCGTCCACCGCCGGACAGCAACTCGCGGGTGATCCCGCAGAACTCGCCCCACCACACCTCGGGGTCCATCTCGACGTGTCCCGGCGCCGGGCGGGAGACGGTGTGCTCGCGCACCGCCGTCGCGATGACCGTGCCCGAGGCGTCGACCAGGACGCCCTTGCTGCTGGATGTGCCGATGTCGACACCGAGGAAGGCCATGACTGCATGTCACCACACGCGTGCCCCGCGGCGCCGGACAAGCGGTCGTGGAGGGCGCCGAGGCGCCCCCACGGCCGGGCACGCGCTCAGTGGTTCCGGCGGTTCACGCCTCCCTCGTCCCGGCAGCAGATCATGCGGCCGTTGCCGGCGTGCTCCCCGGAGCCGGGGCGAGTTGATCGTTGCCCCATGCAGCAATTAGGCTCTTGCATGGTCAAGTACATTGTCGGCCATCCTGAACGGAGACCGCCCGACGAGGACGCCTGACCCGCGACCGGTCTGCCACGTACCGGGCAACGACACGACGAGCGGCGCCCACCGACGCCGCCCGAGCAGAGGAGGACCCGGGGTGACCGGCAGATCGCGCAATCCCTACGGATTCTGGTACCGGCTGGCTGCGGCCATCGCCAAGCCCGTGCTGTTCGTGCTCGTCAGACACCGGTGGCGCGGGCACGAGCACATGCCGGCCGAGGGCGGCTTCGTCACCGCCGTCAACCACATCTCGTACTTCGACCCGCTCACCTACGGGCACTACCAGTACAACAGCGGCCGGCCGGCCCGCCTCCTCGCCAAGGCCTCCCTCTTCAAGATCCCCTTCGTCGGGACGGTGCTGCACAAGAGCGGCCAGATACCCGTCCACCGCGGGACCGCCGACGCCGCGCACGCGCTCCGGGACGCGATCGCCGCGGTGAACGCGGGCGAGTGCGTCGCGGTCTACCCCGAGGGCACGGTCACGCGTGACCCGGAGCTGTGGCCGATGGCCGCCAAGACCGGCGCGGCGCGCATCGCGCTGACGACCGGCGCGCCCGTCATCCCCGTCGCCCAGTGGGGCGCCCACCGCATAGCGCCGCCGTACGCGCGCGGGGGCCGGGGCGACCGCCGGGTGTGGCTGGTGCCCCGCCAGACGGTCCACGTCGTGGCCGGGCCGCCGGTCGACCTCAGCCGCCACCACGGCAAGGACCTCACCCCCGACGTCCTCAAGGGCGCCACCGAGGACATCATGGCCGCCATCACCGCGCTCCTCGCCGACATCCGCGGCGAGCAGCCGCCCGCCGAGCCCCACTCCCTGCGGCGTCCGGCACGTCAGCCCGCCAAGTAGCCGGGCCGCCGCGACGCCTCGCGGTCGGGCGCCGGTTCGCACGACGGCCCGTTCAGGCCTCACGCATGGCGCGCGCCTCGGACACGAGTGTCCGGGGCAGCTCCGGCCCCGCACACGCGCAGTCGATCAGCAGGTTCCGGTAGGCGGTGTTCGCCAGCCGCGGCGCCAGGGCGATCAGGGCCCTCAGGTCCTCGGACGAGCCGGTCAGGCGCGTGCGGTAGGCCGCGCCGGCGGCGCGCGGGGAGACCTCGTCGGGTGCGTGCTCCAGGCCCCGTTCGACGAGGCTCACGGCCGCGGCGAAGTCGCCCTGCCCGGCACGCACGTCCGCCAGGTCCAGGTAGAGGGACCAGTTGGCGGGGTCCAGGACCAGGGCGCGTTCGAAGGCGGCCGCGGCGTGGTCGGGTTCGCCCATGACGCGCCAGGTGGCCGCTCGCGCGACCGCGGTCCACATGACCGGGGCGACGGCGTCGGCGCGGTCGCACAGCGCGAAGGCCAGCTCGTACCGGCCGCAGGCTCGGGGCAGCCGGGCCATGGCGGCCAGCGACTCCGGGACGGGCGCGCGCGCCGACACCACGTCGAGGGCGTGGAACCAGGGCGCGAACCGCTCGCGCATCCCGTCGGTGTCCAGGTCGTGGCCGTGGTCCAGGACGCGCAGGCACGCCTCGGCCAGCGCCTGGGCACTCACCCCGTCGAGGAAGCGCGCGTCACCGAACCAGGGTGCGGCGCCCCATGCCACGTCGGGCCGCGCGCCGGTGACCGAGCCGAGGGTCATCACCGCGTCGTCCAGGTCCCCTTCGAGGAAGAAGAAGTACCCCTGCGCCAGCACCGCGCTCAGGGAACCGTCCTCTTCGAGGCTCTTCCTCAGCTCCGGGGACCGGTCCCGCCACAACTCGGCAAGCGCCTCGTAGGGTTCCGGAGCCGCCGGGGCCGCGGCTATCGCCCCCACGAGGAGTTCCACGGCCTGGCCGGGGTTTCCGCCGCAGTGCGCCATCACCCGGGCGAGACCGACTCCCGCCGCCACTGAACGATTCGACATCGTCCGAGAATAGCCCTGGCCAGGGGCCACCTGCGGCGGCCGGTGCCAGCCCGGGGCACCGGTGTCCTCACGCCGAGGTCGCGTCACCGACCCGCCGAAGGTGTGTTGACTGCACCTTCGTTGGCTCGTTGCGCTGGATGACGTTGGTCCGGTCAGATAGGCCTGTGCGACGGAGTCGCTGCATCATCAGCTCAGCGAGGGGCGTATCAAGCTCCCCAGGGATAGTCGCATGGGGTCGTGAGAGAAGGCCGATGCTACGGCTGCTCGGCCGCCGCCGGCAGGTTGTGCCATGCATGTCCGCAAGCGCCTTTGCAGTACGTATCGCGGCGGCGAGTGTCGGCAACGGCGAACACGGAGACGAGGACGCGGAAAGCCTTGACGTGTTCGGCGGCGGGGAGGCCCGCGAACCCACAGCGGGGCGGGTCCATGCAGATCATTACCGCGGGGTTGGCCGTGGGCTTCACACCGGACCGCGCCACCCCCGCACGGCCGTCCGCAGTCGTAATGTGCGCCTGCCTCGCATAGCCGGCGACTTCCTGCAGTACCTCCTGTTGAGTGGTCGGGGCGAGGCCGGAGAACCAGCCAACACCGGCATCCAACGTGCGGAGCCCCTGAGCGACTTCGTTGACGATCCGCTCTGTCTCGCGCCGGAAGGTGCGGCCGTCGTCGCTGCTCGGTTCGGTCATCGCTTGACGATTTCACAACGCCGGTTCCAGGAGAAGGTCGGTATCCGCACCCGAGAACCACCCAGGCGGGAACCAGGAACAGTCGGCTGCCGAGACCTGGCAGCGCTGCAGGACTGCCACTCAGCGGCTCGCCGGACGCCTCCGCAACACTTGAGTGACATCAAAAGCCGCCGACATCGATCATGAGGCTCGCCGCCGAACGACTCCCGAAGAACCCGGCACAGCGACCAGGTCGTGGAGACGGTATCGCTGCCCGTTCGAGTGAAGTGCAGAGAAGGCGCACGGGACCGGTCCGGTGAACGGGGCTGCCGAGAGCGGCTCCGGCGTCGCGATCCGCCGCCCCCTGGAAGCGGGCGGACGGCTATCCGAGCCACGAACCGATCCCGTCCCATGCGGCCTCCAGATGGCGTGCGTGCACCCGGCCGAGTCGGGCCCGCACCAGGTGGTGCGCGTCGAGCATCTCCTGCTTCCCGCCCGTCCCGTCCAACTCGGCACCGATCTCCCGGGTCCGCGGGTCCTTCTCCCCCTCCAGGGTCAGAAACCCGTGAGAGAGGCCGATCGCACAGAGCTCGTCCACGAGGCGGCCGGTACGGTCGTCCTCGTCACCGGCGGACGCCCCCAGGCGCAGCCACAGTGCCGGCTCCGCGGCCGGGCCGGCTGCGTCGACCGGAGGGCCCCCCTCCCTGCGCGCCTGAAGGCGACGCCGGACGTGATCAGGGTAGGACCGCTCCCGAAGCGCACGGCGCCGGCTCTCACGTGCCACGACGAAGACGCCCGCCAAGGCCACCGACGCGACGGCCAGAACGAGCAGCGCGGCCGGAACCATGTCGCCTCCCCATGTGGCGTTGCTCGGCCGATGCGGCCATCCGGTGCTCTACCCCACGGATCGCCGACGACCCCTCCCGCCGCCGCACTGCACGCGAACGGGGTCCTCAGCCGCGCCCCCGGCCCTGGGCGGGCGTGCGCGAGGTGACGATGGGCTCCAGCAGCCGTCGCGGGGTGTTGATCACGCTGGAGACGGGATCGGCGTCCCGTCCTGACGGACGGTAGCCGGGTCCGGGTTCGGAGCGGATGTCCTGGACCGGGACGACCGCACCGCATTCCCGGCAGCGCCCGTCCTGATCGAGGTGTCCCCCGTCGAGGTCGTGGCTCAGGAGGCGCTTGACGCCGTTCGGGGAGTAGAAGGACTCCCCCCAGTTCATCAGGGAGTGCACGACCGGCCACAGGGCGATGCCCTTGTCCGTCAGCCGGTACTCGACGCCGCCCGCCGCGTCGTCCTCGCGCGAGAGCACGCCTTCCTGCACCAGCGCCTTGAGCCGGCTGGTCAACACGGCGCGCGGGATGCCGAGCTGGGTGGCGAAGTCCCCGAACCGCCGCACCCCGTAGAACGCGTCGCGGACGATCAGCAGCGTCCACCGTTCTCCGACGACCTCCAACGTGCGCGCAAGGGGGCAGTTCCCGTCGGCATAGGTGTTGGGGAGGGTCATGCCCTCGATCCTACCAGGGCGGTTCACTCACCGAACCGAGCGGTGCTACGGTGGGCGCAGGAGGCAGTTCGGTCACTGAACCACCCACTGGCCGACTGCCCGCATCGATCTTGGGAGCGTTTCCGCATGTACCAGTTCCTCGTCTCGTTCACCGTCCGACCCGAGCACCGCGACGACTTCGTACGGGCGGCAGGCAAGGCGGCACGGGACTCCCTCGCCAACGAACCCGGCTCCCACCGGTTCGAGGTCATCGCCGACGAGGAGGACCCGGACGTCTTCTACCTCAACGAGGTCTACGCGGACGTCGAAGCGTTCAACGTCCACGCCGGCGGACCGTACTTCGCGGAGTTCTTCGCCGCGGCCCGCGGTTTCGCCCAAGGCCCGACCTGGCTCATGAGGGGCAACCACGTCGGCGACACGGCATCCGCGTGACCCCGGGCGAGCGGGACATGACGGCGCCCGGCAGCGCGACATGAACGCGCCGGTACGTTCCCGCGGAGCGGCCCGCTCACCGGTCGGCCCGCTGCGGGAGGGCGTCCTGCGCTACGAGGAGGACGTACCCGTGCCGGGGCTCGGGGCCGACACCGGCAAGCTCCTCGTGCGCGTCGCCCGTTCCTGACCCGTGCCCGCCGTACACGGGCCGCCCGGTGGGGCCCGGCAGACATCACCACACGAAAGAGGAGTCGCAGCATGTCGTCCGTACTCATCACCGGAGCGTCCAAGGGCATCGGCCGGGCCGTCGCCGTGGAACTGGCGGCCCGCGGGCACCGCGTGATCGCCACCGCCCGACGCCCGGAAGCGCTGGCGGACCTCCCCGTCGACCGGCGCCTGCGCCTGGACGTCACCGATCAGGAGAGCGTCGACCGGGCCGTGCGCGACGCCGGAGACGTCGACGTACTCGTCAGCAACGCGGGGGAGACCGTGCGCGCGCCCCTGGAGAGCATCCCGCTCCCGGAGGTCGAGCGGCTCTTCCGGCTCAACACGGTGGGTGCGTTGCGGGTGGCGCAGGCCGTGCTGCCCGCGATGCGCGAGAGGGGCGCGGGCCGGCTCGTCTTCGTCTCCAGCATCCAGGGGCGTCTGGTGCTGCCGATGATCGGTGCCTACGGCGCGAGCAAGTGGGCGCTGGAGGCGCTGGCCGAGACCCTCGCCATCGAGGCGGGCCACTTCGGGGTCAAGGTGAGTGTCGTGCAGCCTGGCGCCGTCTCCACCGGTGGCGGCGCGCGGGCGAAGGTGTTCCTGAAGGAGGGCGACCCGTACACCCCGCTCTACGAGGCCCTGCCCGCCCTCCGGGGTGAGGTCATCACCCCCGAGGAGGTGGCCGCGGCGGTGGCCGACACGATCGAACGGCCCGCGCCCCCGCTGCGCGTGCCGGTCGGCGCCCCCGCCGAGGCAGTCCTGCGCGCCCGCAAGGACGCCCCGGAGGCCGAGCCCTTCCTCGCGGCGCGGATCGACTGGTGACCCGGCCCGTCCCCGGCCGTTGACCACCGGGGGCGAGGCCGGTCGCACGGCCGGCGCAACGCACCCCGGTCCACGGGCTCAGACGACCGACTCCGGCATGTCGTCCGAGGTGTTCAGGTTCAGCGCTTCACGCACCTTGATCGCCTGCTCGTGGCCGGGCCGGTGCAGGGCAGCCTCGTAGTGGTCGTAGAACGTTCCCACGTCCCCCGCGTCGGCGGCCTTCGCCCAGTGCGGCCGGGCGGCCTCGATCTCCCTCTGGAGGGCCGCGACGTGCCGCTCCGCAGCGGCGGGCCATTCGTGGCCGCGCAGGATGCGCGCCTGCTCGTCGAGGGCGAGTGCGACCTCGTGCGCCCAGGCCCGGTAGCCCGCGAAGTCGTCCTTGACGTACTCGGCATCCGGTTCGAGGCTGGATCTGACGTCGTTGATGACGTTGGCGGCCTTCAGGTAGGCCACCTGGTGCTCGTCGAGCACGGTCTCGTCCCTGCGGACCGATCCCTCGAGGGGACCTGCGGGGTCCCTGTAGAAGAGGCACGTCACCTGGCGGTCGCCGTCCGCCCAGGTGTCCCGGTCGGGCGTGTAGTAGGTCATCGAGAGCTCCGTCGGCAGCGCCCAGGAGTCCATGGCGTAGGCGTTGCCCAGGTCCCAGCACCGGCTGTCGGCCTGCTCGCCGATCGCGTCGTCGCCGGGGAAGGCGTAGCGGTCGTCGATCTCGAAGACCCCGTACACCTCGGCCGTGTGCTCGCCCGCACACGGCACGAAGGAGAACTCCAGGAACTCGTAGGCCAGCCGGTCGTCGGCGGTGTCGATGCAGTCGCCCTTGCGGAGGGAGAAGTAGTCGTCGTCGTAGTGCGCCGCCTCGGCGGCCTCCTCGCCCAGGCCCTCGGGGATCCGGTAGGTGCCCAGAGCCAGGGTGACGGCGATGACCAGCGTGCTCAGCGACGACAGCACCAGCCCCGTCGTGGCCATGCCCCTGCCGCGCTCCCCACGCTTCTCGATCCGGCTCAGCGCCAACGCACCCAGGGCGACGCCGAGCAGCGGTAGACCCAGCAGCAGCCCGGACACCAGCGCCGCAACGGCGAGCCGGTTCAGCGGCGGCCGCGCCAGCGCGGAGGGCGGGGCGGGGGACGGAGACGGCGGGATCGTCAAGTGCGGCGAGTCCACGGAACAGCGCTCCTCGCTGGAGGGTCGGGCGAAGGGTTGCGCGAATATATCCGGTTCCTTGATCGCGTCCCGCACCGATGTCCCGATGTGTCCGGCAGGCGGCAGTGAGGTGAATCAGTGCCCAACAGGCCCTGTCGGAGCGGGAGTCACCGTCACACGGACATGCCCGTGGCCGCGGGCACCACGTTCCTCCGGGTCCTTCCGGGCCCGGTGCGCTCATGCGGATGTGGACCGGCTCGGCGACACGCGTCCGCACATCGGGACGCTGCGGTGGCGCCCTCCTCGCGGTGGGCCCCCGGGATCGGGGCGCTGGCCGCGCGAGCGTGCGGTCGATACGGAGTCCGTCGTCGACGAGGTCGAACTCCTCTACCGCGTCAGCCGGGGACCGGCGGAGCGGGGGGTTCTCGAAGCCGAAGGTACGCGCGGTCCCGCGGCCATCGGCCGGCGCCTCGGCGTGATCGGGGCGCCCTGCCGCGCCGGCCGCTGCCACGCCCCTCGCGCCCGGCGGAGGCCGGACGCTGAGGGCTTCCCGACGGCGTGGAACGGCGCCCGGGCACCCGCGCTTCCGCCGGGTCGTCAGGCGGGGTCGGTCGCACGGCTCCGGGGCTGCGTGCGGTGCCACGCGGCGGCGTACTCACGGGCCGCGGCACCGGGGTCGTCGGCCGCGCAGATGCCGGACACGACGGCTGCCCCCGCCGCCCCGGCCTCGCGCAGGCGCGGCAGGTCGGCGGGCTCCACGCCGCCGATGGCCACGGCCGGCAGCGCGCTGAGCCGGGCGAGGCGGGCGAAGCCGTCGTGGCCGAGGGAGGGCGGCGCGTCCGCCTTGGTCCGGGTGGCGTGCAGCGCGCCGATGCCGACGTGGTGGACGCCCGCCGGGTCCCGCGCGGCGGCGAGCAGTTCGGCGGGGGTCGCGGCGCTCAGGCCCAGAACGGCGTCCGGGCCGATCAGTTCGCGTACGTCGGCCGGGGGCAGGTCCGACTGTCCCACGTGGACGCCCGTCACATGGACGCCCCGGGCGCGGGCGGCCAGGAACACGTCCACGCGGTCGTTGACGATCAGCGCCACGCGCCGCGGGAGGACCGCCGCCACCTCCATGACCGTGCGCAGGAAGTCACCGCCGTCGGCGTGCTTGTCGCGGATCTGCACCGCGGTGACGCCGCCCGCCACCGCCCGAGCGACGGTCTCGGCCACACCGCGGCCCCGGGCCCGGCACTGGGCCGCGTCCGTGACCAGGTAGACCGACAGGTCGACCGGTGTCACCGTCACGACACCGCCGCCCGCCCGGCGACGTCGGACTCCCGCAACGCGGCGAGCGCGTCCAGGAACTCCACGGCGAAACTGCCGGGCCCCGCGGCCTTATTCGCGGCGAGTTCCGCGGCGACCGTGTACGCGGCGACGGCCGCCACCGTCGAGGCGAACCGGTCGTCGTCCACCGCCGCGTAGGCGGCCATCACGGCACCCAGCGCGCAGCCCCCGCCCGTCACCCGGGTGAGCAGCGCGTCACCGTTGGCGACACGCGCCACCCGCGTCCCGTCGGTGACGAGGTCCACGGGTCCGGAGACGGCCACCACGCCGCCGGTCGCGCCGGCCAGGTCCCGTGCCGCTTCCCCGGCCGCCTCGACACCGTCGGAGGAGTCCACCCCGCGTCCGCCGCCGCCCGCTCCCGCCAGCGCGATGATCTCGGAGGCGTTGCCCCGTACGACCGCCGGCCGCAGTTCCAGGAGCTCGCGCGCCAGCGCGGTGCGCACCGGGAGCGCGCCGACCGCCACGGGGTCGAGCACCCAGGGAGTACCGGCCGCGGTGGCGGCCCGCGCGGCCTCGACCATGGCGGAGCGCTGCTCGGCGTGCGGGGTGCCGAGGTTGACCAGGACCCCCGAGGCGACCCCGGCGAACGGTCCGGCCTCCCCCGGGATGTCGACCATGGCCGGTGCCGCGCCCAGCGCCAGCAGGACGTTGGCGGTGAACCCCGTCACCACCGAGTTGGTCAGGCACTGCACCAGCGGGGAGTGGTCCCGCACGCGCGAGAGCGCCTGCGCGGCGAAGGCGGCGTGGTCGGCGGGGGTCGGGGACATGCGGGTTCGCTCCTCGGGTGACGGACGGTGTGTGCGGTCGCCCGCGGCCGGTGCCGTACGGCCGGGGCACGGACCGGGGCGCGGACGGACCGGGGCGCGGGCGCGGCGGCTCAGGGCCGCGGGCGATGGCGCAGACGCAGCGGGGTGTACACCGCGAGGGCCACGAGGAACGCCACGTAGTACGAGAGGTCGGCGCCGTGCAGGGCCTCCGCCACCGGGCCGACGTACAGGGTGGTGTCCATGAACGGAACGGCGGCGGCGAAGGCGGCCACGAAAGCGACCCCGGCGGGCCAGCCGGGCTGCGGCCGGCCGGTCTCGGCGGCGAGGTCGATCTCGGCGCCCCCGCGTGCCCGGGCCCGGGCGAACCAGTCGACGACGACGATGGCCACGAAGCCGGGGATCCAGTAGCCGACGAACAGCAGCACGTTCTGGAAGCGGGCGGTGGTGTCGGCGGCGTGCATCCACAGCACCAGGGGGAAGCCCAGCACGGCGGCGAAGGCGGCCGCCGCCGGGCGCGGCACGCGCACACCGACCGTCTGCAGGGCCAGGGATCCGCTGTAGTCGTTCATGGCGTTGCTGCACAGCGCGGCCAGGGCGACGGCGAGCAGTCCGAACGCCCCGAGCGGCCCGCCGCCCAGCAGCTCGGCCACGCCTGCGGCGGTCTGGTCGGTCAGGACGGACGCGCCCCACAGTCCGAGCGCCTGGACGGCCACGAAGGACACCACCAGGCCCGCCAGGGTGAACCAGAACATGCGCGAGCGGGAGGTGTTCCGCGGCAGGTAGCGGCTGAAGTCGCTGGCGTACGGGGCCCAGGACAGGGTCAGGCTCAACGCGATGGTGCTGGTCAGGACGAACGCGCCGCCCCGGTCGGCGCCGTGGGCCGAGCCGGTGGCGGCGGGGTCGACGCCGTCGAGCAGCTTCCAGGCGATCAGCGCGAAGGCCGCGGCGAGCACGAAGGTCATGACGATCTGCAGCCGGTGGATGGCCTCGTAGCCCAGGACCCCGAGGGCACCCTGCGCGACCATCATCACCAGGACCCCGACCCAGAAGGGCAGACCGCACAGCCGGGCCAGCGCGTCACCGCCGAAGAGCCCGATGAGCGCGTCCCAGGCGACCGACGACAGCCACTGCAGGACGCCGGGCACCGCGACGGCCCGGCCGAAGGCGAGCCGGGCCAGCGGGAGCTGCCCGGCGCCGGTCCGGCTCCCCCAGGTGCCCAGGTAGGCGGTGGGCACGGCGCCGATCACGGTGCCGAGCACCACGGCCGCGAGCGCGGTGGCGAAGTCCAGGCCCAGGGCGATGCCGATGGTGCCGGTGAACACGCCGGTCATGGTCAGGTTGGGGGCGAACCACACGGTGAACAGGCGCCCCGGCCCTCCGTAGCGGTTGCTCTCGGGAACCGGCTGTATGCCGTGTGCTTCGATCCGGAGATCGCCCGCGGCGGCCGGCATGCGGCCGTCGAAGACGGTGTGCCGGCCGTCTGCGGGCAGACCGCCGGGAACATGCGCCAATGGCATGGAGACATCCCTCCGCCAGTACGAACTGGTTCAGGTTCGACGGGTGTGATCTCAGCCCCGGTGGGGCACCCCGTGTCCGGTACGAGGGACAGGGTAACCCGACGGCGCCGGCCCGCGGGGACGACCCCCACCTCGGCCTTCACCGGTGCGTCGGGGGCCGACGGCGCCGTGGATCGGGGGGCGTGCGTGCGGGGGATGTCGTGGCGTGGCGGCCGGCACCGAGCGGGAACGACCACCCGGCGCGCCCCGCTCGGCCGGGCGGATCCTTTGACGGGACGTCAGCACCCGGCTCGGACGGGCCTGTTGCGGTCCGGTCCGCAGGTCAGATGCGGACGCCGAACTGGAACGGCATGTTGTTGATGGACTCGTACCGCACGAACGTGCCGGTGCGCGGCGCGTGCAGGACCATGCCGTTGCCCGCGTAGAGGCCGACGTGGTGCAGGTCGCCGTAGAAGAGCACGAGGTCGCCGGGCATCAGCTGGCTCATCGACAGCCGCGTACCGGCGTTGGCCTGCCCCTGGGAGGGCCGCGGTATGTAGGTTCCGGCCTGGGCGTAGGCCCAGGAGGTGAGACCGGAGCAGTCGAAGGAGCCCGGACCGGACGCGCCGAAGACGTACGGCGAGCCGATTTTGGTCTTCGCCGCGGCGAGGGCGGCGGCGGCCAGCGAGGAGGCGGGCGTGTCGTTGCCGAGGTCCACGCGCTCGTTGGAGCGGTCGGCGCGACCGTCGGCGGCGGCCAGGGAGGCACGCTGGGCGGCGGTCAGCGAGTTGAGGAGCTGCCGCGCCTCGGCCAGCTTCGCCTGGACTTCCTTCTTCTTCCTGCCCAGTTCGGTGCGGGTCTCGTCGAGCTCGTTGAGCTTGCTCGCGGCCTCCGCCTTCTGCTGGTCGAGGGTGCGCTTCTTCTCCGCGATCTGGCGGAGCGCCTCGGCCTGCTTGGTGCTCAGCTGGTCGAGGGCGGACGCCTTGTCGAGGTAGGTGTCCGGGTCGGAGGAGAGGAAGAGCTGGAGCGACGGGTCGATGCCGCCGCTGCGGTACTGGGCGCTGGCCAGGGTGCCCAGGTCGTCCCGGAGGTCGTTCAGCTCGGCCTGCCGGCGGGCCACCTCGTCCTGGACGTCCTCCACCTGCTTCTGGAGCCTCTCCTGCTTCTCCTTGGCGCCGTTGAACTTCTCGGTCGCCTGCTCGGCCTGGTCGTAGAGGCCGTCCACCTTGGCCTTGACGCTCTTGACGGACGGCTTGGCGGGAGCGGCCTGGGCCGCCTGCGCGGACAGGGCGACGGCTGCGGCGGCGGTCGCGGTGAGCACGGTGACACGTGTGCGGCCGGCCTGCTTCGGACGACGGTGGGACGCCACTGGCGCGAGCTCCTTCTTCCTCCAGCCGCCTGCCGCGCGCCGGGAACTGCGTTCCCGTCACCCGCACGGCATCTCGGATCGGCGGAACCCCCGCAGCCATCCGGAATGGATGATCGACCGGGCGGAGGTTCGGTGAATGACCTTAATCATCACCGTGCGCGTGAATCAAACCCCTGACGGGAAAAGGCAGTCCGCGCACCGTTTCTTTACCCGTCCCAGCACTTCCGCGCCGTGTGGCGCAGGTCACACCTCGATAAGTTGCCTCATATCCCGGCGGGTTTCAGCCGAATCCGCTTGGCGCCCGTGCCGCATATCCCGATACCCAGTGGCGAATTCCCCGTATTCGGCGCGGCATGAATTGGGGATGCCTTTCCCGGGCCGCCGCCGGGCCCGCGCACCCGGGCGGCGGGGCCGCCGCCCGGGTGCGGCCGGGTCAGGCGCGGGAGAAGAGCCCGATGCCTTCGGGGACCGGGCGCTCGGCGCCGCCGGTGGGGTGGTTCCGGACGACCGGCGCACCGGACACGGCGTCGCGGGTCACCAGGGTGGAGGAGCCGCCGCCGTCCAGGTTGACCCCGTCCTCGGCGCCCACGGCCTGGAAGACGCCCGCAAGTTCGGCGACCGTCAGGCCGGCGCCCGCCTCGGCGCTTCCGTCCAGCACGAGCAGGTGCAGCAGCCGGCCGCCGTCGCCGATCGCGGCCCCGGTCCTGGTCGCCACGGCCTTGGCGTCCAGGCCCGGCAGGGGCGCGCCGTCACGCAGGACGGGGTAGCCGCCGACGGCGAACTCCAGGCGCTTGCCGCTCGCGCTCCTCAACTTCTCCGAGACACGGACGCGTTCGCCCACCTGGAGCGTACGCAGCTCCGCGGCCCCGGCCTCACGGCCGACCAGGACCACCGTGCCGGGTTCGATGGCGCCGGCGCCGATGGTGTCGGAGCCCGAGACCACTCGGCCGTCCCGCACGGTCACCTCGTAGGCGTCCGTGGTGCACGCGCCCGCGCGCAGGGTGTCGGTGCCGCACACGGCGCGCTGCCGCGACACTTCGCCCCACCGGGAGTCGAAGGCCCCGATGCCACCCTCCGCGACGGCGTACTGGTTCAGCCCCTCGAGGTCGAACCGCTTGCCCTTGCGGGCCCGGACCGTGCCGTCGAGGGTGAGCTCGTCCAGCCGCGCCTTGTGGTCGTAGCCCACGCCGATGACGTCGCGGGTCGACGTGCCGGTCGGCAGACCGGGGCCGAAGCGCTGGCCGTTCGGCACGGCCGCCTTCAGGGCCACGCCGTCCGAGACCGCCGGCCCGACCGCGGAACCGGTCGCCTGGACGCCGGGGTGCTGCGTCTCGTCGATGTTGAAGAAGTCGGCGTTGACGCCGGCCACCGCGCCCTGTGCCGCGACGAGCTGCGAGAGCTTGGCGCGGGCCGCGACCTTCCCCGGTGAGAGCAGGCCCACCGAGACGTGCCGGTCGCGCAGGTCGGCGGTGACCACGTGGCCGGTGACCGTGCCGTGCGACGCGGTCACCGAGAAGGACTGGTAGGTGATGCCGGGCGCGACCGTCACGCCGTCCGCCACCCGCACCCGCCCGACGGCGTCGGCCTGGCCGGCCCCCGCGCCGAGCATCATCATCGTCGTCGTCATCACCGCCGCCGCGGACACGGCTGCCGCGCGGACCCGACCGATCTGTCTCGTCATCTGATGTCCTGTCGTCTTGCGTGCATGACGCACGAGTACTGGCCGCAGCCATCAGAAAGGGCCCGGGGGAAGGGCTGGTGGCAGTTTCCTGACAGGTCGACGAATCCTGGCGGACCGGGGGCGGTCGTCCCGCCCGGCAGGGGGACGCCGAACGGTTTTCGGGCACTTCGTTCTCCGCCTCGACCCCCACGAACCGCCGCGGGGAGGTCGGTTCAGGTCGTGTGCCGTTGAACTCGGGCCATAGGCCCGGAAAACAACGGCGCCACGGAGCAGCCCCACGCCCTGCGCCTGGATGGCAAGATCGACTTGTGGAACTGTCCGAGGGCCTGGCTGAATGGACCGATGGGGACGGTGCTGCCTTCGTGGTGGGCCGCTCGTTGGGGATCTTTGCGGAGTCTGTGACGTTCACGCAGGCCAAGTGGGTGTTCTGGACGGACAACCCGTTGGGGAACGCTCTCCATGAGGTGCTTCTTCAGCTGGTCGCCGCGGGCGTGCTGGAGCGGCGGGACGAACCAGACGAGCAGTTCGTGTGGTTGAGGCGATGACCTCAAGCCGCCGCTGACAAGCGTTGGCCAGCGACGTCGATCGACCCGCCGTCCGGACGGGCAGCACGGATCAGCCGAAGGGCGGTCCAGGTGCGGTCAATGCCATTGCGGCGCCGGGGGCGGCGCTGACCGGCGGTCGGGCGGATGCCCAGCCGCCCTGGCTCGTCGCAGGGTTGGAGGTCTCCATCAAGGCAAGCGCGGCCGCATCCGCTACGAGCAGCGCGCTGACCGGGCGCGCCGACTCGGACTCGCCCGCAGTCTCGCTCGCCTCCGCCGTTTGCCAACCTCGCAGGGCGACGGAGCACTCCTACCGTCGAGTTGACCGCCTACCGTTCACGCGTTGAGGCCGTAGCGGACCTCGGTGCGGGCGGCGGTGAATCCGGCCCGTTCGTACAGACTGTTTCCGCCGGTCGGGCTGTCGGAGTCCACTTCGATGCTCGCCCGGTCGAAACCGTCCGCCTGTGCGGAGCGCAGCGCGTGGTGGATGAGTGCACTCGCGACGCCCCGCTTGCGGTACGCACGGCGGGTCGCGAGGGTCATGACGTGGGCGTCGCGGACGCCGGTCGCCTCGGTGTCCGCGTCCCACGAGAAGGTCAGCAGCATGCCGGCAGCGGTGCCGCTGTCCGCGTCGCGCAGCAGGAAGCTGAGGCCGGGACGGAAGGCCGGCCAGCCGAGCGACGCGCGCCACTGCTCCTCCGACGCCGCGGACCCGCCCCAGCGGTCGAGGAAGGCCTCGTTCCTGATGGCGAGGAACTCGGCGTCGTTGTCGGCGGAATGGCCCTCGAAGACGAGGCCTTCCGGCGTCGACACGTCGACGACGGCGGCGCCGAGCGGATGCCGCAGGTGCGCGTACCAGCGCACGGGCGTCATGCCGGCGGCCCGGTAGCAGGCGAGCGCGCCGTCGTTGCGCGCGTTGTTCTGGACGTCGACGGCGAGTGGCAGGCCGGGGTGGTGGATCGCGTGCAGCGACTTCGCGCTCGCGATCCCCGCGGACAGCAGCTCCGCGCCGAGCCCGCGGCGCCGGCGGTCCGGGTGCACGCCTCCGCTGACCATCACCCGGTGCACCCCTTCCGCGAGCGGCCTGTGCGCGGCGGAGGAGTAACCGACCATGGCGTCGCCGTCGAAGACGCCGACCGTGCCACGGCCGAGGTCCAGCAGCGGGGCGTTGATCTGGTCGGCGGCGTCCTCCTCGGAGTAGTACTCACCGAAGGTGTCGACCGCCTCGATCGCGTTGAGGAGTTCGGCCAGGGCGGCGGCGTCCGCCGGGGCGATCGGACGGCGGGTGAGACGCGCGAGGTCAAGGGTCACGGCCCGACCCTAGGCACACCGGATCACGGTGTCATCCCGGTTTCCGTCACCGCCGCCCGCGCAACGACTACTCCGCTTGCAGGACGAAGAACAGGAAGCACAGGAACCGCGGCTTGGCCGCGAGGGCTTCGGGGAAGAGTTCGCGGGCGGCGAGGTCGGGGTCCGGCTCGCTGATGGCCGCGATGCGGAAGCCCGCCGCGGTGAAGGCGTCGGTCATCGCGTGGAGCGGCCGGTGCCAGAGGCTCATCAGGGCGGTCCGGTCCCCGAAGGTCCACTCGTCGGTCCAGTTGGTCGTGTCGAGGTAGTGGTGCTCGTCCCCCCGGCCGGCCTCGCGGTGCATGGTGGCGATGACGAAGGGATGGTCGACGGACGCGATCAGCCGGCCGCCGGGCTTGAGCACGCGCCGCAACTCGGCCAGGGCGGGCCCCCAGTCCTCCAGGTAGTGCAGCACCAGGGACGCGACGACGTCGTCGAACGTGTCGTCGGCGTACGGGAGCGGGCTCCCGAGGTCGGCCAGCCGGAGGTCCGCCCCCGCACCGAGCCGGCGCCGTGCCAGCTCCAACATCCCCTCGCTCACGTCGAAGCCGCTCACGACGGCGCCCCGGTCGCGCAGCGCCGCGGACAGGGGCCCGGCGCCGCATCCGGCGTCGAGGATCCGCCGCCCGGTGACGTCCCCGGCGAGGGCCAGCATCGCGGGGCGCTCGTAGTGGGCGTTGATGAGGTTGGTCTCGTTCTCGCCGGAGTACGCCTCGGCGAAGCTGGTGTAGTCGTTGACCTTGGGCGGGTCGACGGTCACGCCGGTGCGCCCGGGGTGGCTCTCGTGCCCTTGCTGCTCGTCAGAAGTCACGGTGCGAGGGACGTCGCCCATATCGGTGCGGTTCCTGGCCGGGCCCGGATCCGCGGCCGGTCCCCCGTCATCTCACGCGGGACCGCTCTCCAGTTCGGCGAGGCGCGCGGTGAGGAACATGCGCTCGGCCTCGTTGCCGGTCAGTTCCAGGGCCTGCCGGTACGCGGCCGCCGCTTCGCCCGAACGGCCCAGGCGCCGCAGCAGGTCCGCCTTCACGGCGGGCATGTACGGGTAGCGCGCGAGCCGGCCCTCCTGCTCCAGCGCCTCGACCTGGGCCAGCGCCACCGCCGGTCCGTGGGCCATCGACACCGGCACGGTCCGGTTCAGTGCGACGACCGGTGAGGGCCAGAGCGACAGCAGCCTGTCGTAGAGCGCGACGATCTGCGGCCAGTCCGTCTCCTCGTACGCCGGGGCTTCGGCGTACAGCGAGGCGATCGCCGCCTGCACGAGGTAGCGTCCCGCGCGGCCACCGCGCAGCCCGGTCACGATCAGCTCGTGTGCCTCGGCCAGCGCGGTACGGTCCCACAGCGAGCGGTCCTGCTCGGCGAGGCGCAACAGCCGGCCGTCGGCGCCGGTCCGGGTGGCGCGTCGGGCGTCGGTGACCAGGAGCAGTGCCAGCAGCCCGCGGACCTCGGGCTCGTCGGGCATGAGGTTCCGCAGGGTGCGGGCCAGGTGCAGCGCGTGATCGGCCAGGTCGGTGCGCATGAGCGTCGGGCCCGAGGGGGCCGTGTGTCCGCTGGTGAACAGCAGGTGGAGCACGCCGAGCACGGCCGTGAGCCGGTCGGGCAACTCCGCCGGCCGTGGCACCCGGTAGGGAATGCGGGCGACGGAGATCTTCTTCTTCGCCCGGGTGATCCGCGCGGCCATCGTCCGTTCCGACACCAGCAGTGCCCGGGCGACGTCCGGTGTCGGCAGACCGCACACCAACCGGAGCGTGAGCGCGAGTTGCGCCTCCTGGGCGAGGGCGGGATGGCAGCAGGTGAAGATGAGGCGCAGCCGTTCGTCGGGTACGGCGTCCTCCAGGTCCGGGGTGTCGCTCCCATCGGGTCGGCCGAGCTCGTCCAGGGCGAGTTCGTCGACGGCCTCTTCGGGTTCGACCAGCAGGGGCAGCTTCGAGCGGAACGTCCGCTCGCGGCGGATCGCGTCCATCGCCCGCCGCTTGGCCGCCGTGGTGAGCCAGGCCGCGGGATTGCCCGGGATCCCGTCGCGTTCCCAGACCGACAGCGCCGCGGCGTACGCCTCCTGCACGCATTCCTCGGCCAGGTCCAGGTCGCGGGCGACGCGCACCGTCGCGGCGAGCACGAGGGCCCACTCGCTCCGGTGCGCGTCGGCGACCGTTCGTCCTGCGGTCGTCGCAGGCGTCATCGGGCGACGGGCGCGATGCCGCCGGCGACGGGCCGCACCTCGACACCGCCGCGACCCCACCGGACCGCCGGGTTGCGGCGCGCCAGTTCCAGGGCGGCGTCGAGGTCGGGAGCCTCGATCACAAGGAAGCCGGCGACGACTTCCTTGGAGTCGATGAAGGGGCCGTCGGTGACGACGTCGCCGCGCAGCGAGGTGGCGGTGTCGGCGGACTGCAGGGCGTACGCCGTGATCATGGCACCGGAGTCGACGAGGTCGTCGGCGTGCCGCTTGCTCGCCGCCTGCTGCTCGGGGGTGTAGTCGCCGGCCGCGGGGTCGTCGAAGATGAGGATCGCGTATTGCGCCACGAGGGGTCTCCTTGGTCGTGTGTCCGCTCGGTACGCCTCTACGTCGGACGGGCGGCGCTGATTCGACAGCACCGTACGCGAATCCTCCTCCGACGCCCCGAGCCGGTTCCGGCGAAGGTCCGACCCGGACAGCCCCGCCCCTTGCGGGGTACGTGGTGCCGTGCGGCGCTAGAACCGTACGAGGTCGAGCGCGGGGAGCGGCCCGCCCGGGAACTGCTGGAGCGCGCCGCCGGTGGAGACGCCACCGAGGTCGATCACCGCGAACCCGGCGGACTCCAGCAGCCGGCTCACGACCGCCCGGGCCTCCGGTGCGTCGCCGGAGACGAACTGGACGCGCCTGCCGCCCTCGCGGTGCGGGTCGGCGGCAAGGAGCCCGGGTGACCAGGTGTTGAGCGTCTTCACCACCCTGGCGCCCGGGAGGAGGTCCTGGACGACCTCGCTGGACGTCCTGCCGTTCAGGTTCGCCGGGACGAAGTCCGGGGCCTGCAAGGGGTTGTTCGTGTCGATGACGATCCGGTCGTCCCACGGCCCGAGCCCCGCGACCGCATCAGGGACGGAACGCCAGGGCACGGAGAGCACCACCACGTCGTGCCGGGCGGCCTCGGCCACGGTGCCGGCCGAGGACCGGGGGCCGAAGTGCGCGACGAGCGGCGCAAGGGACGCCGGGCCCCTGGTGTTGCTGAAGACGACCTCGTGGCCGCCGCGGAGGAAGGCGGTGGCGGCGGCCTGGGCGATGGCGCCCGCGCCGATGAAGCCGATACGCATGGGAATTCCCGTTCTGCCGGTCGGTCCCGGCCCGGCGCTCGGAACAGCGCGGGCCGGTGTGGTGGGGGGCCGGGCCGGCGAGGACCGGCTCCGTGGTTCGCTGCGTCGTGGCCGGCCCCCGCCGGGTGCGTGCGTACGCCCGGCCGTAAGCCGTCGTCCGGCGCCGGGTTCACGCCGCGAAGCCGCCGTCGACGAGCAGCGTCGCACCCGTGACGAAGGTGGCGTCGGGGCCGACGAGGAAGGCGATCGCTCCCGCGACCTCTTCGGGCCGTCCGAATCGGCCCAGGGCGTTCATGGAGCGCTGGACGTCGGCGAACGCGCCGGTGTCGGGGTTCATGTCGGTGCCGACGGAGCTGATCTGTACGGCGTTGACGGTGATGCCGCGCGGGCCGAGGTCCCTGGACCAGCCGCGGGTGTACGCGTCCACGGCGGCCTTCGTCGCACCGTAGTCGCCGAGTCCGGGGAACGGCGAGCTGCCGGAGGCCGTGGAACTCATCGAGACGATCCGGCCGCCTTCGCCCATCACCCGTACCGCGGCGCGCGTGGTGGCGGCGACGCCCTGGACGTTGACGGCGAACTGGCGGTCGAACGCGGGCACGTCCGCGTCCTGGGCGTCGACCTGGCCGGTCACGAACACACCGGCGTTGTTGACGAGGATGTCGAGACGCCCCAAGGCGCCGACCACCGAGTCGACGAGGCGGGCGGCCTGTTGGGGGTCGGCCTGATCCGCGGCGAAGGCGGCGGCGCGCACGCCGTGCGCCTCGATCGCCTTCACCACGTCCTGGGCCTTCGCGGCGGACGACTGGTAGCTGATGGCGACGTCCGCGCCCTCGCGGGCGAGCCGGACGGCGGTGGCGGCGCCGATCCCGCGGGATCCGCCCGTGATGAGTGCGACCTTGCCGGTGAGTGCTCTGTCGGTCATGGGTGTTCCAGTCCCTGGCCGTGCGGCGGCCAGCTGCAGGGGTTGGTGGGGCCGGCTGCTTCGCCGGTGGGAAGCCGGCGCCGGCGAGTGAGCACCGACGCGCCGGGCACGTGCGCTTTCCGGCCGCTGTCGCGGCTGGTCGCGCGGGTGGCCCGGAACCATTTATTGAGTGCTTGCTCAATATATAGACACCGTGGACGGGCCTGTCAAACCTCGGGCGGAGAGCCGTGCGGGCGCGCACGGACCGCACCCCTCGACCCGGAGCCGGGTCGAGGGGTGCGGTGGACGTGCAAGTGGCCCTGCGGCTCACGCCTCCCAGGGCAGGCGGCGCATGGCGAGGTCGACGAGGCCCATCAGGGTTTCGCGGTCGGCTCCGGACGCCGCCTCGACCGTGATGCCCTCCGCGAGGGTGACCACGTACCTGGCGGCGACGCGGGTGTCGACGTCCGACGGGATCTCCCCGCCGGCCTGGGCCACGTCGAGCCGCTCGGCCAGCATGATCTGCGCGGCCTTGCGGCGCGAGCAGAGGTCTTCCGCCACCTCGCGGGAATCGTCGCCGGTGGCCAGCGCCCCCTGCACCAGCAGGCATCCGGCCGGGGTGTTCGCACCGGTGGCGCTCCGCGCGGCTCCGGTGAGCCAGTTGCGGACGACCTCCCGGGCGGTATCGGCCTTGAGGCCGCTCGGGCCGTACGAGAAGACGGTGTCGACGTACCGGTCGACGACCTGCTTGAACAGTCCCGCCTTCGAGCCGAACGCGGCGTAGACGCTGCCGGGCTTCAGACCGGTCGCCTCGGTGAGGTCGGCCATGGTCGTGCCCTCGTAGCCCTTGGCCCAGAAGACGTTCAGCGCCGCCTGCAGCACGTCGTCGACCTCGAACTGGCGGGGTCGCCCCCTGGCCATGGCCCACCTCCGAATACTGAAACGACCATTCAATATAACGCGTGCCGCACGCGGCGGGCCATCGGCGGGGGCGCCCGCCGGGCCGCCCCCGCCGCCCGGCGCACGGCTACGACAGTGCGGATCCCGCCTTCCACTGTTCCCACGACATGTTCCAGCCGTTGAGCCCGTTGTCGGGGGCGATCGTGTGGTCGTGGGAGTGCTTGACGACGACCACGTCGCCGATGAGGGAGTTGGTGTAGAACCACGCCGCGTTCTGCCCGGGGTCGCCGCCGCCGCGGACGTCGTTGAGCCCCACGCAGCCGTGGCTCACGTTGGAGTGCCCGAAGACGGAGTCCGGTGCCCAGTAGTTGCCGTGGATGAAGGTGCCGGAGGTGGACAGCCGCATGGCGTGCGGGACGTCGGGGATGTCGTACTCCCCGGCGTAGCCGACCGTGGCGCCGTCCATGCGGGTGGCGATGAGCTTCTGCGAGATCACCATCTGCCCGTTGTAGGTAGTGCTTCCCGGTGCGCCGGAGGTGATCGGGATCGTGCGGATGGTGGCGCCGTCGCGTTCGACCCGCATCCTGTGCGTGCCGGCGTCGACGGTGGAGACCTGGCGGCGGCCGACGGTGAAGCGGACGGTCTTGTCCTGGGTGCCGTAGGCGTTCGCGGCGCCCTTCACGCCGTCCAGGCGCAGGCTCAGCGTGACGTGGCTGTGCGCCTTCCAGTACGTCTCGGGGCGCAGGTCCAGGCGCTGGTCGCCGAACCAGTGGCCGACGACCTCCTGGCCGCTGTCGCTGGTGACGCGTATGCCGCGTTCCACGGCCTCCTTGTCGGTGACCGGCTTGTCGAAGGTCAGCGAGACGGGCATGCCGACGCCGACGGTCGAGCCGTCCTCGGGGGTGAAGGTGCCGACGAGGCGGTCGTCCTTCGCGAGGGTGGTGAAGGACAGGCTGTGGGTCTGCTTGCCGCCCGCTTCGTCCGAGGCGTGGACGACGAGGCGGTACGACGTGCCGTAGGCCAGGGCGGCGTCCGGAGACCAGCGGTGGTGGTCGCCGGCCACGGTCCCGCGCACCGGCCGGCCGGCAGCGGTGGTGAGGGTGACGGACGAGATCGTGCCGCCGGAGACCTCGACGTCGCCCGCGCCGCGGACGGAGGCGTGCCGGTCGCCGTCGTCGGCGCCCGTGCTGAGCCGGAAGGCGGCCGCCGCGGCCCGGGGTTCGGACGAGGCGGCCTTGGCGGACGCCGTGCCGTGCGCGTCGGGAGTGGTGGCGGGCTCCTGGCCCGCGCAGGCGGTGAGCACCGAGGCCCCGACGACGGCGAGGGCGATCACGGTGAGGCGGGGAAGGGACGGCACGCTGGCTCCTGTTGGCCGCGGAGGTGTCATCGGGCGAGGGAGGCCGCGTCGCCCATGACGACGACGGGGTGGTCGGCGGGGTCCAGCACCCGCAGCAACTGCTTCATGTGCGCCTTGGCGATGCTGACGCAGGCGTGCGTGGGGCCGCCGTGGTCGACGTGGAGCCAGATGCCTATACCGCGGTTCGCGCCCATCGGCGCGGCGCCGTTCATCGGCGACGTACCGGGCTGCCGGTTGTAGTTGATGGCGATGACGTAGTCGAAGGAACCGGCGAGCGACTCACCCAGGATGCCTCTGGCGTCGGTGGAGAACCCGTTGGAGCGGTGGTAGGTCAGCTTGGTGCCGGGGTCGGCCAGGAGTCCCCCCGCGTCGGTGAGACCGAACACCCCGATGGGGCTGTGCAGATCGCCCCCGTAGTGCTCGTCGGTCCAGCCCTTGTAGCCGTTGTGCGCGTCCCACACCGCTCCGGGACGCCAGCCGCCGTCGACGCGCTCGTAGAACACGACCTTCGACTTCGCGGACTTCTTGCCGGCTCCCGTGACCAGGACGACCTGCCGGGTGGCGGCCGGGATCCGCGCGAGGGTCTTGGGGCCGAGCCCCGGCAGCAGCTCGGGGTACTGCGGCTTCGGCGGGGCCGACGTCCGCGGCGCGGCGGGCGCGTCGGCAGGCTGCCCGGACGCCGGCGGCTCGGCGTCCTGGACGACCGCCGCCGTCTCGGGGGCCGGGGCGGGGTTCTTCTCGGGCAGGTGCTGGTAGGCGGCGATCCCCAGTGAGGAGACGACCACGGCGGCGGCCGCGGATATGTAGGGCCTGTGGAGGCGCATGGGCGCGGGCTTTCTCGGGAGGAAGGGAGTTCGGGGGGCAGACCCGTGGCGGGGCTCACGGATCCGTAGGACCGGGTGGTGACCGTGGGCGGTGCGGCACGTTTCGCGTGGCGGCCCGTGCCATGGGAGCGGCCCGGGGCCGCAGGGGTGGTCTCACACCCGTTCAACCGGGCGGACGCCGGATCGGGTTGCCCGGCCGCCGGGGATGATCGGGGCCGGGGGCGGTGCGGCCCGCGGGCAGGGTCGTACAAGCCCGTGGGCAGGGTCGTCGAGGCCGGTGACCGCAGAGAGCGGCGCCGGGCCCGCGGCCGGGTACGCCAGCCGCGTCGCCCGGGGATCCGCGACGTCGCGTCAGCGGCGGATCCCCGGGGCCGTGGGGCGGGGCTCGCGGGGCGAGTCACCGTCGTGCGTGTGCCGTCCGGGCCGCGTCGCGCGGCCCCGGGGTCACTTGCGGGCGTTCTTCGGCACGGTGATCTGGTGCTCGCCCCAGCTCATCCGGGTGGTCGCGTTGTAGTTCACCGTCGTGCCGGCGGCGAGTCCGGCCTCCGCGGCCCGGGCGGACGGCGTGACCAGCACGAGTTCGTCGCTGAGCATGGCGCCGGTGGCCGGGTCGACGATCAGCCGCTGCCGTGTGGTCCCCAGCGGTCCGCGGTAGGTGACGGGGAAGTCGACGGCCACGCCTTCACGGCCGAGGGGGTCGGCGACTCCCCCGGTGACCTTGACCCCGGGCAGTTCCGCCATCACCCGGTACGCGGCAGCCCGGACACCGGGCTTCACGGGCATGGTGGCGAGGTTGCCCGCCTGGCGCAGCATCCAGGAGGTGCGGCCGGAGCCGCCGGTGTCGGCGCCGTTGTCCTGCGCGTACAGCCGCTCCAGGTAGCGGCGCAGCTCCGCGCTGGTGGCGGGCAGTGCGCGCAGGTCCTTGTAGGTGACGTTGCGGGGGCCGACGGCGTAGATCTTGTCGTCGACGTTGGTCCGCATGACCATCGGGGGCCGGGTGCCCATCGTGTAGGCGATCTTGCCGGTTCCGGTCGCCTTGCCGATCTCGGCCGACACGGTGCCCGGGGAGCCCGCGGCGCGCCAGCGGGCTTCGTCCTGCGCGGTCAGGGGCGCGGTCACGGCGTCCAGACCGGAGACCATCAGGCTCCCGGTGCCCGGGCGCACGCCCACCGACCACTCCTCGGTGGAGGAGCTGCGCACGGCGAAGAGGTGCCCCTCCTCGCCGCCGACGTCCACGTTCTGCGAGCGGGTGGTGGTCTGCCAGTACGTTCCCTCGGCGGCCGAGACCTCTGCCTGCCGGGCCGCGCTGAGCAGCTGGATGTGGCCGTCGACGCGGAGGTCCGCGCCGTCCTCCGGTGCGCTCGTCACGGCGGCGGACGGCGGCTGTGCCGCCGGCCGGCCGGCGGGCTGCTGCCCGTCGAGGGTGCTCACGACCACGACGGACGCCGCCGCGGCCGCGATCGCCACGGCTCCCACCGGGCGGAACACGCTTCTGCGGCGGGGGGCGAGGAAGCGTGCCGCGGGGCCGTCCGTCGCCCCGGCGACGATGCGTGCCAGGTCCTGGCGCTGCCGCACGGGGTCCACCAGCCGGGACGGGTCCAGTTCCTCGGGTCGTGCGTCGGCGAGCACCTTCAGGACGTCTGGCCGCCCGGACGGCTCGGGGGTCTTCTTCACGCGGGTGCTCCTTCGCGGTGGGTGGGGTACGGGGCGTCTGCGGGAGGTGCGGGCGCGGGCTCCGTCCCGGGGGGCGGGCGCTCCGTCGCGGAAGGTGCGGGCGGGTGTTCCGTCGCGGGGGTCGCCCCCAGGGCCTTCTCGAGCCGGCGGCGGGCCCGGTACAGCCGGACGGTGAGCGTCGCGGTGCTGCAGTCCAGGACCTGTGCGGCCTCCTTGGCGCTCAGCCCGTGCCACGCGATCAGCGTGAGCAGCTCCCGGTCGGCCTCCGGCAGACCCGCGAGGGCCTGCAGCGCGTCGTGCCGGCCCGCGACCTCGGCCGCGACGTCACCGGCGGCGGCGCCGGCGCCGCTGCTGATGCGCCGCGCCTCCTCGGCGGCGAGGAGGTACTGGTGCGCGTCCCTGCGGCGCAGTTCGCGCACCAGGTTGCGGGCCACACCCAGCAGCCACGGCAGGGCCGGGTCCGGGACGTCCCGAACCCGCCGCCAGGCGACGGTGAACGTCTCGCTGGCGATGTCCTCCCCTACCTGCCGACCGACCAGGCCGGTGGCGTAGGCAAGGACCCGCGGGTAGCACTCCTCGTAGACGTCCCGGAAGCGTTGGGCATGTGTCACGCGCCGTCCCCTCATCTCGCACTCTCACCATGGAGTGAGCGCGGCGGCCCGTTTCTTACACGCCGGGGCGGGAATTCCCGCGGATGTGGTCCACATCACGTCCGCGGAAGCTCCGGAGCTCCGGGCCCGCGCCGGGCGGGACGCCGGCGGGCTCGCCCGGCGGTGCTGCGCGCAGGTCACCGGCGTACCGGCACCGGGAGAGCTTACGAAAGGCCGCCTCGGCGGCGTCACCCGCGGGGGCGGCGGGCTGCGCACGGCCACGGCGTGGCGAGCGGGACGGATCGCGGGCGACGACGGACGGCCGCCGCCCCTGGGGCGGCGGCCGTCGCGGTGGGCCGGTCAGTGGGGCGCGGCCGCCGGCTCCAGCACGAAGACCGGGATCTCACGGTCGGTGTTCTTCTGGTACTCGGCGTAGTCGGGCCACGCCTCCACCGCGCGGTCCCACCACCGCGTCCGCTCCTCCCCCGTGACCTCACGGGCCGTCATGTCCTGGCGCACGGGACCGTCCTGCAGTTCCACCCGGGGGTCGGCGACCAGGTTGTGGTACCAGACCGGGTGCCTGGGGGCGCCGCCCTTGGACGCGACCACCGCGTAGCGGCCGTCGTGCTCCACGCGCATCAGCGGCGTCTTGCGGATCCTGCCGGACCTGGCGCCCAGCGTCGTCAGGACGATCACGGGCCTGCCGCGCAGCGTGGTCCCGTCGGTCCCCCCGGAACCCTCGTACAGCTCGACCTGGTCACGGACCCACTGCTCGGGGCTCGGCTGGTACTCGCCCACCAAAGGCACGTCGTTCTCCCGTCTCGGCATACGGCATCGGCATCGGAACCTCGACATCCTCACGCACCTGCCGCCTTCCCGCCGGCAGGCCCGCCACGCGCCGCCGGTCACCGGGCGGATTCCGGCGCCCTCGCGCCGTGTGCCACTACCCCGGGTGCCCCGGCCCCTGCTCCCCGGCCGGGGGCAGCGACCGGATGGCCCGGCCGCTCACCTCGCCCGGCACGACGCGGATCCACAGGTCGCGCGTCCCCCCGGCCCAGGGTTCGCCGCCGGGCCGTCGGCCGAGGGCGCCCGAGACGGCGCTGTCGCCGATCGACTCGGCGGTGCCCGTCACCAGGACGCTCCAGCCGACACGGTGCTGCTCGTCGACGAAGTCGGCCTCGAAGGCGAGCTTGGTGCCGGGACCGACCGCCGCCGCGCCGGCCGGATCCGTCCGGTAGACGACCGTGTTCCCGTCCACGAGGAAGTTGACGGGCAGCAGGACGGGAGCCTCGTCGCCCCGGCCCGCCGTGTGGGCCACGCGGCCGATGCCGTGCGTGCCCAGCCGTTCCCAGCACTCGCCCTCGCTCAGGCGCTGCAGCACCGGCCGGGTCGCGGGGCCGCCGCGTCCCGGCGGCGCCTCGCGGGGGCCCGCGGCCAGCTCCTCGTACGTCGTTCCCAGTACGTGGGCGACCCGCCGCAGAGCCGCGGCGTCGAACCCGGGGCCCAGGTCCTCGACCTGCCGCAGGTAGGCCGTCGACATCCCGGCCCGGACGGCGAGCTCCTCGCGGGACATGCCCAGCCGCTCCCGCCGCACGGCGATGCGGCCGGCCACGTCCTCGCCGTCGAAGGAGCCCGCTCCCGCCGCGCCGGCCTGGTCCTGACCACCCTGCACTCCGCCCACCTCCCGCGTCACGTCTCCCTTCAGCGCAGCAGACCCGCCGCCGCCCCGCCAGTCCGCAGCCGGCGGGCGCGGTCGGGCGGGCGCGGTCGGGCGGGCGCGGTCGGGCGGGCGCGGTCGGGCGGGTGCGGCCGGGCGGGTGCCCGGGCCGGGGGTCAGGCGAGGGCCGGTTCGCGTGCGACGGCGGCGAGGCCCCCGGCGCGGGACAGCAGATGGACGCAGCCGGCGCACAGCAGGCCGGTCGCCGTCAGCGCGAGCCAGGGCAGCCAGGGCCTGTGGCCGCTGTCCGCGACGTCCCAGAGGGCGCCGGTGGCGAGGTTGCCCACGGTGATGCCCAGGCCGGAGACGGTGTTGTACCAGCCGTAGTGCGTGGCGACGAGGCGTTCTCCGGAGAGCGTGACGATGGTGTCCATCTCGAAGGGGTAGACCACCGCGCTGCCCACCGCGAGCACCGCGACGGCGATCACGAGCAGGGCGACCGCGACGACGGCGTTCGGCGTCCCCCCGGACGGGTCGGGGCTCGCGGCGAGGGGGGCGAAGGCCAGGCCCATGAGCAGGATCCCGCCGACGATCGCCTGCGGCCCGCTCCAGCGGGCCCGGACCCAGCCGGTGATGCGCAGCTGTCCGAGCACCGCCACGACGGCCGAGACGATGAACAGGCCGCTGGTCACGGCCTGTCCGCCGCTGCCCAGCAGCCGGTGGGCCTGCAGGGGCAGCGCCAGGTAGACCTGGAAGGACAGCACGTAGGAGCCGATCATGGCCAGCGAGAACAGCATGAACGGCCGGTTGCCCAGCACCTGCCGCCAGGAGCCGAGGACGCCGGCCACCGCGCCGGGGCCGGTGCCGGAGGCGCTGCTGCTGCCGTTGCCGGGGTCGTCGGCCGGCCGCCGGTCGGGCAGGGCCCGGCACTGCAGGACGGTGAGCACCGCGAAGACGGCCGCGGCCGTCAGGCACACCGCCCGGAAGTCCCAGGCGAGCAGGGCCAGGCCGACGAGCGGACCGATCAGGACGCCCGCCTGGTAGAAGACGTTGAACAGGGCGAAGCCCTCGACGCGCCGCTCGCCCGCCTCCACGGCCAGGTAGGCGCGGACCGCGGGGTTGAACAGCGCGCCCGCGAACCCCGCGGCGGCCGAGGCGGCGACCAGCGCGGGCAGGGAGTCGACCAGGCCCAGGAGCGCGAAGCCCACGGTGCGCAGGGTGCAGCCGATGACGATGGGCGCCTTGTAGCCGAAGCGGTCGGCGATGGTGCCGCCGAGCACGAACATGCCCTGCTGGGAGAAGTTCCGTACGCCCAGGACGAGGCCGACGGCCCAGGCGGCCAGGCCGAGGCCGCCGGCGAGGTGGTCGGCGAGATAGGGCATGAGCATGAAGAAGCCCAGGTTGATGGCGAACTGGTTGGCCATCAGCAGCCGGGCCGGGGTGTCGAAGGAGCGGACCTGCCGCCACAGGCCCTTCACCGGGCGGCCTCGAAGGACGTGCCGTCGGGACGGAGGTCCGGCGCTCCGGCGAGCGGGTCCCGGACGGTGGTGCAGCGGGTCCAGCGGTCGACCACGGTCTCGCCCGGGTGGGCGATCTCCTCGGGCTCCTCCGACGGTTCGTGATCCAGCAGGCCGTGGGACCGGCAGTACGGGTCGTCGAAGACGGTGCCGAGGTAACGTTGCGGGCCGTCGGGGAAGACGGTCACGACCCGGGTCTCGGCCGGCAGCGTACGGGCCAGCCAGCGGGAGACCAGGGCGACCGCGCCCACGCTCCAGCCGCCGGTGGCGTAGTGGTCGCGCGCGAGGCGGCGGCAGGCCCACACCGCCTCCGCGGCGGCCACCCAGTGCACCTCGTCGAACGCCGGGTAGTCGACGTTGCGGGGGTGGATGCTGCTGCCCAGGCCGCGCATGAGCCGGGCGGCCGGCGGCTGGCCGAAGATCGTCGACCCGGTCGTGTCGACGCCGACCAGCCGCAGGTGCGGGAAGAACGCGCGCAGCGGGCCGCTGACCCCGGCCGAGTGCCCGCCGGTGCCCACGCTCGCGACGAGGACGTCGATGCGGCCGAGCTGGGCGACGAGTTCGTGGGCGAGGACGGCGTAGGCGGCGACGTTGTCCGGGTTGTGGTACTGGTCAGGGCACCATGCGGCCGGGTCCTCGGCCAGGAGTTCGCGCACCCGGTCGCGGCGGGCCTGCTGCCAGCCGCCGACGGGGTGCGGTGCGGTGACGGCCTCGACGGTCGCGCCGTAAGCGGTGAGCAGGGCGACCAGGGGCGGTTCCATGCCGGGGTCGGTGACCACCGTGACCGCGTGCCCGTGCACGGCGCCCGCGAGGGCCAGCCCGAGGCCGAGCGTGCCGCTGGTCGACTCCACGATCCGCGCGCCGGGCAGGAGTTCGCCGCGGGCGCGGGCGGCCTCGATCATGTACAGCGCGGAGCGGTCCTTGATGCCGCCGGGGTTGAAGCCCTCGAGCTTGGCCCAGAAGCCGCGGCCGTCGGGGACGAAGGGCGATCCGACCCACAGGACGGGTGTGTTGCCGACCAGTCCGGCCGGGGTGCGGCGCGGGGGCGCCGTGCCGGCCGGGAGTTCGGCCGGGGAGGTGGGCGTGCCGGGGCGGGGGAGGGTGCTCATACGTGTCTCTCCTGCGGCCGTCGCCGTGGCGCGGCCGCTGCTCGTACGGATCGAGGGGCGCGGGCGGCCGGGCCCTTCGCACGGTGCGGGGAGGGCGGGCCGGTGCCCTGTCAGGTCCGCGATACGCAGAGCAGGCTCAGTGCTCCGGGGCCGGACCGTTGCGAGGCGCAGGGACGGCCGGCGCTTTCGGGTGCGGCGCGGGACGGGTGGGGCGCGGATTCCGCGGCCGGCGGTACGCCCTCGGGGCCGGGACCCGTGGGAGCGCCGACGGGCCGGGGGCGGGGGTCGGGGAGCCGGTCGAGGGCGACCCCGCACAGCGCGTGGTGGTCGTCCCGCGGCCTGCCGCCGCGGGCCGCGTCCTGCCCGGGCGGCGCGGCGTCGTCCGCGGGCCGGCAGGCGGCCGGGGATGCGGAGGCGGCGGCGAGGGTGTCGTTGCCGGCGCGCTCCGGGCCGTGCGCGCAGGCCACCAGATGGATGCCGGTGAACACGAGCGTGGCCAGGAGCAGGAGCACCCCGCGCGGGGAGACGCGCTGACCCGCTCGCCACATCATGCGACGCACAGTAGTCGATCGGTCACGCCACGCGGTGGACGGCCCGCTGCCGCGCGGCCGTGTCACCGGGCCGGCAGGTCGAGCACCCGGAAGCGGCCCGGGGGGACGGACCAGGTCCGGCCGCCGAGGCGGACCCGGACGGGTCCCGCCGCGGAGACGGGGACGGCGATGCTGACGTGTTCCCCGTCGACGTGGACGCGGACGCCCCAGTGGCCCCGGTAGCGCACCGTGAAGGCGAACGTCGACAGCTGCGGCATCGGCACCGGATCGAGCCACAGGGCGTCGTCGCGGGCCTCCAGGCCGGTCAGGCCGCGCTGCACGAGGTCGAGCGTGCCGGCCATGGCCCCCAGGTGGACGCCTTCCTCGGTGGTGCCGCCCTGGACGTCGGTGACGTCGCCCAGCAGTGCCTCCTGGGCGCAGGACCAGGCGTCGGACCGGTCGGCCCGGACCAGCACCCAGGCGTGCACCAGTCCGCTGAGGGTGGACCCGTGGCTGGTGCGCCGCAGGTAGTAGTCGACCGTCGACCGCCATGTGGCGTCGTCCAGCGGGTACCCCAGGCGCTCGAAGACGCGCTGCAGTTCTGTGGGCGGGAAGAGGTAGCCCAGCATGAGCACGTCGGCCTGCTTGGATGCCTGGTAGCGGTTGACGGAGTCCCCCTCCGCCTCCAGGATCCGGTCCAGCCGGCGGATGTCGCCGTGCCGGGCGCGGCAGCCCTCCCAGTCCAGCTCCTCCAGCTCGCCGTAGCCGGCGAACTGGCTGATCACACCGGCGTGCCGGGGGACGTACAGCTTGCGCGAGACGTCCTCCCAGCGGTCCGTCTCCTCCGGCCCGAGGCCCGTGCGCTCGCGGAGTTCGTCGCGGCGCGGCGCCGGGAGGGCGCGCCACAGTTCCAGGGTGCGGTCCAGCACCCAGGCGGCGGTGACGTTGGTGTAGGTGTTGTCGTCGACACCGGGTGTCGGGGAGCCCGGGTAGGCGTCGTGGTACTCGTCCGGTCCCACGACACCGCGGATGCGGTAGCGGCCGCCGTCCTCGCAGTCCGGGTCCCAGGTGGCGAGGCAGGCCCAGAAACGGGCGATCTGCAGCAGCATCTCGGCGCCCTTGGTGTAGAGGAACTCCGTGTCGCCGGTGGCCTGGCCGTACCGCCAGACGTTGTAGGCGACGGCGGAGCCGACGTGGTGCTGGAGCCTGGTGTGGTCGGGCAGCCAGCGTCCGGAGCGCGGGTTGAGGTGGAGGGTCTGGGTCTCCTCCCGCCCGTCGCTGCCGCTCTGCCACGGGTACATGGCGCCGGTGCAGCCCACCTGTTCGGCCGCCCGGCACGCCTCCTCCAGGCGGCGGTGGCGGTACTCCAGCAGCGACCGGGACACCTCGGGGAAGTGCAGGTCCAGGTAGGGCAGCACGAACAGCTCGTCCCAGAAGACGTGTCCGCGGTAGGCCTCTCCGTGCAGGCCCCTGGCGGGCACGCCGACGTCCAGCTCGGCGGTGTGCGGGGAGAGGGTCTGCAGGACGTGGAAGGCGTGCAGCCGCAGGATCCGTCCGGCCGCGCCGGGGACGTCCAGGCCTGCGCGGCGCCACAGCCGCTCCCAGGCGGCGGCGTGCGAGTCGAGGAGGCCGGAGAAGTCCGGGGCCCGTTCGGCACGGTCGAGCGCGGCGTGCAGCGGGTCGCTGATGGCCCGGTCGCGGGACGTGTGCAGGGCGACGGTCTTCTCGACGACGGCCGGCCGGTGCGGCTCCACGGGGACGGTCAGCCGGTGCACGGCGGTGTGCTCCCCGGCCTCCAGTGACCGGGCGGCCGCCGGATGGGGGGTGGCGCGGGTGCGGGCGGCGAGCGCGACGGCCAGGTCGGAGACCGTCGTACGACACCGCAGCCAGACCGTGTCGGGTGGCGAGGTCCCGGTCTGCGTTCCGGTGAGGTGACGTCCGTTCAGGTCCTGGTAGCGGGAGACGCCCGCGTTGTGGACGTCGCCGTCCAGTGCGGACTCCACCTCCAGTTCCCCGGACCAGCCGCCCTCGGCGTGGAAGACGGTGCGCAGGGCGGCGAGGTGCGGGTCCTGCATGTGCACCAGCCTGGTCTGTTCGACGGCGAGGGTCCGCCCGCGCGAGTCACGCAGCCGGAACGTCCGGGTCAGGGTGGCGTGTTGGAGGTCGAGGCGCTGCCGGTGCTCGAGCAGTGTGCCGTCGTCGGGGGTGAACCACATCCCGCCTTCCCTGATCCTGAACCGCAGCGGCAGCCAGTTGGGCAGGTTGACCAGGTCCTCGTTCTCGACCTTCCGCCCGGCGACGGCCGAGTGGAGACGGTTGTAGCAGCCCGCGACGTAGGTGCCGGGGTAGTGGTGGGGACCGGCGACCGTCTCCGGGGCGGCGCCGCGGGTGGCGAAGTAGCCGTTGCCCAGGGTGCACAGTGCCTCGCGCAGGCGTTCCCGGGCGGGGTCGTAGCCCTCGTACGACCAGGTCCACTCCCCCATCGTCGCCCCTCTCCGGGATCCCGGGACCGGGTGCCGGGCCTGCGGCACGGCGCCGCCGGCGGCAGGAGGGCGTGCGGCGCTCCCTCCCGTCCAGTCTCCCCCGGATGGCCCTGCCCCGCCCGTGGGCGGACGGGGTGCACGGCCCCAGCCCGCGGACCGGCGACGACGGACCCCGAGGCGAGCCGGCGCGGGCCCCGGCCGAGCCGTCTCCTTCGGGTCATGCGGGCACGACGTCGATGACGTCGCCGTCCACGAGGCCCAGAGTGGCGGGCGTTTCCGTGGCGCTGCAGGGTGCGCCTCTGACGAGGAAACCGAGCCCCTTGCGGGAACGCCCCGTCTTGGCGCAGTAGGTGTCCATCAACTGCTTGAGGGACGTGTGCTCACGGATCTCGAAGATCGTCTCTCCGGTGTCGTCCTTGACCCGCAAGGTGATGTCGTGTTCGTCGCTCATGACCACATCCTCCGTCGGCGTTCGCCGTCCGTCGTACGCCCGCGGGGCCCGCTCCGCACGGAGCTGAGGCGGCGGCCCCGGGGGGGATCAGGTGTGGTCGACGAGTTCGGCGTGGCCCTGCTGACGTGCACAGTGGGCGCAGCAGAAGAACCGGCCGTCGGACTGGAGGCCGTGCCCCAGGATCCGGCACTGGCAGTTCTCACAGATCGGGGCGATCTTCTGCGCCGCGCACTCCAGGCTGTCGAAGATGTGGAGGGCGCCTGCCGCGCGGACCTCGAAGGCCATCTCGTAATCGTTACCGCAGACTTCGCATACGGGCACCGGGAGACTCCTGACGCTGCGTGTCGTGGACAGCGGGACGCTCCGAGGCTGGACCGGGCCCCTTGCGCAGGCAAGGCGACCGGCTGCAGGAGCGAGTGCGATCACCCGCCTGGCCGCGGTGCGCGTGCGGGCACGGGCACGGGCTCACGTCGACGGGAGCGCGACACACCTCCCGGGCAATCACCGGTTCCACCCCGGCCCGCGGCCGGTCCTCGCCGGTCCGGGCCTCTGCGGGCGTCAGGGGACGCGGGCGACTCCGGCGTGGATCCCGCTGCCCTCGGGGGCCGGCGCCTGCGGCGGCCTGAACCACTCCGGGGCCGTCACCAGGCCGGGGGCGACGATGTCCAGCCCGTCGAAGAAGCGGGCGACCTCCGGGCGGGTGCGGAAGGCGAGGCGGATGCCGCCCTTGGCGTACTCGGCGGTGACCTGCGCCGCGAGCTCCGGCTGGAGGTCGGACGCGGCGTGCGACAGGACGAGGTGGCTGCCCGGGGCCAGGGCGGACAGCAGGGTGCGCACGATGGCGTGGGCGTCCTGTTCGCCGGGGACGAAGTGCAGCAGCGCGACGAGCGACAGCGCGACGGGTCGTGTGAGGTCCAGGACGCGGCGGGCGTGCTCCACGATCTCCTCCGGCCGGCGGACGTCGGCGTGGAGGAAGTCCGTGACGCCTTCGGGACGGCCGGCCAGCAGCGCCTGCGCGTGGTGCAGCACCAGGGGGTCGTTGTCGGTGTAGACGACCTTGGCCGCCGGCGTCACGCGCTGGACGATCTGGTGCAGGTTGGGTTCGGTGGGGATGCCCGAGCCGATGTCGAGGAACTGGTCGACGCCCTGCGCGGCGAGCCACTCGGCGGCTCGTTGCATGAACTGCCGGTTCTGCCGCGCCGCGTCACGCGCCTCGGTCGGCAGCTTCCCGCCCACGGCCTCGTCGGCGGGGTAGTTGTCGCTGCCGCCCAGCAGCCAGTCGTAGACGCGTGCCGGGTGGGCCCGGCCGGTGTCGATCCGCGGAGGATGGGGGGTGCCGGTCGTCATGACGGACTCCGTCGCGCGAGGAGGGCCGGTCGTGCTCTCGGTCCCGGCAGTCTCGCACACCAACCGGCATGCGGACACGAGCAGTTGGCGTGTACGGCCGGGTCCGCCCGGGTCTTTGGCCCCACAAATGGCGACATCTTCGGGCGCTCCCGAATTCACGCCACATCGGCGTGATCATTGATTTCCACGCGCAGCGGTCCCGTCGAAACTTTCGCGGAGGGCGGGACCCGCGCCCCACCGCACGCCGCATTCCCTTGTTTCCGGCAAGTGAACTGCCCGGGCGCTCTTCCACACGTCGGCCGGGGCGATATCCCTTGCGCATACCAGCAGGTGAGCGGGGTTCCTGAACTCACGCCAGAATACACATCGGCAATCGGCGCCATCCGTACGGAAAACACAGAAGGCTACAGTCCGTTAGTGCGGAGTTCAAGTGCTTTACACGGCCTCTTCGTTGGTGATCAGATTCCTCCGATCATCCACTCTGGAGGGCAATGTGAGACCCCGTTTCCCCCGAAGATACGCAGCGGCGGCAGCCACGGCTCTCGTCGCCGCACTCGTGAGCCCTGGAGCCGCGCACAGCGCCTCCCCCTCCGCGACGGACACCGTGGCATCCGCGGCGGCCACCGACCGACGCCCGCCCGCTACGGTCACGTTGATCACCGGCGACAAGGTGACGGTGGCTGAGGGACCCCAGGGCAACGCCCCGGCGGTGCAGGTCGAGCGCGCACCGGGGGCCACCGGCTCCGTGCGGGTCGCCACGGAGGGCGGGGACACCTATGTGTACCCGGACGAGGCGTTGGCGTACATCGCCGCCGGACGCCTCGACAAGCAGCTGTTCAACGTCACACAGCTGGTTGCCCAGGGCTACGACGACGGGCACCTGAGCGCGCTGCCCCTCATCGTCACACATGCCGAGGGCTCCGCCGCCCTCAAGGCCCGCGCCGAACTGCCCGGGGCGCGGACCACGCTCAGCCTTCCCTCCGTCGGCGGCGAGGCGGTGCGCGCCGAGCGGTCGAAGGCCGCCGGCCTCTGGGCGGCGCTCACCGGCTCCGGACGGGACGGCGGGCAGTCGTCGGCGCGGCTGGCCCCCCTGCCCGAGGGCGCCGCGGCGGAGCCGCGCTTCTCGGCCGGCGTCGACCAGGTGTGGCTCGACGGCCGGGCGAAGGCGACGCTGGCCGACACCACGGCGCAGGTCGGCGCGCCCGCCGCCTGGGCCGCGGGCGGCACCGGGGCGGGGGTGCGGGTCGCCGTCCTGGACAGCGGGGTGGACGCCGGCCATCCGGACCTGGCGGACCGCGTCGTGGCGACCCGCAGCTTCGTCGGGGGTGACGGCGTCGTCGACCGGAACGGGCACGGCACCCACACGGCGTCCACCGTGGCCGGCACCGGCGCCGCCTCGGACGGCAAGGAGCGGGGGGTCGCCCCCGGCGCCGACCTGGTCGTCGGCAAGGTCCTCGGCGACAACGGATCGGGGACCGTGTCCGGGATCATCGCCGGCATGGAGTGGGCGGTGCGGACCGAGCACGCCAAGGTCGTCAGCATGAGCCTGGGCGTCAGCGGCTGGCACACCCAGGACGATCCGATGAGCCAGGCCGTGAACCGGCTGAGCGCCGAGACCGGTGCGCTCTTCGTCGTCGCCGCGGGCAACGACGGGCCCGGGGCCTACAGCCTCGCCGCGCCGGGGACGGCCGACGCCGCGCTCACCGTGGGCGCGGTCGACGCGTCCGACCACCTCGCCGAGTTCTCCAGCGCCGGCCCGCGCATGAACGGCGACGCCCTCAAGCCCGACATGACCGCCCCCGGCGTGGACGTGCTGGCGGCGCGCTCGCAGTACATGGAGTGGGGCGAGGGCTACTACCGGATCGACAGCGGCACGTCCATGGCCACGCCCCACGTCGCCGGGGCGGCCGTGCTCCTGGCGCAGAAGCACCCGCTCTGGACGGGGCAGCGGATCAAGGACGCCCTGATGGGCACCAGCGTCCCGACCCCCGGCTACAGCCCTTACCAGGCCGGTACCGGCCGGCTGGACGTGGCCGCCGCGTACACCGAGGACGCGGTCGTGGCGACCGGATCGGTCGACGCGGGGCTCGTCCGGTGGGCGCCCGGTGCGCAGCGGCCGCCGGTCAAGCGGAAGATCACCTACACCAACACCACCGCCCGCCCGGTCACGTTGCGGCTCTCCGTCGACCGCGGCGACTCCCCGGTGGGGGTGTTCGCGCTCTCCGGCGACCGGATCACGGTGCCGGCGAACGGCACGGCCACGGCCGAGGTCGTGGCGAACGCCCAGGGCCTGGCGGCGGGCCAGTACGCCGCCCTCGTCACGGCACGCCACGCGGGCGGTGAGCTGCACACGGCGGCGGGGATCTCCGTCGAGTCCGAGAAGCACGACCTGACGGTCCGGCTGAAGGACCGTGACGGCCGTCCCGTGAGCGGCGAGGTCGAGGTCAGGAACGCGGACGGCACGTCCACCTACCTGTGGGTCCCCGACGGATCGCTCACCAGCCGCTGGGCGCCGGGCACCTACATGGTCGCGTCGCTGGCGGACGTACGGGGCCTGGGCGGACCCCACTCCCTCGGCCTCGCGGTGCTGACGGCCCCCGAGGTCGAGCTCACCGGCGACCGCGTCGTGGAACTGGACGCCTCCCGCGCCCGCCAGGTGAAGGTGGCGACGCCCCGGCCGACCGGCGTCGTGAGCAGCAGGATCGACCTGTACCGCTCCTTCACCTCCGCCACCCCCACGCCCGGCGACGCCAACGCGCTGCGCGAGCGGATCTGGCCCTCGGCCGTCTACGACAGCCTGTGGGCGCTGCCGACCAAGGACACGGTGCGCAAGGGCAGTTTCGCCTTCACCACCCGCATCCGCGCCGAGCAGACGCCGCTGGCGATCACCTACCGGGGCCGGCACCTCGACGACGCCCTCGTGCAGCCCGGCTCCCGGCCGATGCGGGACGGCACCGCGCACCTGGACGCCGTCTTCGCCGGCACCGGCTCACAGGCCGAGTACGCCGGGGTGTCCGCACGCGGCCGGGCCGTGGTGGTCCGCGGCAGCGACGCCGTGGCCCCCGCCGACCAGGCGGCCGCGGCACACGCGGCCGGTGCGGCGCTGCTCGTGGTCGTCAACGACCGCGAGGGCCGCAAGAGCGACTGGTACGGGGAACCGGACCAGGTGACGACCGGACAGGTCCCGGTCGCGTCCCTGACCCTGGACGAGGGCGAGGAGCTGATCCGGGAGATCGCCGGAGCGGGCGGGAAGGCCGTACGGCTCGCCGTCGAGGCGCATCCCGCGCCGGCGTACCTGTACGACCTGGTCGACCAGCACCTCGGCAAGGTGCCCGCGGACCCGTCGGCCAGGACGGACGCCCGGAGTCTCGCCCGCGTCGACGTCGACTTCACCCCGCCCCCGGGGCGGCGGGTCGTCGAGTCGCGGCTGGACTTCCCCTCCTACGACTACCCGCCGTACAAGGGGTTCTCGCCCAACGCGCTCCCCGCCGAGACGGCCGCCCCCGGGCGCCGCACCGAGTGGGTCACCGCGGGCGTCCAGTGGCAGCAGAACGCCGCACTGGACGGCTGGGGCAGTTCGTCCACCGACCTGGTGACCTACCGGCCGGGCAGCGTGCACGAGGACCGCTGGTACGGGCCGATCACCCGGCCCCGCATGATCACCTCCGATCTCCCCTACCGCGGCGAGAACGCGATGAGCGCCTACATCCAGGGCTTCGGCGACGCGGGTTCGGCGCACAGCGGAGGATCGGGCATGTACCAGGCGATCTCGTTCTACCAGGGCGACCGGGAGCTGTCCCGGATGGAGGGCTACCCCTGGTTCGGCGTCGGTGACCTGGCGCCGGAGCCGCTCCCCTACCGGCTGGTCGTCGACACCAAGGGCGACCCCGGGCTCAGCCCGTACTCGACCGCCACCCGCACCGAGTGGCGCTTCACCTCGGGCGCCCCGGAGGGCGTCCAGGCCGTCCCGCTGGTGCAGTTGGACTACGGCACGGAGCTGGACGCCGAGGGCAGGGCGGAGCGCGGGTCGGAACTCGCCGTCACCCCGGTGGTCCTCGGCGGCTCGGCCGCCGCGGACGCGGTCTCCTCCGTCCGGCTCGACGTCTCCTACGACGACGGGGTCACCTGGCTGCGGCAGGGACTGAAGGAGAAGAAGGGAACCTGGCGCGCGGCTCTCGACGCGCCGGGCCGCGCCGGCTACGTGTCGATCCGCGTCACCGCGGAGCAGCGCAACGGCGGCGGCGTCACCCAGACCGTCACCCGGGCCTTCGGCCTGAAGTGACGTCCTGACGGGCCGGTGCCCGGCACGACCACGTGCCGGGCACCGGCCTTTCGCATGCCCGAAGCCAGCGATCTTGCGTAGAGCACTCAATAAATTGCGTTGCGTTCGCGGACGCGATGCACCGAAGCCGCGCCTCGGCCGGGTCCCGTGGCGGATCTGCCAGGATCGACGCCGCCACCGCGCACGTTCTGTCGTACGCAAGCGCTCCGCAAGCGACGCAAGCGCCAACGGATGCCAACTGCGCCTGGATTACAAGCTGTTGACAAATCCGAGACGCCCGAGAAACCTAATGACGCGCTTTCCGCAAGAAGTTGACTGCCTGACTCAATTGGCGTGCATGGCCGGCTCTCCCGACGGAGCGGCCCTCCCCGGTCACTCCTTCCCCTGCTCCCGCTGCACCTCGCGCTCTCCCCGGTTCCTCCTCGCCCGCCGCCTGCCGCGCGCCCCGCCCCCCACGGAATAGAGGACCCCATGCGTTGGAGACCCCTCGGCCGACGGTCGCTGTCCGCCGCCGCCCTGGCCGGGCTCACGACCCTCGCGCTGCTGCCGCTGTCCGCTCCCGCGGCGGCTGCCCCCACCGCCTCGGACGTCGCCGCCGCCGATGTCAACCTCGCGCTCGGCCGCCCCGCGACCGCGGGCGGCTCCCACGGCGAGTACCCGGCCGGGAACACCACCGACGGCACCCAGGCCTCCTACTGGGAGGGCCCGGCCGGCTCCTTCCCCCAGTGGGTGCAGGTCGACCTCGGCGCGACCCGCGGCGTCGACCGGATCGTGCTCAAGCTGCCCTCCGGATGGGAGACCCGGACCGAGACGCTGTCCCTGCAGGGCAGCACCAACGGCACCTCGTTCAGCACACTCGCCGCCTCGGCGGGGCGGGTGTTCAACCCGGCGCAGGCCAACACCGTCGCGGTGGACCTGGCCTCGCCCGCCGACGCCCGCTACGTCCGCGTGAACGTCACCGGCAACACCGGCTGGAACGCCGCACAGTTGTCGGAGCTGGAGGTGTACGGCGAGGACGGCGGCCCGACCGACCCTCCGCCCACCGGCACCAACCTGGCGCGCAACAAGCCCGTCGAGGCGACCTCCTCGGTGCAGAACTTCGTCGCCGCCAATGCCACCGACGACTCCACGTCCACCTACTGGGAGGCGGCCGGCCACCCGGCGGACCTCACCGTCAAGCTCGGCTCGGCCGCGGACGTCACCGGCGTCGTGGTCAAGCTCAACCCCGACCCGGTGTGGGCGGCCCGCACCCAGGCCGTCCAGGTGCTGGGCCGCGCGCCGTCCGCGACCGGCTTCACCTCGCTGCGCGACCGCGCCGACTACACCTTCAGCCCCGGCAGCGGCAACGCGGTGACCATCCCGGTCAGCGGCCGCTGGGAGGACCTACGGCTGCGGTTCTCCGCCAACTCCGGCGCGCCCGGCGGTCAGGTCGCGGAGTTCCAGGTCGTCGGCACCGCAGCTCCCGCGCCCGACCTCACCGTGACGGGCCTGAGCTGGACGCCCGCCACCCCGTCCGAGCGCGACGCGGTCACCGTGAACGCCGGGGTCCGCAACGCCGGCACCGCGCGCTCGGCGGCGACGACCGTGGACGTGAACGTGGAGGGCACGCTCGCCGGGTCCGCCGCGGTGCCCGCCCTCGACCCGGGCGAGTCCGCCACGGTCGCCGTCGCCACCGGCACCCGCGCGGCCGGCAGCTACGCGGTCTCCGCGGTCGTCGACCCGCGCAACACCGTGGCGGAACTGGACGACAGCAACAACAGCCGCAACGCCGCGGACCGGCTGGTCGTCGGCCAGGCCCCCGGACCGGACCTCGAGGTCACCGGCATCACCACCGACCCGGCCAATCCGGCGGTGGGTTCGGCCGTCTCCTTCACCGTCGCCGTGCACAACCGCGGCACGACCGCCGCGGCGGCCGGCTCGGTGACCCGGCTGCAGGCCGGCTCCACCACGCTGAACGGCACGACCGGCCAGGTCGCGGCGGGCGCGACGGTGAACGTCGCGATCAGCGGCACCTGGACGGCGACCGCGGGCGGCGCCACCCTCACGGCCACCGCGGACGCCACCGGCGTGGTCGCCGAGACGAACGAGAACAACAACGTGCTCGCCAAGCCCCTCGTCGTCGGGCGCGGCGCGGCCATGCCGTACACCGAGTACGAGGCGGAGAACGGCCGCTACCAGGGCACCCTGCTCACGGCGGACGCCAAGCGGACCTTCGGGCACACCAACTTCGCCACCGAGTCCTCCGGCCGCAAGTCCGTCCGCCTCGACTCCGGCGGCCAGTACGTCGAGTTCACCTCCACCACGCCCACCAACTCCATCGTGGTGCGCAACTCCGTCCCCGACGCCCCGGGCGGCGGCGGATCGGACGCCACGATCAGCCTCTACGCCGACGGCACGTTCGTGCAGAAGCTGTCCCTGTCCTCCAAGCACAGCTGGCTGTACGGCAGCACCGACGACCCGGAGGGGCTGACCAACCGGCCCGGCGGCGACGCACGGCGGCTGTTCGACGAGTCGCACGCGCTGCTGTCGCGCAGCTACCCGCAGGGCACCACCTTCCGCCTGCAGCGTGACGCGGGCGACTCTGCGGCCTACTACGTCATCGACCTGATCGACCTGGAGCAGGTCGCCGCCCCGTTGAGCAAGCCGGCCAACTGCACGTCGATCACCGAGTACGGGGCCGTCCCCGGCGACGGGCTCGACGACACCGACGCCATCCAGCGGGCGGTCACCGCCGACCAGAACGGGCAGATCGCCTGCGTGTGGATCCCGGCCGGGCAGTGGCGCCAGGAGCAGAAGATCCTCACCGACGACCCGCTCAACCGCGGCCAGTACAACCAGGTCGGCATCAGGGACGTCACCATCCGCGGCGCGGGCATGTGGCACTCCCAGCTCTACACCCTGACCCCGCCGCAGAACGCGGGCGGCATCAACCACCCGCACGAGGGCAACTTCGGCTTCGACATCGACGACAACACCCAGATCTCCGACATCGCCATCTTCGGCTCGGGCACGATCCGCGGCGGCGACGGCAACGCCGAGGGCGGCGTCGGCCTCAACGGGCGCTTCGGCAAGGACACGAAGATCACCAACGTGTGGATCGAGCACGCCAACGTGGGCGTCTGGGCCGGCCGCGACTACTCCAACATCCCCGAACTGTGGGGCCCCGGCGACGGGCTGGAGTTCTCCGGGGTGCGGATCCGCGACACCTACGCCGACGGCATCAACTTCGCCAACGGCACCCGCAACTCCACCGTCTTCAACTCCTCCTTCCGCAACACCGGCGACGACGCCCTGGCGGTCTGGGCCAGCAAGTACGTCAAGGACACCTCCGTCGACGTCGGCCACGACAACCACTTCCGCAACAACACGATCCAGCTGCCCTGGCGCGCCAACGGCATCGCGGTCTACGGCGGCTACGGCAACACCATCGAGAACAACATCGTCTCCGACACGATGAACTACCCGGGCATCATGCTCGCCACCGACCACGACCCGATCCCGTTCTCCGGGCAGACGCTCATCTCCGGCAACGCCCTGTACCGAACCGGCGGCGCGTTCTGGGGCGAGGCGCAGGAGTTCGGCGCCATCACGCTCTTCGCCCAGGGCACGGACATCCCGGGCGTGACCATCCGGGACACCGAGATCCACGACTCGACCTACGACGGCATCCAGTTCAAGACCGGCGGCGGCACGATGCCCGGCGTCAAGGTCACCGACGTCCGCATCGACAACTCCGTGAACGGCTCCGGCATCCTCGCGATGAGCGGCGCCCGCGGCAGTGCCACCCTGACGAACGTCACGATCACGAACTCGGCCCAGGGCAGCGTACTGATCGAGCCCGGCTCCCAGTTCACGATCAGCGGCTCACCGAACGGCGCGGCCTCCGCGCGCAGGTCCCTCTGAGAGCGGCGGGGTCCCCGGCTCCCCCGGAGCCGGGGACCCCGCCCGGTGCCGGACCGGCCCGGCGACCGGCGCCCGCGCCACGAACGTGTGCACGACTCCGGTCTGCCAGCCGGGCAGGGGCAGCACCCGGACCTGCGTGAATCCCGCCCGCCGCAGCCGTTCGGCGAAGGCGTCGGCGGTGTCGAAGGCGAGGACGCTGCGCCACAGGTGCTCGTACAGGGAGCGGTCCCCGGTCAGCCGGGCGACGGGCAGCAGCAGCCCCCGGCACACCGCCGTCCACACCGCGCGATGGCGCGGCCTGCCGCTGAGGGTGTACTCGTGGATCGCGATGCGCCCGCCGGGGGCCAGCGCGTCCCGCACCCGGGCGAGGACCAGATCGGTGTCGGCCACGTTGCGGAAGAGGTAGGCGGCGAACACCGCGTCGAAGGGACCGGCGGCCCCCGCTTCCGCCAGCCGCTCGGCAGGGGCGTGGACGAATGTCACGCCGGGACCCCACCGTTTGGCGGCCGCCATCCGGAGCATGCCCGCCGAGGCGTCGACGGCGGTGATCCGGGCCCGCGGGGCCGCGGTGAGCAGCGCGGCGGTGGACGCGCCGGTGCCGCACCCCAGGTCCAGCAGCCGCATCCCCGACCCGCCGGCGGGCAGTCGCAGCCGCCGGGCCGACCGCCGCAGATGGGCGTGGTAGCCCGGATTGGCGGCGACCATCCGGTCGTAGAGCGTGGCCGCGTGGTCGAACGCGGACGCGAGTTCACCATCGTGCATCACGGTCATGACGGGCTCCTGCGCTGCCGGGACTGCGGGACGGGACTGCGGGACGGGACGGACGCGCGCCGCGCCCGCCCGCTGCCCATCCCACCCCGCACCACCGCGCGGCGCACCCCGGCGCGGCTGACCCACGGACGGGTCAACCACCGCGTGTCCGGCCCGGCCGTCGCCCCCGCGGGCCGCGGAAACGGCGATCATCGCCACAACCGCTGCGCACGCACCACCGTCCGGGAGGATCCGTTGACCGAGGCCGGAGTCCGCGGCGCCGCCGACGTCGTGATCGTCGGGGCGGGCGCCGCCGGACTGTCCCTGGCGCACCGTCTGACGACCGCGCCGGGCCCGGACGGCCGCCCCGCGTCGATCGTGCTCGTCGAGCCCCCGGCGGGCTCCCCCGTGCTCTCGCCGGCACGCACCTGGTGCTCCTGGGCGGACGGGCGGGACGAGTTCGACGACCTGGTCGCCGCCCGCTGGCACCGGCTGCGGATCACCGCCAGGGACGGCCGCCGCGTGTCGTTCACTTCCCCGCGCGCGTACCGGATGATCCGTTCGGCCGACTTCCTCCACGGGGTCGGCGCGCTGCTCGCCGGCCGGCCCGGCGTACGCAGGGTGGAGGCGACCGTGGACGAGGTGCGCGACGTGCCGGGCGGCGCCGAGGTGCTCGGCCGCGACGCCGAGGGCCGTCCGGTCCGGCTCCGTGCCCGCTGGGCCTTCGACTCGCGGCCCCCGGGCGAACTGCCGCCGGCCCGCACCACGCTCCTGCAGCACTTCAGGGGCTGGTTCGTCACCACCGGCAGCGACCGCTTCGAGCCCGGCGTGGCCGACCTGATGGACTTCCGCACCCCCCAGCCCGCGCACGGGCTGTCCTTCGCCTACGTGCTGCCCTTCACACCGCGCGAGGCACTGGTGGAGTACACCGAGTTCTCCGCCGCGCCGCTGACCGGGCCCGCCTACGACGCGGCGCTGGAGGAGTACGTGCACCGCGTGTGGCGGCCGGACGGCCATGTGGTCACCGCGGTCGAGCAGGGGGTCATCCCCATGACGGACGGCCGGTTCCCCCGGTCCGCGGGAGAGAGCGTGTTCCGCATCGGGGTGGCCGGTGGCGCCACCCGGCCTTCCACGGGCTACGCCTTCGCGGCCATCCAGCGGCAGTCGGCCGCGGTGGCCGCCGCCTGGCACGCCGGCCGGACCCCGCGGCCCCCGGTGCCGCACGCGGGCCGCCACCGCCTCATGGACGCCGTCATGCTGCGCGCCCTGGCGACCGGCCGGGCCGGCGGGGCGGCGTTCTTCGAGGGCCTGTTCCGGCGCAATCCCCCGGAGCGGGTCCTGCGCTTCCTCGACGGCACGTCGACCCTGCGCGACGAATGGGCGATCGGCATGGGCACGCCGGTGCCCGCCATGCTGCGCTCACTGCTGGAACTCCCGCTGGTCCCGCGACGAAAGGCCACCGCATGCCCGTGAACCCCCCGTCCCGGCCGGCCCGTCCCGGCCGTGACCGCAGGGCCGTGCTGTGGCCGGCGCGGGGCGGTGCCGCACGGGTGCCCGCGCCCGCTCCCCGCGCGGCCGTGGTGGGCGGCGGGATCGCCGGGATCGCGGCCGCCGTCGTGCTCGCCGAACGCGGTGTGCGCGTCGACCTGCTGGAACGGGAGGAGAACCTCGGCGGCCGGGCGGCCGGATGGCGGACCGCTCTGGCCGACGGCCGGCAGGTCACGATGAGCCGGGGCTTCCACGCCTTCTTCCGCCAGTACTACAACCTCCGCGCGTTGCTCCGCCGGACCGACCCGGGCCTTCACCGGCTGCGGCCGCTCGCCGACTACCCGCTGCAGCGCGCCACCGGCGCCCGCGACGGCTTCCGCCACGTGCCGCGCACACCGCCGTGGAGCGTGCTGGGCTTCGTCGCGCTCAGCCCCGCCTTCGGCTGGTCGAGCCTGACCCGGATGAACCCGCGGGCCGCCCTGCCGCTGCTCGACGTACGCGTGCCCGAGGTGTACGAGCGGCTCGACGGGGTGAGCGCGTCCGCCTTCCTGGACGAGGTCCGGTTCCCGGAGGACGCCCGCGACCTGGCCTTCGAGGTGTTCTCCCGCAGTTTCTTCGCCGATCCGAAGGAGCTGTCCGCCGCGGAACTGGTGCTGATGTTCCACATCTACTTCCTGGGATCCTCCGAAGGACTGCTGTTCGACGTGCCCGACGAGCCCTACCCGCAGGCGCTCTGGGAACCGCTGGCCGGGCACCTGTCCGGCCTCGGGGCCTGCGTCCGCACCGGCAGCACCGTCCTCGCCGTGCGCCCCGAGGACGAGGGTTTCCGCCTGGCGGTCGCCGCCACCGGTACGACGTCCCCGCCGCCGGAGGAGCACCGCTACGACGCCGTCGTCCTCGCCCTCGACACGGCCGGCCTGCAGGCCGTGGCCGCGGCGTCGCCCGGTCTGGGGACCGGCGCCTGGCGCGCGGGGGTCGAACGGCTGCGCCAGGCACCGCCGTTCCTGGTCTCGCGCTACTGGCTGGACCGCCCCGTACGGAAGGACCGGCCGGGGTTCCTGGGGACGAGCGGTTACGGCCCGGTGGACAACGTCAGCGTCCTCAGCCACTGGGAGGGAGAGGCGGCCCGCTGGGCGGCGGCGACCGGCGGCTCGGTCGTGGAACTCCACGCCTACGCGGTCGGCCCGGCGGCCGACCGCGACTCCGTCCAGGACGCGATGCGCCGCGAACTGTCGCGGATCTACCCCGAGTGCGCCGCGGCGGCCGTGGTCGACAGCCGCCACGAATGGCGGCGCGACTGCCCGCTGTTCGCCGTGGGCGGCTACCGGGACCGGCCCACCGTCCGCACGTCCCACCCCCGGCTGGTGCTGGCCGGCGACCACGTGCGGACCGCGCTCCCCGTCGCCCTGATGGAACGGGCGGCCACCACGGGCATGGAGGCGGCGAACGCCCTCCTGGCCACCTGGGGGGTGCGCGGCCACCCGCTGTGGTCGGTCCCGGTCGGTGGCCGCAACCCCGTCATGCGCGCGCTGGCACGCCGGGGCTGACCGCGCCGCGCCGCCCCCGCCGCGCACGCCGGCGGGGTCTCAGCCGGGGAACCGGCCCTGGCCGCGCAGGGCGTAGCGGCGCTCGGCGTAGGCGAGGTCGTCGCGCCACAGGCGGGCGGCGGTGCGCCGCAGCAACGGCCGGAGCAACGGTGCGGCGCGACGCGCGAGGGTGAAGCCGGGACGCGGTGAGTGGGCGACGACGGCCTCGGTCACGGCGGTGCGCGGCCGTCCGTCGCCGCCGGGACAGAGCGGGGTGGCGTGGGTCTCGACGACGCTGCCGGCGCCCTCCCCCGAGACGATCCGCATCACCACGGTGCGCGGCCCGGGTGCGGTGAACTCGGCCCGTACCGGGACGCCGAGACGTCCGCGGACCCGGAAGGACACGTCGACCAGGAAGCGGTCCGCTTCGGCGCCGGAGGCGTCCGTGCCGTGGGCGGCGGGCGCCTCGACGACGGTGAGGTCGGCGAAGGAGTGCGGGTGGAACCAGGCCCCGTGCCACGGGTCGAGCCGGTTGGCGACGACGTCCTCGGGCTCGCACCGCCCGGCGACGGTCATGACCGCCGCCAGCGAGGCCGCGGGGGCGGGCCGCGCGGGGACGGACGGCGCCGCCGAGGGTTCCTCACCACCGGCGGCGTCGAGGCGCACCCACACCAGCAGGCCGTCGTCGTGGGCCGGGTAGGGCTCCCACCCCGGGTGTCCCGAGGGCTTCAACGCCAGGCCGTGCCAGTGGCAGACGATCGTGCCGTCCCGCACGAAGCTCTCGCACAGCGGGGCCCCCAGGTGCGGGCAGGCGCCGGGCGCCGCCCGGACCTGCCCCCGCCGGTCGCGCCACAGCACCACTTCGAGCCCCGCCACGGTCCTCCCGGTGACGCGCCGATCGACGACCTCGGTACTGGCGGCCACCACGTACCAGTTGCCGGACGGACGCGCCTGGGCGCGCTTGAGCGCGGACGCGATCAGGGCGGGCCTGGCCTCCCGCCAGGTCGGCGGCTGGTCCCGCCACGCGCCCCCGGAGAGCAGGGACAGCGGATGGAACGGGCGGCCGGAGCGGCTCATACGGTCGACTCCTCGGGCGTGTCGGATGCGGTACCGCACGCCACCGTCCGGGGGGACGCCCGGTGGGTGACGCGGCTGGAGACGACGCCGGCGAGACCGCGGGCGGCCTCGCGGACGCGGCGGTGCCGGGGCACGGCCACGCGACGGTGCAGCACCGGGTAGTCGGCGGCCTCGATCTCGTCGAGGATGCCCCGGTAGAGCACCAGCGCCGTCCGGACGCAGGGGCGTGAGACAGGGGCGAGCAGGGGGATGCCGACGGCGGCCCGCAGGTACACCGCCCGGGTGAGGGCGGCGGTCTCCCGCAGGGCGCTGCGGACCCGCGGGTCGGTGGTGCCGCGCCCGCGGCACCAGGTCAGCAGGGCGCGGTCGGCCCCGTGGGCGGCCAGGATGTCGCCGGGGATGTAGACGCGGCCGCGGTCCAGGTCCTCCCCCACGTCGCGCAGGAAGTTGGTGAGCTGGAAGGCGACCCCGAGGGCCGCCGCCGCCGGCGCGGCCTCCTCCCGGGCGGTGACCGTGCCCAGCACCGGCAGCACCTGCAGGCCGATCACCGCGGCCGAACCGTGCATGTAGGCGGCGAGATCGGCGTAGGTGGGGTACGCGGTGACGGTCAGGTCCATCCGCATGGCGGCCATGAAGTCGGTGAACAGCGCGTGGTCGAGCCGGTGCCGCCGGACGGTGTCGGCGAGCGCGGTGACGACCGGGTGTTCCGCCCGGCCGCTGCGCAGCCCGTCCAGCAGCACCGTCTCCAGCGCGGCGAGGTCCCGCGCGCGGGACGCGGGCGCGTCGGCGCGGTGGCCGTCCTCGGCGTCGACGATGTCGTCGGCCCAGCGGGCGAAGCCGTAGAGGGCGTGGACGAAGGGGCGACGGTCCGGGGTGAGCAGCCGGGTGGCCAGGAAGTAGGTCTTGCCGTGCCGTGCGTTCAGCGCGCGGCAGCGCGTGTAGGCGTCCCGTGTCGCGGGCTCGGTGATCCCGGCGGCGTCGAGTTCGCGGGTGGTCACAGGACGGCCCTCCGTGGCCGCCGCCGTGCCACCGCGCGGTCCCCGGCGATGCGGGCGGCGGCGAGCTTCCCGGAGATCAGCACGGTGGGCACTCCGACGCCCGGGACGGTCCCGCAGCCGGCCAGGACGACGTTCCCGGCGCCGGGGACGAGGTTGCGGGAGCGGAAGGGGCCCGTCTGGGCGAAGGTGTGGGCGGCGGAGAAGGGCGTGCCCGCCGCGTGCCCCGCCGCAGCCCAGTCGGCGGGCGACACCGTGCGCAGGGTCTCGACGGAGGCCTCGAACCCCTCCAGCCCGCGCTTGTCCAGTTCCTCCATCAGGCGGTCCCGGTAGACGGGAGCCAGTTGGTCCCAGTCGACGCGGCCGGTGGCCAGGTTGGGGCAGGGGGCGAGGACGTAGTGCAGGTGCCGGCCCTCGGGTGCGAGGGACGGGTCGGTGGTCGTGGGGCGGGTGATCAGGAGCGAGGGGTCGCTCATGAGGCGTCCGAGACGGGTCAGTTCGTCGAAGGTCCGGGTCCAGGCGGCGCCGAAGGAGAGGGTGTGGTGCGCCAGTTGCGGCCAGGTGCGGCGGGTCCCGGCGTGCAGCACGAACGCGGACGGGGACCAGCGCAGCCGTACCGGGCGCCGGGGGACGCGCCCCAGGAGCCGGTGCGCCACCGGCAGGTCGGGCGTGAGCACCACGGCGTCGCAGGGGATGCGTTCGCCCTCGCGGGTGCGGACGGCCGTCACCCTGCCGCCGTGACCGCGTTCGAGGGCGGCGACCTCGCAGCCGTAGCGGAGGTCGGCCCCGGCGTCGGTGGCCTCGGCGGCGAGCCCGCGGGCGACCGCGTGCATGCCGCCGCGCGGGAAGTACACGCCGGCGACGGTGTCCATGTAGGCGATGACGGCGTAGGCGGCCAGTGCCCGGGCGGGCGGCACCCCGGCGTACAGCGCCTGGAAGGAGAACACCCGCTGCAGGCGCTCGTCCCGGACGAAGCGCGCGATGCGCGGCTGGAGCCGGCCGAATCCGCCGAGCGCCGCCAGCCGGGCCAGGTCGGGGGTGAGCAGCGACAGGGGCGAGTCGAAGTTGACGTCGATGAAGCTGCGCATCTGGACCCGGTACAGCTCGCCCAGCCAGGACCGCAGCCGCCGGTACCCCTGTGCCTCGCGCCCGCCCGCGAACCGGGCGACCTCGGCCTCCATCACGTCCGGGTCGGTGTGGACGTCGAGGGCGGAGCCGTCGGCGAACCGCGCGCGGTAGGCGGGGTGCAGCGCCCGCAGTTCCACGCGCGAGGCGAGGGTGCCACCGGTGGCCGCGAACGCCTCTTCGAGGAGGTCGGGCATGGTCAGGACGGTCGGTCCCGTGTCGATGCGGTAGCCCCGCAGTTCGAGCAGGCCCGCGCGGCCCCCGGGTCCCGCGGCGCGTTCCAGTACGGTCACCCTGCGCCCGGCGCCCAGCAGGTGGAGGGTGGCCGCGAGACCGGACAGCCCGGCGCCGACGACGACCACGTGGTCGGTGCGGCCCTGGACGGTCCTCATCGGCGGGCCTCCTCGCGTCCGGGCGCCCGGTGGACGGCGGTGGGCGTCATGCGAGGGCCACCGCGCCGATGCGGCGGGCCAGCCCGGCCAGCGGGCGGATGCCCCGCGGCGCGAGGAGACCGGTCGTCAGGAGGGCCGCGGCCTCGTCGGCCAGCGCGGCGATCCTGGCCTCCACCGCCTGCACCGCGCCCAGTTCCCGCAACAGCCCGCGGAACGCCTTCACCTCCGTCTCGTCCGCGAGGGGGTTGCCGAGCGTGGCACGGACACGGGCCTCGGCTCCGGGCGAGCCGGACCTGCGGGCCAGTTGCACCGCCACGGCGGTCAGGTAGGTGGGCTTCCCCGATCGGATGTCGTCGCCCGTCGGCTTCCCGGTCTCCGCGGGGTCGCCGTAGAGGCCCAACAGGTCGTCACGGAGCTGGAAGGCCAGGCCGGTCCGGCGGCCGAACTCGTGCAGGACCTCGGTGGTGCGGTCGTCCGCGCCTGCGGCGACGGCGCCCACGGCCAGGGGGCGGGCGACGCTGTAGAGGGCGGACTTCAGCTCGGCGGTGCGCAGCGCCGCCTGCGGGTCGTCGGAGCGCTCGGCCTGCAGGCGCAGCTCCATGTGCTGGCCCACCACCATCTCCGAGCGCATGGCCTGCCACAGTTCCTCGACGCGGCGCCGTACGACGGAGTCCATCGGCACCGTCCGGAGCAGGTCTTCGGCCCACACCAGGGCCAGGTCCCCGGCCAGCACGGCCTGGGCGAACCCGTAGGCGGCGGCGTCACCGGACCAGCCGGCCACGAGGTGCTCCCGGGCGAAGTGGGCGTGCACCGCGGGGCCGCCGCGCCGGGTGTCCGAACGGTCCATCACGTCGTCGTGGATCAGCGCGCAGGCCTGCAGCAGTTCCAGCGCCGCCCCCAGCCGCACCGGCACCGCGATCCCCTCCCCGGAGGGCGGCCCGCCGGCGCAGAGCCAGCCCCACCACACGCATCGTGCGCGCAGCCGGGCCCCGCCCCGTGAGACGAACTCCGTGAGGACGCCGGCCAGGGCGGCGTCGGCGGGCAGGACACCCGATCCGGTGAGGCGCCGCTCGGCCATGTAGGCGGACAGTTCGGCCTCGACCGCCGCCACCACCTCGGTGTCCGCTCCCGCATCCGAGCTTCCCACGTCGGCCTCTCGGTCGGTGTCCCGGGCGGCCGTGCTCCGCGTGCGAAGACGGCGCCCACTGGCGACCGCTACCGGCCCCGGCGGCCTCGGAGCCGCGTGCCCGCCGGGAGGACGTCCCTACGGCGGCGCGCGGACACCCCACGGCCCACGGGGATGCGCGGTCGCTCCCGACTCTGGCACCGGCCCCGCCACCGCGCATCCGGGGGCCGCCCGGGCGGGGCCCCGCTCCGGCCGCACGCCCCGCACCCGCGAACCGGCGGAGCGCGGCGCATGACGCCGCGTCGGGCCGCACGCCCGGCACCGGGCGTGCGGCCGGCCGCCCTGCCGCGCGTCGGGGGACGCACGGCGGGGTGCGGACGGACGGTCAGCCGTCGAGGGCCGCCTTGTGGAACTCGGGGGCCTGGGCGGCCGCCGCGTCGCCGGACGCGGCGCGGGCGGCCGGGATGGCCGCGGCGACGAGCGCGGCGAGCAGGGCGATGCCGCAGCCTATCACCAGACCGGTGCGGAAGCCGTTCTCGGAGGTGAAGGTGTAGCCGCCCACGGTCGTGGTCATCTGGGAGAGGACGACACCGATGACGGCGGCGCCCACCGAGGTGCCGAGCGAGCGCATCAGGGCGTTGAAGCCGTTGGCCGCGGCGGTCTCCGAGAGCGGGACGGAACCCATGATGAGGGCGGGCATCGACCCGTACGCGAGTCCCACGCCGCTGTTGACGACCATGACCGCCAGCATCAGGCCCCAGGCGGTGCCCGTCAGCAGCAGCGACACACCGTACCCGGCGGCGAGCACCACGGCGCCGCAGATCAGGGTGAACTTGGGGCCGCGGGCGTTGGTCAGCTTTCCGCCGAGGGGGGAGACGATCATCATCATGATGCCGCCCGGCAGGAGCCACAGGCCCGCCGCGAGCATCGACTGGCCGAGGCCGTAGCCGGTCGCCTTCGGGAACTGCAGCAACTGCGGGACGACCAGCATCCCGGCGTACATGCCGAAGCCCACGAAGACCGAGGCGAGGTTGGTGATCAGGACCCGGGGCCGGGCCGTGGTGCGCAGGTCGACCAGCGGATCGCGGGTGCGCAGCTCCCACCAGCCCCAGCCGGCCAGCACGACGACGGCGGCACCGAACAGGCCCAGCGTGGTGCCCGACCCCCAGCCCCAGTCGGCGCCCTTGGACACGGCCAGTAGCAGGCAGACCAGTCCGGCGCCCAGACCGAGCGCGCCGGGAACGTCGAAGCGCTGGCCCTTGGCGCCGGCGGGAACCTCGGGGATGAAGAACCAGATCAGCACCGCGACGACGGCGGCCAGGCCCGCGGACCCCCAGAACAGCACCCGCCAGTCGGCGTACTGGGCGATGGCGGCCGCGATCGGCAGGCCGAGGCCGCCGCCGATGCCCATGGACGCGCTGACCAGGGCGATGGAGGAGCTGAGCTTCTCCGCGGGGACCACGTCGCGGAGCAGGGCGATGCCGAGCGGCACCATGCCCATGCCCATGCCCTGCAGACCCCGTCCGACGATCATCGGCACGACGGAGGACGACAGGGCGCAGACCACCGAGCCGACCACGAGCGGCACCGAACAGACCACCAGCATGGGCCGCTTGCCGACCAGGTCGCCGAGGCGCCCGAAGACGGGCACGCACACGGCCGCCACCAGGAGGGTGGCGGTGATCACCCAGGCGGCGTTCGAGGACGAGGTGTGGAGGATCTGCGGCAGCTCCCCCAGCAGCGGGGTGACCAGCGTCTGCATGATCGCGGCGGTGATGCCCGCGAGGGCCAGCGTGGCGACCACGCCCCCCGTACGGGCTGTGGGTTGTGGGGCGTTCATGACGGCACTCCTCGCCTGGCGGTCGTACGTTCGGGTCGGTATGCATCGTACATAGGAAGTGCATCACACACATGATGTGGCTGGTGCACGCCCTGTGCGAGGATGGCAGCGGGCGCCGCAGACGCACAGCGGCGGCCGGGTGAACGGCAGGAGGCGGAAGCGACATGGGCAGGTCCACCCACGAGGTCGAGTACGAGCAGATGCTCCTCAGCCGCCACGAACTGCTGCGCCACAGGTCCGGAACCCTGGACCGCAGCGCCTACATCCTCCTCAGCCGGATCCGGGTCCAGGGGCCGATGTCGATCGGCGAGCTGAGCGAGGCCTTCGCACTCGACACCTCCACCCTCAACCGGCAGACCGCCGCGGCCATGCGGGCCGGCCTGGTGGAGCGCATCCCCGACCCCGAGGGCGGCATGGCCCGTAAGTTCCGCATCACCGCGCGGGGCGCCGGCCTGCTCGACGAGGAGCGGGACGCCATCATCGGCGGCCTGGACAAGGTCATGGCCGACTGGTCGGACCAGGACATCGCCGCCTTCGCCGGGTACCTCAGGCGCTTCAACACCGACATCGAACGCCTCGCCGGACGGCCCTGGCCCCGCCCCTGACCCACCGGACGGCGGGCCGCACGGCCCGTCGACCCGCACCCGGCCCCCTTCCCCACCGACGCCACAGCTCTGACTTTCATAAATAAATCCAGGTGTTAGCCTGGTTGCGCGGGCCTCCGAGAGCCCGCGCTGTCGAGCCGTGTACGAGCCCAGCCGAGCGGGCGTGTCGCAAAGGAAGCCGAATGGACATCAAGGGATCAGTCGCCCTGGTGACGGGAGCCAACCGAGGGATCGGGCACGCGTTCGCCCGGGCGCTCCTGGAGCACGGCGCGGCGAAGGTCTACGCCGGCGTCCGGGACCCGAGGAGCGTGACCGATCCGGACCTCGTCCCGCTGCGGCTGGACGTGACGGACGAGGCACAGGTGGCCGCGGCGGCCGAGGCCGCGGGCGACGTCTCCGTACTGGTCAACAACGCCGGCATCGGCGGTGCCACGAGCGGGCTCCTCTCGGGCGGCCTCGACGGCGCCCGCCAGGCCATGGACGTCAACTACTTCGGCACGTGGGCGGTCTCGCGGGCCTTCGCGCCGGTGCTGGCCCGCAACGGCGGCGGGGCAATGGTGAACATGCTGTCGCTGGCCTCCTGGGTCGGACAGCCGCAGTTCCCCGGCTACGCCGCGTCCAAGGCCGCGCAGTGGTCGCTGACGGACGCGCTGCGCAAGGGCCTGCACGCCCAGGGCACCCTCGTCGTCGGCGTGCACTGCGGATTCGTGGACACCGAGCTGAGCGCCTGGACGGACGCGCCGAAGATCAGTGCCGCGAGCGTGGCGGAGCTGACCCTGGAGGCACTGACCCACGACCGCCTCGAGGTCCTCGCCGACGAGCAGACGCGAAACGTCAAGGCGGCCCTCTCCCAGCCCCCCGCCGTACCCGCCGCCTGACCCGGCGCGCGCGCCGAACGGAGCGGACCCGGACGCCGGCCTGGCAGGGTTGTCAGGGCCACCCTGACAACCCTACGCTGTCAGGACGACCCTGACACCACGGGAGTGAAACGTGACGCCCTCCGCCACCCGGGAAGAATTCGCCCACTGCTCCTTCTGCGGCAAGCCGGACCGCGAGGTCCAGAAGCTGATCGCGGGCCCCGGGGTGCAGATCTGCGACGAATGCGTGGCGCTGTCCACCTCGATCATCGACGGCACCCTGGGGACCGCGGCCCTGCCGCCCGCACCCCTGTGGGCGTCGCTCACGGACCCGGAGATGCTGGACCACATCCCGCGCGTCGCGGCGCACATCGACCGGGCCGAGGCCGATCTGCGGTCATGGGTGCTGGAGTTGCGGCGCCGCGGCATCACCTGGACCCGGATCGGCGAGGCCCTCGGCATCACCCGCCAGTCCGCGTGGGAACGGTTCTCCGGCGAGGAGTGACCCGTCGGCAGCCCGCCGCCCGTTCCCGCAGCCGGCGGCCCCCAGCCCGCGTCTCTGCGTCGTCCCGCCGGAATAGAACCGTCCGGTTGAACGTAATGCGGACGTAAAAGCCGCTGGTCGGAGCACCCCGCCGGCGGCGGGACGCGCGGGCTCGCCCGGGAGGCAGGACATGGGCATACGTCGGACGACCCTTCCGGGCATCGGGCCGCAGTACGACGTGACCACGCGCGCCGGACGGAACCTGTCGGTGGTGGTGCACCAGGACGGACGACGGTTCCTCGGCTTCTACGAAGCCGACGATCCCGACGCCTGCGGGAGGTCGGTCCCGCTGGAGGCCGAGGAGGCCACCGGACTGGCGCGGTTGCTGGACCCGAGGACGATCGCTTCGAGAGCGGTCGTCAGGCGCTCGATGAGCTCGGGCTCGATAGGGACGGTCGGTGCCTTCGTCACGATGCTTGCCGTGGAGTTGTAGACCAGCGGGTTTCGGCGCGCTGGCCGGCGACGTCTGAACGAGTTCCCGTGGGTCTTGTTGCGGCTGTACTCCGCGATCCATGCGAGGTCGGAGTCGCTGAAGGGCTTGCCGGACATGCGGTGGCATGGGAACTGGGGTCCCTTGCTGCCGGCTCATGGTCGTTGTGACGGATCCGTGACGCGGCGTGCGAAGGCCTTGGGTGCGGAGAGCAGAGGGCCGGCGCTTGTGGCGAGCGCCGGCCCTCACCGTTTGCGAGGTCCTTCCGGGACCTTGCAACCTGGAAGTGCGGCCTCGCTCGCTACGCACCGACCGCGGCGGGGCCACCCACGGGCGCGGTCCCGGTCGGTTCTCTCGGCTCTGTCCTGGCCGGGGCCGCTCGGGCGCCCGTCTGGCCGTGCGGGGCGAAGCTGCGGCCGGGCGGGCTCAAGGACGCGGCTCCGCCGACCCTCCACCGCGCACGCGCGGCGGGGCCGCTCGTCTCTCGGGTGCCCGCTTGGCTTGCGGGCCAGCGCCAGCGAGCTGAGCGTGGTCACAGGCCCAAGGACCGTTCCCTCCCCATAACGTCGCTCGGCCGAGAGTGGGCCCTTGCCGTGCGAGAGGCGGGGGCCCCGCTCTCTGTCTTGCTGCACGCGCGGGTCGCCCGGGGCGCGCGCATCCTGGAAGTGCGGTCCCACGCGACGTGACGCACGCGGGACTACAAAGGAGATAGGGGAGGCCCCCACCGCCCGGCGTGGTGGGGGCCTCGCGATGCTCGGACCACAGGGCGCATGCTGGAGGTGTGGCCCTGTCCACCGCTTGCCAAAGATGCCCTAGGGCAGGGTCGCGCATCTGCCCGCCCGGTCATGCGAGTGGTCCACGCGGCTGGCCGGACGGGCCCGAATACGCGGTCCTGCCGAACGTCCTCCCCCTCTTTCCGGCGGGGCCGCCGAAGCGCCCGCCCGACTGGCCGTGTGAGTACTCCACGGGATATGGGTCCAGTCGGGCGGGCTCCGGAGTTGGGTGAGCCCCCACCGCGGGGCTTGTGGCGAGCGTCGGTCCTCACCGTTTGCGGCGGGCGCCTCCGCCTCTGCGAGGACTGCCCGTCAGCCTGTGAAGTCGCGATCGGTTCGTCGGAGATACGCCGTGAGGCCGAGGGCCGCCACAAAGAGACTGGTCGCGGCAATCGTGCCTGGGGACGCGTGGTCCCTATCGCTGGCGGCCATGCAGGCCGCACCTGCTGCGCCAAGCAGGTCCCGAGTGGCAGAAAGCCAGAGGCGTCGCTTCACGTCGCCGACCACTACGACAAGACCGAGAATGCCGAGCACGGAGTAGATAACCACGTGGCCCCATTGAGCTGCTGACATCGGCGGATGATCTCACGCCAGCCGCGGTACGGACTAGGCCCGGACATGGGTGAGCCCCCACCGCGGGGGACGGTGGGGGCTCGGCCGTCGGCCTCCCGTGATGCTTGCCGTCGGAGGCCGCGGCAGTCAGCGGGGGCCGGTGTGGAGCGGGGCTGTCGGCGACGGTTGAAATGAGGGCCACGGGTAGCGGATCAAATTCGGGCCGGTCGGCGGTCTCGTGATCATCCTGGCTTCAGCGGTGCTGGAGGCAGGAGGAAGCGAGGGTGATCCGCGTGGAGGACTGGGCTGAGATCCGTCGGTTGCATCGGAGTGAGGGGTTGTCCGCCCGGGCGGTGGCCCGTGAGCTGGGAATTTCCCGGGGAACCGTGCTGCGGGCGTTGGCCTCGGATCGCCCACCGCAGTACCGGCGGGCGCCGAAGGGCTCGGCGGTGGACGCGGTCGAGCCCGCGATCCGGGAGTTTGATGCTCGCCCTGCCGCCGGTCGCCCCGCCGAACTGGTGGCCGCGCACCATCCGGCTCGGCCGCGACCACTACATCCGCGTCGCGGGCCTGGAGACCTCGACGCAGTCGCCAGGCTCGCTATAGGTGGACTTCACGAACGGTGCCTCGGGGATCATCCCCATGCGGTTGCTACCTCCGTCAGGAAAGCGCGTGAGTCGTCCGGCGACAGTGCCGCCTCCGTCATGGTGTCAAAGGCGGAGTGCAGGCGGACGACGTCCGCGGTACGCGTCGAGTACCAGCCGCCGACGATGGATTCGAGGTAACCCAGCCGGGACAGCTTGGCGCCCCGCAGGCCGTAGAGGGCGAACTGCCCAGACCTGCCCGGCGTCGGCCGGCCCTCAGGCATGACGCGGATGTCGATGCGGGGGTTCGACTCTGCCAGGTTCGCCAGGTGCCGTAGCTGGGCGGCATGTACCTGAGTGTTGGCCAGTGGTTGGCGCAGTGCTGCCTCGCCGACGATGAACTGCGCCTGCCCCACCTCGTCGAGGTTGGCCCATCGCTGCAGAAACGAGTCGACCCCGCTGGAGGCCGTGCGGACGGACGGCATCGGGCTGGTCACCGAGCAGATCCCGGTCGACTCGAGGTCGCCGTACGCGGGACGGCCGCTGGGCGACACCCGGGCCCGGACGCTGACCGGGGCCTCCGTCGTGGCGGTGCTGCGGCGGACGAGCGCCCATCCGTCGCCCAGCCCGGACTTCCGGCTGGCCATCGGGGACGTCCTCGTGGCGGTCGGCACGCGTGAGGGCGTGGACGCCCTAACCTCGATCGTGGCGGGGCGCTGAGGATGCACCACACCACCGCGCTGCTCGTCGAACTCGGGGCCGTCATCCTCGGACTCGGCCTCATCGGGCGTCTCGCGGGCCGGATCGGACTGTCGCCCGTACCGCTGTACCTGCTGGCCGGTCTCGCCTTCGGGCACGGCGGCGTCGTGCCGCTGTCGGCCAGCGAGGACTTCATCTCCGTGGGGGCCGAGAACGGCGTGGTCCTGCTGCTCCTGCTGCTCGGCCTGGAGTACAGCGCCTCGGAGCTGGTCGGCAACCTGCGCGCCCAATACCCCTCGGGATTGGTGGACTTCGTCCTGAACGCGGTGCCGGGCGCGGTGGCGGCGCTGCTGCTGGGCTGGGGACCGGTGGCCGCGGTCGCGCTGGCCGGGGTCACCTGGATCTCGTCGTCGGGCGTCGCCGCGAAGGTCCTCACGGACCTCGGCCGGCTCGGCAACCGCGAGACGCCCGTGGTGCTCGGCGTCCTGGTCATCGAGGACCTGGCGATGGCGGTCTACCTGCCGCTGCTGACGACGTTGCTGGCCGGCCTCGGCTTCGCGGCCGGCGGCGTGACGTTGGCGATCGCCCTCGGCACCGTGGGCACGGTGCTGTACCTGGCGTTGCGGCACGGACGGCTGATCAGCAGGGCGGTCTCGTCCGACAACCCCGAGATGCTGCGCTGGTCGTGCTCGGACTGGCGCTGGTGGTGGCGGGCATCTCCCAGAAGCTGCAGGTGTCGGCGGCCGTCGGCGCGTTCCTGGTGGGCATCGCCCTGTCCGGTGAGGTCGCGGAGGGCGCGGGACGTCTGCTCACGCCGCTGCGCGACCTGTTCGCCGCCGTCTTCTTCGTGTTCTTCGGGCTGTCGACCGATCCGGCGGCCGTCCCGCCGGTGCTGCTGCCGGCGCTGGCCCTGGCGGTGGTCACCGCGGGAACCAAGATCGTCACCGGTTGGTACGCCGCCCGGCGGGCGGGCGTCCACGCGCGGGGCCGGCTGCGGGCGGGCGGCGCGCTCGTCGCGCGCGGGGAATTCTCGATCGTCATCGCGGGACTGGCCGTGGCCGTGGAACCGCGCATCGGACCGCTTGCCACCGCGTACGTCCTGATGCTGGTCGTCGTCGGGCCCCTGGCGGCCCGGTACGCCGAGCCCGCGGTCATCGGGGCGGCCCGATTGCTGCGGCGGGACGCTTCGCGCGGCCGGCGGTGGCGGACGCGGCCGCGGCCGGCGGTGGCGGACGCGGCCGCGGCCGACAACCTCCTGGCCGTCGGCGCCTTCGAGGTGGCGCCGCCCGAGGACCACCCCGCGGGCCGGTGAGGCCGTCATCTCCGCTGGAGATGACAGACATCGTGATCCATCTCCGTCGCCGGGGAAGCAATCGCCGGTCGCGGACGCTGGAACAGTCATCCGGGCAGCACGAGCAGTCGCCCGCCCGCCGCTCCTCCCGTCCGAACCGCACCGCCGGTTCCCGTCACGAGAAGGACCCTCGTGTCCCGTCCCCGCATGGCCCGTTGCGCACGGCGTCCGATGGCCGCCAAGGCCACCGAGGCCGCCCACGGCGTTCCCGGATGGCTGGTGGCCCTGCTGGCCGTCGCTTCTGGGATGACCGTGGCGAACCTCTACTACGCCCAGCCGCTGCTGTCGTCCCTGAGCCGGGTCTTCCACCTGGGCACGGCGACGGCCGGCGCGCTGATCACCGTGACCCAGATCGGCTACGTGGCGGGGATGGTCCTCCTGGTCCCGCTCGGCGACCGGCTGGAGAAGCGCCGGCTGGTCACGGTCCTGCTGGCCGTCACCACGGTCGCCCTGGCGGTGGCGGGGACCGCCACTGCCTTCCCGGTGCTGCTCGTCGCGTCCCTGGTCAGCGGTGCCACCTCCGTCGTCGCACAGATCCTGGTGCCGTTCGCGGCGGGCCTCGCGCCCGACCACGCCCGCGGGCGCGTCGTGGGCCGCGTGATGAGCGGGCTGCTCGCCGGGATCCTGCTGTCGCGTACCGTCAGCAGCCTGGTCTCCGACGTCGCCGGCTGGCGCTACGTCTACCTCGGCTCCGCGATCCTGATGGCGCTGCTGGCCCTGGCGCTGCGCGCCGCCCTGCCGCAGCACGCCCCCACGACCTCCCTGCCCTACTCCCAGGTCCTGCGCTCCACGGCGCGGCTGGTGCGGACGCACCCGGCCCTGCGCCGCCGGGCGGTGTACCAGGCGGCCCTGTTCGGCGCGTTCAGCGCCTTCTGGACCACCGTCTCCTTCCTCCTCACCGGCCCGTTCCACTACTCGCAGATCGGCGTCGCGGTCTTCGCGCTCGTCGGCGCGGCGGGCGCCGCGGTGGCTCCGCTGGCGGGCCGCTGGGCCGACCGCAAGCTGGTCCGCCCCGTCACGGGGACCGCCCTCGGCGGCGCGGCCGTGGCCTTCACCGTGGCGGGCTTCGGGCAGCACAGCATCGTCCTGGTGGCACTGGCCGCGGTCCTGATCGACATGGCCGTGCAGACGACGCTCATCCTCGGGCAGCACACCGTGTACCAGTTGGACGCCGCCGCGCGGTCGCGGCTGAACAGCGCCTTCATCGCCCTCTTCTTCGTGGGCGGGGCGCTCGGGTCGCAGCTCGGCTCGGTGGCCTACCACGCGGCCGGGTGGACGGCGGTCAGCGCGCTGGGGGCGGCGCTCCCCCTGATCGGCCTCGGTTACTGGGCGACGGAGTGGCGGACCGGCCGCAAGGACCCGGGGGACCCGGCCGCGCGGCAGCCCTCGGGCTGACCGCCCGCACCGCCCGGCCCCGTCCGTTGCCCTCCGCCCCGGGCAGGGCGGTGGTGCGCGGGGCCCGCGGGAGCCACCCGGCCCGGCCCGCGCGCCCGGTCATCCATGCCCTGTGGTGACCGTGCCGGGGGTGATGTACCGCAGCAACGCCTCCACGGCGGGCGCCGGTTCGCCTCCCGGCCGCACCACCATGACCTTCCATGACGGCGCGTGCCTCTCGAACCGGCGGCCGGCGAGGTCGGGGAAGCGGGCGGCGATCGAGGCGGGCATGATGCACACCCCCAGGTCGTGCCGGACCAGTTCGGCCGCGGCAACGATGTCGTTGACCTCGAACACCTGGGTCCGCTCGACGGCGGCGGCCCGGAAGACCCGGTCCACCTCGGCGCGGATCGCCCATCCGGGCGGGAAGTCGACGAAGGGCAGGCGGCGGACCTCCTCGAAGGTCACCACGTCGTCCGCCGCGAAGCCGCGACCCGGCCGGGAGACCAGGAGCATCCGCTCGCGCGACAGCGGTCGCGTCACCAGCCCCCGTTGCTGCTGCCGGTCCAGTGCCACCACGGCCAGGTCCACCGTGCCCTCGCGGAGCGCCTGCCGGATGTCGGCCACGGCCGCCTGCCGCAGGCGGACGGTCACCCCTGGGTGTTCCGCGCGCAGGCGGGCAAGGGCCTGATGCAGTCCGGCCCAGACCCCCTGCATCATGCCGACGGTCACCAGCCCCCGCAGTTCACCCCGGACCGCGTCGACCGCCGCACGCGCCTCCTCGGCCGCGCGCAGCGCCGCGCGGGCGGCGGGCACGAACGCCTCCCCCGCCGGGGTCAGCGACACCCGGTGCGTGGTCCTCTCGAAGAGCGCGCTGCCCAGTTCCCGCTCCAGCGCGCGTACGGTGCCGGACACCGCGGACTGCACGACGTGCAGCCGGTGGGCGGCCGCCGTGAACCCGCCCTCCTCGGCGACCGCGACGACCACTTCCATCTGCCGCAGGTCCATGCGCTGCAGCCGCCTTTCCCTCGGGCCGACCGCCGGCCGGCTCTCTCCGCGGGCGATGATCCACCGCTTCCAGCATCGCACCGCCGGGCCGGCCGGCGGCCGACCCGCGCGGCACGGGTCCGGCACCCCCCACAAAATGACCATTCGTCACGGCGTCGGATTTGCCTCAACTGCCTTTTCACCACGCTCCATTCACGTGATCGAAGACGAAGTGATCGAGATCATTCACATGATCGTCGCGCAGGTACCACAAATTCACCGAGGCGTTCCGCTCGGTGGCGCCGCAGTACAGGGACAGCTCCCAGGGAGATCGCGTGCGCGCTACACCGGCCGTGGACCCGGCCGCTCCGGCCGGACCCGCGGCAGCCGATGCCGTCACGTTCGGCACCGTCGGGAACGCGCCGACGGACGTGCTCGCCGCGATCGAGGCACAGGCACGGCGGACCCCGGACGCCCCGGCCGTCGTCGACGGGACGGGCACCTCCACCTACGCCGAACTGCTGGGCGCCGTCACCCCGCTGGCGCGGGCGCTGCACGCGAACGGGGTCCGGGCGGGGGACCTGGTGGGGCTGTGCCTGCCCCGGGGCCGGGACGCGGTCACAGCGATGCTCGCGGTCCTGCGGGCCGGAGCCGGCTACCTGCCGCTCGACCCTGGCTACCCGGCGGCGCGGCTGGCGGTGATGGTCGAGGAGGCCGCGCCGCGGGTGGTGCTGGTCCCGGCCGGCGGCACGGACGGGATCGCCGGCTCCCTCCCGGCGGGGACGCCGGTCCTGGCGGTGGACGCCGCCGGGACCGCACCCCTGCCGGGCGCGGCCGCGGCGCCGGAGGACCCCGCGTACGTCGTCTTCACCTCGGGCTCGACGGGCCGGCCCAAGGGCGTGGTCGTCCCGCGGCGCGCCCTGACCCACTTCTGCCGGGCGGCCGGGGAACGCTACGGCTTCTCCCCCGCCGACCGGGTGCTGCAGTTCGCCTCGCTCAGCTTCGACGCCAGCGTGGAGGAGATCTTCCCGCCGCTCGCCGCGGGCGCCACGGTCGTCGTCCGGGACGAGGACATGATCAGCCGTCCCGACGTCTTCCTGGACCGCTGCGCCGGACTCGGCGTCACGGTCCTCGACCTGCCGACCGCGTACTGGCACGAGCTCGTCGGCGCGCTCGGGCGCGGCGAGGCGGCGCTCCCCGCGACGGTGCGCACGGTGGTCATCGGCGGTGAGGCGGTCCACCCGGAGGCGGTCGCCCGCTGGCAGGCGCTGGCCGGCACCGGGGTGCGGCTGCTCAACACCTACGGCCCCACCGAGACCTCGGTCGTGGCGACCGCCGCCGACCTCACCACGTGGACCGGCCACGGGCCCGTGCCGATCGGTACGCCGCTGTCCGGGGTCACCGTGCGGGTCGCGGCCGAGGACGGTACGACGGCGGCGCCGGGCGAGCCCGGCGAGCTGCGCATCGGCGGAACGGGGGTGGCCACCGGCTACCTCGGGCGTCCCGACCTGACCGCGGACCGCTTCCGCGAGGGACCGGACGGACGGCGGGAGTACCTGTCCGGCGACAGGGTGCGGCAACTGCCGGACGGCGGCCTGGAGTACCTGGGCCGGCTGGACCAGCAGGTCAAGATCCGCGGCTTCCGCGTGGAACCGGGCGAGGTCGAGAACGCGTTGCGCGAGGTGCGCGGCGTCACGGACGCCGTCGTCCTCGTCGACACCGGCGCGGGCGCGCCGCGGCTCGCGGCCCACCTCGTGACCGGGGACGGAGCGCCGGGCACCGACGCCGTCCGCCGCGAGCTGGCCGCCCGGCTGCCGCACTACCTCGTGCCCGCCGTCTTCTCCGTGCACGCCGCCTTCCCGCTCACCGTGCAGGGCAAGGTGGACCGCGCGGCGCTGGCCACCACGCCGCCGCCGGTGCCCCCGTTCGCGGCGGACGGCGCCCAGGGCTCGTCGCCCGAAGCGCTCGTGGCCGCCGTGTGGCGGGATCTGCTCGGCGCCGCGGACATACGCCCCGGCGACGACTTCTTCGCCCTCGGCGGGGACTCGCTCTCCGCCATCCGCATGATCAGCCGGCTGCGGCACGCGCACGGCGCCGACCTCACGCTCAGCGCGCTCTACGCGGCGCCGACGCTCGCCGAGGTCGCCGGCGTCCTCCCCGCCGCCGACGCGGCGCCGGCGCCGGCAGCCGCCGCGCACGACACAGACGAACCCGCCGAGGAGCCGTCGCGGTTCCCGCTCACCGCGCTGCAGCGGGACTTCTGGATGGCCGAGCAGGTGACCCCCGAACTGCCGGTGCACACCCTCGGCATCCGCTACCGGTGGGCGGAGCCCGTCCGCCCCGAGCTGCTGCCCCGGTGCCTCGCCGTGCTGGCCGCCCGCCACCCCGCCCTGGTGTCCCGTTTCCCCTACGCCGGCGACGGGCCGGTGACGGACGTCGACCGCTCCGCGACCGTCCCGTACGGCGAGGTCGACCTGCGGGACCTGGCACCGGACGCGGCCCGGGCGCGGGCGGCCGAGGAGCGCCGCCGGATCGTGACCGCGCGGATCGACCTGGAGCGCGGCCCGGTGGCGCGCGCGGTGCTGCTGCGTACGCCGGACGGGGACGAACTCCTCCTCGCCGTCCACCACCTGGTCTTCGACGGCTGGTCCGTGGGCGTCCTCGGGGACGCGCTGGCCGAGGTCTACGGCGACCTCAGCGCCGGGCGCGAGCCGCGCCGCGCCGCACCCGACCGGCTCTCGCAGGTGGCCGGGCGGGGGACGCCCGTGTCCGGTGACGCCGGGCTCGCGGCGTACTGGCGCGACCGTTTCGACGGCGCCGACCTGGACCTGGAACTCCCCGCGGACCGTCCGCGGCCCGCCGTGGCGACCCACCGCGCGGGCCGGGTCAGCCGCGACCTCGACGCGGGGTCGCTCGCGCTGCTGGACGCGTGCGCCAGGCAGCACCGGGTCAGCCTGTTCATGGTCGTCCTGGCGGGCGTGCAGGTCGTCCTCGGCAGGTACAGCGGGCGCGGCGACGTGACGGTCCTGGCACCGGTGGCGGGACGGGAGGATCCCTCGCTGGACGGCGTGGTGGGCTCCGTCCTCAACATCCTGCCGCTGCGCGGCGACCTGACGGGCGAGCCGAGCTTCGCCGCGCTACTGGGCCGGGTACGGGACGCGGTCCTGCGCGACCTGGAGCACCAGGGCCTGCCGCTGCCGGAGATCGCGGCGGCGGTGCGGCGGCCCGGCGGGGGCAGGCCCGGCCCGCTGAGCCGGGTGAGCGTGACCGTGCACAACACGGCCGCGCCACGCGACCCGCTGGTGTCCTACGCCGGGGACGAGGCCCCCGCCGCGACCATGGCGGACCTGGCGATCGGCCTGGACTTCCCCGCCGGCGGACCGGTCCTGACCGTCGACTACGCGGCCGAACTCTTCGACGCCGAGCGGGTCGAGGCCCTCGTGGACCACCTGCTCACCCTGCTGCACGCCGCGGCCGCCGCACCCGGCACCGAGGTGGGCCGGCTGCCGCTGCTCAGCGAGGCCGCGCGCCACACCGTCCTCCACACCTGGAACGACAGCGCCGCCGCGATCCCCCCGGCGCACAGCCTCCAGGAGGTCTTCGAACGCTGCGTCGCGCGGCGGCCGGACGCGCCCGCGCTGACCTCGGGCCCGCGCACCGTCAGCTACGACTGGCTCAACCGGAGGGCCAACCGCATCGCCCACCTGCTGCGTGAACGCGGCGTGCGCCCGGGCGAGCGGGTGGCGATCTGCCTGGACCGCGGGATCGACCTGTTCGCCGCGATGTGGGGCGTCCTCAAGGCGGGCGGCGCCTATGTGCCGCTGGACCCGGCGTACCCGCACGAGCGGCTGCGCTACATGCTCGAGGACAGCCGGCCGGTGGCGCTGGTCACCCTGCGCGGCCTGGAGGGCGCCCCTGATGCCCCTAGCGGCACGGCCGTCCTCGCGCTCGACCGCGACGCCGCGCTGGTCGACGCCGCGGCGGACGCCGATCCGGTGCCCGCCGGGACGCCGGACGACCCGGCCTATGTCATCTACACCTCCGGTTCCACCGGCCGCCCGAAGGGCGTGGTGGTGACCCACCGCAACCTGGTGCACGCCGCGGCCATGTGGCAGCGCGCCTACGACCTCGACCCCGACTGGACGTACCAGCAGGCCGCCAGCTTCTCCTTCGACATGTTCGTGGGCGAGACACTGCGCGCGCACTGCACCGGCGGCCGGCTCGTCGTCGTCCCGCGCGAGACGCTGCTCGACCCGGCGGAGCTGTACGCGCTCATGCGCGACGAGGGCGTCCAGTGCACCGAGCTGGTGCCGGCCGTGCTGCGGGCGCTGCTGGCCCACGCCGAACAAGCGGGGGAGCGGCTGGACTTCGTGCGGCTGCTGATCGGCGGCGGCGAGAAGTGGCAGGTCCGCGAGTACCAGCGCGCGCAGCGTCTCGTCGGCCCCGGCAACCGGGTCGTCAACGCGTACGGCGTCACCGAGGTCACCGTCGACAACGTGTACTTCGACGGGGACGTCGACGACCTGCCCGCCGAGGCGCCGCTGCCCATCGGCCGTCCGTTCCCCAACAACCGGGTGTACGTGCTGGACGCGTACGGGGCGCCGGTGCCGCCCGGTGTGGTGGGCGAACTCCACCTGGGCGGCGCCGGGGTGTCGCCCGGCTACCACGAGCGGCCGGAGCTGACCGCGGAGCGGTTCGTCCCCGACCCGTACGCCGCCCCGGACGGCGCGGAGGCCACCGCTCGCATGTACCGGACCGGGGACAGCGCGCGCTACCGCCGCGACGGCACCGTGGACTTCCTCGGCCGTCTGGACGACCAGGTCAAGGTCAACGGCTACCGGGTGGAGCTCGGCGAGGTCGAGGCCGCGCTCGGCGCGCTGCCCGGCGCGGCGGCCTCCGCGGCCGCCGTGCACACCCTGCCCTCCGGGGCCGCCCAGCTCGTCGGCTACCTCGTGACGGCGCCGGAAGCCGTCCTCACCGAGGCGGCGGTGCGCGAGGCCCTGGCGACCGGGCTGCCCCCGCACATGGTGCCCGCGCGGGTGGTGTTCCTGCCGCGGCTGCCGCTCACCCCGAACGGCAAGCTCGACCGGCGGGCCCTGCCGACCCCGCCCGATGCCTCCGACGCCCCGGCGCGCACCGCTCCGCGGAACGCGGCCGAGCGGCGCATCGCGGCGATCTGGGCCGCGACGCTGGGCGTGGCGGAGGAGGCCGTCGGCATCGACGACAGCTTCTTCTCCCTCGGCGGGGACTCCTTCGCGGCGCTGCGGATCGTCCGGCAGATCGACCCCGGCCTGGCGCTGGTGGAGCTGTACCGCACCCCGACGGTGCGCGCGCTCGCCGCGCTGCTCGCGGACCGCGCGAAGCGCGGCGAGGGGCAGGGAGCCGAGCCGGCGCCGCTGCTGCACCGGCTGTCCGGGCAGGACGCGGATCCGGGCGCGGGCGGCGTCACGGTCGTCGCCGTGCCGTTCTCGGGCGGCAGCGCCGTCGCGTACCGGCCGCTGGCCGAGCAACTGCCGCCGCAGTGGGGGCTGTACGCGGTCGAGCTGCCGGGGCACGACATGAGCAGGCCGGACGACGCGCTGCTGCCGGGCGCCGAGGTGGCCGCCCGGGTGGTGGCGGAACTCGGCGCGGTGAAGGGTCCCGTCATGCTCTACGGGCACTGCCTGGGCACGGCGGTGACGCTGGAGGTCGCACGCCAGGCGGAGGCCGCGGGCGTCGATGTCGTGGGCGTCGGCCTTGGCGCGAGCTTCCCCACCGCGCGGCTGCCCGGGCGGTTCTTCGACTGGCTGTACCGGCTGTTGCCCACCGACTGGCTCACCTCCGACCGGGAGTACCTCTCCTACCTGCGGGCACGGGGCGGTTTCACCGACCTCGACGACCCCGAGCAGGAGCAGTTCGTGCTGCGCAACGTGCGGCACGACGCGCGGGACGCCGAGGAGTACTACACCAGGGCCTACCAGGACGCCGCGGCCCCCAGGCTGCGGGCCCCGGTGCTCAGCGTGGTGGGCTCCCGGGACCGGGTCACCGAGTTGTACCAGGAACGCCACCACGAGTGGGAGCACTTCGCGGACGACGTCTCCCTGGCGGTGCTGCCCAAGGCGGGCCACTTCTTCGTCAAGACGCACGCCGAACCGCTGGCCCGGACGCTGGTGGAGCACGCCGAGCGGTGGCAGGGGCCGCCCGCCCCGCAGGACGCCACGCCGCCGGACGGGGCCCGGCCCGCCGCACGGGCGGTCGCGGACGGGCAGGGCAGGCGGACGCCGGAACGCGCCAAGAGCACCGAGGCCGCCGGGGACACCCGGCACACCAGGGACACCGCACCGAGCCTGTCCCGGTTCGCCGTCGTGGCACTGGGCCAGTTCCTGTCGATGATCGGCAGCAGCCTCAGCACCCTCGTCCTGAGCATCTGGGTGTACCAGCGCACGGGCTCGATCGCCGACTTCGCGGTGGTCAACGCGGTGGGCATGCTCCCCGGCATCCTCGCCGGGCCGCTGGCCGGCGCGGTGGCGGACCGCTGGAACCGCCGCATGATCATGCTGACCAGCGACGCGGTGGCGGGCCTGGCGATGGGCGGGCTCGGCCTGCTGGTCCTCGGCCGCGGCCTGGAGATGTGGCAGGTGTACCTGGCCGTGTCGGTCACCTCCGTCGCGGGCGCCTTCCAGCGCCCCGCCTACCTGGCCGCGGTGGCCCAGCTGGTCCCCAAGCGGTACCTCGGCCACGCGAACGGCATCAGCCAGCTCGGCGTCGGGGTGGGGACGGTCTTCGCGCCCATGATGGGTGCCGGGCTGATCGGGGTCATCGGCGTCTCCGGCGTGATCATGATCGACGTGTGCAGCTTCGCGGCGGGAGTCGTGACCCTGCTGGTGGTCCGTTTCCCCGACACCCTCTTCCGCCGCCGCGACGAGTCGTTCGGCAGGGAGATCACCGGCGGCTGGCGCTACATCGCCCGCCGGCCCGGGCTCCGCGCGGCGCTGCGCTTCTTCGTCATCGACCACGCCTTCTACACCCTCGGGTTCGCGGTCATCACACCCATGCTGCTCATCGAGCAGTCCCCCCTCATGCTGGGCACGGCCCTCGGCGCCGCCGGTGTCGGCGGCCTGTGCGGCAGCCTGGTGATGGGTCTGTGGGGCGGCACGGCCCGCAGGACGCAGGGCATGATCATCTCGATGGCGGTGGCCAGCCTGGCGATGGTGATGGTCGGCTTCGCCAGCCCGCCGCTGATCGTCGCCGGGATGTTCCTGCTGGCCTTCGGCGAGTCCCTGGCCGACGGCCACTGGATCGCCCTCGTCCAGACCAAGGTCGGCCTGGAACTCCAGGGCCGGGTGCTGGCCATCTTCATGACGCTGATGATGCTGACCATGCCGTTCGGCTACCTGGTCGTCGGCCCTCTGGCCGAGCACTACGTGAAGCCGCTCCTGGAACCCGCGGGCGCCCTGGCGGACACGGTCGGCGTGCTGCTCGGCACCGGGCCCGGACGCGGACTCGCGCTGCTCGTCGTCGTCAGCGGACTGCTGCAGCTGGGCTGGGCGGCCCGCGGCTGGGCGAACCCCCGGCTGCGCCTGCTCGAGGACGACCTGCCCGACGCCCTGCCCCCGGCGGAACTCGGCGACCTCGACGACCTCCAGGGCCACGCCGACACCCAGCTCGCCGCGGCCCGCGTCTGACACCCCCGCACGCCGGTGCCCGTCACGACCGTGCCGGGCACCGGAGGCACGTACCTCCACCACCCCCCGAAGGAACCGTCATGCCCACCCCCGCACCGCTGTCCGCCGAAGCGCCCTCGGACGCCTTCGGCACGCCCCTCATCGACGTCTCCGCCCTGGTGCCCGGCGCCCGGATCCTGGTCAAGGACGAGACGCGCTACGCCTCGGGAAGCCACAAGGAGCCCGCCGCCCGCGCGGTCGTGGCCCGCGCCGTTGCCGACGGCCACCGGCACGTCACCATCGCTACCTGCGGCAACTACGGGCGGGCCATGGCCACGGCCTGTCAGGTCGCCGGAGTGGAGTGCACAGTCGTCCTCCCCTCCGGGTGGAGCGACGGCGGCGAGGCGATGCGCGCCGCCGGAGCCCGCGTCCACCTCGTGGACGGGGCCTACGAGGACGCCGTGGACGAGTCCCGCCGGCTGGCCGCCACCGGGGACTGCGTCGACGGCAACGTGGACGGCCCGTACGTCGAGGCCGTGTTCGAGGGCCACGGCGTGGTCGTGTCCGCGCTGAGGGCCGCACTGCCCGAAGCGCCCGCGGCGATCTGGCTGCCCGTCGGCAACGGCACGACCGCCATCGCGGTGCGGCGCCAACTGGAGCTGCTCGGCTGGGACACGGTGATCAACGGTGTCGGCTCGGCCGGCAACAACCCGATGGTGACCTGCTGGCCGGGCCCGTACCGGACGCTGCCGCCGGAGTCCGTCTCCACCACCGACCACAACCAGCCGCTCGTCAACTGGCACGCCCTGCAGGGCGACGAGGCCATGACGGCGATCGCGGCCACCGGCGGTACCGTCCTCGGCGCCGACGACCGGGAGCTGTGCGACGCCCGTGACGCGCTGGCCGAGTACGGCGCCTTCCCGACCGCCGCCGGGGCCGTCGCGCTGGCGGGCCTGCTCCGCACCGCCCGCTCCGAGGGCCTGGTGCCCGGTACGCACGTGGTGGTGCTCAGTGGCCGTTGACCGGCTCCTCCCCGAGCGCGAGAGCGCCCCGCCCGCGGCTCCCGCCGTCCTGTTCGCACGGCTGCGGGTGACCTCCTCCGACGAGCGGGTCTTCCTCGGCAAGCTGGCCCTCCTGGCGCTCCTCACCTGCGCCGGAGCCGTGCTGGCCGTGCAAGGGAACCTGTGGGCGGCGGGCGCCGGAATCGTCGTGCTCGCGGCCATGTTCACCCACGCCGTCGAGTTGCAGCACCAGTGCCTGCACCACTCGGCCTTCCGGCGCGCGTTCCCGCACCGGCTGGTGGGCGTGCCCCTGGGGATGCCGCTCCTCGTGGTCTACAGCCACTACCGGGTGCGCCATCTGCAGCACCACCGCTACCTGGGCACCCCGCAGGACACGGAGTTCTTCGGCTTCGACACCCGGGGACCGCTGACCTTCCGGGCGCTGCTGCGCGGGCTGCTGGACTACCCGCGCCTGGGCGCCGTCGGCGCGGACGTCGTCCGCGCGGTCACGGGGCGCTGGACGTACGCGTTCGGGCACGTCGCGCCGGCGATGCGGCGGCGGATCGTCACCGAACACGCCCTGCTGGGCGCGGCGGTGGCGAGCGCGGCCGTCCTGGCGGTCCTCGGCCACGGCGAGTACGTGCTGCGGCTGTGGGTCGTCCCGCTGCTGCTCGCCGTCCCGCTGCACTTCCTGGTGGAACTGCCGGAACACCTGCTGTGCGACACGGAGACGACGGACGTGCTGCGCAACACCCGCTCGATCCGCGGCAGTCGGCTGAGCACCTGGTTCACCAACGGCAACAACCTGCACATCGAGCACCACGCGGCGATGACGGTGCCGATCAACCGTCTCGGCGAGCGTCACGAGGAGACGCGCACCCTCGCCGTGCACGTGGAGCGCAGCTACGCGGACTTCTACCGGATCCTGTGGCGGGCGCTCAGGGACCGGCCGACGGCCCCGTAGCGCCACGGTGCCCTCCCGGGACCGCCACCAGACACGACGGCCCTCCCCCGCGGCCACGGCCGGCTCGCCGGAGCCGGGGGGCGGTCCCGGGGGAGGAAGGGGTTCCGGGTGGACGACGACATCGATCCGCGCGTCGCGCTGTGGGGGCCGGCCTGCGAGGCCGTGGCCAGGCTCCTCAGCCCGCACGCCGAGGTGGTCCTGCACGACGCCGGGGAGGAGCGCGTGCTGGCCGTCTGGAACCCGGTGACGCGCCGCGCCGCCGGGGACCGGCCGCTGCCGGGCGAGCTGGGACCGCCGGGGCGCCCGGCGGACGACGTCGACGGCCCCCGGGAGACACTGCTCCCCGGCGGCCGCCGGGTGTCCTCCGTCAGCGCGGTGCTGCGCGCTGCCGACGGCACCGCGTCGGCCGTGCTCTGCGTCCACCTGGACCGCACACCGCTGGACCGGGCGGCCGCCGTCCTGGCCGCGTTCGGGGCCCCGGCCGCCGAGCCCGCGGACGAGGCGTCCCTGGAGGAGGGGTGGACCCGGCAGGTGGACCGGGTCATCGCTGCCCGCATCCGCGCCCGGGGCCGCCCCGCCGAACGCCTGGACCGCGTGGACCGCCTCGCCGTCCTCGGCGAACTCGAACGCGCCGGGGTCTTCGCGAGGCGCGGCGCCGTGCCCGTCGTCGCCGGCGCCCTCGGGACGTCCCGCTCGACCCTCTACGCGCTGCTCGCCGAGCTCAGGGCGGACGGGGAACGGGCCTGACGGGGCGCGTCGGACGGGTTGGCGGCGCACGTCGTCGATCACCCCCACGTGGCGTTCTCTCCGCGTACGATCACCCGATGGCCGACATGACCGAAACCACGCCCGGCTGGCTGTCCACGGACGAGCTGGAGCTGACCCGCGCACGCATGCCGATCCTCTACGTCGACGCCGTGCCCGTGCGGGTCGACGACAGCGGGGAGGTGACCCACATCGGTCTCCTCCTGCGCATCGGACCCGACGGGAGCGTCAGCCGCGCCCTCGTCTCCGGGCGGGTGCTCCACCACGAGCGGGTCCGCGAGGCGCTCGTCCGTCACCTGGAGAAGGACCTCGGGCCGATGGCGCTGCCCCGCATCCCGGTCTCCCCGCAGCCCTTCACCATCGCGGAGTACTTCCCGACGCAGGGCGTGACCCCCTTCCACGACCCCCGGCAGCACGCGGTGTCGCTGGCCTACGTCGTCCCCGTTGCGGGCGACTGCCACCCGCGGCAGGACGCCCTCGACCTGGTGTGGTTCACCCCGCAGGAGGCGTCGTCGCCGCAGTTGCAGCAGGAGATGCAGGGCGGTCAGGGCGTACTGCTCCGGCAGGCCCTCGCACACGTCGGCTGCCTCTCCTGAGCCGCGTGGCGGCCCGGGAGGCCCGTTGTCCGCGCCGCCACGCTTAAGGGATCACCGCCCGGGTACGGGGACGCTCGAGGGGTCCGGCACACCGGTCGCCGGCGCACCCTCCGATCGCACGGGCCCCGCTCGCCTCCCGGCCGCGGGCGCCCGTCCCGGGAGGCACCCTGATGAAGCTGTCGTTCCTGCAACCGCTGTTCGACCGGCCGGGCCCGTGGGCGAGCGCCTACCTGGACACCTCCCGCGACGTCGAGGACGCGGACCGGGTCATCGCGCGGCGCTGGCGGCGGCTGCGCGACGACCTCACCGCCCACGGCGCCGACCCCGCCACCGTCCACGCCCTGCACGCCGCGGTGGGGATCGACGACGACCTCCCCGGACGGCACGGCCAGGCCCTGTTCGCCACGCGCGGGGAACTGGTGCTGGCGGAGGAACTGCCCGAGCCCCCGGTACGCGACCGGGCCGAGCTCGACGCCCTGCCGGACGCCCTGCCGCTGGTGGTGCAGCGCGCGCCGGACATCCCTTACCTGGCGCTGTTCGTCGGCCGCACCGGGGACGGGGACGGCATCCGGGTCACCGCCCGGACCGGACGCTGGCCGGCCGGACGCCCCGACATGGATCCCGCCGTCCGGCAGACCGTACCGGCGCAGGACTGGCCCCAGTCCGCACCGCCGCTCGCCGGTGACCTGGCCGACCTCGCCGAACGCGGCGCCGCCGAAGTGCTCGTGCTGGGCCGCGACCCCGATGACCCGCGCGCCGCGGACGTGCTGGCCGGCCTCATGCCGGAGCGCCTCGGGAACGCCACGGTCACGGTCTCCGGCGAACCCGGCGGCACGCCCGACGAAGCCGTGCTGGAGGAACACCTCGCCCGCGCGCTGGGCGGCCGGCTCAGCGCCGCCGACCAGGCCCGGCTGGAGGCGTACCTCGCGCAGCGGACCCGGGACCGCACCGCCTGCGAGGGCACCGCGGCCGTCGTCGCGGCCCTGCGGGGCGCGCGGGCCGCGGCCGTCCTGGTCAACGACCCGCCCCCGCCCCCGGACCGGCTCCGGGCGGGGCCGGGGGAACCTGCCGGAGCCGCCCTGCTGCGCGCCGCGGCACGCACCGGTGCGGAGCTCGTGGTGGTGCCCCGCGCGACCCTCGCCCTCGACGACGGCGTCGGGGCCCTGCTGCGCCCGCCCGACCCGGGCGCGTAGCGTCCGGCCCGCGGAATCGGCGGCGACCCGGCCTTGTTGTACCTACAGGTACAACGAGAGGGATGGGGATGGACACCGTCGAAGCGGATCAGCTGCCGGGCCGGCACCCCCTGCCGGCCCAGGAAGAAGGCTGGACGCTCTCCTACCGGGCCGACGCCCCCGCGCAGGCCCGCAGGCTCACCAAGGAAACCCTGCAGCGCTGGAAGGTGCCGACGGCCACCACCGACGAGGCGCTGCTCGTCGTCTCGGAACTCGTCACCAACGCCGTCGAATACGCCCGGCCGCCGATCGTGCTCCGGCTGGACCACGGGCGCGGCAACGGGCAGGTCCGCGTCGAGGTCAGCGACGGCGGACCGGCCGCCTCCATCGGGGAGTGGGCCGCCAGCTGCAGCGACAGCGAACACGGCCGGGGCCTGACCATCGTGGACCAGGTCGCCGCGGCGCACGGCGAGCGGTGCGAGTGCGCGACCGGTCGCGCCACGCACTGGGCCGAGTTCGCCCCCGCGGCCTGACCGCCGCGGAGGTCACGCGCTCGTCATCGGCGCGAACGTGAGGCACCCGGGCAACGACGGCATGCGTTCATCCGGAGTCGAGGGGTAGCCGCGTCCCATGCGGACGGAACGGATGCCCCTGGCCCTGACCCATGACCACCTCGTCGGCACGGTGCCGCTCGTCGTCGGCATCGTGCTGGTGGTGGTGCTCGTCGCGGCGGTGACCTTCGGACGCCGGGTACGGCGGCGGCAGCCGCCACCGGAGGCGCGGCCCCAGCCTCGCGCCGGGTCCTGGCGCACCCGCGACGAGCATGGCACCGGGGACCCGCACCGGCGCGGCTGAGCCCCGGCGGCCCGGTCGGCATCGGGGGGCGCGGCCGGCCGTGCGCTCACGCACGCCGCGACGGGAGGGAACGCCGGTCCGGCGCCCGCCCCGCCCGGTGACGGGCTGGGCGGCGTGGACGGCGCCCTCTCAGCCCTGGGCGGTGGGACGTACGACGAGTTCGTTCACGTCGACGTCCGCGGGCCGGTCGATCGCGAAGGCGATGGCGTCGGCGATGGCGGACGCCGGGATCGCGAGCTGCTGGGCGGCCGCGTGGGCGGCGGCCCGGGCTTCCTCCGAACCGCCCCGCTCGGTCAGCTCGCTCTGCGTGAAGCCGGGGCTGACGACGGTCACCCGCACGTCCCGGCTCTCCTGGCGCAGGCCCTCGGAGAGTGCGGCCACGGCGAACTTGGTGGCGCTGTAGACGGCCGCCGTCGGGTCGACCCGGTGGCCGGACACCGACGACACGTTCACGATGTGCCCGGCCCCCTGCCGCCGCATCACGGGCAGTGCCGCGGCGATGCCGTGGAGCACGCCGCGGAGGTTGACGTCGATCATCTGCTCCCACTCGTCCACGCGCAGGTCGGCGAGGAGCGAGAGGGACATCACGCCGGCGTTGTTGACCAGCACGTCGACGCGGCCGTACTCCTCCACGGCGGCGGCGGTGAAGGCACGTACCGAGTCGAGGCTGGTGACGTCCAGCTCGCGGTACGCGGCGGTCGCGCCGGCGGCACGCAACTCGTCGGTGATCGCGGCCAGCCGCGCGGTGCGCCGGGCGCCGAGGAGCACCGTGTGGCCCTGCCGTGCGAGACGGCGGGCGGTGGCCTCGCCGATGCCGCTGGCGGCACCGGTGATCAGGACGGTCTTCGGGTTCGTCGACATGGTGGTTCCTGCTTCTCGAAGGTGTGGTCACGGCGGCGACCCGCCGCGCCCTCCATCCGACCGCGCTGACGGAACGGGAGGAAGGGTCCGTGAACCTGGGTGCCACACACCCACCCGGCCGGCATCGGCACGCCGCCCGTGCCCGGCTCCACCGGCGCGCGCGGTTAGCATCGAGGGCATGACACCGCCACGCGACAACGAGCTCGGCGCCTTCCTGCGCGCGAGCCGGGCACGCGTGGAGCCGGCCGCCGCGGGACTGGCCGCGGGGGGCTCCGGGCGACGCGTCCGCGGGCTGCGGCGGGAGGAGGTCGCCGTGCTCTCGGGGGTGAGCGCGGACTACTACGCCCGCCTCGAGCAGGGCCGCGAACGCAACCCCTCCGCCCAGGTCGTCGACGCCCTCGGCCGGGCACTGAAGCTCGCTCCCGACGCCCGCGGCCACCTCCACCAGCTGGCGGGACTCGGCCCCCGGCTCGTGGGCGACGACCTCCCCGGGCGCGTGCACCCCGCACTTCTGCAGCTGCTCGGGGCGTTCCCGCACGCCGCGGCCTACGTCCTCGGCCCGGCCTTCGACGTCCTCGCCGCGAATCCGGTCGCCGAGGCGCTGCTCGCGCCCTTCGGGGCCGAACGGAACATGCCTCGCATCCTGTTCGGGCACCCGCGCGGCGCAGAGGTGTTCACGGACCGGGAACTGCTGCGACGCAGCACCGTGTACGCGCTGCGGCTGAACGCCGGGCGGTTCCCGGACGACCCCGGCATCACCGGTCTCGTCGCCGAACTGACCCAGTCCTCACCCGAGTTCGCGGCACTGTGGGAGGACCGGACCGTGGGCGGCCTGCCCCGGGCCTTCAAGGTGTTCGTCCACCCCGCGCTGGGGCGGGTCGAGCTGACCTACCAGACCTTCGAGGTGGTCGACGCCCCCGGGCAACTGCTGCACGTGGGAACCCCCGAACCGGGAAGCCCGAGCGAAGCCGCGCTCGCCTCCGTCACCTCCCTCACCTCTCCCGCCTCCCCCGACGGGCCCCGCTGACCGGCCGCGGCGGCGCCCTCACGCCCCGGTTGCCGCAGCTTCGCGCGGCTCGCATGGTGGAAGGGACCGGCCGCCATGCGCACGGCCCCACAGCCGACCGGGAGCGCCGCATGTCCCACCACCTCGACTGCCCCCTCGCCCGGCAGGACCCCCGTCTGGACATCACCGACCTGTACGTCTTCCGGGGCGTGGGCGGGACCGTCTTCGTGACGAACCACAGCCACTCCCTGGGGGGTGAGGACGTCCCCCGCGGGTTCCACCCCGAGGGACGGTACGAGATCAAGATCGACGGCAACGGCGACGCCGTCGAGGACCTCACGTACCGTTTCGTCTTCGCCGAACGCGAGGGCGGGGACACGGCCGACGGGGCGCAGACCTACGAGGTTCGCCGGCTGGCCGGTCCCGATGCGCGCGACCCCGCCGCCGAGGGGACCGTGATCGCCCGGGGCCGCACCGGCGGGACGGTCGGCACGGACGGGGGCGGACGGGTGTGGTGCGGCAAGGCGGGCGACCCGTTCTGGATCGAGCCGGACGTGCTGCACGCCGTCGGGCGCGCCTTCAAGGAGGGGACGACCGTCGACCTGTCGGGCTGGAGCCGCGAAGGAGCGAGGAACCTCTTCGCGGGCCACACCGTGTACTCCGTCGTCCTGGAGGTCCCCGACGAGGAGTTGCTGCCCGTCACCGGCGAGGAGCGGCGGATCGGGGTGTGGGGCCTGGACTCCCTGGCGACCGACGCGGGTGGCTGGCGCCCGGTCAACCGGGCCGGACTGCCGATGATCCACCCGTTGTTCACGCAGTTCGACGAGGATCTCGGCAACCGGCTCAACCAGAACGCCCCCGCCGACGACCTCCGGCTCCACGGCGAGGCCGTCGTCGACGCGGTCGCCGGCGTGGTCCGCGCCTACGGCACGGCCCAGGACCCCGAGGCGTACGCCCGGTTCGTCGTCGGCCGCTTCTGCCCGAACATGCTGCCGTACACGGTCGGCACGCCCGCGTCCTTCGGCTTCGCTCGGTGGAACGGCCGGTCGCTGACCGACAACGCGCCGGACGTGATGTTCTCCTTCGCCGCCGACACGCCCGTCACGCTGGGCATCGGCAGGGAGTCCGTCACGTCGAAGCCGTCCTCGGCCTTCCCCTACGTCCCCGCCGCAGGCTGAGGCACCGCGGTCCGGACGTCCGGGCCGGCGTCCCGCAGGAGGGCCCGGCCCGCGGCGCGGTGCTCCGCGGCGGCGGACGGATCCGTGGCGTCGAGGACCGCCGCGATCCCCTCGTGGGCCTTCGCCTCCTCGGAGCGGTACCCCAGCCGGGGGGCGAGGCCGAGCGCCTGGCGGTGCAGCCGCAGGGCCTCCTCCGGCAGGCCCGCGAGCCGGCAGGTCTCCGCGTACCCGTTGAGGAAGTGGATCTTCCACTGCTCCTCGAAGAGTTCGTCGAGCAGCGCGAACGCCTCGCGGTGGCCGGCCAGCGCCTCCTCGTAGCGGCCCATGCGGCGCAGGGCGACTCCGAGGCAGTTCAGGCACCACGCCTCGTTGTGCCGGTGCCCGTCCTCGCGGGCCAGGGCGAGGGCGTGGTGCAGATGGCCGGAGGCGGCCTCGGGTTCCTCGTGTGCCACGGCCACCCCGAGGGTGATGAGCGCGGTGAGCGCGGGCGCCCACGCGGGGTCGTCGTGCGGGACCTCCAACGCCCGGCGGGCCAGTAGCGCCGCTTCCTCGCGGTGCCCCGACTGCAGCACGGCCCAGGCCTCGTAGGCGGTGGCGTGGGCCGTGCCCATCGGGCTGCCGGCGTCCGCGTAGAGCTTCCCCGCCAGCCGGAACAGCTCCAGCGGCTCCTCCACGTACCCCTGGTCCCAGCCCAGGTAGCCGCGCCGCATGGCGAGTTCGGCCTCGGCCGCGACGTCCGCCGTCTCCGCCACGAGCACGGCGGCCGCCTCGTACGCGGCGGCGGCCTCCGCCATCCGTCCCGCGTTGTAGCGGGCGAAGCCCAGGTCGCTGTGCGCCTCGCCCAGTTGCCGCGGATCGCCCAGGCGCCGGGCGGCGGCGAGGGAGCCCTCGAAGAGGACGTTGAGCTGTGTGGTGCCGCAGCGCCGCGCGAAGTACGAGCGCATGAAGCGCGGCAGTTCGCACACGTGCGCGTCGGCCCCGGCGGCGAGGGCGGCCTCGAAGGCGGCCATCAGGTTGGGGTACTCGGTGCCGAACCAGGCCATGGCGCTGTTCTTGCCGCTGAACCGCGGCAGTTCCGCGGGGGCGGGCCCCGCGCCGGGCACGCGGCTGCGGGACAGCAGGGGCATGGTGGCGTCGGCGGCCGCCGCGGCGTGCACGTAGTAGTCGAGCACCCGGCGCAGCGCCCGTTCCCGCTCGGCCGCCGAATCCTGCTCGGTGGTGGCCCGCAGCGCGTGGCGGCGCACCAGGTCGTGCAGCCGGTAGCGGCCGGGCGCCGGCTGCTGGACCAGGTGCGCGTCGAGCAGGTCCTCGAGCACCGCCCGGACGTCGCGCAGCGGCGTGTCCGCGAGGGCCGCCGCCACGTACTCGTCGAAGCTCGCCCCAGGAAGGAGGCTCAGCAGCCGGAACAGCCGGCGCTGGGTGCGGTCCAGCTGGTTCACGGACATCGCGAACGCCGTGTCGAACTCGGTCGGGCCCTCCGCCATCCGCTCGACGAGGACGCCCACGGTCCAGCCCGGCCGGTGGCGCAGCCGTGCCGCCGCCAGGCGCAGGGCCAGCGGCAGGTTGCCGCACAGCCGGAGCACCTCGGCCGCCGCCCGCGGGTCGCGGGCCAGCCGTCCCTCGGTGCCGGCGGGCTCGCCGCTGGCACGGGCGAGCAGTTCGGCGCTGTCCTGCGGCGTCAGCACGTCCAGCGAGACCGGCGGCACCTCCTCCAGGCCCAGCAGCCGGTTGCGGCTGGTGATCAGGGCGACGGAGGAGCCCGCGCCGGGCAGCAGGGGGCGGACCTGGTCGGCGTCGGCGGCGTTGTCCAGGACGAGGACGGCCCGCCGGTGGGCCAGTTCCGACCGCCAGCAGGCGGCCAGTTGCTCGACGCCCTCCTGCGGGACGCGCTCCGAGGGGACGTCGAGGGCGGCGAGCAGCGCCCGCAGCGCGGGGTCGGGGTCGAGCGGCCTGCGGCCCTCGGTGAAGCCGTGCAGGTCCAGGTAGAGCTGGGCGTCGGGGTAGTCGGCGGCGAGGCGGTGCGCGGCGTGCACGGCGAGGCAGGTCTTGCCGACGCCGGCCATGCCGTCCACGGCGACCACCCGGCTGCCGCCGACCGCGTCGAGCACGGCGGCGAGTTCGGACCGGCGTCCGGTGAAGTCGGGCGCGTCGCGCGGCAGGTCGTTGCGGGGCGGGCGCGGGGCCGACGCGAGCGGCGTCGGGGGGTGGACCTGGCGGCTGGTCCTCGGGGGCGCCGGCAGGGGGTTGGAGGACCGTTCCCACAGGGGGCGCAGGGGCCGCGGGTCGCGCTTGACGAGGCGGCAGAGGGCCACGACGGCGGGCCAGGGCGGCACGGTCCGGCCGGCGAGGTAGCGCGACAGCGACGACGAGCTCAGGCCCGTGTCCCGCGCCAGGGCGCGGACCCCGCGCCCGGACAGCTGCTGGAGCATGCGCAGCCGCGCGGCCAGCTCCTCCGGTGCGTCGTCCTCCGCCGTCCGCCGCTGTGCGACCACCCGTCCGCCGCCTTCCTGTCCCACCCCGGACCAACCCGTCGCAGCCGCATCGCCGCTGTACACGGCGGTGCGGGGTGTCCCACGGTGTCCCACCGCCGTCGCCATGGCAAGTCCCGGGCGCTGTCATGGAGTCACGCCCCGGGGAACGGGGCGCCGAACCGGAAGAGGGAGAACCACGATGCAGTCCCGTATGCAGAACCCGGCCATGGTCCTGTCCGGCGCGATGCAGCCCATCCAGGAACTGATCAAGGCCGTGCACTCCGGCGGGGTCGACGCCCAGACGCTGGAGTTGGTGCACCTGCGGGTGAGCCAGATCAACGGTTGCAGCGCCTGCGTCGACGGCGGCGCCAAGACGGCCCGCAAGGCGGGGGTGGACGACGAGCGCCTGGCCACGGTCGCGGCCTGGCGGGAGGCCCCGTACTTCAGCGAGGAGGAGCGGGCGGCGCTCGCGCTGGCCGAGGCCGCGACACGGCTGGCCGACCGCCCGGACGCGGTCGGTGACGAGGTGTGGGACACGGCCGCCACCTACTTCGACGAGAAGCAGCTGGCCGCGATCGTGCTGATGATCGGCGTGACCAACCTGTTCAACCGGCTCAACGCGACGACCCGGCAGATCGCCGGCGCCTGGGGATGAGGGCGCGCCCTCCGGTCCCGGGCCGCGTCCACGACGCGCCGCCCGGGACCGGCGTGCCCGGCACGGCCTCACCGAGGGGCGCCCCCGCCCTCGCCTCGCCCGCGGCACCTGTCACACCGCGGAGGGCTGTCCGGTCAAGTGGTAGACGGGTCAACTTCTTCTCGTGTGCCACCCGGGCACGACCGATGTCTGAGGAGGCGCGCGATGCTGCACATCGTCAGGGCCGCGTCCGGACTCGGGCAAGCACCCGGACACGACCATGTGGGGTGCTCGCTCGCGCCACGGTGCCCGGACATCTCGGCGTGCCGCGCCACCCCCGCGGACAAGTGGCTGGTGGGGTTCCGGGTCTGCGCCCGGGGACCGATCGCCACCTGGCTCTACTACGTGGTGGACCGCGCGAACGACGCGATGGAGGCGAAGCGGATCGCCGTCTCCCTGGCCGGCGACGAGATCGACGCCTCGTGCCTGAGCGGGTACGACGGCATGGCCGACACCGAGATCCGGCTCATCCACGACGACGGGATCGGGCCGCGCCGTCTCCTGCACTGCTCGTGACGGCGCGGACGCGGCAGCCGCCGGTGCCCGGACGTGGGGTCCGGGGCACCGGCGGCTGCGGCCGTGCGGGACTACTTCGTGAGCGGGGAGAGCTTGGGGTCGTTGGCGTAGGCCTCGGCCGCGTTCTCCTTGGTCACGATGACCGGCGGGAGCAGGTAGGACGGGACGACCTTGCTGCCGTTGTTGTACGACTTGGTGTCGTTGATCGTCGGCTTGTCGCCCTTCTGCAGGGACTGGACCATCTTGATGGTCTCGGCGACGAGCTTGCGGGTGTCCTTGTTGATGGTGGAGTACTGCTCACCCGCCATGATGGACTTCACCGACTCGACCTCGGAGTCCTGGCCGGTGACGACCGGGACCGGCTTGCCGGCGCCCTTCACCGAGGTGATGATCGCGCGGGCGAGGGTGTCGTTCGGCGAGAGCACGCCGTCGAGCGTCTTCTTGCCGGTGTACGTGGAGTTCAGCAGCGAGTCCATGCGGCTCTGGGCGTTCTCCGCCTTCCAGCCCTGGGTCGCGGTCTGCTTGATGTCGGTCTGACCGGAACCGACAACGATGTCGCCCTTGTCGATGGCGGGCTTCAGCACCTCCATCGCACCGTCGAAGAAGACCTTCGAGTTGTTGTCGTCCGGCGAACCGGAGAACAGCTCGATCGTGTAGGGCCCCTTGGCCTTCTTCGCCTTCATGCCGTCCAGCAGCGCCTGGCCCTGGAGCTGGCCGACCTTGAAGTTGTCGAACGCGATGTAGTAGTCGACGTCCTTCGTGTTGGTGATGAGCCGGTCGTAGGCGATGACGGTGGCGCCGGCCTGCTTGGCCTGCGCGACCTGGGTGGACAGCTGCGCGGCGTCGGTCGCGCCGATGACGATGACCTTCGCGCCCTTGGTGACCATGGAGGAGATCTGCGCCTGCTGGTCCGCGACGGTGGTCGAGGCACCCGCGTACTGGACGTCGGCCTTGAAGCCGGCGTCCTTCAGGCCGTTGGTGAACAGGTCACCGGCGAGCACCCAGTTCTCCGAGGTCTTCGCCGGGAGCGCGACACCGACCAGGGCGTCCTGCGCGAAGCCGCCCTTGGCGTCGCTGGTGTCCTTGCCGGTGGAGCCGCCCTCGCGTTCGTTGGAGCACGCCGTGCCCAGGGCGAGCAGCGCGGCGGCGCCGATCACGGCGATGCCTCTGGTGATGGTTCTGCGCATGTGGGTTGTGCCCTTTCCTGGTAATGCGGGGAGAGACGAGCGCCGCCCTGATTGCGGCACCCTGGGTACTGCCGGTCGGTCAGCCCGCGACCGGAGCCTTGTCGGGGTCGGAGGCCGGTTTCGGCGGGTCGACCGGTGTGGACGTCTCGTTCCGGTTGAACGGACGCATCAGGGTGCCGATGATCGAGAAGCGCCCCTGGCTCTTGCTGTAGACGTCGAACGCGACGGCGAGGAGGAGGACCAGGCCCTTGATGATCTGGACCATGTCCGAGCCCACGCCCTCCAGTTGGAGACCGTTGTTGAGCAGCGCCATGACCAGGCCGCCGACGATGGAGCCGCTGATCGTCCCGAGACCGCCGGAGACGGCGGCGCCGCCGATGAAGACGGCCGCGATGGCGTCGAGCTCCCAGCTCAGACCGTCCTGCGGGCCGGACGCCGCGGAACGGGCCACGAAGATCATGCCGGCGAGCGCGGCCAGCACGGACATATTCATCATGACCAGGAAGTTGACGCGCCGGAGCTTGACGCCGGACAGTTCGGCCGCGCGGGAGTTGCCTCCGACGGCGTAGATGTGCCGGCCTCCGATGGTGTTGCGGGTGTAGTACGAGTACGCCAGCACCAGGGCGATCAGGATGATGCCCGAGATCGGGAAGCTGGTGCCGATGCGGCCGCCGGCGAAGCGCAGCGTCGTGAAGATGATGATGCCCACCATCACGACCAGGCGGATCCCGGTGATCCACAGCGGTACGGCGTCGGCGCCCATGGCGCGCCGGGTCTGCCGTGCCTGCCACTCGCGCCAGACCACGCCCGCGCAGGCGAGCAGGCCGAGCAGCAGCGTCAGGTTGTTGTAGCCGGTGTCCGGACCGACCTCGGGCAGGAAGCCGGCGCCGATGTCGCGGAACCCGGTGGGCACCGGCACGGTGTCGGCGTTGCCGATGTACTGGTTGCCGCCGCGGAACAGGAGCATGCCGGCCAGGGTGACGATGAACGCCGGCACCCCCACGTAGGCGACCCAGAAGCCCTGCCAGGCACCGATCGCCGCGCCGACGAGCAGGCCGAGCAGGATGCCCAGCGGCCAGGGGAGCGAGTGCTCCTGCATCGTCTTGGCGACCACGATCCCGGTGAAGGCGGCCACCGAGCCGACCGACAGGTCGATGTGCCCGGCGACGATCACCATCAGCATGCCGATGGCCAGGATCAGGATGTAGGAGTACTGGCTGACCACGGCGATGAGGTTGCCGGAGGTCAGGGTCAGGCCCCCCGTCCAGATCTGGAACAGGAGCACGATCGCGACCAGCGTGGCGATCATGCCGAACTGGCGGGCGTTGGAGGCCGTGCCCCCGAAGAGGTTCTTCTGCAGGTCTGAGATGCGGCTCATGGGCTCGGTGTCTTCTTCATAGAGGTCATCTGTTTCATGAGGAGTTCCGGGTTCGCGTCGCGGCGCGTCACCTCACCGGTGATGGCACCTTCGAACACCGTGTAGATGCGGTCGCACAGTCCGATGAGCTCGGGCAGCTCCGAGGAGATGACGATGACGCCCTTGCCCTCGCCCACCAGCCGCTGGATGATCCCGTAGATCTCGTACTTGGCACCCACGTCGATGCCGCGGGTGGGCTCGTCGAGGATGAGCAGGTCGGGGTCGGTGAACATCCACTTGGCGAGGACGACCTTCTGCTGGTTGCCGCCGGAGAGCTTGACGACCTCCTCGTCCACGCCGGGGGTCTTGATCCTCAGGTTCTGCCGGTACTCCTCGGCGATCGAGTGCTCGCGCACCGGGTCGATGACCTGGTGGCGGGAGATCTTGGAGAGCTTGGCGGCGACCATGGAGGTCTTGATGTCGTCCAGCAGGTTGAGGCCGATCGACTTGCGGTCCTCACTGACGTAGGCGAGGCCCTGCCGGATGGCCTCCGACACCGTCTTGAGGTGGATCTCCTTGCCGTCCTTGAAGACCCGCCCCGACAGGAAGGTGCCGTAGGAGCGGCCGAACAGGCTCATCGCGAGTTCGGTGCGTCCGGCGCCCATGAGGCCGGCGAAGCCGACGATCTCACCGCGCCGCACCGTGAAGCTGGAGCCCTTGCACACGAGGCGTTCGTCGGACGCGGGGTGCCGCACGGTCCAGTCGCGGACCTCGAAGAACACCTCGCCGATGTCGGGCGTGTGGTCGGGGAACCGGCTGTCGAGCTCCCGGCCGACCATGCCGCGCACGATGCGGTCCTCGTTCACGCCGTCGGCCTCGACGTCCAGGCTCTCGATCGTCCGGCCGTCGCGGAGGATGGTGATGGTGTCGGCGACCGCCTCGATCTCGTTCAGCTTGTGGGAGATCATGATCGAGGTGATGCCGCGGTCCCGGAAGCCGCGCAGCAGGTCGAGCAGGTGCTGCGAGTCGGCCTCGTTCAGGGCCGCGGTCGGCTCGTCGAGGATCAGCAGCCGCACGTCCTTGGCGAACGCCTTTGCGATCTCGACGAGTTGCTGCTTGCCGACGCCGATGTCCTTGACGAGCGTGTCGGGGTCCTCCTTGAGGCCGACCTGCTCCATCAGCTCCAGCGCCCGGTGCTGCGCGGCCTTCCAGTCGATCCCGCCACGTTTGCGCGGCTCGTTGCCGAGGAAGATGTTCTCCGTGATCGACATGCCGGGGACCAGCGCCAGTTCCTGGTGGATGATGACGATGCCGGCCTGCTCGCTGGCCCGGATGTCGTGGAACCGGACAGTGTCGCCCCGGTAGACGATCTCACCGGTGTAACTGCCGTGCGGGTGGACGCCGCTCAGCACCTTCATGAGGGTGGACTTGCCTGCGCCGTTCTCGCCGCAGATCGCGTGGATCTCCCCCTCCTTCACCACCAGGTTGACGTCCGCGAGTGCGGTCACGCCCGGGAACGTCTTGGTGATGGACCGCATCTCCAGCAGCATCGGGGCGCGGCTCATGCGCGCAGCTCCACGCTGCGGGTCCCGCGACGATCACGCGGGCCCGCCTCCCCTGGGATGCGACATTTCGTGGACATCAACTTGCCTCCGATGACACTGCGCCGTGCCTCCATGCCGGACCTGTTACGGCTTGGGCACCGGACTTTAAATCCATTTGTTTTACTAAGTCAACGCCCAGGAGCGGTATCGTCATTGCGGCAAGAGAGGAACGCGTGTGCGGCAAGCAGGAACAAACCTCCCCAAAGTCGGGCGGTACAACCGGGCGGTGGTCCTGGACCAGATCCAACTCGCTGACGGGATCAGCCGGGTCGAGATCGCCCAGAAGACGGGCCTGACCCCGCAGACCGTCTCGGGGATCGTGCGCCGTCTGCTGGACGAGGGCATCGTGCGCGAGGACGGGGCCAGCCGCGGCGCGGGCGGCGGCAAGCCCCGCACCACCCTGCGGGTCAACGCGGACGCCGGCAACGCCGTCGGCCTCGTCTTCGACCCGGTCGAACTCACCTGCTCCGTGGTCGACCTGCTGGGCCGGCCGCTGGTCGTCAAACGGCGCCCCACTCCCCCCGGCACCGATCCCACGCACGTGGTGGCCGCCATGGCCGACCTGGTCGCCGAGGTGCTGGCCGAGGCCGACGTGCCGCGCGGGAACGTCCTGGGGCTGGGCCTGGCCACCCCCGGCCCGATCGACCAGCGCAACGGCATGATCGTCGCCCCGCCGCAGCTCGCCCACTGGACCCGGGTACCGCTGCAGCAGATGCTCAGCGACGCCACCGGGCTCCCGGTGACCCTCGACAACGACGCGACCGCTGCCGCGGTCGGGGAGCGCTGGTCCGGCGCGGGCCGCGGCGTGGCGAACTTCGCCTACCTGTTCTTCGGCACCGGCATCGGCGGCGGCCTGGTCCTCAACCACCAGGTCTACCGGGGCGGTTCGCTCAACGCCGGCGAGTTCGGCCACTCCACGGTGGTGTCGGACGGCCCGGAGTGCTACTGCGGCAACCGGGGCTGCCTGGAAGGGCTGGCGAACCCGTCGGCGATCGTGGCCGAGGCGCACCGCCGTCTCGCCGAGAAGCCCGGGGCGAGCCTGCTCTCACCGGCGTTCGACCGCGACCCGGCCTCCGTCGACCACGCCGCCGTCCAGCTCGCGGCGGGAGCCGGCGACGAGGTCGCGGCCGCCGTCGTCGACGAGGCCGCGCGGCACGTCGGCACGGTCGCCGTGTCGATCGCCAACTTCATCGACGTGGACCTCATCATCCTCGGCGGCCACGGCATCCAGCACGTGGAGTCCCGGTACGTCGACGCCGTCGCCTCCGCGCTGGCCTCCAGGCCCCTGGCCCGGCACATCCGCGTGGTCCAGGTCGCGGCCTCCCCGCTAGGCTCCGACGCGGCCGTCGTGGGCAGCGCCGCACTCGTGCTGCACGCCACCTACTCGCCGCAGTTGTCGTCGCTCGTCCTGGACTGACGGAGGGCGGATGACGCGGGGTGAAGAGCGGTGCAGTCAGCGTGCGAGCGCGCCGATCAGGCGCTCGACCGCCTCGACGTATCCGGCGTGGTCCAGCCCGGGATCCCAGGCGGTCTGCAGCGCCAGCCCCTGGTAGATCGCGACGAACACCCTGGCCAGGCCGTCGGCCGGCCACGTGGCGTCCAGTTCGCCGCGCTCCTGGGCAGCCCGGACCAGGTCGGTGACGACGGCGCGGGGACGGTCCACGCCCTCGCGCGCCACCGCGTGCACCTGCGGGGCCCGCAGCGCCTCGGCCCAGATCTGGACGCCGAGTTGCACGCGCTGCCGCTCACCGGGCTCGGCGAGCGAGCGCAGGAGTTCCAGGAAGCCCCGGGCGACGTCACCGAGGGCGTCGACGGTGTTCCCGGCGGGTTCGTCCAGGTGCAGCCGGCGGGCCTGCTGGTCGTGCCACCGGTCCGCGATGGCCACGACCATGGCGTCCTTGTCGGTGAAGTAGCGGTACACCAGACCGGCGCTGGCGCCGGCCTCGGCCGCGATGTCCTGGATGGTGGTGCGGTGGAAGCCGGACCGGGCGAAGCAGCGAGCGGCGGCGTCGAGGATCTGTTCGCGCCGTGCCCGCAGGTGCTCCTCACTGACCTTGGGCATCACTTCACCTCGGCCTGGGCGACGCGGTAGAAGGGCGCGGCCGGTTCGTGCCGCCCCAGGGGCTCCAGGTAGCGCGCGGCGGCCTCCCTCGCCGACTCGTCCAGGGTGAGTTCCAGTCCGCGTGCGGCCAGGTACGCCGGGAGTTCGCCGGGCAGGAAGCCGAAGGTGAAGGGCTCCCCGGCGGTGCGCACGGTGTCCGCCCATGCGGCGACGCCCTCGAAGTCCCCGGTCCCGTCCAGGGCCCGCCGGTCCATGTAGGTGAGGACGATCCGGCTCCCGGGCGCCAGTACGGCGGCGAGTGCCGTGAGCGTGGCGTGCACCGATGCCGCGTCGAGGTAGTTCGTCACGCCCTCCCAGACCACCACCGCGCGCTCGCCGTCCAGCCCCGCGGCGCGCAGCACGTCGCCGAGGTCCTCCCGCATCAGGTCCGCCGCGACGAACCTCACGTCCTCACCCGTCCGGCCCGCGCGGGCGGACCAGGTTCCGGCCAGCGTGCGCTTGACCGCCTGCGTCGCCGGGTGGTCGACCTCCACGACACCGGCGGCGCGCGCCGCGTTCAGCCGGAAGGCCCGGCTGTCGTACCCCGCGCCCAGCAGCACCAGTCGCCGGGCGCCGCCCTCCAGGGCGTCCACGACCAGGTCGTCGATCAGCCGGGTGCGGACCACCGCCGAGGCGCGCGGACCGGCGGGCCAGCGCCGGTCGATCCGGCGCTCGAGGAACCGCGCCATCCCCGGGCACCGGGCGATCGTCACGGCCAGGCGGTAGCCGCGGTCGAGGCACGAGGCGGCGTACGGGTCGGTGAACAGGCGCGGCCCCCGGCGCACCGACTCCAGTGCCCGGAAGAGCGCGACGTGCTGCGCGGTGCGGCTGGGTGTGTTCTGCATGGCGCCATCATAATGAATGGACGTCCATTTTTTTATCGGGGGCTGAACCGGGGCCCGGGTCGGCGCCTGTTCCGGGGCCGTATCCGCCGCCCCGGTTCCCGCGGGCGGGGCGTCAGGGCAGCAGGGCGAGGGCGCTGTACCAGACCGGGCCCGGGTTGAGGCGGTCCGGGTGGAGCCGGAGCATCCGGTCGTAGAAGGTGCGGGGGCGCGGTTCCTCCGCCAGCAGGCGCTGCGCGTCGAGCAGGTAGTCGCGGGTCTGCCCCAGGATCACGGGGTCGTCCGGCAGGGCCCTGTTCTTGTGGCCGGCCACGACCGCGCGCGGGCCGAGCGCGAGGACGGTGCCGAGCGCGGCGAGCCACTTGTTGATCCCGCCGCCGGCGCTTTCCCGCAGGTACTGGTTGACACCGTTGTAGGCCACGTCGCCCGCGACCACCAGACCGATCGACGGGACGTGCAGAACCGTCGTGTCGTCGGTGTCGGTGTGACCGGTCTCCACCGGGCGCAGCGGGTGCCCTTCCAGCGTGAACCCCTCGTCCGGGACCACCTGGTAGACCACGGGACTGTCGGGGATGAGCCCGGGGAAGTCCACGTCCCACCGGGTCCGCCGGCCCACCGTGGCCTGCTGGTGCATCAGCGCGATGGTGCCCTCGGTCGCGTACGGCACCGCCCCGGGGAAGCGCCGCAGCAGCAGATCGGTGCCGAACCAGTGGTCACCGTGGCCGTGGGTGGCGTACACGTGGGTGAGCCGACGGCCGGAGCGTTCGATCCAGTCGCCGACGGCGCGCACCTGGTCGCGGGTGAACGGCGGGTCGACCAGGACCGCTTCGGCTTCGCCGAGGATCAGCGTCGACGTCAGCGGCGAGGAGTGGATGGCGCCTCCGTCGGGCAGCCGGGGGCCCTTCGCGCGGCGCAACCCGTCGCACACGTGGGTGTCGTACCGGAGACCGGTCATGGCCGCCTCAGCCGAGCCCGGCGGGCACCGGCGCCTCCATCAGCGTGAGCAGGCGGGCGACCTTGTGGTTCAGTTCCAGTCCCACCCGGGCGATCTCCTCGCTGCCGTAGCTGCCGAAGTGGGAGCTCGGACGGTCGATCACGAAGCGCGGGGCGTCGGCGCCCCGGTAGATCTCGGTGCGCAGCGGCGCGTGCATCATGGCGGCGGGGTCGTGGCGGAACATCCGCTCGGCGATGGCGTAGTTGCCCATCAGGTACATCACGAACGGCGTCGGGTCGCCGGCGAGGGTCATCAGCGCCGTCCCGGAGTCCTTCCAGAAGATCATGAATCCGTGCGGTGCGTTGCTCGCCGCCTCGGCGAGGGCGCTCTCCCACGAGCCGCCGGAACGGATGAGGTCCCGGATCCCCTCCGCATGGTAGTGGGGCACCAGGGACTCGTGACGCCGCACGGCCTCCTCGAACGTTCCCGGCAGGGGGACGTCGAACCTGGTGACGCCGTAGTCGACCGCTCGCACCTCGGGCACCTGGACCACCTCGGACGGCGCGGCGCACCGCCGCGCCCTCCTCCCATCGTCCCCCGGCGGCACGCCGGCGCAACTCCGCGCCCGTACGCGGTGCTCACACCCAGTTGCGCCGGGCCGCCGCGACGCCGGCGCCGAAGCGGTTGGTGGTGCCCAGTTCCGCGTAGAGGTCCTGGATCCGCCGGCGCAGGGTCCGGGTCGACATGCCGAACTGCCGGGCGATGGCGTCGTCCTTGACGCCGGCGGCGAACAGGGCGAGCAGGTTCCGTTCCTCGTCGGTGGGTTCGCGCACCCGCTCGCTCGGGGCGGACGGCGGCGCCGCCGGCGGGGGTTGGGAGCCCGGTCCGCTCAGCGAGGCCGCGCCGGCCCAGTAGCGCTCGAAGAGCTCGGTCAGGGCTTCCAGCAGGGGCGGCGCCTCGGTGTAGAGGGTGTCGGTGCCGTCGGGGCCGAGGCTCAGCGAGACCATGGCCGCCGAACGGTCCGCCATGGTCAGCTTGACGGGCAGCGAGGACACGACCCTGGCCTCCTCGCCGCGCGAGACGAGGCTGCCCAGCTCCTGCCCCCCGCCGTCCTCGTCGAAGCTGGCGGCCGCGTAGACGACCCGTACCCGTACGCCGCGCCGCACGGCGGCCTCGTCGAGCGGCCCGTTCGGGGAGAAGAGGAAGGGGGGCCGGGCCAGTCCGCAGATCTCGTACGTGGCGCTCTGGTGCAACCGGTAGTAGCAGTCCCCGACTTCCTCCGGTCCGCTGATCGTCCGTGTGGCGGGCTGGCCGGCGCTGGACCGCCTGGCCTCGTCGAACAGCGCGCCGAGCGGCCCGGTGGCGTCGCGTACGGCGGCCAGTTGGCGTTCCCGGGACTCCACCAGGGCCCGCAGGGCGTGCCGCGGGTCGACGGTCAGGTACTCCCCCGAGGAGCGGCGGCTGAGCAGGCCGGAGTGGTGCAGGCGTTCCAGCAGTTCCAGTGCCGGTGCGGCGCCCAGCCCGGACGCCGCCGTGACGTCGTCGAGCGTCCCGCCACCGCGTGCCAGCAGGTCGCGGTAGACGGCCTCCGCCGCCGCGTCGAGTCCGACCAGCTCAAAGGGCGCGTCGGCGTCCGTCATCGTTCTCCATCTCCGGCCTGTGTGCGGTGGGCGAGCTGACGTCCCGTCAGCAACGTGTGACACGTGTGCCGCTACGCAGCGGACGCCCACACCGTGCAGTGTGTCTTGCTTGCCGATCATTGCGCCGCTTTGCGCCGTGTCCACTTGGTGACATGGCACAGAAGTGCCAAAGGGCCGCCTTTACACGGATGCGAACGGATGGCTGACTGCGTTCAACTCCAGCCCATCGAGTCCACGAGGTTCCCTTGCGCATGCCTCCGTCCCGCAGACGCGGGTTGACAGCCGCCGTCGCCGCCCTGGTGGTGCTGACGGCCACGGGTCCGGTCGCGTCGGCCGACCCCTCGGCGACGTCCCCCTCCCCCGCCACGACCGGTGCCGCTCCCGCCACCGTGCGCACCGTCACCCTGATCACCGGTGACAAGGTCACCGTGACCGGGAACGGCCGCTCCGCGTCCGTCACGTCGGTCACCGACCCGCAGGGCAGGTCCGGTGGCGCCCACGTGATGTCGGTGGGCTCCGACACCTACGTCTACCCCGACGCCGCGGTGCCCTACATCGCGTCGGGAGCCCTGGACGAGGGGCTCTTCAACGTCACCTCGCTGCTCGCGGACGGCTACGACGACGCCCGCAGCGACCGGCTGCCGCTCATCGTCACGTACACCGACGCCGCCGCCCGCTCCCGCAGCGCCAAGACCCCGGACGGCGCGCGCAAGTCCCTGACCCTCAGCAGCATCCAGGGCGCGGCGATCTCCGCCGAACACGGGCGGGCGGCCGACTTCTGGTCCTCCCTCACCGGCGCCACCGCCAAGAGCGCGGCCGGCGAACAGCCCTCCGGACGGCTGGCCGGCGGCATCGCCAAGGTGTGGCTGGACGGCAAGGTCAAGGCGACGCTGTCCGACACGACGGCGCAGATCGGCGCCCCCGAGGTCTGGGACGGCGGGGACACCGGGCAGGGCGTGGACGTCGCCGTCCTGGACACCGGCATCGACGCCGCCCACCCGGACTTCACCGGCCGCATAGCGGCGACGCAGAGCTTCGTGCCCGACCAGGACGTCACCGACCGGCACGGTCACGGCACCCACGTCGCCTCCACCGTCGCCGGGACCGGCGCCGCCTCCGGCGGCACGGAGAAGGGTGTCGCCCCGGGCGCGTCCCTGCACATCGGCAAGGTCCTGGACAACTTCGGCAGCGGCCAGGACTCCTGGATCCTCGCCGGCATGGAATGGGCCGCCCGCGACCAGCACGCCAAGGTCATCAGCATGAGCCTGGGCGGCGACCCCACCGACGGCACCGACCCGCTCAGCGAGGCCGTGAACCGGCTCAGCGAGGAGACCGGGGCACTGTTCGTCGTCGCGGCGGGCAACTCCGGCCCCGTCCCGTACAGCGTGAGCGCCCCCGGTGCCGCCGACGCCGCGCTGACGGTGGGCGCGGTCAACGGCCCCGGCAAGGGAGTGGACCAGCTGGCGGAGTTCTCCAGCCGCGGCCCCCGCGTGGGCGACAACGCCGTCAAGCCCGACCTGACCGGCCCGGGGGTGAACGTGCTGGCCGCGCGCTCGCAGTACGCCCCTGAGGGCGAGGGCGCCTACCAGACGATGAGCGGCACCTCCATGGCGACGCCGCACGTGGCGGGCGCCGCGGCCCTGCTGGCCGCCGAGCACCCGGACTGGACGGGGCAGCAGCTCAAGGCCGCCCTGATCAGCGCCACCGCGAGCACCCAGCGGTTCAGCCCCTTCGAGGCGGGCAGCGGGCGCGTGGACGTCGCCGCCGCCGTGAAGGCCACGCTGGTCGCCTCCGGCGACGCGTACGCGCAGGCCCACTACCCCTACACGCCGGGTCAGACGGTCCGCAAGGACGTCACCTACACCAACTCCGGCGCCGCACCGGTCACAGTGGACCTGTCCCTGAGCCCGGGCCAGCTGCCCGAGGGCCTGTTCACGCTGACCGAACCGCGGCTGACCGTGCCCGCCCACGGCACCGCCTCCGTCGGCGTGATCACCCACCTCGACGCCGCCGAGGACAACGGCGCCTACGCCACCCGGCTCGTCGCCACCGGCGCCGACGGCACGGCCCTGGCCCGCACCACGGTCGGGGTGAACAAGGAGGGCCGCCGGACCATGCTGACGGTCACCGCGAAGGACCGGCACGGCAAGGCCCTGCCCGGCACCCTCATCCTCAAGGACGTGAAGCGCAACACCGCGCCCAAGGCGTTCGCCGTCGACGCCTCGGGCCGCATCGACCTGCGGCTGCCCCCGAGCACCTACTCGGCGTGGGTGAACAGCGACGTGCCCGGCATCGACGGCACGCACACGCTGGGCTTCGCGATGTTCTCGGCGCCGCAGATCGACCTCGACGCCGACCGCACCGTCCGCTTCGACGCCGCGGACCTCCGCAAGGCGGCCGCCGTCACGCCGCAGGCGACCGCCAACCAGTTCATGCGGGTCGACCAGTACCGCACCAACGGCGACCTGTACCCGTTCCTCGACAGCTACATGCCCGAGTACTGGCGGTACGACAGCCTCTGGGTGACCCCCACCCCCAAGGTGACCGAGGGTTCGTACCACTTCGCGACCCGCTGGCGGCAGATCCAGCCGCCGCTGACATTCTCCGCGGGCTCGCAGACCTACGACGACGTCACGATCCAGAGCCTGTCCCCCAAGCTGCCCGACGGCACGGGGACGTACCGGGCGGTCTGGGCGGGTGACGGCTCGGCCGCCGACTACCGCAAGCTCCCGGTGCGCGGCCAGGTGGCGGTCGTCCGCCGCAGCGACACCGTGTCCGCCCCGGACCAGGCGGCGGCCGCGGCGAAGGCCGGCGCGCGTCAGCTGCTGATCCTCAACGACGGCTACGGCACCTACGACCCGTGGGCCGACCTGCCCGAAGGCGCCCCGCTGCCGGTGGCCTCGCTCGGCACCGACGACGGCGCGCGGCTGCTGAGCCGGCTCCGGGGGCACGGCACCACGACGCTGAAGGTCGTCTCGCACCCGTACCCGCGCTACGCCTACGACCTGATCCGGCACAGCGACGGCGCGGTCCCGAAGGACCCGTCCTACCGCCCCGGACCCGGCGAACTGGCCCGTATCGACGAGTCGTTCCGCAACACCACGCAGGGCAGGGCGGTGGCGTACCGCGAGGACGTCTCGCTGGTCTTCAACCGGCCCGCGCTCATCGATCCGACGCAGGTCGCGGCCCAGGGCACCCTCACCTCGTGGGTCACGGCGGGCGACGGCGCCCGATGGATCTCCTCGGCCGCCATGCCCGACCTCGGCCAGCGCGGCGTCGTGCGCACGTACAAGCCGCGCAGCACCAGCAGCGAGGCCTGGTTCGCGCCGGTCCAGCACCCGCGGGCGCTCAACGACGGCATCAGCTGGACGGCCCCCTACCGGGTCGGCGACATCATCAGCACCTCCACGCTGCCGGCCTGGGGTGACTCCGGCGGCCACGCGGGCGTCGCGTGGGCCGACGGCGACACGTCCAAGGTCTCGCTGTACCAGGGCGACCAACTGCTCGGCGAGGACTACAACGAGCGGATCGTCACCGCCGAGGGGATGTCGCCCGACCCGCAGCCCTACCGGATCGTCGTGGAGGGCAAGCGGAACCTGCCGGACCGGCCGTACTCGACCCGCACCCGCACCGAGTGGGGCTTCACCTCGAGCACGACGGACTACTCGGTCCTCACGCCGCTGCCGCTGGTGCAGCTCGACTACGCCGTGGCGACCGACCTGTCCGGCAAGGCCGGCCGCCGGACCTGCCTGACGGTCACCGCCTCGCACCTGAAGGGCGCGGCGGGCACCGGGACGATGCGCACCGTGACCGTGGAGGTGTCGTACGACGACGGCGCCACCTGGCGCAGGACGACGCTGCGGCAGTCGGGCGGCGGCTGGAAGGCGCAGCTCGACGCGCCGTCGCGGGCCCGCTTCGCGAGCCTGCGGACGACCGCCCGGGACACGAAGGGCAACAGCGTCAGCCAGACCCTGATCCGCGCCTTCGGCGTCAAGTAGCCGGACGGCACGGCGGACGAAGGGCCCTTGTCCCCGGTGACGCACCGGGGACAAGGGCCCTTCCGCGGGCGCGGAGCCGGCTCCGCGCCCGCGCCCGGGTGGCTCCGCGTCAGTCCACCGCGAGGGTGAAGACGTGGAGGTCCGTGTTCTGCGGGAGCTTCACGCTCGTGATGGTCCTGCCCGCCGGCGCCTCGAAGGGCGTGGTGGCGAAGACGTACGTGGCCACCGGGTCCTTGTCCGCGCCCGCGACGTTGCGGTACGCGGTCTTGGCGACGACCTCGTTGCCGAAGCGGACGCTGCCGCCACCGCCTCCCACGGTCCAGTCGGTGAAGGACAGGTCGACGGCCTCGGTGCCGCCGTCGGCGTAGGTGACCGTCGCCGTCGTCTGCTGGTCGCCGTTGACGGCGCTGCCCACGAACGACAACCGTGAGGCCGGGGTGGCCAGTTCGATGGTCTGGCCGGTCGCGGAGGCGTTGTCGGGACGGCCGGCGGGCGAATCCGGCCAGGTGAAGGCGAGGCCGCCGGCGACCGTGCCCTGCGTGCCGCCGCTCAGGCCCGCCGCGGCGAGGGCCTGACGGGAGTAGCTCCAGCCGCCGCCGTCGTAGTCGGCCTCGTCGTGGTCACCGGAGTCGTCGGAGACGCCCGTGCTGTTGTACGCCGCGATGAGGGAACCGGGAGCGGCCACCGTCAGGGACACCGGCTGCTCGTACGAGGTGTCCCCGTAGCTCACCGCGATCCTGGCGTCGTAGAAGCCCTGCTTGACGTCCCCGGCGGTGGACAGGGTGATCTCCTGGGACCCGTCCGTGAACGTCCCCTCCGCGGGGGACGCCGTGACGCCGTCGGGCACCTCCACACGGAAGCGCACCCGCGGCGCCTGGCCGCCGCGCAGCGACAGGGCCCGGATGCCGACCTTGCTGCCGCCGCCCGGGGCGATCGTCGCCGCGGTCGGGCCGACGCCCACCTGGTACGGCTGCTCGCCCTCCCGGAAGGAGGGCGGCGCGTCCTCGGCGTCCGCTCCCCAGCCGCGGTCCGCGGTGCGCGACAGCGTGTAGTCCAGCCTGCCGCCGTCCTCGACGAAGGAGGCGGGCAGCCACGGCCGGTCGCTGGTGCGGCCGTCGACCTTCAGCGACCGGACGTACGGCGCGTCGGCCGCCGCGCCGGTGGCGCGGATGGAGATGTCGTTGCCGGCCGGGCGGTCGATCTCGATGCGCGGGAACAGCGGTGAGGCCAGGACGAGTTCGGCGCGCGAGGGCACCTGCGGGTACATGCCGAGTGCCGAGAAGACGTACCAGGACGACATCGCCCCGAGGTCGTCGTTGCCGGGGATGCCGCCGGGCTTCGTGGACCACAGCGCGCCCATCGCGGCCCGTACCGTCTCCTGCGTCCGGTACGGCTCACCGGCGTAGGCGTACAGGTACGGGACGTTGATCGACGGCTCGTTGTCCATCTCCGACTTGTCGCCGCCGCTACCGGTGAACGCCCAGCTCCCGTCCGCCTTGTGGAAGAAGGCGTCCAGCCGCTCGCGGGCCTCGTCCCGCCCGCCCATCGCGGCGAAGAGGCCGGCCGGGTCGTGCTGCACCATCCAGGTGTACTGGGCGGCCGTGCCCTCGACGAAGCCGTTGCCGGTGGCCGGCGTGAACCCGGTCACCCAGCTGCCGTCGGCGTCGCGGTTGGCGATGTAGCCGCCGCCCGGGTCGGCGGCGAGGTTGAAGTTGTTCTGCCACCACTGGGAGCGCCGGGCGAAGTCGGCGGCGGTGCGCTTGTCCCCGGCGGCCGTGGCGAGCTGGGAGAGGGCGAAGTCGGCGCCCGACATCTCCAGCGTCTCGGCCGCACCGCCCCAGGCGTTGGAGACGGACGGCATGTAGTGCAGCTTCAGGTACCTGTCCAGCGAGGGGCGCTGGCCCACGGAGAGGATGGGCTTGCCCGCGGGCGACAGGTCCGCCTCCGTCGGCACGGTCGCGGCCTTCACCAGGGAGTCCAGGGCGCCGCGCAGGTCGAAGTCCGTGCCGCCGAAGGCCCGGATCCCGGCGAGGGCGGCGGGCGACGGGTCGCCGTTCATGACGTGGGTGCCGGCGGCGCCGTGCAGCCAGCGGTCCCAGACGCCGCCGTTCTGCCGGGCGAGTTCGTACAGCGACTGGGCGATGTCCGAGCCGGTGCGCGGGCTCAGCAGGGTGAGCAGCTGGACCTGGGAGCGGTAGACGTCCCAGCCGGAGAAGGTGCCGTACTGGGCCCGGTGACCGCGGGCCACCGTGTGGACCTCGCCGTCGGCGCCCCGGTATCTGCGGTCGCTGTCGTTGATGACGCTGGGGTGCATCATCGCGTGGTACAGCGCGGTGTAGAAGGTGGTGCGCTCGGCGTCGGTGCCGCCGCCGACCTTGATCGCGCCGAGGCGGTCGCGCCAGGCACGGCGGGCCGCGTCCCGCACCGAGTCGAAGGAGCGCCGCGGGGGGTTCTCCGCGGCGAGGTTGGCGTCGGCGCCGGCCTGGCTGACGTACGAGATGCCGACCTTGACGTTCACCGGTCCGCCGCCGGGCGCGAACTCCACCCAGCCGCCCGCGCCCTTGCCCGCGACGGGGTTCCCACCGGCCGCGAAGCCGCCGGTGCCGCCCGAGGCGCCGGTGGAACCGGGGTTCACCTCGTCGTCCTGCCAGGTGCCGGTCGCGGTGAAGGCGCGGTCGAAGCGGGCGGTGAAGTAGAGGGTGTAGTAGGCGCGCCGGCCCTCGGGATCGAGGTAGCCGCAGAAGTTCCCCGACGTGACCGAACCGGAGACGGTACGGGTCTTCGGGTCGATGGTCACGGTCGAGTCCGTGGAACCGACCTCGGAGTTGGCGGTGCGGATCAGGAGGGAGGCGGGCTTGTCCGCGGGGTAGGTGAAGCGGCCGGAGCCCGTGCGGGTGGTGGCCGTCAGGTCCGCGGTGACGCCGGAGGACAGGCCCACCTTGTAGTGGCCGGGCTCGGCGGTCTCGTCGGAGTGCGCGAAGTCGGCCGCGTACACCGCGTCCTTGGTGTCCGCGGCGGGCGAGGTGGTGACCGCGCCGGCGTAGGGGAGGAACGGGATGTCCCCGCTGCCGCCCGCGCAGCCGGTGCCCGACATGTGGGTGAGGCTGAAGCCCCGGATGCGGGTGGCGTCGTAGTGGTAGCCGCCGGGCGCCGTGGTGCGGGTGGCGTCGCCGCGGGTGGTCTCGGGGCTCCAGGACAGCATGCCCTGCGGCATGACGGCGCCGGGGAAGACGTTGCCGCCGTTCGTGGTGCCGATCAGCGGGTCGACGTAGGCGGTGGGGTCCTGTACGAGATCGGGTGGCGGCGCGGCGGGCGCCGCGAGGGCGGGGGTGGCGCCGCCGACCGCCAGGACGGCGGCCAGCAGCACGGACGTCGGACGCAAGCGCATGACGCGGCCCTTCTTCTCACGGACGGGTCGCGCACCACGGGTCACACAAGCCGCGGGGACAGTAGCGCGCCCCGCCGGTGTCCCGGTAGACCGCCTCCGGTGCACGTCAACTCCCTTGACAACGTTGCCTCTCCGGCCGGTATAGTCATGCCCGGTTCAAGTTGACAACGTTGTCGCGCACCACGGTTCCGCCACAAGCCCCCCACGCACGCACCGGCTCCGCCCCCACCGCCGGCCCCGTAACTCCTCCGGTGTCGATTCCCCGAGGAACCTCGACGTGACGCCCTTTGCCACGGCGACGATCTGATGGAGCTTCGGCACGTCGCCGAAATGGGCAGCGCCGCCCACACGCACACCCGATTCCCACCCCGGTGCGGACATCCGTTCGACGTCCGCCCCTGGATATCGTCGCCGCATGCCCGAACTCATCGCGCCCAGTGCCCGCCTGCACTCCGCCTGGCTCGAGGCGCACCACGAGTGGGGTCCCGGCCGGCACGAGGACGGCTTCGGGCTGGGGCCGTCCGACGAGGTCGGCACGCCGGACGGGTTCGCGGCCTGGGTCGCGGTGCTGGCCGCGCAGGCGGAGCCGGAGGCGGTGGCCGCGGGGCACGGCTGTACGTACCGGTGGATCGTCGAGGGCGACCGCGTGCACGGCGGCATCGCCCTGCGGCTGGGGCCGGCGGACCACGTGGAGCGGTACGGGCACATCGGCTACGGCGTCCGGCCGTCCTCGCGCCGCCGCGGACTGGCCACCTGGGCCCTGGGGCGCATGGTGGGCGAGGCCCGCGCGCTCGGGCTGGACCGGGTCCTCGTCGTCTGCGAGGCCGACAACGCCGCCTCCGCGCGGACGATCGAGCGGAACGGTGGCGTCCTCGAAGACGGAGGCGAGGGCGGAGGCGAGGTCGACGGTGCCGGGGAGGCCGGATCGGCCGCCGTACGGCGCTACCGGATCACGATCACCTGACGCGGCTCCGGGCTGCGGCGCCGGCCGCGACCGAGCGCGGCAGCCAGGAGGCCGTGGGTCGCCGGGGGCGAAGGCCACCGGCCTGATCTGCCGGACCCCCGTCGGCGTCCACCTGAGAACGGCGTCCGCGATCAGCGTCGGTAACAGGTCCTGACCGGTGATGTCGCCCCGCACGGGCGGATCTCAGCCGTGCCCCGGTCACTACGCGCAGGCTGCTCGCACTTGTGTCCGAGGGCTGTTGTATCGTTCAGGGCCGTTGATCATTGTAAAAATTTTACTTTGTAGGGGAACTTTTCATGCGCATTCGTCGACTTGTGGCGATCACCGCTGCGACCGGCACCCTCGCACTCGGTCTCGCGGCCTGCGGCGACTCCACGAAGGACGCACCGAAGGCCGCGTCGTCCCAGAGCTCCGCCGCCGAGCCGGCGGAGAAGAAGGAGGTCTCCCCGGTCGACGCGCTGCGGAACGCCGCCAAGGCGGTGGAGGAGCAGGCTTCCGCGAAGGTCACCGTCGACTCCGTCGACCCGGCCGACGGCAACACCAAGGCCGAGGGCACCCTGAGCTGGAAGAAGGGCTCCGAGGGGGCCGAGCTGAGCATGGACGCCGGCTCGGACGCCGACCTGCGGGACATGGCCGGCCCCGACGGCAAGGTGCACATGATGATCGCCGATGGCGGCGTGTACTTCCCGATCGAGGGGGAGATGGCCGAGGCCGCGCCCGGCAAGAAGTGGCTGAAGCTCGACGGCGCCGATATGGACGACAACCCGGCCGGCAACCTGCCGCACGGCCCCGCTACGAGCATCGCCGCCCTGTCCACCGCGGCGGATCTCGCCAAGGCCGGTGAAGAGCAGGTGTCTGGTGTCACGGCGACCCACTACACGGGCACGGTGGACATCGACAAGCTGGCCGCGGACACCTCGGTCCTCGAGCTCATCAGTGAGGGCGAGCGCGACGCCTACGTCACGGAACTGCACGCCACCGGCCTCAAGAAGACCGTCAAGGTCGAGGTGTGGATCGGCTCCGACGACCTCGCCGTCAAGACCGTGGAGTCCGGCAAGACGGCCAAGGGCCCTTCCAAGGTGACGATCGTGCAGTCCGCCTACAGCGCGACCTCCACGGTCACGGCACCCCCGGCTAAGGACGTCACCACGTTCGCCGAGATCCTGAAGAGCGCCGCCCAGGGCTGATCCCCCACGCGCCGGTGGGTGCGCGGCGACCGCTCGCACCCACCGGCCGACCCGCCGCGTCGCGGCAGGGGCCCCCGGGCCGGTAGCCCTGGGCGGTGCGGGCAGCCCGTACCCTGAGGGGGCGATGAACCTCTTCAGCACGCCGTGGGGCGCACTCGAACTGACCCGATTCCCCGCGGAGCCGCGGGAGACGCTGCGGGCGTGGGACGCCTCGGACGAGTACCTCCTGCGGCACCTCGCCGAGACCGGGACGGACCTGACCGGCACGACCGTCGTCCTGGGCGACCGCTGGGGGGCGCTGACGACGGCGCTGGCCGCGTACCGTCCCACGCAGATCACGGACTCCCACCTCGGGCAGCAGGCCACGCTGGAGAACCTGCGGCGCAATGTGCCGGACGCCCAGGCGCGGTTGCTGACCACGCGTGACGAGCCGCCCGCCCGCATCGACGTGCTGCTGGTCCGGGTGCCGAAGAGCCTGGCGCTGCTGGAGGACCAACTGCACCGGCTGGCGCCCGCGCTGCACCCCGGCACCGTCGTCCTCGGCACGGGCATGGTCACCGAGATCCACACGTCCACGCTGCGGCTGTTCGAGCGGATCGTCGGGCCGACCAGGACCTCGCTCGCGGTGCGCAAGGCGCGGCTGATCCTCAGCACCCCCGATCCGGCGCCGGCCCGCGGGACGAACCCGTGGCCGCTGCGGTACGCGCTGCCCGACGGCATCGGCCCGCTGTCCGGCCGTACCGTCACCAACCACGCGGGGGTGTTCTGCGCCGACCACCTGGACATCGGCACCCGCTTCCTGCTCGAGCACCTGCCGAAGCGCGAGGGCCAGGACCGCGTGGTCGACCTGGGCTGCGGCAACGGGGTGGTGGGGACGGCGGTGGCGCTGGCGAACCCCGGCAGCGAGGTGCTGTTCGTCGACGAGTCGCATCAGGCCGTCGCCTCCGCCGAGGAGACCTTCCGCGAGATCGCCGGGCCCGGGGGCAGGGCCCGGTTCCTGGCCGGGGACGCCGCCGACGCCGTGGCGGCGCTGGGGCCGGACGGGGCCGACCTCGTCCTCAACAACCCGCCGTTCCACTCCCACCAGGCGGTCACGGACGCGACGGCCCAGCGCATGTTCGTCACCGCCCGGTCCGCGCTGCGGCCCGGCGGTGAGCTGCTGGTCGTCGGCAACCGGCACCTCGGCTACCACGTGCGCCTGCGGCGGCTCTTCGGGAACTGCGAGGTCGTCGCCGCCAATCCGAAGTTCGTGGTCCTGCGGGCCGTGAGGCGCTGACCGGGCCGCGGGACCCTTGAGGCGGCCCGGACCGGGCAGACGCTCCTCATGGTGGACGAGACGTACGGCGGCGGAGGAGCGGAGGCGGGCGGACACCGTGCGGTGCCGCACACCGCCGACGTGCGGATCGAGGCGTGGGGGCCGACCCGGGAGCAGTGCCTGGTCGAGGCGGTACTGGGGCTGGTCGAGTGCTTCGCGGACATCTCGGGGGTACGTCCGGCGTGCGTGCGGCGGATACCGGTGGCGGAGGCCCCCGACGACGACCTGCTGGCGGACCTCCTCGACGAGGTCATCTTCCGGCTCGAGGTGCACGGGGAGGTGCCCGTCGACGTCGAGGCCGAGTCGGACGACGGCGGGCTGGACGTGCGGATGGCGGTGGCCGACGTCCGGTCGGTCGAGGTCATCGGAGCCGTTCCCAAGGCGGTCTCGCTGGGCGAACTGCACCTGGCGCCGGGCCCGTACGGGTGGTCCTGCGCGGCAACGGTCGACGTCTGAGCGGGCGTCCGGACCGGGTCCGGCCCGCGGTCCCGCGCGGCGTGCCGTCCCACGGGACTACCCCTTGACCACGCCCAGGGGCACCAGCCGGACGACCCTGCGGCACAGTCCGGCGCCCTCGCTCGCCTCGACCACCGCCGAGACGTCCTTGTAGGCTTCCGGTTTCTCCTCGGCGAGCCCGCGCCAGGACGAGGCGCGCACCTTTATCCCGCGGGCCTCCAGCCGGGCCCGCAGCTCCCTGCCGCTGACCCCGCGCGCGGCCTGGTGCCGGCTCTGCTCCCGGCCGGCGCCGTGGCAGGTCGAGTGGAAGGCGTCGCCGCGGGGAACGCCGGTGAGGACGTACGAGCAGGTGCCCATGGTGCCGGGGATGAGCACGGGCTGGCCGACGCCGCGCAGGTCGGCGGGCAGGTCCGGGTGGCCGGGCGGGAGCGCCAGGGTGGCGCCCTTGCGGTGGACGCACAGGATGCGCGGCACCCCGTCCACCTCGTGCTCCTCGATCTTCGCCAGGTTGTGGGACACGTCGTAGACGAGCGTGAGACGGACCCCCGCCTCACGGCGGAAGACGCGGCGGGACAGCTCCCCCAGGAGCTGGCGGTTGGCCCGGGCGTAGTTGGCGGCGGCGGCCATCGCGCCGAGGTAGGCGCGACCCTCGGGCGAGTCGGCCGGGGCGCAGGCGAGCTGCCGGTCGGGGACGTCGATGCCGTACCGCCGCATCGCCCGGTCCATCGCCCGCACGTGGTCGGAGCAGATCTGGTGCCCCAGCCCCCGGGAGCCGCAGTGGATCATCACGCAGACCTGGCCGGGCGCGAGGCCGAAGGCGGCGGCGACCGGCCCGTCGTAGACCTCGGCGACCTCCTGCACCTCGAGGAAGTGGTTGCCGGAACCGAGGCTGCCGACCTGTCCGAGGCCGCGTTCGCGGGCACGCGCGCCGACCCCGCCGGTGTCGGCGTCGGCCACGGTGCCGCCGTCCTCGCAGCGCCGCAGGTCGCCGTCCTCGCCGTGGCCCTCCTCCACGGCGTAGCGGGACCCGCCCGCCAGCACCCGTTCCAGCAGGCGGTCGCTGCCGAGGTGCCAGACGGCCCCGGTGACGGCGCCGCGCGGGGTGTCCTGGCCGAGCCCGTCCATGATCGCGGGCAGGGCGGGTCCGACCGCCTCGCGGTCGCAGTCGGCGGCCAGCAGCCGTACGCCGCAGGAGATGTCGAAGCCCACCCCGCCCGGGGAGACCACGCCACCGTCGGCGACGTCCGTCGCGGCGACCCCGCCGATCGGGAAGCCGTAGCCCCAGTGGACGTCCGGCATGGCGTACGAGGCCGTGACGATGCCGGGCAGCGTCGCGACGTTGACGACCTGTTCCAGCGCCTTCCCGGCGTGGCCGAGCAGGTCGCGGGAGGCGAACACGACACCGGGGACGCGCATCCGGGCGCGCCGGCCGATGCGGAACCGGTAGGGATCCTCTTCCACGACGTCCATCACGGCCTCCAGGGCCCGGTCGGCGGGCGAACACGCCCCTGTGGGTCGCGTTGCCGGGGCGGGCGCCGGTAAACGGAACCCCGGCCGGATCCGGATGACGGACGTAGCATGAGAAAACGAGCAGGAACGCACTCACCTGCGACGGCCCGGCCAGGGCGGTCCCGGTGCGCCCGCGCCGGGGGCCACGACGCCAGTCCGGCGCCCCACCGAGGAGCAGCTCATGATCCATTCAGCCGACATCCGCGAGTGGCGCGACCGTGACGTCATCGACCCCAAGGGGCACAAGATCGGCGCGCTGGAGGCGGTCTACGTCGACACCGCCACCGACGAGCCCGCCATGGCGACGGTGCGCACCGGGCTGCCCACTCGGCACCGACTGGTGTTCGTGCCCCTCGACGAGGCGGTCGTCGGGCCCGGTTACGTCCAGGTCGCCCAGTCCAGGGGGCTGGTGAGGAAGGCTCCGTCCATCGGGACGGACGACGTCCTGCCCGTCGAGCAGGAGGGGGAGATCTTCCAGTACTACGACATGGCCTACCACCCGGGCGCCGGAGGCGAACGGAAGCTCGCCCGGCGCTGACGACCCTCGCGCCAAGGAGGTGTTCCGGCCGTGGCGCTGTTCCTGTTCCTGCTCCTGGTGGCCGTGGTGCTGGGGCTGATCGGCGTGGTCGCCGAGGGTCTTCTCTACCTGCTGGTCATCGGCATCGTCGTGCTCGTGCTCGACCTCGTCCTCGTCGGCGTCAGGTGGCGGCGTTCGCGCCGCGGACCGCTGCGCTGACGCCGGGGACCCGGCCGATACGGGCGAGTGCGACGCGAACCGGTGGGTAGCAGGCACCAGGTACGCAGAGTCCTCCGTGCGAAGAGGGAGTCCGTCATGACGGACCAGAAAGCCGCCGCCCGCCCGATCGGGCCGGACACCGACCTGGAACAGGTCTTCGAACTCGCCCAGCAGCTCCGTGTGGACTCCGTGCGGGCCAGCACCGCGGCCGGCTCGGGCCACCCCACCTCCAGTATGTCCGCCGCCGACCTGATGGCCGTGCTGATGGCGCGTCATCTGAAGTACGACTGGCGAAAGCCCGAGAACCCGGCCAACGACCACCTGATCTTCTCCAAGGGACACGCCTCCCCCCTGCTCTACGCGATGTTCCACGCCGCGGGCGCCGTCGACGAGCACGAGCTCATGACGACGTACCGCACCTTCGGGGCACGCCTCCAGGGCCACCCCACCCCCGTACTGCCGTGGGTGGACGTGGCCACGGGATCGCTGGGCCAGGGCATCGCCTACGGCGTGGGCATCGCCACGGCGGGCCGCGACCTGGAGCACGAGCCGTACCGGGTGTGGGTGCTGTGCGGCGACAGCGAGATGGCCGAGGGCTCGGTGTGGGAGGCCCTGGACAAGGCGGGCCAGCGGCGACTGCCCAACTTCGTCGCGATCGTCGACGTCAACCGGCTCGGGCAGCGCGGCCCCACCGAACTGCAGTGGGACACCGAGGCGTACGCCCGCCGCGTCGAGGCTTTCGGCTGCCGCGCGCTCGTCGTCGACGGGCACGACCTCCAGGCCGTCGACCGGGCGCTGGCCACCGCGGCGGACGCGCAGGCGCCCACCGTCATCGTGGCCAGGACCGTCAAGGGGCAGGGTGTCCCGGAGGTCGCCGACCACGAGGGCTGGCACGGCAAGCCGCTGCCGCCGGACCTCGCCGAGCACGCCATCGAGGAACTCGGCGGCGTGCGCCACCTGACCGTCCGCGGGCCGCTGCCGCCCGAGGCCGCCCCGCGCCCGCCGATGACCGCGACGACCCCCGTGGAGCTGCCGCAGTTCCGGATGGGCGAGGCCGTCGCCACCCGGGTCGCCTTCGGCAAGGCGCTCGTCGCCGTCGGCGCCCGCCCCGACGTCGTGGTCCTGGACGCCGAGGTCGGCAACTCCACGCACGCGGAGGACTTCGGCAAGGCTTACCCCGAGCGGTACTTCGAGACGTACATCGCCGAGCAGCAGATGATCGCCTCGGCCGTGGGCATGGCCGTGCGCGGCTACCGTCCGTACGCCGCGACGTTCGCCGCCTTCCTCACCCGGGCGCACGACTTCATCCGCATGGCGGCCATCTCGCAGATCTCGATGGCGCTTTCGGGCAGCCACTGCGGTGTGGAGATCGGCGCGGACGGGCCGTCGCAGATGGGCGTGGAGGACCTGTCGATGATGCGCGCGGTCCACGGATCCACGGTGCTGTACCCGAGCGACGCCACGTCCGCCGCCGCGCTGACGGCCGCCCAGGCCGACCTCGAGGGCATCTCCTACCTGCGCACCACGCGCGGGGCGTACCCCGTCCTGTACGGGCCCGACGAGTCCTTCCCGGTCGGCGGTTCCAAGACCCTGCGGCAGTCCGGGGACGACGAGGTCACCCTGATCGGGGCCGGGGTCACGCTGCACGAGTGCCTGGCAGCGGCCGACGCGCTGGCCGCCGAGGGCGTCACGGCCCGGGTGATCGACCTGTACTCGGTCAAGCCCGTGGACGCCGACGCCCTCGCCCGCGCCGCCCGCGACACCGGTGCCCTGGTCGTCGCCGAGGACCACCACCCGGAGGGCGGCCTGGGCGAGGCCGTGCTCTCCGCCCTCGCCGCACGGCACCAAGGGCCCGCCTTCGCGCACCTGGCCGTCCGTGACCTGCCCGGATCGGGCACGGCGGAGGAACTCATGGACGCCGCCGGAATCTCCCGCACCCACATCGCCGAGGCCGCGAAGCGGCTGGTCTCCGGCTGAGCCGGGGCACGTCCGGTACGCGCACCGGCGGCCGCCGTCACCTGTGTGACGGCGGCCGCTGCCGTGTGCCCGCGCCCGGCACCCGCCCGCGGTCCGTCGCACAGGGGGCGCGCGCACGTCGTGCGGTCGGTGAACGCGGGGTGGCCCGTCACCTGGACGGGCTAACCGGCCTGCTCGCTGGGGCGCCCCCGGGCCGTCCCCCGGGACCGGCGTCGGGCAGCGGCAGACGCCCCGGTCCCGTGTCCGCTCGCCGGGCGATCTTCATCCGCTTCGCCCACGCTGGTGCCGGTGCCCGCCCACCCGGCGGCGCAGCCGCACGCGAGGGCGGCCTTCGCGGCCCCCACGAACCCCACAAGGGAGCAGGCATGACATTGACGACGGATGCGCTCATACCCGCGCTCGAGGATGTGCGGGAGGCACACGCCGCGGTGGTCGACCGGTTCCGGGCCGACATGGCCGTCACCCCCGCCGGTCCCCATCGGCAGACCCTGGAACGTCATGCCGCCCAGACCCAGCACCACATCGCCCGCATCGAGACCCACGTCCGTGACATGCGCCCGCGCCACCTGCTGCGCGACACCGGCGAGATGGTCAGGACCGCGTCGGCGGGCGCGTTCCACACCGCGATGGCGCCCCTGCACATCGGCGCCCGCCTGGTCCGCGGCGTCCTGCCCGGAGGGGCGCACGCCGACGAGCACCAGCAGTTGAGGAACACCGAGGACGAGTACACCGCCACGGCACGGGCGCTCGCCGCCTGCCGCGCCGGCGAGAGCATCGCCACCCTCGCCCAGGACGACCGCGCCGCCGCCCTGCTGACCACGCTGCGCCGGCAGGACGAGCAACTGCTGCGCGAACTGGAGTCCAGCGTCGAGGAACAGGCGCTGGCCCTGGCCACGACGGCGGCCGGCGACGGCCGGCGCCCCCACGGCGCGGCCGGGATCGCCGACGCCGCCGTGCGCACGCTGCGCACCACCGCCCAGCGACTGCAGGCGGTCTGGGCGGGCGGCGGCGGGTCCGCGCCCCGGCCCGCGGCCGACGCCCCGCGCCCGGCGGGCAAGGCCCCGGCGGCCCACGCCCCGATGGCCGGCACCATCGACCTGCCGCTCGCGGACTACGACCGGCTCCCGGTCGCCGAGATCATCCAGCGGCTGCGCCTGTTCTCACAGGCGGACCTCTCCATGATCGAGGACTACGAGCGCGAGCACGGCGACCGGGTCGGGGTCCTGAACGCCATCGAGAACCTGCGCGGCAACCAGCCCTGGCCCGGCTACGACACCATGAGCCCGGATCAGATCACCGCCCGGCTGCGGGGCGCCGAACCGCTGCTGGCCCGGCAGACCATGGACTACGAGCGGCAGCACCGCCGGCGTGCCGACGTCATCAGCGCCGCCAAGCAGCGCACCCGCGCCGCCGTCTGACCCACCGCTCCACGAGGTCCCCGCCGCGGCACCGCGGCGGGGATCCGCGCCGTCCGTGCGCAGCGCGGGTGCGGGGGCGCAGGCGGGGTAGGCGTACTCCTGCCGTCAAGGAGCAGAAGGGAGCACTGCGATGGCCGACTCGTCACTGAAGGCCGTCGGCTGGGCGCGGTCGTTCCCCGTGTCGGGCGGGGTGCGCGCCGGCCGCCGGTGGACGCGGGACCATCTCGCCGCCCTGGACTGGACGGAGGACGCGCCGGGCACGGTCGACGACATCCTGCTGGCCGTGTCGGAGCTCATCACGAACGCGCACGTCCACGCGCACAGCGACGCCGAGGTCGTCCTGACCTGGGACAGCCGGTGCCTGCACGTCAGCGTCCACGATGACGACGACACGGTGCCCTCCCCGCGCGACGCCGACGAGGACGCCACCGGCGGGCGCGGCCTCGCCCTCGTGGACGGTCTCGCCGACAGCTGGCAGACGCACGCACAGCACCACGGCAAGACCATAACGGCGTGCTTCACGCCGCCTGTTCGGAACCCGGGCGATGCCGGTTCCGGTGCCGGTTCCGGTACCGATGCCGGTGCCGGTGCGGAGCCGACACCCTGAGGCCCGCCGTCGTGGACGACGGTCGACCGCGGGTCAGCGGCGGAACACGTTCGGGTCGTGAGTGAGCGGAGCGTTGTGCACGGTCGCCGAGTTGTACGTCCAGCGGTCGGCGTGGGCCTGCTCGCGGCGGGCCTGCTCGATGAGCAGGCCGTCGGCGTTCTCCGTGCGGCGGTAGCCGCGGCGCAGGAGCTTGACGACCAGGAACGCCACGAAGGACACCAGCAGGAACAAGAGGATCCCGAATTCGACCACAGCGACTCTCCCCCGTGCGACATCAGCCTCGTGACCTGGATGGTAGCCGCGGAACAGCGGCGTGTCCCTCCCGCTTGAGCCTCGTCTGAGCTTCCGGGAAACCCGGTTGGCGCGCGGGGACCGCGCTGCCAGGATCACGGGCATGGGAGACGCGACGACGGTCCGCGCGGTCAACGCGCTGACCGAGGGGTGGGCGGGCAGGGTACTGCGGCAGGGCGAGGAGACGGTGTTCTCCGCCGCGGGGGTGTGGCCGCTGCTGGCCCTGCTGGCGGCGGGGGCGGACGGCGCGGCCCGGGACGAACTCGAGAGGGCGACGGGCGTCGGAGCCGCTGAGGCGGCCGAGGCGGCGGGGCGGCTGCTGGCCCGCCTCGGCGAACTGCCGGGCGTGGCCTCCGCGATCGGACTGTGGAGCAGCGCGGCGCTACCGCTGGAGCCGGGGTGGGCCGTCGCGTTGCCGCCGGCCGCGCACGGGGTGCTGAGCGGTGACGTCGCCGCCGACCGCGCGGCGCTGGACGCCTGGGCCGACAAGCGTTCCGGCGGCCTGGTCCCCCGGATGCCGATCCCCTTCGACGAGGGCACCGAGCTGGTGCTGGCCGGGGCGCTGACCGTCAGGACGGACTGGCTGCGGCCGTTCGAGGACCACGGCGGTGTGCTGTACCGGACCACCGCGTTGCTGGACCGCACCGAGGTGCTGGACGCGCCCTGCGGCCGGGTGACGGTGCTGAAGGTGCTGGGCAGTGGCGGGATCGACGTCCATCTGCTGCGCGGCGAGGCGGGCGTGCCCGGCGGCGAGGTGCTGGCGGCGGGCCTGGGCGCGCTGCGGCGCGCGTACCCGGCCGTCCCCGGTGACCGGCTTCCGTACGGGGAGCCCGGCCCCGGGGTCCTGGTGTCCCGGGTGCGGGGACCCAACCGCAGGCCGTTCCTGTCGGTCGCCACGGCGCCCTTCGAGGTGACGGCGCATCACGATCTGCTGGATCACGCGGGGCTGTTCGGGCTGGCTTCCGCCAAGGACGGCTCGCGCGGCCACTTCCCCGGGATCAGCGGCGAGCCGCTGGCGGTGGGCGCCGCCGCGCAGACGGTGGCGGCCTCCTTCGGCGCGCAGGGCTACCGCTCCGCCGCGGTCACGGCGTTCGGCGCCGCGGGGGCGGGCATGCCGCCCCCCTACGCGGCGAAGTGCGTGGAGGTCGAGTTCCTCGGGCCGATCGGCTTCCTGACGCTCCACCGGACCTCCCGCCTGGTGCTCAACGCGGGCTGGGTGAACGCGGACCTCCCCGACTGGGACGCGTCGCACGCGGCCGACGCCGACGAGGAAGGGACGACGTGACGCGCCGCCGCTCAACGCGCCACGACGATCCACACGCTCAGGTACGCCCCGCCCAGGGCGACGCCGAGGTGCAGGCTGATCCACAGGGCGTAGAGACGTATCCGGACCGTGCGGGCACCGTCAACGGCGGCGTCGACAGCGCGGGGAAGGCATACGCCGAGGTGGTCGGGCGCACCGCGGACGGGTCGTACCTGCCGGGACCCGGCGGGCACTGACCCGTCCGCCGCGTCAGGCGGTCGCCTCGTCCAGCAGCTCCAGGACGTGCCGGTAGGGGCGGCCGGTGGCGCGGGTCATGCCCATCTCGCAGGTGCGGTTGCAGGAGGCGTACGCGTCGAACGCGCCGGCGGTGATCTCCGCCGCCTGGGCGGCCGTCGCGGACCCGGTGACCTCCGGGTGGAGCAGGCCGCGGTCCCCGGCGAAGGCGCAGCAGCCCCAGTTGTCGGGGACGGTGACCTGTTCGCTCACCGCGGCCGCCACCTGGCGGAGGGCCGCGTCGATGCCCAGGTGGACGGTGGAGCACGTGGGGTGCAGCGCCATGCTGCCCATGCGGCGCGGGGCGGGCAGCGCGGGCAGCAGGTGCTCCGCGGTGAAGGCGACGCTGTCGACGAACCGCAGGGCCGAGTAGCGGGCACGCTCGGACTCCGGGAGGGCGTCGGCCAGTTGCTCGAGCCCGTGGGTGCAGGAGGAGGCGTCGCACACGACCGGCAGCCGCCCGCCGTCGCTGGCCTCCCACAGGACCTCCAGGGTCCGGCCGGCCATGGTGCGGTGCCCGTCGGTGTAGCCCTTGGACTGCCAGGGTGTGCCGCAGCACAGCCCGGTCAGCCCGTCCGGGACGGTGACCTGGACGCCGGCGCGTTCGCACAGCCGCAGGAAGGCCGCCGCCGCGCCGCCGGAGTCCCCTTCGGGGGCGAAGACGCTGCCGATGCAGGCGGCGAAGAACACCGCCCGCGCGCCTTCGGGCTGCCGTGGCGCCGGGCGGGCCGGGCCGCCGCGCGGGATGTCGCCGGACCAGGTGGGCACCAGTTCCGTCGCCCCGAGTCTGCGGGCCGCGCCGGTCGCGGCGCGGGCGACCGGGGTGGGCAGGACGTGGGCGGTGTTGAGGGCGGCGCGCACCGAGGTGACGGCGCTCCCCCAGTGCCGGGCGGTGGTGTTGCCGAGGCGCTGGGCGGTGGGGCTGTGGCGCTGCGCGCGCAGGCGCTTCATGACGGCGCCGGTGTCGATGGTGACGGGGCAGGCGGTGACGCACAGGCTGTCGGCCGCACAGCTGTCGACGGCCGCGTAGGCGTAGTCCGCCTCCAGGGCGCGGCGGCGTTCCTCGTCGCCGGCGGCGGTGGCCAGCGCGATCTCGCGCTGCAGGGCGATGCGCTGCCGGGGCGTGGTCGTGACGTCGGCGGTCGGGCAGACGGGCTCGCAGTAGCCGCATTCCACGCAGGCGTCGACGGCGGGGTCGACCGGGGGGACGCTCTTGAGGTCCCGCAGGTGCGCGGCCGGGTCGTCGGTCAGCAGGACGCCCGGGCTGAGGACGTCGTGGGGGTCGCAGAGCCGCTTCAACTCGCGCATGACGTCGTAGAGTTCGTCGCCGTACTGGCGGTGGACGAAGGGGGCCATGGCACGGCCGGTGCCGTGTTCGGCCTTCAGGGTGCCGCCGGCGTCCAGGACGAGGTCGACCATGGCGTCGGTGAAGCGGGCGTAGCGCTCGGTCTCGGCGGGGGTGTCGAAGTCCTGGGTGAGCATGAAGTGCAGGTTGCCGTCGCGGGCGTGGCCGAAGATGACGGCGTCCTGGTAGCCGTACCGGTCGAACAGGCCGATCAGGCCCTCGCAGGTGCCGGTCAGCCGCTCCATGGGCACCGCGATGTCCTCCAGGAGCGCGGTCGTCCCGGCGGGACGTGCCCCGGCGACGGCCGTGTAGAGGCCCTTGCGCAGGTGCCAGAGGCGGCCGCGCACCGCGGCGTCGCGGGTGAGCGCGGAGCCGGTGACGGCGGGCAGCCGGTCCAGGACGGGGCGGGCGGCGGCCACCCTGGCGTCCAGCGCCTCGGCGCTGTCCTCGGCGAACTCCACCAGCAGGGCGGCGTGGCGCTCCACCCGCAGCCCGCGCAGTTCCTCGACGGGGTCGGCGGCCTGCTGGGCGACGCGCAGTGAGGCGGCGTCGAGGAGTTCGGCGGTGCGGGCGCCGGCGGCCAGCAGCGCGGGCAGGGCGTCGGTCGCCTCGGCCAGGCCCGGCATGATCAGGAGGCCGGTGGCGGTGTGCGGCAGCAGGGGGACGGTACGGAAGACGGCCTCCGCGACGAAGCCGAGGGTGCCCTCGCTGCCGATCATCAGGTGGGCGAGGATGTCGGCGGGGTCGGTGTGGTCGAGGAACGAGTTGAGCCCGTAGCCCATGGTGTTCTTCATCGCGAACAGCCGCTCGATGGTGGCGCGTGAGGCGGCGGAGCCGCGGACCCGGTCGCGCAGCCGGAGCAGCCCGGCGTGCAGGTCGGGCTCGTGGGCGCGCAGCGCCGCGTCCGCGTCGGGGGCTGCGGTGTCGACGACGCTTCCCGAGGGGAGCACGAACTGCAGCGACTCCATGGTGCGGTAGGCGTTGTCCTGGGTGCCGCAGTTCATGCCGCTGGAGTTGTTGGCGACCAGCCCGCCGATGGTGCAGGCGCTCTCGCTGGCCGGGTCGGGGCCGAGGCGGCGACCGTGGCGGGCGAGCCGGGCGTTGGCCTGGCGCACCGTGAGTCCCGGCTGCAGGCGGATGCGCAGGCCGTCGTCGAGGACTTCGGCGGAGCGCCAGTGCGTGCGGACGTCCACCAGGACGCCGTCGCCGCCGGCCTGTCCCGCCAGGCTCGTGCCGCCGGAGCGCAGCGTCAGCGGCATCCCGGCCCGGTGCGCGCCGGCCATGAGCGCGCCGACCTCGGTGGCGGAGGCGGCGCGCACCACGGCCTGCGGTGTGAAGAGGTACGGGGAGGCGTCGTGGGCGGCCGCGACCCTGCGGGGCACGTCGGTGGAGACCCGGGAGGGGTCGGCGACACAGTCGGCCGCCCACGCGGCCGGGCCGGGGTCGGCGGTGCGGGACGTGCCGGCGGGGGTGGCGGAGGGGGTGCTCATGGTTCCTCGGGTGACGACGGTACGACGCGGGGGCACGCGGCGGTCAGCGGACGGGGCCGGTGATCCGCAGCAGGCGGGGCGGCTGTGCTGCGGGTTCGGGCAGGCGCAGCGGGGCCAGGCCGGGGGTGATGCTCCCCAGCACCGTGGCGCGGCGGGCGCCGGTGCCCGAGGTGAGGGTGCCGGGCAGGCCGTTGACGGTGAGGAAGCCGAGCACGGCGAAGGCGAGGGCCTCCTTGGCGTCGGAGGGCAGGCCCAGCTCGTCGCTGGGACGCAGCGTCACGCCGGGCAGTTCCTCGCCGATCATGCGCATCAGGACGGGGTTGCGGGCACCGCCGCCGGAGACGACGAGGCTGGTGACCCCCTGCGCCCGGCAGGCGTCGGCGACGGTGACGGCGGTGAGCCTGGTCAGGGTGGCGAGGACGTCGTCGGTGCCGGGCGTGGGCACGGCGGCCAGCGCCCGCTGCAGGTAGGGCAGGTGGAAGAGTTCCTTGCCGGTGCTCTTCGGCGCGGGCCTGCGGTAGTAGGGGTCGTCGAGGAGGACCTCGAGCAGGTCGGGGCTGGTGCGGCCGGCGGCCGCGCGGCGGCCGTCCTCGTCGTAGGCGGCGGCGCCGTCGGTGAAGTGGCGTACGGCCGCGTCCAGCAGGGCGTTGGCGGGGCCGGTGTCGAAGGCCAGCGGTTCGGCGCCGGGGGCGACGACGGTGATGTTGGCGATGCCGCCGAGGTTGAGGGCGGCCGGCACCCCGGGCAGTCCGCGCAGCAGGAGGGTGTCGGTCATCCCGACCAGCGGGGCGCCCTGGCCGCCGGCCGCCACGTCCCTGCTGCGCAGGTCGGACACCACCGGCAGTCCGGTGGCCTCGGCGATCCAGGCCGGCTGGCCGAGTTGGAGGGTGCCGCGGACGGTGCCGTCCTCGACCCAGTGGTGCATCGTCTGGCCGTGGGAGACGACGAGGTCGGCGGCGGCGCCGCACAGCTCGTCGAGGGCGCGTGCCGCGGCGCCCGCGAAGGCCCGGCCGATGCCGGTGTCCAGGGCGCACACGTCCTGGGTGGTCGTCGTCGCGGGCGGCAGTGTCGCGCCGATGAGGTCCCGCAGGTCGTCCTCGTAGGCGACGGACAGGTGGCCGAGCGGCCGCATGTGCAGGGTCTCGCCGTCCAGGGTGAGGTCGGCGGCGGCCGCCTCGATGGCGTCGTACGAGGTGCCCGACATCAGGCCGATCACGCGCATGGCTTCTCCCAACTCTTGTGTGCGGGGCGGTCGTGTGGTGCCCCGGGGTGGGGGCCGCCCGTCGGCGGCCCCCACCCCGGGAGTCCTCATCAGGCGCCGGCGCCCGCAGCGACGCGACCCGGTCCGGAGCCGGACTCCGGTCCGCCGTCGGTCAGCTCGACCTCGTGCACCTCGCGGACCTCGGGGGCCTTGTGGAACAGGCTCATCACACCGCCGATGACCAGGGTGATCACCACGCCGATCGGCACCAGCCACTGGGCGGCGATGGCGGTCGGCACCGTCGCGCCCGCCACGGTGACGTCGATCTTCACCGAGCGCACGATGTAGGTCATCACGCCGACCGTGACCAGGAACGCGACGACCGCGTCGACCTCGTTGGCGCGCCTGACGATCCGGCCGAGCAGGAAGGCGCCGAGCAGCGCGCCGTAGGTGTAGCCCGCGATGGTCAGTCCGGTGATGTACACGTTGCCGGTGCTGGTGCTGAAGGCGCAGGCGAAGATCGCCATGAGCACGGCCCACACCAGCGTCATCACCCGGGCGAGCTTGAGCAGCGACTCCTCCGAGGGGGTGCTGCGGAAGAAGCTGTGGATGATGTCGGCGACGGTCGAGTTGGACATGGAGTTCAGCGCGGAGGACAAGGAGCCCATCGCGGCGCCGAGGATGCCGGCCACGAGCAGGCCGGAGATCACCACGGGCAGCCCGTGCAGGATGAAGTTCGGGTAGAGGTTGTCGGAGCTGTGCAGGCCCAGGTCGGCGAAGCTCTTGCCCTTGTTGTACGACCACAGCAGCGCGCCGACGAGCGAGAAGGCGGCGAACTGCAGGGTGACGAAGACACCGGAGGCGATCATGGCCTTCTGGCCGTCGCGCAGGGAGCGGGTGGCCAGGACGCGCTGGACGATCAGCTGGTCGGAACCGTGGCTGGCCATCGCGAAGATGGCGCCGCCGATGATCGCGGTCGGCAGGGCGAACGGGCTGGTGAGGATGTGCGCGAGGTCGAAGTTGGTGTCGAACAGCTTGAAGTGGCCCGAGTGCAGGGCGTCGGAGAAGCCGCTGGTGCCGACGTGGCCGGAGAGCACGGCGATGGCGAGGATGGCGCCGCCGAGGTAGAGGCCCATCTGGATGGCGTCGGTCCAGATGACCGCCTTGATGCCACCGAGGTAGGTGTAGACGACGGTGATCAGCGTGAGGACGATGATGATCACGCGGTAGCTCGCGTTCACGCCGAACTCGTCGAGCAGCAGCTTGATCGGGATCGCGGAGGCGAACAGGCGGACGCCCTCGGCGAGGAGGCGGGTGAAGACGAAGGTCACCGAGGCGAGCCCTTGCAGCTTCAACCCGAATCTGTTGCCCAGGTACTGGTAGGCGCTGACGAATCCGCCGCGCTTGTACAGGGGGATCAGCACGGTGGCGACGACCACGCGGCCGATGACGTAGCCGAGGGCGAGTTCGACGTTGCCGAAGCCCTGCCCGCTGTAGGCACCGCCGGGCACGCTGATGACGGTCAGCACGCTGGTCTCGGTGGCCACCACGGAGAAGGAGACGGTCCACCAGGGCATGTGCCCTTCGCCGACGAAGTAGTCCTTCGCCGTCTTCTGCCGTCCGGCCAGTCGCAGTCCGATCCAGGCGATCGCGACCAGATAGACGACGATCACGACGAGGTCGAGTTGACGCACGCTCGCTCCTAAACAACAGCCGGCGGGATCACCGGCGCGGTGGGGACAGTGGGTGACGTCGTCCGGCGGACTCGGACGACGTGGGGTTCGTGCGGCACGGTGGCGTCCCGTGCCAGCAGGCGCGCGCCGTCCAGCGGGTCCCCGAGCGGGGGCCGCGGGTCCAGCGGTCGCGGGGAGGCCTCGAGCGCCGCGCGCAGCGGCGCCATGAGCGGCTCACCGAGGCCGGTCAGCCCGCCGGTGACGGTGACGGGCAGGACCTCGCCATTGATCCGGGCGGCGGCGGCGAGGACGGCCTCGCCGAGTGCGGCGGCGGCGTCCCGGACGATCACGCCGGCGACGGGGTCTCCGGCGGCGGCCGCCTCGGCCACGTCCGGGGCGAAGGAGGCCGCGGTGCGGGCGGGGTTGCCGCCGGCGGCGAGTGCCGCGGGCAGGCTGTCCGGGTCGCCGAAGCGCCGGGTGGCGGCGGCCAGCAGGGCGGTGGCCTGGCCGCGGCCGTCGTGGGCGCGCAGTGCGGCCCGCAGGCCGGTCACCCCGATCCACGCGCCGCTGCCCTCGTCGCCGAGCCAGGGGCCCCAGCCGTCGACGCGGGCGTACGAGCCGTCCTCGCCGATGCCGATGGCGACCGAGCCGGTGCCGATGGCCAGCACCACGCCCGTACGACCGCCGAGGGCGCCCGCGTGGGCGGTGACGGCGTCGCTGGTGACGGCGACCTCGTCGGCGGGCAGGTCCCGCAGCAGCAGTCCTGCCAGGGTGCGGGCGGCCTCGGGGGCCGCGGCCGCTCCGGCGGCGCCGACGCAGACGGCGGCGAGCCGGCCGGGGGCGTGCCCCTCGATCAGCGGCAGGACGGCGGCGCGCACCGCGGCACGTGCGGCCTCGACACCGCCCTCGGCAGCGAGCCCGGGTGCCCCCGGGACCTCGTGGACGGGGCCGGCGGTGCCGTCCGTGCCGACGAGCACGGCACGGCAGCCCGTCTTCCCCAGGTCCACAGCCACTGCTGCTGTCATGCGGCACGCCCTCGTGTCGTACGGGATCCGGCACCTCGGGTGGTCACGGTCGGCGGTGACCGGCGCGGATCGCGGTGCAGCGAGTATCGGAAGGCAGACCTCCGTATGTCAATAAGTAACTTCACGAAATGCATCACGTAAATTTTTGACGCAGCCGACGGGGCGTGGTTACGCTGACGCCACCCACTCAGGAGGGAACCCATCCATGGCCTCCCAGGACCCGACCCCCGCCTCCGCGCCGCCGGCACAGGAGACCGCCTCCGGCGGCGACATCCTGGCCCGGGTCCGCGCGGCCATGCCCGGCCTGGCGCCCTCCGAGCGGCGGGTGGCGGAGGCCGTCCTGGCCGATCCGGCCCAGGCGGCGGAGCTGTCCATCAGCGCCCTCGCCGAGCGGGCCAGCACCTCGGTCGCCACCGTGATGCGCTTCTGCCGGACGATGAAGCTGGGCAACTACCCGCAGCTGCGGCTCGCGCTGGCCGCGGCCGCCGCCCGCGAGCACGCCCTCGGCGGCGAGCGCCCGACCCCGGGCACCGACATCAGCGCCACCGACACCCTCGAACAGATCGTCCACAAGATCGTCTACAACGAGGTCCGCGCCCTGGAGGACTCCGGGGCCGCGCTGGACGTCGAGGCGCTCGGCCGGGCCGTCGACGCCGTCGCGGGCGCCCGGCGCGTGGACATCTTCGGCATCGGCGCCAGCGCCTTCGTCGGCCAGGACCTGCACCAGAAGCTGCACCGCATCGGGCACATGGCGTTCATCTGGACGGACCGACACGCGGCCCTGACCGCCACCGCCCTCCTCGGCCCCGGCGACGTGGCCCTGGCGATCTCCCACTCCGGGGAGACCGAGGACACCGTCGAGCCCCTGCAGGCCGCCGCGGAACGCGGCGCCACCACCATCGCCCTGACCAACGTCCCGGGCTCCACCCTGGCCGACAGCGCCGACCTGGTGCTCGCCACCTGTGCCCGCGAGACCCCCTTCCGCTCCGGCGCCACCGTCAGCCGGATCGCCCAGCTCGCCGTGATCGACTGCCTGTTCGTCGGCGTCGCCCAGCGCTCCTACGACGCCACGACCGCGGCGCTGCAGAAGACCTACGGGGCCGTGCAACGCCGCAGGCGCCCGCAGACCCAGCGCCGCACCCCGGCCGAAGACTGACCGCCGGCCCCGCACCACACCCCCGCACCACCAGCACCACCGAAAGGACGACCGCGCCGTGGACCTCAGCACACTCGGCACCGAGACCCGCAACGAGCGGACCGCCGAACTGGACCGCATGCCGGTCTCCGAGCTCCTGACCGTGATGAACGCCGAGGACCAGACCGTCGCCCTCGCCGTCCGCGAGGCCCTCCCCGAGATCGGCACCGCCGTCGAGGCGATCACCGAGTCCCTGCGCCGCGGCGGCCGGCTGGTCTACCTCGGCGCCGGCACCAGCGGCCGCATCGGCCTGCTCGACGCCGTCGAGTGCCCGCCGACCTTCGGCACCGCGCCGGAGCAGGTCGTGGGCCTGCTCTCCGGTGGCCCCGGCGCCTTCATCGTCGCGGTCGAGGGCGCCGAGGACGAGCCCGCCCGGGCCGTCGCCGACCTCGACGAGATCGGCATCGGCGAGCGGGACACCGTCGTCGGCCTCGCCGCGAGCGGCCGTACCCCGTACGTCATCGGCGGCCTCCAGCACGCCGCGAAGCGCGGTGCCGTGACCGTCTCGGTGGCCTGCAACAGCGACGCCCTCGTCAGCCGCTACGCCGACATCCCGATCGAGGTGCCCACCGGCCCGGAGATCCTCACCGGCTCCACCCGGCTCAAGGGCGGCACCGCCGAGAAGATGGTCTGCAACATGCTCTCCACCGCGTCGATGGTCCGCCTCGGCAAGGTCTACGGGAACCTCATGGTGGACGTGCGGGCCACCAACAAGAAGCTCGTCGACCGGGCACGGCGCATGGTCGTCCAGGCCACCGGCGCCGACCCCGACACCGCGGCCGAAGCCCTGGACGCCGCGGGCGGCCACGCCAAGACCGCCATCGTCATGCTGCTCACCGGCAGCACCGCGGAGGACGCCGCCCGGCGCATCGAGCAGGCCCACGGCGACACCCGCACCGCCGCCGGCCGGGCCTGATCCCGGCCGCCACGGCCGCCGGCCGGGCACGACGTTCCGGTCACGACGGTCCGGCACGGTCCACGCCACGGCCGCCCCGTCCGCACCCCCGGTCACCGCGCCCGCCGTGTAGGGCTCGGCGATCGGGGGAATCTGCCGCACTACGCGGCAGTTTCCCCCTGGGGAGGCGAGCCGCCCCCACACACGGCCATGGACGAGACGATCCCGACATGCACGCAGCGGAACCGGGGGACGCACACGGAGGACCGGCGGCGCACCAGGGCGCGGTCATCTCCGTCGACCCGGCGGGCCGCGTCGACGGATGGAGCGCGGGAGCCGAGAGCATCCTCGGCTACCGCCGCGACGAGGTGATCGGCCGGCCCGCGCTGGACCTCGTCGACACCGACGCGCGCCGGACCCTGGCGGCGGGCCTGGCCGCCCGCCGCTGGGCGGACCGGACGATGCTCCGGGACAAGGACGGGCGACGGGTCGAGGCGGACGTCATGATCCGGCCGGCGTCCGCGGACGGCCGTTCCACCGTGTGGTTCGTCAGCGGGCCGCCCGGCCCCTCGGCGGGCGAGGACGGCGACGACGAGGCCGACCGCACCGTCGCCATGCTGGAGCGCGCCTGGTCCCAGTCGTCCGCGGCGATCGTCGTGTGGTCCCCCGGCCTGCGCCTGCTGTGGGCCAACGAGCGCACGGTCCGGCTGTTCGACGCCGAGGTCGACGCCATGCGCGGGCGCCGGCTCACCGAGATCCTCACCCCCGACAGCCAGCACTTCGCCGTCGAGGAGGCGCTGCGCCGCGCCCGTGACACCGGCACCACGCAGTACGTCGTCACCCACGAGCAGGTGCCCGCGGAGAAGCGGCCCCGCCAATGGGCCATCCACGTGGACCCCCTCCAGGACGAGAGCGGCACGGTGGTGGCACTGTGCTCGATGGCGCGGGACAACTCCGCGGAGTACTGGGCCCGCCGGCGGCTGATCCTGCTCAACGACGCCCGCCGGAGCATCGGGCTCTCCCTCGACGTCGGCAGCACGGCCCATGAGCTCACCGACCTCGCGGTGCCCGACCTCGCCGATGTCGCCATGGTGCACCTGCTGCCCCAGGCACTCGGGGGCGGCACGACCTCCCGCGACCCGGTGGAGGTCCGGCTCGCGGCCGCGAGCGGCCGTGAGTGGCCACTCCCCCGGCTGGACCGCCTCCCTTGCGACGGGCCCGGCGACACCCCCGGCTGGCACGTCGTGGACCGGCGGTCGCTGCCCGGCCGCGCCCTGTCCGAGCGCCGGGCCGTACGGGTCGACCTGCCGCACGAGGCCGCGATCTGGGCCGAGCTGGAGGGCGGCTTCGACCGGAACGCCCGCGGCGGAGCCATCTGCGCCCCGCTGACCGCCCGGGGCAGCACCCTCGGCGTGGTGACGTTCCTGCGCCGCGGGCCCGGGTTCGACGCCGACGACCTGCTGCTCGCCGAGGAACTCGCCGCCACGACGGCCATGTCGATCGACAACGCCCGCAACTTCCAGCGCGAGCACAGTACGGCCCTGACGCTGCAGCAGAGCCTGCTGCCCCGGGAGCCGCCCGTCCAGAACGCGGTCGACGCCGCCTACGGCTACCGTCCCGCCGACCTCGCCGCGGGGGTGGGCGGGGACTGGTTCGACGTGATCCCGCTGTCCGGCGCCCGCGTCGCCCTGGTCATGGGCGACGTCGTGGGACACGGGGTGCGGGCGGCCGCGACGATGGGCCGTCTGCGCTCGGTCGTCCGTACCCTCGCCGACGTCGACCTCCCCCCTGAGGAGTTGCTCACCGGGCTCGACGACATCGTGAACCGGCTGGACCAGGAGAGAGCGGCCGACGCCCCCGATCCGGAGGTCGGGGCCTCGGTCCTCTACGCGGTGTACGACCCCGTCTCGCGCCGGTGCCGGATGGCCCGGGCCGCCCACGTGGAACCCCTGCTGGTGCTGGCGGACGGCACCAGCAACCGGGTGGAACTCCCCGAGGGACCGCCGCTGGGGCTGGGCGGGCTCCCGTTCGAGTCGGTCGAGATCACCCTGCCCGAGGACTGCATGCTCGTCCTGTTCACCGACGGACTGGTCAAGTCACGGCAGCGGGACATCGACGAGGGGATCGCCAGGCTCCGGGCGTCCCTGGCCGCGGCGACGTCCTCGATCACCGCGGTCTGCCAGGACATCATGGACACCCTGCTCCCCGAGGGCGGCAGTGACGACGCCGCGCTCCTCGTCGCACGCCCGCGCGCACTGGACGCCGCCGACGTCGCGCACTGGGACGTGCCGGCCGAGCCCGCCGCCGTCGCGGGGGTGCGCGACGAGGTGAACGCGAAGCTCGCCGACTGGGGACTGGAGGACCGGGCCTTCGCCACCGAGCTCATCGTCAGCGAACTGGTCACCAACGCCCTGCGGCACGGCCGCGCCCCCATCCGCCTGCGGCTCGTCAAGGACCGCTCCCTCATCTGCGAGGTCACCGACGGCAGCAACGCGGCCCCCCACCTGCGCCGGGCACGCACCTTCGACGAGGGCGGGCGCGGCCTCTTCCTGGTGGCGCAGCTGTCCACCCGCTGGGGCAGCCGGCCCACCGCACGGGGGAAGATCATCTGGTCGGAGCAGCAACTGGACCAGGCCGGCTGAGCCGGGCCGCGGCGGCGCACCGCCGGTAGAGTGAAGATCGCGGGGGGGTACGGCGGCACCGGGAAGGCGGCGAAGGCCATGGCGGGACGGTTCGGCTACCGGCGGATCTACGAGGACGCCTCGCCGCAGGAGGGCAAGCGCGTGCTCGTCGACCGGCTGTGGCCCCGGGGTGTCAGCAAGGAACGGGCCCACCTGGACGCATGGCTCCGCGACGTGGCGCCGTCGGCGGACCTGCGCCGCTGGTACCACCACGACACCGAGCGCTTCCCCGAGTTCCGCGACCGGTACCTCGCCGAGCTGGAGGACGCCGATCACCGGCCGGCCGTCGAGCACCTGCGCGACCTCGCCGGTGACGGCAAGGTCACCTTGCTCACCGCCACCAAGGACGCCGACCACAGTGAGGCCGCGGTGCTCGCCGACTGGCTGGACTCCGAGGCGTCCTCGGGATCCTCGCGGCGCTAGGCGGTCACCTCCGGGTCCTGCAGAGCGGCCCCGCGGCACAATGCGGTGTGACCTGCGATGTCTGTGGCCATGAGATGCGAAGCATGCCGGTGGGAGAACCGTCGATGCGGGACCCGGCGGTGAAGGAACGACGGCTGTGTCCCCGGTGCTACGCACGGACCGAATTCGGCCACGACCCGCGCGAGGTCTCACTGCCGCAGTACGGCGACACACCGTGGGAGCGGGCGGAATCCCCTCAGCTCCCAGCGGACGTCGCCCACGCGTACGACTCGGCACACGCACGCTCCGCCGACGGTTACGGTGCGACGCTGTGCGGGCTGTCCCATGAGGGCCTCCGCGCCTCGGCGTACCTGTGGATGTCCGAGTGGCCGACTGCCTGCGAGGCGTGCAAGCAGGCCGTCACGGTCATCGACGAACACTGGCCTCTGCACATGCGTCACGGCAACCGGGTCTCCCCCGCCCCGCCTCCGGGTTCCGACTGGCCGCCCTTCCAGGCGTTTCCTTCGGATCGTCGGGCTGCGGACGGCATCCGGGAGAGGCTGTTCACCTCTCTCCTCGCCCCGGCCCGCTGCGGCACGTGGCCGCCGCCCCGGCGGCGCGGATCGTCTACCGGCGACGGGAGGGCGCGCTAGCGTGGTGGCATGCGCCACGTAGTGACCGAGGCCGACACCGCGACGACGGTGGGCAGCGGAGACGTACCCGTACTGTCCACGCCGCAGTTGATCGCCTGGATGGAGGCGGAGACGGTGCACGCGGCGGCACCCTTCACCACGGCGGGCCAGACGACGGTGGGGACGGCGCTGCGCGTCGAGCACGTCCGCGCCACGCCGGTCGGCGGCAAGGTCGACGTCTCCGCGGACCCTCCCCCCTCCCCCGCCGGCGGCCGCCTCACCTTCCGCGTACGGGCCGTGGACGGCGCGGGCCGGCTCGTCGCGACGGGGGAGATCGACCGTGCGGTGGTCGACCGGGAGCGTTTCCTGGCGGCCGCGCTCAGCGCGGGAGACGGTCCAGGAACTCCTGCGCGGTGATCGCCGAGCCGCCCTCGAACGACACCACGGGAACGACCTCGTCGTCGTACCGGACGACGGGCGTCCCCACGACGCCGAAGGAGCGGAACCCGCCGACCGCGTCCCCGGCCCAGCTCAGGTAGGTGCCGTCCGTGACCTTGCGGTCGAAGTCGGCGGACCTCAGGGCCTCGACCCGGCTGGCCAGCGAGAGCAGCACCGGCGTCTCGGCGTAGCGGTCGTTCACGGGCGGGAACGGCTGCTCGGCGAGGAGCACCGCCAGGTAGTCCATGAACTGCCGCTGCCCCGTGTCGCTCGCCGCGGCGAGGGCGCTCAGCCCGCGCTGGGAGCCGATGCCGCCCACGGTGTCGTCGATCTCCGCCGCGAAGTGGAACTTCAGGACCGTGCCGCCCTCGTCGGCGGTCCTCCGCATGGTGCCGAGCAGGTTCTCCGCCATGGTGTGGCTGGGGCGGTCCCGCAGTTCGAGGAACACCTGGAGGTCGTGGGCGCTGTCCGGGTCGCCGTAGTACATGGTGGTGCCGCCGGCGCCCGTCGTGTTCGCCGGAATCATACTTCGAGCGTCCCACACCAGGCCGGACGGCACGACCTGGTCACGGCCCCGGCACGGACGGCCGCCCGAGGGTGCGCAGCCGGCGGGGTCAGTGCTTGAAGACGTCCTTGGTGCTCTCCTTCGCGCCCCGCATCTTCCCGCGCGTCTCCAGAGCGGCGCCCTTCGCGGCGAGCTTCTCCTTGTGCATCGCGTGGGCCGCCTTCCGCACGGTCTTCCCGACGACCTGCTCCATCTTCGCCTTCGTCTTCTCTGCGGCGCTCATCCCGGCACCTCCACGACCTCTCACCGGCCGCGTGCCCGTGGGACGGTGGTCGAAACCACCTGCGCGGCGCGGACGCGGCTGCTGAGCCGGTTCCCCGGGGCTGCCCGTGCGGGGCGCGGGGCCCCGGGTCAGAGCAGCGAAGCGGTCACCTCGGCGAGACGCCGGCGGTACTCCGGGTCGTACGCCTCGGCAGCCGCCCGGGCCTCCTTCTCCCCCTCGAAGTACCGGCCGGTGACCGCTGCCAGCTCGGGCGCGTCGACCAGGCGCCGGGTGGCCGCGACGCCCTGCTCCAGGGTGTCGACGACGTCCATGCCCGACCGCCGGGACATGGTGGTGGGCATGTAGCTCGCCGGGTGCACGCTGTTGACGGTGACGCCGGTGCCGGCGAGTTCCCCGGCGAGGTCGAGGCTGTGGCAGATGAGCGCCAGCTTGGAGCGGCAGTAGGCGGCGACGTCGGTGTACTCCCTGGTGAGTTCGGGGTCGTCGAGGTCGAGCGGTTGCTGGCCTATGGAGGCGACGTTCACGATGCGGGCGGGCGCCGCACGGCGGAGCAGCGGCAGGAGTTCCCGGGTCAGCACGAGCGGTGCCAGGTAGTTGACGGCGAGGCGCAGTTCGTGCCCGTCGGCGGAGGTCTGCCGCCGGGTGCCCTCCGCATGGAAGCCGACGCCGGCGTTGTTGACGAGCACGTCCAGCCGGTCGTGCCGGGCGGCGACGGCGGCGGCCAGGCGCCGGACCTCGGCGAGCGAGGAGAAGTCGGCCCGGTGCGGTTCGCCCCCGGTGGCCGCGGCGACCGCGGCGAGCCGCTCGGGGTCGCGGCCGTGCAGCAGCAGGGTGTGCCCGCCGTCGGCGGCGAGGTCCTCCGCCAGGGCGCGGCCGAGCCCGTCGGACGCGCCGGTGATGAGGATCGTGGCCATGTCGTTCACCTTTCTGGCCTGGTGACCGCCGGTCGGCCGGCGGTGGAACATGCCCGACCCTAGGTCGCCCGTCCATCGGCGGGCCAATAGGATCGTCGACATGGCTCATCAGAATCCCGATGGCAGTGCGGCCGTCCCCGGCGGCCCCCTGGACCTGGGGCTGCTGCGCACGTTCCTGGCGGTCCACCGGGCCCGGTCGCTCACCACGGCCGCCCGGATGCTGGGCGTCTCGCAGCCGACGGTGACCGCGCAGGTGCGCGCCCTGGAGCAGCAGCTCGGCCGGCAGCTCTTCGAGCGGCTTCCGCGCGGTGTGGCCGCCACCTCCGTGGCCGACGAACTGGCCGGGCAGATCGCCGGGCCGCTGGACGCGCTGGCCGAGGTCGCCGGCCGCGGCCGGCCGGGACCGGAGACGCCCCAGGAACCGGTGCACCTGGCGGGCCCTGCGGAGATGGTGTCGGTACGGGCGCTCCCCGTCCTCGCGCGGCTGGCGGCGCGCGGCGTCCTGCTGCGCGTCACGACCGGCCTGGCCGAGGAACTGCTCGAGGGCCTGCACGCCGGCCGCTTCGACCTCGTCCTGTCGGCGGTGCGGCCGCGCGGCCGGTCCCTGGCCGCGGTGCCGCTGATGGACGAGGAGTTCGTGCTGGTGACGTCGCCGGAGTGGGCGGCCGGGCTCGGGCGGCTCACCTGCGACGACCCCGGCCCGCTGCACGGGGTCCCGCTGGTGGCGTACGCCGAGGACCTGCCGATCCTGCGCCGGTACTGGCGCCACGTCTTCCGCACCCGGCTGAGCGCCCGGCCGGCCGTCGTCGTCCCGGACCTGCGCGGCGTGCTCGCCGCCGTCGTCGCCGGCGCGGGCGCGACGGTGCTCCCCCGCTACCTGTGCGAGGCGGAGCTGGCGTCCGGCGCACTGGTGGAGTTGCTGACGCCGCAGGACCCGCCGATCAACACCGGCTTCCTGGTCGCGCGGGCGGGCGCCCCCGCCCGCGCGCCGGTCACCGCCGTACGCGAACGGCTCATGGCGGCGGCCCGCGACTGGTGAGGCCCGATGTCAGGTGCGCAGGGGCTTGTTTGACGTTGCGGCAGCCATGAGCACCACACGGCCGACCGCGGGGTCGAAACCCAGCACCGGGTGCCCGTGGTCCCCTTCGGCGGACATGAGCACCGCCTTGCCGAGCCGACGGCCGACGGCTCTGAGGAAGGCGCACAGGACGTCCACGCCCCGCTGGCCCCGCAACTCGCGCAGGTCCACGTCGAAGTCGACCTCCTCGGCCGAGTACATCCGGAACACCGCGGTCACAGCCGGGACCGGCGAGACGTGCAACGTCGGTGTCCCTGCATCATTCTGACGCGCCAGCACATCAGAAGCCCGTGGCAGCGGCCCGGCCGCACCATCCTGTTCGTACGTCCACGCCCAGCCGCGTGAGCGGACGAGGTCGAACACCGCCTGCCAGTCGCCGGCCGTGGTGCCGGGCACGCACACGTCCGGAAGGGACCCCATCAGCTCGGGGTCGAAGAAGTCGCGGACGTCGTCCCACAGCAGATCCGGCACCGGACCATGCTGCCCGCCCGGGCGTCCCGGCCGCACCGGTGTTTCCCGTGTGCCCGAACTCCCGGTCATAGCGGGTCTTGTCGCCACTCGACGGCACTCGACGGCGTTCGGGCGGACCTGCGATGACACAACTGTGCCATGGCACAAGAGCGACGCCGCGTAGCCCTTGAGCGGGGACATGACCGCCTCGATGATCAATGGCCGTCCACTCTTCACATGGCTTGAGGAGTTCCCTTGCCCACGGTTCACATCCCCCGGCCCAGGTCAGGGGCGATCGCGCTCGGCGTGGTCGCCGCCCTGGCACTCGGGGTCATACCGGCCACGGCCGCCGTATCCGCGGACCACGCCGGTCGCGGGCCCGCCGCCGGCGCCGCACAACGGCCACCCGGCACCGGCGGAACGCACACCGTCACCCTCATCACCGGCGACAAGGTGACCATCGGCACCGCCGCCGACGGCACCGTCATCCGGTCCTTCCAGGGCGCCGGCGGCACGACCACCGGTTTCCACCGGGCGGTCGTCGACGGGGCGACGTACGTCTACCCCGACGCCGTCCTGCCCTACGTCAGCGCCGGGAAGCTGGACGAGCAGCTGTTCAACGTGACGCGGCTGATCGCCGACGGTTACGACGACGCGCACTCGTCCCGGCTGCCGCTCATCGTGAGCTACACCGACGCCGCCGCCAAGTCCCGCACCCGGCCGAAGATGGCGGGTTCGACCGACGTCCGCCGGCTGGACAGCATCCAGGGCGCTTCACTCGCCCAGAACCGGGCGCAGGCGCCGGCGTTCTGGTCGGCGCTGACCGGCGGTGCCGGTACGGCGGAGGCCCGTTCGGCGAAGCCGGCCTTCGCGGGCGGTGTCGCCAAGGTCTGGCTCGACGGCAAGGTGCAGGCCGACCTGGCCGACTCGACCGCCCAGATCGGCGCGGACAAGGTCTGGGCGGAGGGCAACACCGGCGAGGGCGTCAAGGTCGCGGTGCTCGACACCGGGGTCGACGCCGAACACCCCGACCTCGTCGACCGGATCGCCGACAGCGCCAGCTTCATCCCCGACGAGCCGGACACCCTGGACTACCAGGGTCACGGCACCCACGTCGCCTCGACGATCGCGGGTACCGGCAGCGCATCCGACGGGAAGGAGCGGGGCGTCGCCCCCGGTGTCCGCCTGGACATCGGCAAGGTGCTCAACAGCGAGGGCAGCGGCCAGGAGTCCTGGATCATCGCGGGCATGGAATGGGCCGCCCGCGACCAGCAGGCCAGGATCATCAGCATGAGCCTGGGCGGTTCCGGTGACCACACCGACCCCATGAGCCAGGCGGTCGACCGGCTCAGCCGCGAGACCGGCGCGCTGTTCGTCATCGCGGCGGGCAACAGCGGACCGCACACCATCGGCAGCCCCGGTGCCGCGGACTCCGCGCTGACCGTCGGCGCCGTGGACTCCGCGGACCACCTCGCCGACTTCTCCAGCACCGGCCCGCGTGACGGCGACGCCGGCCTGAAGCCGGAGATCACCGCGCCCGGTGTAGACATCCTGGCGGCCCGCTCCCACTACAAGCGGGGCTCGGGCTACTACACCACGATGAGCGGCACCTCGATGGCGACCCCGCACGTGGCGGGCTCCGCCGCGCTGCTGGCCGCCGCCCACCCGGACTGGACCGGCCCGCAGTTGAAGGAGGCGCTGGTCAGCAGCTCCAAGGCCACCCCGGCGTACTCCCCGTACGAGGCGGGTGCCGGCCGCCTGGACGCACCGGCCGCCGTCCACACCTCGGTCTTCGCGACCGTCAGCGCCTTCTCCGGCTTCCACGCCTGGCCCCAGACGCCGGGCGAGACGGACGTCCAGAAGGTCACCTACACCAACACCGGCGACGCACCGGTCGCCCTGAACCTGGCGATCGACTCGAAGGCCCCGGCAGGTCTGTTCACGCTCTCCGAGGACAAGGTCACCGTCCCGGCCCACGGTACGGCCTCGGTCTCCCTGAGCGCCGACCTGGACCGGCTCCCGCTCGACCAGTCGCTCAGCGGCATGGTCACCGGCACGGACGGCACCGGAACGGTCCGCGCCAAGACCCTGATCGGCGCCGCCAAGGAGGGCCGGCGGCAGAGCCTGACCGTCACCGCCAAGGACCGGTCGGGCAAGCCGCTGGCCGGCCGGGTCATGCTCACCGCCAAGGGCCTCTTCACGACGATCGACCTCGACGAGTCGGGCACCGGCACCGCGCGACTGCCCGTCGGCACCTACAGCGGCTGGCTCACCGCGGACGTCCGGGGCGCGGGCGGCCCGCACTCGCTCGGCATGGCGCTCCTCGCCTTCAACGACGTGCAGTTGGACCAGGACCGCACCGTCACCCTCGACGGCCGCAAGATGCGCCAGATCCTGGCGCGCGCCCCGCAGCAGACCACCGCCGTCGCACCGCGCCTGGACGTCCACCGGTCCTTCGGCGACAGCCTGGTCGAGTCGTCCATGCTGCCCAACGCGACCTACGACAGCATCTGGGCGCTCCCGACCGGCAAGAAGGTCACCGACGGCGAGTTCGAGTTCGGTGCCCGCTTCCGCCTGGAACAGCCGGCGCTGACCATCGGGACGGCCACCAAGACCTACGCCGACCCGCTGATCAAGCGCGGAGCCAAGCCGCTGCCCGCCGGTACCCGGACGCTCACCGCGGTCTACGCCGGTGAGGGCACGACCGCCGAGCCGGCCCGTACACACGTACGCGGAAAGGCCGTCGTGGTGCGGGGCGACGACCCGTCCTCGATCCAGGCCCAGGCGCAGGCCGCCGCGGCGGCGGGCGCGCAGGTGCTCGTCGTCGTCAACGACGGCGTCGGCCGGCTCCAGCCGTGGGACGAGTCCCCGTGGAGCCCGGAGAGCCCGGCGCCGCTGACGGTGGCGACCCTCGACGCCGACCAGGGTGCCGACCTGATCGGCGCGCTCGGGCGCGGACCGGTCAAGCTGAAGGTCACCTCGAACCCCACCACCGACTACCTCTACGACGTGGTGCACCACTGGTCCGGCGCCGTGCCGGCGGACCCGACCTGGCGCGTCAGCCGGCACGACCTCGGAAAGGTGGACGTCTCCTTCCGCAACCACCGCCAGGGCAAGGCGATGGAGTTCCGCCCCGACGTCTGGCGCGGCTGGGTGGTCGGCAACCAGCTCACCACCCCCGCCCAGGGCGACCGGACCGACTGGGTCACCGCCGACGCCAGCTGGCTGGACGACGCGTTCATCGCGGGCGAGACGGGGCAGCACGCGATGGACGTGCTGCGCTACCCGGCCGGGAAGACCGGCGAGGTCTCCTGGTTCGGGCCGATCCAGCGCCCCCGGATGGGCCCGATCGGCTACCAGCCGGTGCGCTACCTCGACGGCGTCTACATCCCCGCACCCGGCTGGGGCGACTCCGGCTCCGGCCACGTCGGCGAGGCCTACGGCAACTACGACGTCAAGGACTGGATGTCGCTCTACCAGGGCGACCGGCAGCTCAACTGGGGCAACGCCGAGTACCTGCCGATCACCGGACTCGCCCCCGAGCGGCTGCCCTACCGGCTGGTCGTCGACAACGACCGCGCGGCCTGGACCCACCCGTACTCGACGCACACCCTGACCGAGTGGAACTTCGCCTCGGCCGCCACCGGCCCCGAGGCGGCTGTGTCGCTGCCGCTGATCCAGCTCGACTACGGGGTGGACACCGACAAGACCGGCCGCGCCGACCGGCACGCCGAGCTGACGGTGACCGCCTCGCACCTGCCCGGCACGACCGCCGCCATCGGGAAGCCCTCGCTCGAGGTCTCCTACGACGACGGGAAGACGTGGCAGCGGGCCGGCCTGGACCGCAGCGGTGACGGCTGGCGCACGGGCCTGCGCGCCCCGAAGTCCGCGGGCTTCGCCACGCTCCGGGTCACCGCCCGGGACGCGGAGGGCAACACCGTCTCGCAGACCATCACCCGGGCGTTCGGCCTGCGCTGACACCCCGGCGAACCACCCGGTGGGCGGGACCGCGAACAGCGGCCCCGCCCACCGGCGTTCCCGGGCGGTTCCGCCGCGCGCCACGCCGTGCGGGGCAGCGCTCGCCCGCGGTCAGCGCTCGGGCGGCGCCGCGGGTGCCAGCCGTGCCGGTGGTGGCAGCGGTGCGGGCCGGGGACGGGCCTCGAACGCCTGGATGACCAGCCCCGCGAAGCGCCGGGAAGCCGCGACCTGGGTGGCGGCCGACGCGGCGTGGATCCCCTTGTTGGCCATGAGGACGAGGATCAGGTCGTCCAGGACGAAGTCGGGGCGCAACCGCCCGGCGTCCTTGGCGCGCCCGGCCAGTCCCGCGACGGCCTTCACCGTGTACTCCCGGCCCGCGAGGTCCGGCGCCCCGGGGAAGGCCGACAGGAAGGCCTCGGTGAAGCCCCGGTCGCGTGCGTGCAGCTCACAGATCCTCTCGATCACCCGGCACAGGCCGCGCCACGGGTCGGGGTCCGCGCACCCCTCGTCGACGATGGCGCGGCATGCCCGCAGTTGGTCCGCGAAGGCCTCGGCGATCAGCGCCTGCTTGGTGGGGAAGCGGCGGTACAGCGTGGCGGGCCCCACCCCCGCGCGCCGGGCGATCTCCCGCATCGGCACGTCCAGGCCGTCCGCCGAGAACAGCGCGCGGGCCGCTTCGAGGACGCGTTCGCGGTTGCCCGCGGCGTCGGAACGCAACTTCTGGGGCAATCGACCGGGCACGCTCTCACTTTACCCAAGCGGACGGGGGCGTCCGGTTACCGTCCACGACGTCAGAGCCCGCCACGAGCGCCCCGGTCCCACCGGCGGCGGTCGCCGGCGGGGTACGGAACGGGACCGCGCGGAGCGGTCCGGGAACGGGAACGTGGAGACGACGATGAAGGCAGTGGTGATCAAGGAGTTCGGCGGTCCCGAGGGACTGGCCGTCGTCGACCTGCCGGTACCGGTGCCCGCTGCCGGGCAGGTGCTCATCGCCACCGAGGCGGTGGGCGTCGGCGGTGTCGACACGGTGATCCGGAGCGGGGCCCTGGCCGCGTACGGCTTCACGGAGGGCTTCGTACCGGGCAGTGAGGTGGCGGGCACCGTCACCGCGGTCGGCGACGGGGTCGACGCCTCGTGGACCGGGCGGCGGGTGTGGGCTTTCACCGGCACCGGCGGAGGCTACGTCGAACAGGCCGTCGTGCCGGTCGAGCAGGTGCTTCCCCTGCCCGGGGGCCTGCCCGCCGTCGACGCGGTGACGCTCGGCAGTGCCGGCGCGGTGGCGCACTTCGGGCTTCGCCACGCCCGGTTCGCCGCCGGGGAGACGGTGCTGGTGCGGGGCGCGACGGGCAGCATCGGGATCATGACGGTGCAGCTCGCGGCCCGCGGCGGTGCCTCCGCGGTGGCGGTGACGACGTCGTCGGCCGCGCGTGGCGAGCGGCTGCGGCGTCTGGGCGCGACGCACGTGCTGGACCGCTCTGGCGCCGGCGGTCAGGACGCCCCGGCGGGCTACGACGTCATCGTCGACGTCGTGGCCGGCGAGGGCATGCCGTCGTTCCTCGACCGGCTCGTCCCGAACGGCCGCATGGTGGTCGTGGGCGCTGTCGCGGGCCAGCCGCCCGCGGACTTCGGCGCGACGATCATGGCGGCGTTCCGGAAGTCGTTGTCGTTCGCCACCTTCAGCACGGCCACCGTCGCCCCGGCCGACCTGCGGGCCGTGCGCGGCGAGCAGTTCGCCGCGGCCGCGCGCGGCGGGATCGAGACGGTGGTGCACGAGGTGCTGCCGCTGGACGCCGCCGTGCTCGCGCACCGGAAGACGGACGCGGGCGAGGTCTTCGGCAGGATCGTCCTGACACCGTAGCCGGGGGCGCCGTAGCCGAGGGCGTCAGCGCCCCGCGACGGCCGCCGCCGCCCGCCATCGCGCCGCAGCCCGGCAGCCCTGCGCATCCAGGCGGTCAGCGCTGCGCGGGCGGCGTACCGGCGCCGTACGCGGCGACGGCGTCGAAGAAGCGGACCGCCTGGCCGACAAAGGCCTCCCGGGTGAACTCCAGGTCGCCGTCGACCCAGTTGAGCAGGATCTGGTTGACCCCGCCGACCACGGCCAGGGCCATCGCGGTCACGTCGGCGCCGGGGGCGGTCCGGTCCTCGCGGAGCAGGGACTCCACGAGTGAGGCGAGCCGGCGCAGTCCGCGACGGCGTTCGGCGGCCGTGAGCGGCCCGCCGGCGAGTGACTCGACGAGTGTGATGCGGCCCTTGCGGGGATCGTCCAGCACGCCGACCGCCTGGACCTCGAGCATGCCGCGGGCCCGGGCGCGCCGCGTGCCACCCGCGACGCACGGGGAGCGCGTCGCCCGGCGCATCCGCAGCGACACGGTCGGGATCAACGGCTACGTGCCGGACCTCGCGTCCCCGTACGGGGGCGTGAAGGCCGGCGGCCTCGGGAGCGAACCGGGCCCGGAGGGGCTCCAGGCGTACCGGCGGTTCCAGTCGGTCTACCGGCAGTGACACTCGGCGTACGGCGCCGTGGCCCCCGCAGACCCGGAGATCGTCACTCCCTTGACAGGTGACGACACCTGTGCGAACGTCGGCAGCAGCCGCGGCGGTACCCCGGCTCCGCCGATCCCCCACCGGAGGGTTCCCGTGAGAGTTCTCAGCGTCATGAAAGTGGCCACCGTGGCCGTGGCCGTCGTCACCATTGCCTGCGGGTGCTTCCTCCAGGTCTTCTGAGGACGGCACGGAGAAAGGGAGGACCGGCATGCCGAACACGCGGAAGGTCGTCAGGGTCGTGAAGGTGGACCGGGCCGCGGACAGCGGCGCGGTGGCGCGCCGCGCCCGCTTCGGGGCCCTGCCCGAACGCGTCCTGCCCGGGGAGACCACGGAGGTGGTCCCCATCGTGGAGCGCTACCCCTCACAGGACCTCTACGACCACGAGAAGTGGCTGACCTGCAGGTGGGTGTAGCCGCGGGCGCGGCGCCCCCGGGCGGACTCCGGTCCTCCCGGGGGCGCCGCGCCACGGCCTACCGGGTGCGTCCCCCCGTGACGTGCAGGGACACCGGGAGCGGCGGCAGCCAGTACGGCGTGTCGCCGCGCATGACGAGGGACGCCGTGAGGTCCTGCGGCCCGCGCAGGCCGCGGGCGTCCGTCGTGACGGTGAGGGTGGCGCGCTCGCCGGGGCGCAGGGTCAGGCGCCCGGGGCTCGTCGAGAGCCAGCCCACGTCCGTCTCGGTCCCGTCCCAGCCGGGCAGTTCCTCCACGGTGGCCACCGGCACCGGGAAGCGGCTCTGGCCGCTGCCGCCCACCCGGTACAGGCCCGGGGCGCCGCCGCCGCGGTAGACGGCGGTCGCGGTGCGGGGCAGCGCGCTCCAGGTGTCGCTGCCCGGGTCGTAGGCGTAACCCTCCGGGGTCAGGACCCTGTTGACGCCGACCCGCTTGAAGCCGCCGGACACCAGGAGCCGCCCGTTCGCGGCGGCGTAGGCGGCGGTGGCCAGGCCCACGGGCATGTCCGCGACGGGCTGCCAGGTGTCGGACGCCGGGTCGTAGACGTACGCCGCGGACGTCTCCACGTACTCGTGGGTGCCGCCCGCACAGTAGAGCCGGCCGCTGACGGCGCCGCAGGAGGCCCAGCTGATCGTCTGCGGGTAGTCGGCGGCCCTGGCCCACCTGCCGGAGGCGGGGTCGAAGACGTCGACGGTGCTCGCGCACTCGGTGTTGGTGCAGCCCCCCACGACGTACAGCCGCCCGTCCAGGACGGCGCCCGCCGCGCCGTAGTGGCCCTGCGGGGCGGCCGGTCCCCTCGTCCAGGCGTTCCGCGCCGTGTCGTAGACCTGGAGGGTTCCGCTGACCGTCTCCTGCGGGCCCCAGCCGCCGACGGCGTAGAGGCGGCCGCCGATCATCCCGTGGGCGGTGGCCTGCCGGGGCTCGGGCGCCGGGGCGCCGCGGGTCCAGGTGCCCTCCGACGGGTCGTACACGTACAGGTCGGCGGTGGGCGCGGAGCCGTCGGAGCCGAGGGCGGAGTAGAGCCTGCCCCGGTCGGTCTCCACCGCGTTGTCCATCACCGGGACGGGGAGGTCCGGAAGGGTGCGCCACGCGTCGGCGGGGGGTGCGGAGCCCGGGCCGGTGCCGGTGCGCTCGCCGACGCGGAGCGTGGCGGGGGCGGTGCCGGTGTTGCGGACCGTCACCTTGCGGACCGCCTTGCCGCCCGGTGCGGTGGTGGTGTCGATCCCGGTGGTGCCGAACGACAGCCGTCCCGCCGCGAGGCGGAAGGAGGCCCTGACGACCCGGTCGGGACGGACGGTCACGGTACGGGAGGCCGTCCGGTAGGCGGGCTCGGCGGCGGTGACGGCACGGCTGCCGCCGCCCGGCACGAAGAGGCGGTAGAGGCCGTCGCCGACGCGTGGGTCGCCGCCGGCGGGGGCGGCCGGCGCCGAGGGTCCGTGGGCGCCGGCACGCACCACCGCCGCGGCCAGTCCGTGTCCGGTGTTCGCGTCGGTGACCGTGCCCGCGACCACTCCGCCGCGGACCGGGGCGAGGGTCCGCCGGCTGACCGTCACGTCGTCGACGGCCCAGAGCATGCCGGGCCCGGTGAAGTGGAAACGCAGTCGCACCGCGCGCTCGCCGGCGTAGGCGGTCAGCGGGACCTCCACGCGGCCGCTGGTCCACAACTGGTCCTGGTGCCACACCGTCGTCCAGGTCCTGCCGCCGTCGTCGCTGACGTCGACGTCGCCGCTCTGCTCCGCGGCGCCCCGGTAGTCCGTGGCGAAGGCCAGCGCGGGATCACCGGTGCCGCCGAAGTCGTAGTCGGGGCTGACGAGTTGGGTGTCCAGCGCGGTGTCCCAGCCGGCGTGGTCGTTGTCGGCGACCGCGAAGGCCCCCGAGCCGCCGGTGGAGTTGCCGCGCCCGCCCGGATCGTCGAACGACCACCCGCGCGCGGTCCCGGGGGCGTCGACGACGCTCCAGCCCGCGGGGGCCCCGGCCGTGGAGTCGAAGGACTGGGTGCCGAGGTCGCGCACCGTCAGGCGGTAGGCGGGGTCGCCGGCCGCCCAGGTGTCCGCGGCCAGCGCCAGCCGCAGCTCCCGGTCGGCGGCGCCGACCGCCACCTGCCGTACCAGGGGCCGGTAGTGCGAGTCGTCGGCGACGACCCGGAGGGTGTAGGTGCGGTTCGCGGGCAGGTCGAGGCGGTACGCGCCGGTGTAGGGGTCGGACCAGGCCGGGGCGCCCGGAACGCCGTCCACGGTGATCTTCGCGTGCAGCGGCCAGCCGTGCCCCGAACCGTCGTTGACGGTGCCCGACACCCGGTGGGTCGCCAGTTTGCGCAGGGCGACGTCCCGGGTGGCGGCGGCGCCGTCGCGGACGTCGACGTCCGCCGCGCCGCCGGGCGCGTAGCCGTACGCCTGGACCTCGACGTCGTGCCGGCCGGCGGGCAGCGGCAGGGTGTAGCGGCCGCGGGCGTCGGTGGTGGCTCGGAAGACGCCCGCCGTCACCGCGGCCCCGGGCAGGGGCGAGCCGCTGCGCCGGTCGCTGACCGTGCCCGTCACCGTGCCGTGCGGACCCATGCGGAAGGCGTCCGTGCCGTCCGGGGTGCCGAGGCCGGTGGGCCCGTCGTAGCCGGGGCCCGCGGTGCACAAGTAGGCGGGGGTGCAACGGCCGTTGGCGCCGCCGGTGACGTCGTGCAGTCCGGCGCCGCCGCGGGCGTACGGGTAGGTGTTGGGGTACGTCCCGGGGACCGGGGCGTCCGCGACGGCGTAGACGCCGGCGATGATCGGCGCCGAGGCGCTGGTGCCGCCCGCCACGCCCCAGCCGCCGCCGTTGTAACCGTCGTAGACGGCGACACCGGTGGCCGGGTCGGCCACGGCGGACACGTCGGCGACCGTGCGTCCGGCGCAGCCGGCGTCCTTCTGGAACACGGGCTTGGGCTCGTGGCGGGAGCAGCCGGAGCCGGTGCCGGCCCCGTCGTGGTCCCACACCGACTCCGACCAGCCGCGGGCGGTGCCCGCGTCCCGGGTGAGGGTGGTGCCGCCGACCGCGGTCACGTACGGGGACGCGGCCGGGTAGGCCACGCCGTAGCGGGAGTCCCCGGAGGAGGCGACGACGGCGACACCGGGGTGGTCGTAGTGGACGTCGGCCGCGGACTCGCCCGGGTCCTCGGGGAAGAACGCGTAGTTGGAGCCGTAGGAGTTGGAGACGTATCCCGCGCCGAGCGCCACGGCCCGGTCGACGGCGGCCCCCAGGTCGTCGACGCCGGCGGAGTCCGCCTCGACCAGCAGGATCCGGGCGCCGGGGGCGACCGCCGAGACCATGTCCAGGTCGAGGGAGATCTCCCCGGCCCAGCCGGGGTCGGGGTCCGGGTAGCGGGTGCCGCCGCGCTGGTCGACCTTGGTGAAACAGCCGTTGGCCGTGGTGCAGGCGGGCAGCCCGTACTGCGCCCGGTAGACGGCGAGGTCGGCTTCGGCGTCCGGGTTGTCGAAGGCGTCGACGACGGCGACGGTCCGGCCCGCCCCGCCGTCGGCGGGCAGGCCGTACGCGCCGCGCAGGTCGGCGGGGCCGAAGCCCTCCGGCTCCTGCCCTGCCGTCCGCAGGCCCTTGCGCGCGGGGAGGTCGGTACGCCGCAGGCCGAAGCAGGTGAACTCGTGCGGCTCGGGCGTGCCGCAGAGCGGCTCGACGTGGCCCGGCGGTGTGTGCGCGGACGCGGACGGCGCCGTGCCGGGCCCGTCCTCCGCGGCCCGGGCCGGCCCGGGGGCGACCCCGAGCACGGCCAGGACGGCGGCGCTCAGCAGACCGGCACCGAGGGACAGCCGTCTGCGCCGGTGGCGCGGACGGCTCGGGAACATGGACAATTCGCACCTCCTGTCGGCATCCTCGGGCGACGGCACACACCGCCCCCGGATGGGTGAGTTGCACGAAGTCCGGCACAAGTTCCCGGTCCGCCGGGGGAATTCGCGACGGACCGCGCCACCGCGGCCGTCAGCCCGTGTCCACCAGCCACTGCCGTACCTGTCTGCGCGCCTTGTGCAGGCGGGACTTCACCGTGCCGAGCGGGATGCCGAGGCGCTGCTCGATCTCGCGGTACTCCAGCTGGCAGATGTCGCGGTACACCAGCGGCGCGACCAGCTCGGGGCTGACGGCCTCCAGCCGTTCGAGGGCGTCCAGCAGGTCGAGCCGGGTCCCCGCGACCACGCTGGTCCTGCGCGGGTCGGGCGTGTCGGCATCGGCCGCGGAGAGGGGCTGTTCGGCGCGCCGCCGTTTGAGCTCGCGGTACTTCTGGCGGGCGCAGTTGGCCACGACCGTGTACAGCCAGGTGTGGAAGAGGCTGCGCCCCTCGAAGGAGCCGATGCTGCGGGCGACCTGGAACAGCACGTCCTGAGCGGCCTCCTCGGCGTCCTCGCGGTGGGGCAGGAAGCGGCCGCAGCGGCGCAGGACCTCGGGCCGGATCCGGGCGAGCAGCAGTTCCAGGGCCGCGGCGTCCCCGGCCGCCGCCCGCACGGCGAACTCCTCCGTCTCCTGGGCGGGCGTCACAGGGGTCCTCCTCGGTCCTTCCGGTTGTCGGTGCATGATAGGCACATGCCCCCACCTCAGCAGATCGGCCGCTACCGGCTGGTGCGGCCCGTCGGCTCGGGGGCGTTCGCCATGGTGTGGCTGGCCCACGACGACTCGCTCGACGCACCGGTCGCCGTCAAGGTGATGGCCGAGAACTGGGCGTACCGCATGGATCTGCGGGAGCGTTTCCTCTCCGAGGCCCGGCTGCTGCGCATGGCCGCGTCCAGCCGGCTGGTGCAGGTCTTCGACATCGGGGAACTCCCCGACGAGCGGCCCTACTTCGTGATGGAGTACGCCGACGGGGGCACCCTGGGCGACCTCCTCGCCCGCGGACGGCCGTCCCTGCCCGAGGCGCTGCGGCTGACGGCGGAGGCCGCCCGCGGCGTGGCGGCGCTGCACGAGGCGGGTGTCGTCCACCGCGACATCAAACCGTCCAACGTGCTGATCAGCGGCGCCCGGGAGGGCCGGGAGCGGGTGCTCGTGGCCGATCTGGGTCTGGCCAAGGCGCTCGCCCAGGCCTCCGGCCTGACGATGGCCGCCGGTTCCGCGGGCTACATGGCGCCGGAACAGGCCCGCCCGGACGGCGGCATCGACGTGCGCGCCGACGTGTACGGGCTGGGCGCCCTGCTGTACCACCTGGTCACGGGCTCGGTCCCGGGTCCCGCGGGCCAGGTCGTACGGCCCGGCCGGTTGCGCCCGGGCCTCCCGGCGGCGGTCGAGCGGGCAGTGCTCCGCGCCCTGCAGCCGGACCGCCGCAAGCGCTGGCCGAGCGCGTCACGGTTCGCCGACGAACTGGAGGCGCTGGCCGCCCGGTCGGCCGGTCACGAGGAGGCGCGGCCGCGCCGACGCCGTGGGCGTGCCCTGGTGGTGGCCCTGTGCGCCGCGGTGCTGGCGGCCGCCGGCGCGGGCCTGGCCGCCTCACGATCCGGTGCGCCCCGGGCCGCGGCGCCGACGGTGGTGAGCGACGCCACCGGCCGGATCCGGGTGGAGGTCCCCGCGGGATGGGGCCGGGAACTCGTACCGGGCGGCTGGGACCCCGGCGCGCTGGGGCTGCCCGGATCGCACGCGCCCGCCCTGCTGGTCGCCTCGGACGCGGCAAGGTGGCAGGACCTGGGCGCCGGCGTCGACGGCGTGTTCGTCGGCCTGAGCGAGGGGGGCGATCCCACCGCCCGGGTGGGTGCGGTGCGGCACGGCGGCTGCCGCTACCGGGGCAGCCGGGGCTGGGGGAAGGACGGGCCGCCGGGGTGGAGCGGCCGGGTCCGGCACTGGACCGACTGCGGCGCGCGGGGCGGCTCGGTCGACGAGATCAGCCTCACCCGGGCGGGTGCCGCCCGGACCGGGGTGTACGTGCAGATCCGGCAGGCCGGTGGCCGCGACCTGACCGATGATGTCCTCGGCGGTCTGCGGATCACCGGGTGAGACACCGGCCGCCGCGTCCGGCGGCCGGGAGCGACCGCCGGGAAGGACCGCCGAGAACTTCCGCCGCCCGCCGTGCATCCCACGGGGTGTACGGATACGGACCGGCGCAGGGCCACCGCGGCCCGCCGAGGAGGAACGGGACATGCACGTGGCCGAGCACGAGACGATGCGCGAGGAGATGCGGGAGAGGATGACCGGCGAACGGTCCGGGCGGAGCGCGACGCCGGGGCGTCCCGCACCGCGCGGCGGCAGGGGCCGGCTGCTCCCGCTGCTCGCGGGCGGGCTCGTCCTCGCGGCGGCGCTGACCGGCTGCGGGGACGGCGGCGCGAAGGACACCGCGAGCGCCCCGCGGACGCTGCCCGGCTCGGCCGGCCCGGCGAGCGGGGACCCGGCGGCCTCAGTCACGCCTCCCGGGGACACCTCCGCCTCGGCACCCCCCGTGTCCGCGCCGCCCCCGTCCCGGGGGCACACGAGCACCCCGCCGCGGTCCGGCGGGCGTTGCCACACCTCGGACCTCTCGGCGTCGATCGGCCGCAACGACCCCGGCGCGGGCCAGGAGAACTTCCCGGTCGTCCTCACCAACCGCTCCGGCCGCACCTGCACGGTCCTCGGCTTCCCGGGCCTCGCCTTCGTCAACGCCGCCGGGGAGCAGGTGACCGTGGACCCGGAGCGCGCCACGGGTCACACCGCGCGGCGGGTCACGCTGGCACCGGGCGCCAGTGCCTGGGCGGCGATGTCCTTCTCCAACCCGGCCATCACGGGCGTGACCACGGTGACCCCGGCGGCGGTACTGGTCACACCGCCGGACGAGACCTCGTCCCTGAAGGTCCCGTGGACCGGCGGCAAGGTGTCCAACACCGGGAAGGCGTCCGTGCCCCGGCTCGGCCCGTTCCAGCCGGGACGCGGGCCGGCGTGACGGACGCCGCCGTTCACCGCCGCCGGGCGGCCCCGAGCAGCCGCCCGAGCGGCCCCTCGTGGAGTCCCTGGCTCGTGAGCGCGTGGTAGAGGATCACCACGGCGATGCAGACCACCCCCACGGCCGGGGCGACGAACCAGCCGCCGATGCCGCAGACCACGTACAGGACGAGGCCGGTCAGCGGCCGGATCCGCTGCGACCGGAGCCAGCGGGGGGACACGCCGGGCTCCAGCAGTTCCGGGCGGCCGCACAGGTAGCTGAACACCCCCCACCACGGGGCCGACATGACGGCCGCGACCAGCGCGTACAGGACGACCGCCACGCGCTGGTCGTGGGTGGTCCCCCCGTCGCCGAAGGCGTCCCCCAGGACCGCAGTGGGGAACGGCACGATCACGGCGCTGAACAGGATCGCGAGGTTGATCCACAGCAGGCCGACGTCCATGCGCCGGATGCGGCGGAACAGCCCGTGGTGGTTGAGCCAGATGACACCGACGTAGAGGAACGAGACGAGGAACGCCACGTAGGCGGGCCAGGCGGCGGCGAGTGCCGGCACGAGGCCGCCGGGCGCGTGGTGCGGATCGTAGACGTCGAGGACGAGCAGGGTGATCACGATGGCGAAGACGGCGTCGCTGAAACCCTCGACCCGGCTGGTGTCCGACAGGCGCATGCCGTCGTCGGCGGCCGCGCTTGACGGAACGTCACGATCCGGTGGGTTCGGCATGGTGTGATCCTAGGGTCCGGGGCGCGGGGGCGATCAGAGGCCGCGCAGCATGTCGGACCCGCGGGGAAGCCCAGTCCGGGCGGTGGTGGAGGACCGCCGGGTCGGGCTGGGCCGCGGCACGAGGGGGTACGCCACCGGCTTGCCCACGCGATCGCGGGAGCCGGGCCGGTGATCCACCGGCGGCGGCCGGCGGGCCCGGGTCGTCGCCTTCGGGGCCGTCGCCGTCGGGGTCGTGCGGGCCGCCGGGCACGGGGACGACGCCTGCCTCCTCCACGGTGCCGGCGTGGCCGTCGGCCGCCGCGGCCGGCCGTACCCGCGCCTCCGGCCCGGGATTCGTTCCTTCTGTGCCGGCCATTCGAGCTGCGCATGCCCCATCGCTCGCGGTTTCGCCGGGCGTTGGCCAAGGATGGAGTGATGGACTACAGCCTCGAGGTCGTCATCGTCCCGGTGACCGATGTCGACCGGTCGGCGGCGTTCTACACGGAGCGCGCCGGCTTCTCCCTCGACGTCGACTACGCGCCCGCCGACGGATTCCGCGTCGTGCAGCTGACGCCGCCGGGTTCCGCGTGTTCGGTGCAGATCGGCGTCGGTCTGACCGATGCGGTCCCCGGGTCGCTGCACGGCCTGCACCTCGTCGTCGACGACGTCGAGCGGGCCCGCCGCGAACTGGCCGAACGGGGTGTCGCCGTCGGGGAGCCGCGGCACAAGTGGCCCGTCGAGGACTGGCGGGGCGGGTTCCGGCCCGGGGTGGACCCGGAGCGCCGCGACTACGCCAGCTCCGTCACCTTCGCCGACCCGGACGGCAACACCTGGGTGGTGCAGGAGCGCGGTTTCCACGGGGCGGCCTGAACCCGCGGGGAGCACGTCGTCCCGCCGGGGCCGCTTTCGGTTCGTGTACGTTTCGAACAGTTCGGATAGATTTTACATATGGCGACACTGCGGGCACTGGAGTGCCTGGTGGCCCTGGTCGACGAGGGTTCGGTCACCCGGGCCGCGGCCTCCCTGCACATGTCGCAGCCGGCGCTCTCCCACCAGATCGCGGCGCTGGAGCGGGAGCTCGGCACCCCCGTCGTCGAGCGGCTGGCCCGCGGCGTGCGGGTGACGGCGGCCGGGCGCGCCGCGGCCGAGGAGGCCCGGATCGCGCTGGACGCCGCGGCCCGGGCCGTCCGGATCGGACGGCAGGTCGGGATGGGCGACGGCGGGCGGCTGAGGATCGCCTGCGCGGAGACCATGACCGCGTGGCTGCTCGTGCCGGTACTGCGGCGCTGGCGTGCGCACCGGCCCGGGGTGCGGCTGGAGCTGGCGGAGTTCACCAGTGCCGACCGCATGGTGGAGCACCTGAACAACGGCGCCACCGACCTGGTCGTGGGACCGGAACCCACCGCGACCACCGCCCACACCGAGGTGCTGGGCCGGGAGGAGATGGTGGTGGTCACCTCGCCCGCCCACCCGTTCGCCTCCCGCGCCTCGGTCGGGCCCGGGGAGCTCGCCGGCGAGCCGTTCGTGCACTACGACCCCGGCAACGGCATGGCCGTCTGGGTGGACCGGTTCGCCGCCTCCCACCAGGTGACCCTGAGCCCCGTGCTGCGCACCCGCAGCCCGCGCACCGCCGCCCAGCTCGCGGGCGCGGGCATGGGGGTGAGCCTGGTGCCGGTGTCGGCGCTGGCCGGACGTCCCGCCGCGGTCGTCCGGCGGCTGGAGCCCCGTGTGCACCGCGACATCGTGGCGCTCACGCTGACGCCCTCGGACGCCCTCGTGCGGCGGTTCGTCGCCGACCTGCGCCGCCGGGGGCTGCCGAACGTGGACACCGCCGCCGCGCTCCCGGCCGCGTAGCCGCCACGGCCCGGCCGCCGAGGTGCCCGCCCCGCACAGGAACACAACCGACCACAGCGCCCGAGGAGGCCCGATATGACCGGCACCGTCCACTACCGCACCGTCACCGTCGACGGCCTGGAGGTCTTCCACCGGGAGGCCGGCGACCCATCGGCCCCCGTGCTGGTGCTGCTCCACGGGTTCCCGACGAGCTCGCACATGTTCCGGAACCTGATCCCCGCCCTCGCCGACCGCTACCGCGTGATCGCCCCCGACCACGTCGGCTTCGGCCAGTCGGCCATGCCGGCGGTGACGGACTTCCCGTACACCTTCGACGCCCTCACCGAGGTCACCTCCGGCCTGCTCGAACAGCTCGGCGTGGACCGCTTCGCCGTGTACGTGCAGGACTACGGCGCCCCCATCGGATGGCGGCTCGCGCTGGCGGACCCGCGACGGGTCACCGCGATCGTCAGCCAGAGCGGCAACGCGTACACGGAGGGCTTCGCCAGGCCCTTCTGGGACGGGCTGTTCGCCTACGCCGAGGACCCGAACCCGGGGACCGAGGCGGCCGTGCGCGGCGCGCTCACCCTCGAGGTCACGCGCTGGCAGTACCTGAACGGGGTGGACGATCCCAGCCTGGTCAGCCCCGACAACTGGGTCCACGACCAGGCGCTCCTGGACCGGCCCGGCAACGACGAGGTCCAGCTCAGCCTGTTCCGCGACTACCCGCGCAACGTCGACGCGTACCCGGCGGTCCACGCGTACTTCCGGGACTCGCGGGTCCCGCTGCTGGCGGTCTGGGGCGAGCGCGACGAGATCTTCGGGCCCGACGGCGCCCGTGCCTTCCGGAAGGACCTGCCGGACGCCGAGGTCCACCTGCTGGAGACCGGGCACTTCGCGCTGGAGAGCCACCTGGAGACCGTCGCCGGGCACATCCGGGACTTCCTGGGCCGGGTCCTGACCTGAGCCGCAGGGGCCCGCGGGGCCGAGGGGGCTCGCGGCCCGGGGGCCCGCGGAGACCGGCCCGTCGATTTCCGACGTCGTCGCCTCCGAAAGACGAATCCTTGATCGCTTGTTCCGGGCACACGGCGGACCTAGCGTCGAAGTGACGATCGCGACGACCCACGAGGAAGGACGAGCCATGGGACTGTCCTGGCAGCAGGGGCCGCTCTCCACCACCCGGATCGGGCGCTTCCTGGTGCCCGGTCCGCTCCCCGAGCGGCTGCTCTTCGCCGAGCGCCTGCGACGGCGCATGAGGGTCAGGTTCGCCGGCGAGTGGATCGCCGACAGCGAGGACGTGGTGCTCCTCCACGAACCCGGCCGCTACCCGGTCGCCTACTTCCCGCGCTCCGACGTCCTGCCGGAGGCGCTGGTCGCGGGCGAGCACGTCACCCGGCACAAGGACCTCGGGGCCACGGCCTGGTTCGCGGTACGTGCCGGCGGCCGGACGACCGAGCGCGCCGCCTGGGAACTGGTCGCGCTCCCGGAGCACGCGTCCGAGCTCAGGGGTCGGATCGCCTTCGCCTGGCGGGCGATGGACGCCTTCTACGAGGAGGACGACCGGATCCTCGGCCACGCCGCCGACGCCTACCACCGCATCGACATCCGCACCACCTCGCGCACGCTGGAGGTCCGCTCCGAGGGCCACGTCGTGGCCCGCTCCGAGCACCCCGTGGTGCTGTACGAGTCGGGCTTCGCGCCCCGCTGGTACGTGCCGCGCGCGGACGTCGACGCGTCGGCGCTGACGCCCGCCGAGGACCGGACCTTCTGCCCGTACAAGGGCATCGCCGAGTACTACGACATCGGCGGCGTCCGGAAGGCCGCGTGGTCGTACCGCGACGCCTACCCGGAGGTCGGCCGCATCGACGGCCTCGTCTCGTTCGAGCCGGACAGGGTCGAGGTCACCCTCGACGGCAAGCGGCTGGAGGCGGAACCGGGCCAGCAGGTCCTCCCGCACGGCGTGGACCGGGGCCTCGACACGGACGAGGTGCGGGGCCGCTAGGCCGTGTCGTCACCAGGGCCGTCCCGCCCGCACACCCAAGCGCGATACACGCACACGATGAGATCGAGGGAGAGCCCCCATGTCAGCTTCCCTGCGGGACCGGACGGTCCTGGTGGTGGGCCGCGGCAGCGGCATCGCCCGGGCGGTCGCCGAGGCGGCACGCGCCGAGGGCGCCCGGGTCGTCGCCGCCGGACGGTCGCGGAGCGGCCTCGAAGAGGCCTACGAGGGCACGGACGTCGCCGTACGGCAGGTCGACCTCACCGACGAGGAGTCGATCGCGACGCTCGCCGAGGACCTCGGCAGCGTGGACCACGTCGTCTCCACGGCGTCCGCCCGGGCCCGCGGCAGGGTGTCCGAGCTGACGCCCGAGGCGATCGTCCTGTCCTTCCGCACCAAGGTGGTCGGGCCGATCATGCTGGCCAAGCACTTCGCCCCGCGCATGCCGCAGGACGGTTCCTTCGTGCTGCTCTCGGGCGTCGCGGCCCTCGAACCCGACCCGGGGTTCCTCGCGGTCGCCGCGACGAACGGCTCGGTGAACACCGTCACCCGGTCACTGGCCGTCGAACTCGCCCCGATCCGCGTGAACGCCGTGTCCCCCGGCACCATCGACACCGGCGCGTGGGACGGGCTGGGCGACGCGGGCAAGTCCGAACTCTTCGCCCGCCTGTCTGGGAGCAACCCCGCGCGGCGGATCGGCACGCCGCAGGACGTCGCCCAGGCCGTGGTGTTCGCGATGACCAACACGTTCATGACCGGGGTGTGCCTCGCGGTCGACGGCGGCCAGCCACTGGTGTGAGACCTCGCGGTCGCACGCCGGCCGTCCGCCCTCACCCGGTCCACGGACCGGTCATGCGCGGTGCGAGGACGTCCAGTCGGCGGTCGTGCGCCCGGCTGAGCAGGAGCAGCGACAGCACGGCGCCCACCAGGGCGCAGAACATGTCCCACTGGGTGTCCCAGACGTCCCCCTGCGTGGCGAGGAAGGCGTCCGCGGCGTCCCCGCCGATCAACGCCGCCCACCACTCCAGCAGTTCGAAGAACGCGCTGAACGCCATGCACGCGCACACGGTCAGCGGCGCCAGCCACCGGCTGCCGCGCAGCGGGGAGGTGCGGACGAGGACCTCGCGCACCAGCACGGCGGGCACGAAGCCCTGCATGAGGTGGCCGATCCGGTCGTACGGGTTGCGCGACAGGTCCAGGGTGTCGCGCAGCCAGTCCCCGAACGGGACCTGGGCGTAGGTGTAGTGACCGCCCACCGACAGGACCACGGCGTGCAGGGCGAGCAGCGCGCACAGCAGCCCGGTCAGCGGGAACCGGCGGCGCAGCGCCACCGCGAGCGGCAGCCCGATGACGATCCAGAAGGTCTCCAGCACCCATGTGCCGCGGTCCCGGGGCTGGATCCCGGACACCACCAGGGCGGTGAGCGCGACGGCGGCGGCAGCCATCGGCAGTCCGGCGCGCCGGACGGGGACGGTGAGGTCTGTCATGCCCCCAAGGGTCGTGGGACCCGGCACACGAACGCATGAGTACGGCTACTCACTTGGGAGACGCAGCTCACACCGTGCCGTGTCACTGGGGCGCGGGCCGCCTCGTCCCAGGGGGTGAGTCCGTGGACGACCGCGGACGTCCACGCGGGACACAGGAGGAGCACACCATGGACGCGCGACTGGACTACTTCGCCGACCCGGCGGCGAGCAGGGCCCTCAAGCACTTCATGGCGGTGGGCACGTGGTTCAAGGAGTCGTCGCTGCCCGCCGCGACGCAGGAACTGGTGGCGCTGCGGGTCAGCCAGATCAACGGCTGCGCGGCCTGCGTCGACATGCACACCAAGGAGGCCGCCGCCGCGGGCGAGACACCGGTACGGCTGCACCTGGTCGCGGCGTGGCGCGAGGCCACGGTCTTCACCGAGGGCGAGCGTGCCGCGCTGGAACTGGCGGAGGCGGGCACCCGGGTCGCGGACGCGGGCGCCGGTGTCGGCGACGAGGTGTGGGCGCGCGCCGCCCGGCACTTCGACCGGGAGCAACTCACGGCCCTGGTCGTCCTGGTCTCCTTCATGAACGCGGTGAACCGGCTGAACGTCATCTCCCGGCAGCCGGCGGGCGACTACGTGCCCGGCCGGTTCCACTGACCGGGACCGGGGGAAGGGAATCCGGCGTGACCAAGGTGGAGGACTTCGAGGAGCTGCGGCCGCTGCTGTTCTCGATCGCCTACCGGATCCTGGGCAGCGTGGGCGAGGCGGAGGACGCGGTGCAGGAGACGTGGCTGCGCTTCGACGCCTCGTCCACCCGGCCCGTGTCGACGAAGGCGTTCCTTTCGGCGGCGGTGACGCGGGTCTCGATCGACGTGCTGCGTTCCGCGCGGGTGCGGCGGGAGGAGTACGTCGGGCCCTGGTTCCCCGAACCGCTGCTGAGCGACCCGTACCAGGATCCGGCCAGGTCCGCGGAGCTCGCCGACTCGGTGTCGATGGCCGCGCTCCTGCTGCTGGAGCGGCTCAGCCCGCTCGAGCGGTCGGTGTTCGTGCTGCGCGAGGTGTTCGGCTTCGGCTTCGACGAGGTCGCCGGGGCGGTGGGGCGTTCGGAGGCGGCGTGCCGTCAGCTCGTGGTCCGGGCGCGCCGGCACATGGCGGCAGGGCGGCCGCGGTTAGCGGCGGACCGCGAGGCGCGGGAGGAGCTGGCGCGGCGGTTCTTCGACGCGTTGAAGGACGGGGACGTCGACGCGCTGCGTGAGCTGCTCGCCGCCGACGTGCAGCTCGTGGGGGACGGCGGCGGCCGGGCCCCCCAGCTGGCGCGGGCCGTCGCGGGCGCGGAGAACGTGGCCCGGCTGCTGGGCACGGTCTTCCCCCTGCTGCTCCGGATCGGCGTGACGTTCGAGCCGCACGAGGTCAACGGCCAGCCCGGGGCGGTCTTCCGCGACCGGGACGGCAGGGTCCTGCACACCCTCGCCCTCGACGTGCTCGACGGGCGGATCCAGGCCGTCCGCACGGTGCTCAACCCCGGCAAGCTCGGCCACCTCGGCCCGGTCGCCGACGCCTGGGCCCTGCACCGGGAGGTGCAGCGGGTACGGAGGGAGGGGAGTTGACGCGCCGGCTCGCCATCGCCGGCGCGGCCCGGTGGAGGCCGGCCCCCAGAACCTCACCCGCCATCCCCACGACGACGGCGCCGTCCTGCATTCCCGCCGGAAGGTGTGCGTACTCCTCGGCCCGGCGCACGGCACCGCCGCCGCCCGGGTCGAGGACGACCGCGCCGAGCAGGGCGACCGGTTCCGCGACGATCCCGACCACTTCCTCGGCCTGCGGGCGCGAGACCACGATGTCGCGCCTGCCGGGGGGAGAACTCCGCCCTCGCCGCCGTCCGCGGCCCGCACGAGGAGTCCCAGCCCGCCCTCCTCCCCACGGTGACGCGCGTCGCCGACGTCGTGCGGTTCCAGACGGGCCCTACCACCCCGCCGACGAAGGTGAGGATCGACCGGCCCGACCCCACGACAACCCCTCCCCCGCCAAAAGCGTGTGCGTCCGCCGGGAGGGGGCACCTACCCTCCCGGCCATGGAACTTCGCGAAGAGCTCCCCGGCGACCACGCGTCCGTGCGGGACGTCCACCTCCGGGCGTTCGGCGGCCACGGACGGGTCGTGGCAGACCTGGTGGACACCCTGCGCGGTGACGTCACTCCGGCCGGCGGGGTCTCGCTGGTGGCCGGGCTCGACGGCCGGGTCGTCGGGCACGTCATGTTCACCCGCGCCCTGCTCGACGCCCCGCGCCGGCTGGTCGGCGTGCACGTGCTGAGCCCGCTGGCCGTCGTGCCCGGGCACCAGCGGAGCGGCGCCGGCACCGCGCTGGTCCGGCACGGTCTGCGGATCCTCACCGAGCGGGCGGTCCCGCTGGTCTTCGTCGAGGGCGATCCCGCGTACTACGCGCGCCTCGGGTTCGTGCCCGGCGGGGAACTCGGCTTCCGCAAGCCGTCGCTGCGCATCCCCGACGCCGCCTTCCAGGTGTTGCCGCTCCCCGCGTACGAGCCCTGGATGACCGGCACCTTCGTCTACGCGGACGCGTTCTGGCGCCACGACGCGGTCGGCCTGCGCGACGCGGCGTCGCCGGAAAACCACGTGACGCCCGGCGCACCGTAGCCGACAATCCACGCGTGGCCACCTTGAACGTCGACGGCACCGAACACGGCCCGCACCTCCGTCGCTCGCCGACCGCGCGGGCCGGTCGCACCTACGGCGCGATCCCGCCGACGGCGCTGGTGCTGCTCGGCATCGTCAGCGTCCAGCTGGGCTCGGCCCTGGCCAAGAACCTGTTCACCGAGGTGGGCAGCTTCGGGACGGTCGCGCTGCGGCTCTTCTTCGCTGCGGCGGTGCTGACGCTGTTCTGGCGCCCGTCGCCGCACATGAGCCGTCGCGCGTGGACGGTGGTGCTCGGCTACGGCGTGGTCCTCGGCACGATGAACCTGTGCTTCTACCTGTCGCTGGCCCGCATCCCGCTGGGGATCGCGGTGACCGTCGAATTCCTGGGGCCGCTGGCGGTGGCCCTGGCCGGGTCGCGGCGATGGCTGGACGCCTTCTGGACCGTGCTCGCCGCGTGCGGTGTGGTCCTGCTGATGGAGGGACGCGGCGAACTCGACCTCGTGGGGCTTCTGTTGGCCCTCGCGGCGGGCACGTGCTGGGGCCTGTACATCCTGGTCGGTGCCGCGCTCGGCCGTCACACCACGGAGGGCAACGGTCTGGCCCTGGGCATGGCCGTCGCCGCGCTGGTCACCGTGCCGTTCGGCGTTGCCGACGGCGGGACGTCGCTGCTCCAGCCGTGGGTACTCCTGGCGGGGCTCGGCGTGGCCCTGCTGTCCTCGGTGATCCCGTACTCGCTGGACCTGGAGGCGCTGCGCAGGATCCCCCCGCGCGTGTTCGGCATCCTGATGAGCCTCGAACCGGCGATGGCGGCCCTCATCGGCCTCGTCGTGCTCCGGGAGTCGCTGCACCTGTCGCAGTGGATCGCGGTGCTGTGCGTCGTGGCAGCGTCGGCGGGCGCCGCCCGCGGCACCCGTACGGACGCGTGACCACCGGTCCGGACGGGTGACCCGTCCGGCCCCGGACGACACGTCGAGGAGCGGTGGCCCGGGCCTCACGGCCCGGGCCACCCTCCGCTCAGCCCGTGGGGACGGGGAAGAGCATGCAGCTGCTCGTGGCGTGCGCGAGCAGGCGGTCGGTGGCGTCGAACAGCTCCGCCTGGGCGAGGGCGGTGCGGCGGCCCTGGTTGAGGACGGTGCCGACGGCACGGACCTTGCCGGTGTCGACGGTGACCGGGCGCAGGAACTTCAGGTTCAGGTCGAGCGAGGTGTACCCCATGCCCTCCGGGAGGACGGACTGCACCGCGCAGCCGGCGGCGGAGTCGAGGAGGGTGGCGTAGACGCCGCCGTGGACGCTGCCGATGGGGTTGTAGTGCTCCTCCCCCGGTTCCATGGCGAAGACCGCGCGGCCGGCCTCGACCTCCTCGAGGGTGAACCCGAGGGTCGAGGCGATGGGGGGAGCGGGCAGCCGTCCGGCGAGCACGTCGCGCAGGAACTCCAGGCCGCTGGTGCGGCCGACCGCGGCCGCGGAGACCTTCGGGTCCCCCCACTCGAACGTGCGTGACCTCGCCATCGGGCGTTCCCTCCCTGACCAACTGACTTCGGCGTTCGAAGTTAGCCAGTCGCACCTCTGGATGTCAATGCCGAAGCCAGCTTACGATGACCGCATGACCTGGCTGGACACCAGTACCGACAACTGCACGGTGCAGCGCACCCTCGACCTCGTCGGCGAGAAGTGGTCGCTGCTGGTGCTGCGCGACGCCATGAACGGCGTCCGCCGCTTCGACGACTTCCGGCGCCACATGGGGCTCTCCGAAGCGGTCCTCGCGGACCGGCTGCGCAAGCTGGTCGCCGCGGGGATCCTGGACACCGTCCCGTACCGCGAACCGGGCAGCCGCACCCGCAACGAGTACCGGCTCACGCCCAAGGGCTGGGACCTGTGGCCCGCGATGATCGCCCTCAAGCAGTGGGGCGACCGCTACACCGCCGACCCGGAGGGCCCGCCCCTGGAGGTCCGCCACCGCGACTGCGACGAGCCCGTCGGGGCCGTCGTGGTCTGCGCCGGGGGCCACGACTCACTCGCACCCCGGCGGGCCTACACCCGGCCCGGTCCCTCCGCCCGGACGGCCGCCGGCTGACCGCCCGGCTTGACCGCCCGACTGAACGGCACGCACGCGACGGCGCGCGGACGACGGCGATCCGTCGCGCCGGAAGTCCCGCGTCCCGCGGCCGTCGTGGTGGGCGCCGACACCCTCTCCCCCGTCCCCCATGTCCCCCGTCGAGGGCGTCGACGTCCAAGCCACCGGTCAGGACGCTCCCCCGGTCCTCAGTGGCCCCACGAGCGCGGAGACGGACCGGACCAGGCCGAAAGGCCCTGTCCTGCCCGCTCCGCGCGCATCGGCTCCGTTGTCGGTGCCGTGACGATGGTGACAGGGGAGGCACCCGGTGCACATTGCCGGATCCCGGCAGTCTTGACGCCTTGTTGACGGCCCGTTGACGGCGCCGCGCCCGGAGCCAGGGCTGCCCTACAGCGGCTGGTCGGGCCAGCCGAGCAGCCGCGCGCCCATGGCCGCGGTCTCCAGGGTGTACCGGTGCAGGGGCTCGCCGGGGTCGTAGCCGGTCAGCACCTTGATCCGTTCCAGGCGGTAGGTGAACGTCCGGACCCCGAGGCCGAGCCGGCGCGCGGCCTCCGCGTTGACGTGGCCGGCCTCGGCGTGCGCGGTGATGGTCTCCAGCAGCGGTCCGGCCCCGCCCCGAGCCTGCTCCAGCGGACCGAGGACGGTGCGGACGAGGTCGGCCATCGCGGCCCGGTCCCGCATCAGCACGGGGAAGACCAGCAGTTCCTCGGCGCGCAGCACGGGGGGATGCAGGCGCAGCCGGTCGGCGACGTCCAGTGCCCCGAGGGCCTCCTCGTAGCTGCGCACGATGCCGCTGGTGCCGGAGTGGGTGCGGCCGACCGCCACGCGGCGGGCCGCGCCGTGACCGGGGCCGGGGCGCAGCGCGGCATCGGCGAACGCGTCGAAGACGGCGCGCTCGCCGCCGGGGGCGATGCAGACCAGCCGGCCGTCCTTGCTCGCCACCAGGACCTCGCGGTGCCCGAAGCGGCCCACCAGTTCCCGCTCGATGCGCCGCACCACGGGCCGGCTGTCCTCGTACGCGTCCACGCCGCGCGCCACCGCCACCGCGTGTCCCCGTCCCAGCCGCAGTCCGAAGCGCTGGGCGCGCTCGGCGAGCCGTCCCGGGTCGCTGCGCCCGTACAGCAGGTCGTCGACGAACTCCCCGCGGGCCGCCTCCTCCTGGCCGGCCAGGAACCGCTGGGCACTCTCGTGGCCCTCGCCGAGCGCGGCCACCGCGGCGTCGAGTGCGGTCAGCACCGCCTCTCCGGCCCGCTGCGCCTCCCTGGCGGTGCCGGCGGCCGCGAGGCCCGGCAGCGTGGCCCACGCGTCGCGGGTCGCCGCCAGGTAGGCGCCGAGGATGTCGCGCAGCCCGTACCCCCCGCCGGCGGCGCGCTCACCGGACCCGCGGAGGGCGTCCAGTTCGTCCCGCCGCAGTCGCCGGCCCGTGCCCGAGACCTCGCCCAGCATGCGCGCGTACGCCTCCAGGTCCTCCCGCGCTACGCGCCCCATGGCCCCGTCTCCCCTCCAGGCACACGTCGTTGCCGTCCCCCGGCAACCTGGACCGTATCAATCCTGCCCGGTTCGATGATCACCGCCCCCTCGGCGGACGAGGTACCGGAACCACCTCAACGGCGCGCCTACGACGCCGACTTGACGTACGGCCGTTCGAAGGACGATGATCTCCGCACACTCCCCAGGTCTCCCCCCGTGGCCTGGGGAGTGCCGCGTTCAGCCGTCCGTTCCCGCGGCGAGCAGGTCGCCGGAGGCGGTCCGCCGGTAGACGACACGGCGGTCGACACGCGTGCCGGTGACCAGTCCGGCGTCGCGCAGCACCGCCAGGTGACCGCCGACGGTGCCGAGCGACACCCCGAGGTGGGCGGCGAGTTCGCTGGGGGTCGCGGGACGCTCCAGTTCGAGGAGGATCGCCGCCCGGCCGGTCCCGATCAGCCGCCCCAGGGCCCGCCGGGGTTCGGGGCGCCGCTGCGTCCCGGCGGTGCCGCGCGCGGGGTAGACGAGCGCGTACGACGCCGGCGGCGCCTCGCACAGCCAGGTGCCCCGGGAGATGGCGGCGACCGGCACGAACAACATCCCCTCGTCGCCGACGACCCGGTCCGGGGAGCCCCGGTGGCTGAAGCGGATCGCGTCCGCGCCGACCCAGGCACTGTGCCGGCTCATGTGCTCCAGGGCGCGGGGCCAGCCGTACGCGGCGAGCAGCCCCGCCCGGTGGGTGACGTCCCGCTCCAGCAGCGCCCGGCGGCGCGGCCAGTCGGGTGCGACGTGCGCGGTCCACGTGCGGCGGAACACCTCGGCGGTCCTGGCGGCCCAGTCGCGTCCGGTCAGCCAGCGGAGGTCGTGCTCCTTCCAGCTCTGCGCCACCGACTCCTCCAGCTCGGCGCGCACCCGCGCGTCGGGCACCCGCGCCACGGCGGCCAGTTCGCCGTCGATCGCGGTCCGCATGCCGGCGCCCGGCGGCAGGACGACGTGCGCCGGCATCCACGTGGTGGAGGTCAGCAGCCGCACCAGGCCCTTCGCGAAGGGGTCGGCGTCGAGCGCGGCCAGGAACGCCGCGCGGTGGCGGTCGTGCCAGGAGGCCAGCCACGGATCGCAGTGGCCGGCGGCCAGGACGTGCAGCGACGCGAGGGTCTCGGCCAGCGGCGACAGGGCGAACCGGGACCGCGACAGGGCCAGCGGGCTCAGCCGCAACAAGGTCATCTTTCGCCTCCCGCCGAAACGATAGTGCCCCGCGCGGCGCCTCCAGCAGACTCCGCGCGTGCTCCCGCCCCTTCCGCCGCACCACGGCTTCCGCTGGTTCCTGACCGCCCAGACCGTGTCCCTGCTGGGCACCGCGATGGCCCCGGTGGCGCTGGCGTTCGCGGTCCTCGACGCCGCGGACGGCCTCGGCGACCTCGGTGTCGTCCTCACCGCGTACATGGTGCCGCTGCTGCTGTTCCTGCTCGTCGGGGGCGCGACGGCCGACCGTCTGCCGCGCCGGACGGTGCTGGTCGCGGCGCACCTCGGTTCGGCCGTCACCCAGGGCGCCGTCGCCGCTCTCCTGCTGACCGGGCGGTACGCCCTGTGGCCGGTGGCCGCGCTGGGGTTCCTCAACGGTGTGCTCGCCGCGTTCACCACGCCGGCGCTGCGCGGCATCGTGCCCGAACTCGTCCCCGGGGACCGGATCCGGCAGGCGAACGCACTGCTGGGTACGGTGCGCAACGCCACGAAGATCCTCGGCCCCAGCCTGTCGGGGGTCCTGGCGGCGTCCGTCGGCGGCGGACCGGCCATCGCCTTCGACGCGCTGACCTATCTGATCGCCGCCGGCTGCCTCACCCGCCTGCCCTCCCTCACCGCCGCCGCGGCGACGTCACGACGCCGCCCGGGGCTGCTCGCGGACATCCGCGAGGGCTGGGCCGCGTACCGCCGGATCCGCTGGGTGTGGACGGTGTCGCTGTGCTTCTGCGTGGTCAACCTGGTGCAGGTCGGCAGCTGGCAGATCCTGGGCCCGGTGCTGACCCGGCAGCTCGCCGGTGAGGCCGCGTGGGGCCTCGTGCTCAGCGCGCGCGGTGCGGGACTGCTGGTGATGAGCGCGCTGATGTACCGGTTGACGGTCCGTCATCTACTGCGGCTGAGCGTGCTGGCGGGGGTGCTCGGCGCACTGCCGCTGCTCGCGCTCGGCACGCACCTGGGCGCCCCCTGGCTGGTCGCCGCCGCCTTCACCGCCGGACTGGGCTCGTCGGTCGCGGGCATCGGCTGGGACACCTCCCTCCAGGAGCACGTACCGCCCGGCTCCCTCTCGCGCGTCTCGTCCTTCGACGACCTGCTCTCCTACGTCGCCATTCCCCTCGGCCAGCTCGGCGTCGGCCCGCTCGCCGACCGCTTCGGGGGGTACCCGGTGGCCGCGGTCGCCGGAGTCGTGTACGCCGCGGCGGCCCTGGCCCCGATCGCCTCCGCGGCCGTACGCCGGCTGCCCCACGGCCGCCCCGCGGCCGTGCTCGCCGACGGGTCGCCGGCGGCGCCACCCGAGCCGATCGGCCGTTGACCGCGCCCCTCGGCACGCCGGGCGGCAGCCCCCGCCCGGCTGACGGGGCGGTCCTACCGGTCGCCCTGGTCCCGGCCGTCCTCGAAGACGAAGAGCGGTTTGGCGCCACGAGCGGCTGCCTCAGCGAGCGCGATCGCCTCGGTGAAGCGCTCCAGCGGGAACGGCCGGCCCTGGGGAATGCTCAGCACCCCGTCGGCGACGAGACCGCGGACCTGGGAGAGCGCGCGGAGCGCCTCCTCGGCCGTGGCGGTACCGAACCAGCGGTTCAGCCAGAAGCCGCGGACCGCCCTGGTCCCGTAGATGACCGAGCGGGCCTGGAGCGGGATCGTCAGCGCGGCGGGGTCGGTCTGCCGGTGGGTGGAGAGCGCGCCGTAGACCACGACCTCTCCTCCCGGCGCCAGCGCCTGCGAAACCTGGGCGCCCACCTCGCCCGCGACGCAGTCGACGGCCTTGTGCACACCGTCCGGACCCGCGATCTCGGCGACCCGGCGCACCAGGTCCTCGTCCTCGGTGCAGATGACCTCGTCACCCCCGAGCGCCCTGATCTCCTCGACGGCGTCGCGTCGCCGTACGACATTGACCGTGCGGATGCCCAGGTGCCTGGCGAGCTGGATGACCAGCCGGCCCACGGTGGAACCCGCGGCCGTCTGCAACAGCCATTCACCCGGCTGCACGTCGAGCTCACGCGTCACGAGGAGCAGCGCGGTCAGCGGGTTGACGGCGAGCTGGCAGGCGCTGGAGTCGCTCAGCTCGTCGGGGACCGGCAGCAGCCTTCGTACGTCGGCAACGAGGTACTCCTGCCACGTGCCGGACGCCGGGGGCCCGGGCACCGCCGGGACCGCGGCGACCACCACGCGCTCGCCGACCGCCGGTCCCGCGGTGTCCGGGCCGCGGGCCTCGACACGGCCCACGCATTCCATGTGGCCGCCGACCGCCGGGAACTCCGGGGCGAAGCCGTAGCGCCCGCGCAGCACGTGCAGATCACTGGCGTGGACAGGAGTGGCCTTCACACGCACCAGCGCCTGACCGGCCTTCGGCGTGGGAACGGGCCGGGACTCCAGCCGCAGGACATCGGTGGGCTCCCCGACCTCGCCGGCCACGAGCGCACGCATGGATCGAGACATGGGTGACCTTTCGTCTCTCGACGCCCGACGGCCTCGGCGGACGTTGTAGGTGTGCGGTTTCCGATCATCGGGCAGGGACGCGGGGAAACCGGGAATTCACTCCCTCGCTCCTCGCGAATCGGGAATGCGCGCGCCACTGCGGAAATGAGTGGGGTCGTTCAGTCGCGGTCCGTACCCGACGGGTCGGCGCAGTACTTCGCGTATTCCGTCCCGGCGAAGTGCTCGCCCAGTTTCCGGGAGAAGTAGCGGAGCATCGGGAGCGGACGGTGGTTCATGACGAGGTGCTGCGTCTTCCCGTCCTCGTTCTTGTACACGACGGCGATGTTGGCGATCGGCCTGCCGTCCACCGTCGCCGCGTAGTCCTCGACGAAGCCGTTGTCCCCGTACGGGCCGATGTGGACGAAGTCCTGGAATTCGTAGAGGGTGCGTGCGTACGACAATATCGCGCGGACGCCCTCGGCCCCGTGGACGGTCCCGTTGAGGACCCCGGCCTCCAGCGTCACGTCGTCGGCGAGATCGTCCAGCCACGGCGGGTAGTAGTCCTTGCGCTGCCGCGCCGGGTCACCGCTTCCCAGATAGGTCGGTGGCGTCCGGTAGGCCATTTCCTGCCTCCTTTCATCGGTTGAACTTCCAACAGAGTCGCAGGACGCTCCAAGCACCGTCCAACGAAAGTCACAGACCGCCGCCATCTCGTCGAGAGATACCTCGGGGACTCACCGGGGAATACTCGGAAGGTGGAACTGCGCCAGCTCGAGTACTTCGTCGCGGTCGCCGAGGAAGCGAACTTCACCCGTGCCGCCGCGCGGATGCACGTCGTCCAGTCCGCGGTCTCCACCACGATCAAGAACCTCGAACGGGAACTCGGTACACCACTGCTGGAACGCACCCCCAGACGCGTGCTGCTCACCGACGCCGGGGCAGCGCTCCTCCCGCGCGCCCACGCCGCCCTCGACGCCGTCCGGGAGGGCGCGGACGCGGTGGCGGAGGTCCACGGCGGACTGCGCGGCACCCTGCGGCTCGGCGCGGTGGCCACGGTGGGGCTCATCGACCTGCCCGTGTTCCTGGGCGAGTACCACCGGCGTCACCCCGGCGTGTTCCTGCGCACCAGCGCCGCCCCCTCGGGCTCCCGGGGCCTGGTCGAAGCCCTCCTCGAACGGCGGCTCGACCTCGCGTTCGTCTCGGGCCCCGGTCCGCACCCGGCAGGCGTCACGCTGACCGACCTCGCCACCTCGGTGCTCGACCTCGTCGTGCCGGCCGGCCATCCGCTCGCGAAGCGTCGCACGGTCTCGATCACCGACCTGGCCGGCCTGGACTTCGTGGACTTCCCCGTGGGCTACAGCAACCGGACCGTCGCCGACCGGGCCTTCGACGCCGCCGGCGTCCCCCACCGCGTCGCCATCGAGATCACCGACCTCTCCTCCGGCGTGGCCTACGTCGAGAACGGCCTCGGCGTGGCGCTGCTGCCACGGGTCGCCCTCGGCACGGCACGGTCCGTCGCCACGCCGGCCGTCGCCGATGCGGACCTGGAATGGCGGTTCTCCCTGGCCGTTCCCTCCGAGCGCCCGCCAGGTGCCGCGGCGCGTGCCATGGTCGCGATGGCGCGCGAGTTCCTACGGCGAAACTGACGTCACCTCACACGGCGCGGTGATGCAGCCGGTTCGGCGCACGATCGACGCCGCGTCGCCACGTGGTGCGGCCGGGATCGCGCCGGCCGGGCTGGAGGCGACATGCGCGTCGGGGCCATCGGAGTGATGCTGAGGAGAGACCGTCCATCCGACACCCACAGGAGTTTCCCATGATGGACGCAGCCAAGGCCGAGCTGTACGCGAAGGACCTCTCCGGCGCGGACTGGGTCACGAGCAGCCACAGCAACAGGTGGGACAAGACGTGTGTGGAGGTCGCCGACCTCGGCGGCGGAGCGGTCGCGGTCCGCGACTCGAACCGGAGGGACCTGCCACCGCTGCGATTCACCGCGCGGGAGTGGGCGGCGTTCCGACTGGGCGTGCGCGACGGCGAATTCGGCTAGCGCACCGGCCGCGGAACCCGCCGGGGGGCCGGCTGGGCTCCCGCCCGGCTCGGCTCACGCCCTCCTCGGCTTGCGGGGCTCGGCCCACGTGCCGTCGGGCCGGTTCCGCGCCCGGGCGAGCAGTTCCGCGTCGAACTCGGTCCTGCTGACGACGTCCCGTGGTTCGGGTTCGCGCACGGCCGCGGTCGACGACCACGGGACGGCCGAGGCCCGGCCGACGAGGGGCAGGGTCTCGTCGTGGCGGAGCCCACGCGGTGAACCGGGCGACGGCGGCGCGGTTCAGCCGGCCGGCAGCAGGACGCCGGGGTTGAGGATGCCGGCCGGGTCGAGGGCGGACTTGGCGGCGGCGAGGGCGGCGGCGAAGGGGTCCGGGCGCTGCGTGTCGTACCAGGGGCGGTGGTCGCGGCCGACCGCGTGGTGGTGGGTGATCGTGCCGCCGTGGTCGGCGACGGCCTGGGAGACCGCGGCCTTGACGTCGTCCCACTGGGCGACCGTGCTGCCCCAGCGGCCCGCGGCGTAGACCCCGAAGTAGGGTGCGGGCCCGTCGGGGTGGACGTGGCTGAACCGGCAGGTGACGACGCCCGTCCCGCAGACGGTGCGGATCGCCTCGTTCGCGGCGGCGGTGACCGCCGCGTGGAGCTCCTCGAAGCGGTCCCAGGTGCAGGCGGTCTCGAAGGTCTCGACGACCAGGGCCTGCTGGGCCAGGGCGTCCCGCTGGTAGGGCATGCGCAGGAAGGACGAACGCCAGGAGCGGTCCGCCCCCGCTCCCCCGCCCGCGTCGGTGGCGCCGTCCGCACCCGTGTCGGTGTGGCGGGGCGGCTCGGGCAGCCGGCCGCCGTGGTCACGGCACAGTTCCAGGGCCCGGTCCATCCAGGGTTCCAGCGGGTGGTCGGCGGACTCGAAGGCGAGGATCAGGACGCTGCCGCCCGTGGTGACGCCCGCGTTGACGAGGGCCTCGGCGGGGTCCAGCAGACGGCAGTTCGACGGGTGCAGCCCGGACTGCGCGAGGGCGCGGGTGGCGGCGACCGCGTCCGTGAAGCCGGCGAAGTGGACGGAGGCGTTGGCCCGCCACCGGGGGCGTCGCTGCAGCCGCATCCAGGCCTCGGTGATGACCCCGAGGGTCCCCTCCGAGCCGAGGAACATCCGGTCGGGCGACGGTCCCGCGCCCGAGGCGGGCACGCGCCTGGACGTGCTGGTGCCGGAGGGCGTCACGACGCGCAGGGCCTGTGTCAGGTCGTCGATGTGGGTGCGGAGGGTGGCGTAGTGGCCGCCCGCCCGGGTGGCCAGCCAGCCGCCGAGCGTGGAGTACTCGAAGGACTGAGGGAAGTGACGAAGCGTCAGGCCGGTGGGCCGCAGTTGCCGCTCCAGGTGCGGGCCGAGCACTCCGGCCTGGATGCGGGCGGAGCGGCTCACCGGATCGACCTCCAGGACGCGGTCCAGGTGTCCCGTGTCGAGCGTGACCGCGGGACGGCCGTCGGCGAGGCGCGGTTCCACTCCGCCGACGACCGAACTGCCGCCCCCGAAGGGGATGACGGCGATCCCTTCGCGGGTGCACCAGTCCAGGAGGTCGACGACGTCCCGCTCGGTGCGGGGGCGGGCGACCAGGTCGGGGGCGTGGCGCAGGTCGCCGTGGAGGTTGCGGACGACGTCCCGGAAGGCCTTGCCGTGGGTGTGCGCGGCGCGGTCGTGCGGGGTGGCGGAGCACAGGTGGGCCAGGGACCGCGGCGGCGCGACCTGCACGGGCGGCAGGTCGAGGGACGCGACGTCCGGCGGGAGGTGGACGGTCAGGTCGGCGTCCGGGAGCAGTCCGGCCACCCGGTCGGTCAGCGCGGCGCGTTCGGCGCCCCGCACCGCGTGCTCGACGGCGCCCCATCCCCACCACGACCGTGTGCCCGCGCGTCGCATGCGTGTCCCGCCCTTCGCTCACCGATGTGACCGACGGGTAAATTACCACTGGGTCACATCCGGCGGGAGGGGTCAACTGACCTTCAGGTCAGTTCGCTGCCTACAATCACGGACGTGGCGAGCGCGAGAACCCGTACCGCCGGGACGAAGGGCATGCCCCGCGCCGAACGTGAGGAGCAACTGCTCACCGCGGCCGTCGAGGAGTTCGGGCGCCGCGGCTACGCGGGCGCGTCGATGGCAGCGATCGCCGAGCGGGTCGGGGTCACCAAGCCGCTGCTGTACCAGTACTTCGGGTCCAAGGACGCGCTGTACGCCGCCGCCCTGGACCGGGTCGCCGGCGCACTGACCCACGCCCTCACCGACGCCCTCACCCAGGGAGTCACCTCGCTGGGGACCCCGCTGGCCGTGCTGCGCGCCGTCTTCACCACGCTCGAGGGGCGGCGCCACGCCTGGTTCGTACTGTACGACCGGACGTTGCCCGCCGAGGGTCCGCTGCGCGAGGAGGCCGAGCGCCACCGCGCCGTCATCGACGGGCTGGCGGCCGCGGGCAGCGCGGAGTTCCTGGCCGCCCGCGGGATCGGCGACCCGCTGGACGCCGACGCGCTCAAGCACCTGTGGACCGGCACCGTCAGCACCCTGGTCACCTGGTGGATCCACCACCCCGGCGAGTCCGCGCAGGAGATGGCGGAGCGCTGCGGGCGGCTGATCAGCGCGATCGTCACGGAGTGAGGTGGGGCGGCTCCCCGTCCGGTCGGTCCGGGCGGGAGACGGCGGAAGGCCTGCCACGTCCGGGCCACACCCGGCCCAGGTCCGCCCGGGTCAAAACGCCGACGACGCGGCGACCTGTGCTGATCTCCACCACGACGGACGCGCTCAGGAAGGGCAACTGCTCGTCGGCGACGATCAACGCGTCGCGCAGCTGGGCGGCGTGGTCGAGGCGGATCACGGCGTGCTCCCTGTCCAGGGTCCGGACCCGGTAAGTGGTCTCCCCGCGCGGCTCATCGAGCATGCGGACGTCGAACCGTGAGACCGCGAGGACGAGGCGTCGCCGGTCGAGTACCTCGATCCTGCCGGCGATGCCCTTGCGGATCCAGGAGCTCGCGACACCGGCGGCCTGGGCAAGACCGATCGCCTCCGTCACGGCCGGCGGGTCCGGCGGGTCCGGGGGGCCCTCGCGTGTGACATCACTCCGGAACCGGTACACCGGCTGGTCGGAACCCATGTGCCCTCCTCGTGTGGCGTCCAGTCTGCCCGCTGTCCGGGAGAGGGGTCACCGAGAGCACCGGCCGTGCGTGTGCCCGCCGCGGTGATGATCCCTGGCCGGGGGCGCCTTCGGCGGGAGACCACGGCCCGGTGACGTCGACCGGAGAAGCCGCCGGAAAGCTGCAGGACCAAGCCGCTCTGTGGAGTCTCGGCAGGGCTTCCGCGTACCGCGTGGTGATCGAGGCGTGCGACGCCCTGGTGGCCGGACTGGACGGTCCGGCGCTCCGCCGGCTGGCCGCCCTCACGCGCGCGGAGGCCGACTACGGGGTGCCGGAGGTGCTTCCGGCCGCGCTGTCCGAACTGGGTCTCAGGTTCCACCCGCTGGGAAGTCAGGGCGCGGAGGAGTACGCCGCACGTGCTCTCGCCGCCGCGATGACGGCCGGCGAGATGACTCCCCGCGAACTCGCGTACCGGATGCACCGGCGCTTCGGACACGGGCTGCCGCTGGCGGAGGACCTGGCCCGGCTCGACGACCAGTACCACGTCCTGGAGTTCACCGGCAGGACGGCCGCCGAGATCGACGCCGCCGTGGTGGCCGAGGCCCACCGGATACTGGGCGCCTGATCTCCCGGCGGACGCCCCGGCCGGCCCCGGGGGCTCAGAGGGTGACGAGCCGTATCGCCGCGAGCAGGGTCAGGGCGACCGTGACGCGCTCGAAGACCTTCGGGCTGATGCGGCTGATCGTCGCGCGGCCGGCGACGGCCCCCGCGAGGACCGCCGGGGCGGCCGTCGCGCCGAAGGCCAGGGTGCCGGGCGTGATCAGCCCCAGGGCGACGCTGAAGGGCACCTTGAAGGCGTTGAGCAGCAGGAAGAACCAGGCGCTGGTGCCGAGGAAGCCCAGCATCGGCAGCCCCACGGCGAGGAAGTACAGGGACATGATCGGGCCCGCCGCGTTGGCCGTCATCGTGGCGAACCCCGCAAGGATCCCGGCGCCCGCGGCGACGGCCGGGTGCTGGGCGACCGGGTCGTCCGGGCCCCGGCGGCGGCTCCACCAGTGGACGGCGAGCATCGACAGCAGCAGCGCGCCGATGAGTTCGCGCATCCGCGTGTCGTCGACCCGGTCGACGACCACCACACCGAGCAGCACCCCGGCCACCACCCACGGGAAGAGCCGCACCAGCCGGCCCCAGTCGGCGTGCCGGCGGTAGGCGGCCACCGCCACCGCGTCGCCGACGAGGAGCAGGGGCAGCAGCACGCCGGTGGACAGCTTGGCCGGCAGCACGAGCGCGAAGAGCGCCACCCCCACCGTCCCCGCCCCGGAGACCCCGGTCTTGGAGTAGCCGACGAGGAAGAGGGCGAGCAGCGCCACGGCCCACTGCGCCGGGTCGAGCGCGGGCATCAGGGCCGCCGGGGGACGGAGGGTGCGAAGGTCACGGCACGTTCTTACCTGGCGCGCGCCGTGCCGCCGCGGGCGGGGTGGGCCCGGCGGCGCGGCCGCGGGCAACCGTGCCGCGATCGCGTCCGGTTGTCATCGAGGGTTCCCCGGGGGGCCGTCGCCTGGTGGGCCGCGCGTCCCCGTGCGGGTCTGGGATGGCGGATCAAGGACCGGGCGGGGCGACGTACCGCCCGGTGGAACCGAACGTCAGGAGAGCGTATGTCCGTCACAGCCGCCGAACCGCGTGAGAAGGCGCGCCGGGTGGGGCAGGCCGCGCGGAGGGGGGCGGTGTTCGCCGCCGCCCTGGCGCTGGTCGCCGTCGTCCCGCCGGCCGTCGCGGGCGCGCAGTCGCCCGCCGCCTCCGGTACGCACGGGATCACGTGGACGACGCAGCAGGTGGCGCCCGGCCTGGAGGTCCGCAGCGGGGTGCTGCGGGACCCGTCGGCCGCGGGTGTGTGGACGGTGACCGTGCAGGCCCCCGCCGTCAACCGCCTGACGGGCGCCGCCACGTGGGCCCCGCTGGGTGACCGGGCCTGGGCCGACGCCACCGCGGCGCGGCTGCGGGGGGCCGGGTTCGAGCCGCGGCTGGAGGCGGTCGAGTGGGACACCTACGCCGACACTCCGCGCGGCGTGATGGGCTGGCAGGTCCGGGTCGGCCGGTACGCCACGCAGGCCGAGGCCGGTACCGCGAACACGGCGGTCGCGGCCGCCGGTTTCCGTACGACCGCGGAGTGGACGGGTTACGACGGGCGGCAGGCCGCCGACGGCGAGCGCGTCCACGTCGCCGTGGTGGACCCGGCGCGGCTGAACGGGTCGGTCGCGGTCAGCGACGGCGGCAACGTCGCCGACCGGGAGAAGACCTCCGCGGTGGCCGGCCGGCTGGGGTCGCTGCTCGGCGTGAACGGCGGCTTCTTCATCACCTCGGACGCCGACGGCGTCCAGGGCACCGTCGCGGGTCTTTCCGCGGTGGACGGCAAGCTGGAGTCGATGGCGGTCGGTTCGCGCGCGGCGCTGGTCCTCGGTGACGGCGGCAGGCGGCCGCGGATCGCGGACCTGTCCACCACGGTCACCGTGCGGGCGGGATCCGCCCGCCACGCGGTGCAGGGCATCAACCGCCTGCCGGGCAAGGTCCGCAACTGCGGCCGGACCGGTGGTGTGCCGACCGAGCAGCCGCGCCACGACACGACCTGCACCCTGGCGGACGACCTGGTGGAGTTCACGCCGGCGTTCCGGGCGGCGCTGCCCACGGGCGCCGGTGCGCAGGTCGTGCTCGACGCGCACGGGAAGGTGCTCTCGGCCGGCGCCCGCGGCGGCTCCGTCCCCGAGGACGGCACGGTGCTGCAGGGCACGGGCACGGCGGCCGCCTGGCTGACCGAGCACGCCAGGACCGGCAAGCGGCTGGCCCTGAGCGAGGTCGTCCGGGACGCCGAGGGGCGCCGGGTCCGGCTCGGCCGCGGTGACAGCATCGTGAGCGCGGCGCCCACCCTGGTCGAGGACGGCCGTGTCCACATCGACGCCGCCGGAGAGGGCACCCTGGACCCGCTGGACCTGTCCTTCGGCTTCGCGTGGTCCAACGTGCGCCAGCCGCGGACGATGGCCGGCATCGACCGGCGGGGCCGGCTCCTGCTGGTGACGGTGGACGGGCGCCAGCCCGGGGTGAGCGAGGGCTTCACCCTCGGCGAGGCGGCCCGGTTCATGCGGTCGCTGGGCGCGGTCCAGGCGCTCAACCTCGACGGCGGCGGCTCGTCGGCGATGGTGGTCGAGGGCGTCCTGGCCAACGTCCCCTCCGACGCGACCGGTGAGCGTGCCGTCGGCGACACGATCCAGGTCCTGCCGGGGCGCCGCGGCGGGCACTGACCCGGCCCGGCGGCGTCCTGCCCCCTGACGACCTCCGACCGCCCCGGGGCCCGGCCCCGGGGCGGTCGGCTGGTCCGTCCGGCCCGACGGGCAGCGTTCCTCACCTTTTACGCCGGTATGATGCGCTTCGTGATCATGTCCGGATGGCTGCGGCGCCGACGTGCCCGCCCGGACGGCCGCCGGCTCACCTGGCGGCCGGCCCCGGTGATCCTGACCGTGCTCATCGCCGCCCTGGCGTTCGCCACCCCGCGCGAGATCGCGATCAGCCGCCTGCTGCCCGTCGCGCCCGCCCTGGCCGCCGCGATGTGGCCGGTGCTGGCGACGGTGCTGCTGGGCGCGTTCTGCCTGCTGGTCATGGTGGGCCTGAGCTTCGTCTACACCGACCTGGGCACCCCGTACACCGGGGCCGCCATCGTCGCGGTGACCCTGGCGGCGGCGTACGCCAGCCACGTACGGATCCAGCGCGAGGAGGCGCTCTTCCACGCCCGGCTGGTCGCCGACGCAGCGCAGACGGTGCTGCTGCGGCCGCTGCCGCGGCACATCCAGGGCATGGAGATCGAGTCGCTGTACCTGGCCGCACAGGAGCAGGCGCGCATCGGCGGCGACTTCTACGAGGTGGCCGACACGCCCTACGGGGTGCGGCTGCTCATCGGCGACGTACGCGGCAAGGGGCTGTCCGCCGTGGGCGCGGCCTCGGCGCTGATCAGCTGCTTCCGGGAGGCCGCGCACGACGAGCCGGACCTGCGGGGCATCATCCACCGTCTGGAGACCAGCATCGGGCGGCACAGCTCCGGCTACCCCGGCCAGGACCTGCCGGAGCGCTTCGCCACCGCCGTCATCGCCGAGATCCCGCACGGAGGCGGCCGCCTGCGGCTGCTGAACTGCGGGCATCCCGCGCCGATCGTCGTGCACGCCGGCCGCATCCGGGTACTGGAGCCCAGCGCCGCCTCCCCGCCGCTGAACCTCGCCGACCTCGTCGGCGACGCCTACGCCGTGGACACCCACGCCTTCGCCGCCGGCGACCAGTTGCTGCTCTACACCGACGGCGTCACCGAGACCCGCGACCGGGCCGGGGCGTTCTTCCCGCTGCCGGACTGGCTGCGGCGCCAGGCCCCGGTGGCGCCCCGCGAACTGCTGGACCGGCTGCACCGGGAGCTGCTGCACTACAGCGGCGGGCGGCTGGACGACGACATCGCCGCCCTGGCCGTGCGCTCGCCGCGCGTCGTGACCCGCGACGCCCCGTAAATCGCTGTCGCGCGGGCCCGGAACGGTCCTACGCTCGCCGCCATGCCCCGACCTCTCGGATTCTCCTACCGCCGGCGCGGCGACGGCACCGTGGTCGTCACGCATGGCGCGCACACCGCCGCCGTCCTGCGCGGGGAACGCGCGGATCGCTTCCTGGAGGAGGTGGAGCGCGGCGACGCCCAGCTGGTCATGGCCCGCTGGACCGGCAACTACAAGCACGGCAACGAACGCACCGCCCGCGCCCACCCCCGCAACCAGGGCTGACGGCCCGCGACGGGCCCACCACGGCGGTGCACCCTGTGCCGCCGTACGCCCTGCGTCGCCGCCGTACACAAAATGTACAGACTCGGTCTGTTTTGTAGGCTTTCCCTATGGAACGTCGTCGGCCGGCCGGTGCCGGTTCCGCGACCGCGGTGGGCGCACCGCGGGTGAGCCTGCGCACCGAGCAACGTGACCTGACCCGCAACCGGGTCCTGGACGGCGCGGTCGAGGTCTTCGCCGCCAAGTCCTTCGTCGCCGCCACCATGGAGGACATCGCCCGCGCTGCGGGCGTCACCCGGGCCACGGTGTACGCCCACTTCCGCGGCAAGGCGGAGGTGATCGCCGCCCTGACGGACCGGGTGTACCAGGTCACCGACGCGCTGTACGCCGAACTGGCCGCCGTCCCCGAGTGGACGCACGACGCCGTCCGCGCGTGGCTGGAACAGGCCGCGGCGAGCTGGCGGGCGCTCGCGCCGACCATCCGCGTACTGCTGGCGGCCACCCCGTCGGCGGCCGGGGACGAGGGCAGTGCCCGCGACCGCTACCTGGCGGCGTACGAGCGCTATGTGGCCCTGCTGACCGCCGGACCCCGGCGCTGGCGGGGCGTCACCCCCGCGCAGGCACGGCAGCGCGCCCTGATGGCGGTGCTCCAGACGGGCTCGTTCCTCACCGCCTGGATCGCCGGCGGCCTTCCGGTCGACACCGACGACCCGCTGGACCTCCTCACCGACGACCTGTGCCACCTGCTGCGCCCCGCCCTCGGCGGCCGGCCCGCGGCGCAGCGCCGTCCGCGCGGGCCGTCGTGAGGACCCCGCCCCACCCTCGAGTCCCCTGGAGGCAAGCGCCATGGCAGCGACCGAGCCCCGGAAGTACCCCTTCACCGAAGCCGACCGGCTGACCGTCGACCCGGCCTTCGCCGGACTGCGCAAGGACGAGCCGCTGTGCCGGGTCCGGTTCCCCTACGGGGAGGCCGCCTGGCTGGTCACCCGGTACGAGGACGTGCGCACCGTCCTGGGCGACCCCCGGTTCAGCCGGGCCGAGGCCGTCCACCGCGACGAGCCGCGCCTGCGGCCGCACCGTGGCCTGCGCGGCAGCATCCTCGACCTCGACCCACCGGACCACACCCGGCTGCGGCGGATCGTGGCCAAGGCCTTCACCGCCCGCCACATCGAGCGCCTGCGGCCCCGCACCGAGCGGATCGCGGCCGGACTCGCCGACGGCATGGCCGCCCGCGGCGCGCCCGCCGACCTCGTCGCGGACTTCGCCCTGCCGCTGCCCGTCACCGTCATCTGCGAACTGCTCGGCGTCCCCCTGGCCGACCGCGCGGACTTCCGCACCTGGTCCGACGCGCTGCTGTCGACCACCAAGTACACCCCGCGGGAGGTCCAGGACCACACGGACGCCCTGATGGCCTACATGGCCGGGCTGATCGCGGAACGCCGCGCCGCGCCGCACGAGGACCTCCTGGGCGCACTGGTCGACGCCCGCGACAACGGCGAACGGCTCTCGGAGCGGGAACTGCAGGTCCTGGCGGTCTCCCTGCTCGTCGCGGGCCACGAGACCACGGCCTCGCAGATCCCCAACTTCGTCTACACGCTGCTCACCCACCCCGGGCAGCTCGCGGCGCTGCGCGCCGACCCCGGCCTCGTGCCCGGCGCCGTCGAGGAATTGATGCGCTACGTCCCCCTGGGCAACGGCGCGGGCATGCCCCGTTACGCGCTGGACGACGTCGAACTCAGCGGCGGCACCGTACGCGCCGGTGAGGCGGTGGTGGTCTGCCCCGTGTCGGCCAACCGCGACGAAGCCGTCTACACCGACCCCGACCGGCTCGACCTGCTGCGCCAGGAGGCTTCCCACGTCGGCTTCGGGCACGGACCGCACCACTGCCTGGGCGCCCAACTGGCCCGGATGGAACTGCAGGTGGCCCTGAGCACCCTACTGGACAGGCTGCCCGGGTTGCGCCTCGCCGGACCCGAGGAGAGCGTCGTGTGGAAGTCCGGCGTCGCCCTGCGCGGGCCCGAACGGATGCCGGTCACCTGGGACGGGGCCTGACGGCGACCGGCGCCGCCCGACGACATCGCAAGGCTTCCGACGACAGCGAAGGACACCCGCCATGACCTGGCAGATCGAGGTGGACCGGAACACCTGCATCGGCACCGGCTCCTGCGCCGGCATCGCCCCCGAGCACTTCGAGCTCCGCGACCGCAAGTCCTGCCCCCGGCACCCGACCGCCGAGCCGGACGAGCTCCTGGTCGACGCGGCCGAGTCCTGCCCGGTGGAGGCGATCACCCTCCGGGACGCGACCAGCGGCGAGCTGATCGCGCCCCAGCCCTAGGTCGTGTCGTCAAACGAGCTCCCCCAGCTGGCGCTGGGAGGTGCCCCCATCGCCCGGAGGGCGGGCTCAGCAAGCTGGGGGAGCGTCGCTGAGCAGGGGGGGCGTTTGACGACACGACCCAGGCACGGCCGCAGCCGCGGGCCCGGGCGGCCCTCAGACCAGCATGCGCGGGCGGAGCTCCGGCTCGGTGGAGGCGTCGGTCATCACGGCGTAGACGCTGCCCTCCTGGCCGGCGGCGCCGCCGTGCCGCCCGTCCGGGGTCAGTGCCAGCGCCCGCAGTTCGGAACGGTACTCGTCGGGCAGGCCCGCCGCCTCCTCCAGGGCGATCCGGCACGCGTCGGCGGGCTCCTTGCCCAGCGCCAGCAGGTCGACCACCGTACGGGCCGTGCCACCGCGCAGGCTCAGCTCGCCGCGGCCGGTGCAGGCCGCCCCGCCACCGCGCAGGTCGCACCAGTTGCCCGCCCCCGGGACGGCGGAGTCCCCCACCCGTCCCGGGTACTTGAAGGGGTAGCCGGAGGTCGAGACGCCCACGCACATCTCGCCGTGCGCGTCCAGCGCGACGATGTTGATCGTCCCCCACGGCCCCTCGTGCGGCGCCATCCGCCGCACCAGCTCCAGCGCCGCCCGCCGGTAGCGGTGGTCACCGTCCACGGCCGGGGTGTTCTCCCCCTCGACCGCCTCGGCGGCGGTCAGCAGCTGCTCGCGCCACATGGCCCGCGACGCGTCGGTCAGCAGCTCGGCGCCCTCGAACCCGTTCTCCCGCGCGAAGAGCGCCGCGCCCTCCCCCACCAGCAGGCAGTGCTGCGGCAGCCGCTCCATCACGGCGCGCGCCACCGATATCGGGTTCGGGAACCCGCGCAGCGCGCCGACCGCGCCGAACCTGCGGTCCGAGCCCGTCATCACCGACGCGTCCAGTTCGACGACGCCCTGCGCGTTGGGCAGCCCGCCCGTTCCGACGTAGTGGTCGGTGAGGTTGTCCTCGCAGCGGCGCATCGCCGCCTCCACGGCGTCCAGCGCCGTCCCGCCGCGCCGCAGGACGTCCATCCCGGCCGGCAGGCCGACCTCGCTGCGCTCGCTTCCGATGATGACGGGCTGCGTCATGGCGTTCCCTTCGCTGGTGGGCCGGGCCGTACAGGCGCCCGGCGGCCCCGGCGCCCGCGACCAGCCGGTACGACGACGCCGTGAGCCTAGCGCCGGGCCCGCGGCGCCCGGCCACCGGCCGGGGTCCCCCGGTCGGGCGCGCGGAGCGACGCGGTTCCGGCCCCCGGCCCGGAGGACGCCGCCCACGATGAGGACGCTCCTCCGCCTTGCGATGCACCACAGCTGGGGGAACCGTGGGGCCCGCGCCACGGGCGGTGCAGGCACCACCCGGCGGTAGCCGGGCGAGCGCCCGGTCACCGGCCGGGGCCCCCGGTCGGGCGCGCGGTGCGACGGGGTTCGGCCCGCCTCCGTGCCCGCCCCGGCGTACGCCTTCCGGTCCATCCCCGGGGGAGGAATCACTCCCCGGCCCCCGCCCGGGGTCTCCCGGCGCCGCCCGTACCGGGGCCTTGGGGGCCGGTATTCACCCGTCCGGCCCTTTCGCCGGGCGCGCGGGGAAATCCACGCTGTCTGCGGGCGCCGTGACAACACGGATGATCACAGTTGCCACTGCGCCGCCCGTAGTTGCGCCCTCCACGCCGCTCGCCCTGGTCCCACGATCGGCGCTGGTGACACCGCCCGCACCGCGCACGCGCGGTGTTCCCGGGCTGCCCCGGCCCGGCCCGCCGCCCAAGCTGGAGTTGACGGATGCGGTCAGGACTTGTCGACGAACACCTCGAGGTGAGCAGATGGCACAGACGCCGATTACCCCCGAGAACGTGCGCACGAAGCAGTTCACCACCGTCCGCCTCCGTGAGGCCTACGACGAGCGCGAGGTCGACGACTTCCTGGACCAGGTCCAGGCCGAGCTGACCCGGCTGCTGAGGACCAACCAGGACCTGCGCGCCCAGCTCTCCGCCGCCGAGGCAGCGGCCACCCGGCAGCCGGAGGAGCCCGAACTCGAGGTGGCGTCGGCGCCGGAGCCCGAGGCCGAGGCCGAGCCCGAGCCCCAGGTCGAGCCCCAGGCCGCGCCCGAACCCGAAGTGGCGCCGGAACCGGAGCCCGCCCCGGTGCTCGTCGCCCGGGCCTCCGGGCCGGCGGGACCGGCGGAGCCCGCGGACACCGAGGAGGCCGACGACGGGACCGCCGGGAGGCAGCCCGGGTTCGCCGTCGACAGCACGGCCCGACTGCTCGCCCTGGCCGAGCGCACCGCCGAACAGGCCGTCTCCGAGGCCCGCGCCGAGGCCCACAAGATCGTCGGCGAGGCACTCGGCCAGGCCGAGAACCTGCGCCGCGACTCCCGCGAGCGCGCCCAGGCCCTCGAGCACGAGGCCCAGGAGAAGCACCGCCAGGCGATGGTCGACCTGGCCTCCGCCCGTACCGCCCTCCAGCGCAAGGTCGACGACCTCCGCACCTTCGAGGACGCCTACCGCAGCCGTCTGACCGGCCACATGCAGTCCCAGCTCCGCCGCCTCGACCGCGACCTCGCGCGCTCCCTCGCCCCGCCCTCCGCTCCCCCGACGGTCTCCTTGACCCGCGCCACCGCCAAGCGCGCCGCGGAAGCCCGGCCCGTCCCCCCGGCCGCCGCCCCCGACCCTGCCCCCGCACCGGAACCCGCCCCCCTCACCGCCGCGGGCGCCCTGAGCGGCGAGGAGGACTAGGAACCCCGCTCACCCCTCGGCGGCGGGCAGCCGGTAGACGGAGACGTGCGAGCGGGACTCGGCGGTGAACTCCGCGCCGCGCCAGTCGGCGTGGCGGGACTCCAGGTCGAATCCCCCGAGCTGGGCCATGAGGTCGAGCTCGGAGGGCCAGACGTAGCGGTGCGGGGTGCGGAACAGGCTCGTGCGCTCGCCGTCGCGGAAGCGGAAGTGGTGCGAGACGACCCGCTGCCGCAGGACGTCGTAGGTGTCCACACCCATGGAGCCGGACTCGGAGTGCCAGACCACGGCCTGCTGGCCGGGTGGCAGCTTGCGCAGCTCGGGGACCCACAGTTCGATCACGAAGCGCCCGCCCGGTGCGAGATGACGGGCGGCGTTGCGGAAGCAGGCGACCTGCTCGGTCTGGGTGAGCAGGTTGGCGATGGTGTTGTAGACCAGGTAGACGAGCCGGAAGGTGCCCGGGGCGCGGGCGGTGGACATGTCGCCGATGACGACCGGGATCGTCGCCTCGTCCGCCTTGGTGCGCAGCCGGTCGATCATCGGCCGTGAGAGCTCGATGCCGCTGACCGGCACGCCCCGCGCCGCGAGCGGCACGGCCACACGGCCGGTACCGACGGCGAACTCGAGCGCCCGTCCGCCGTCGGCGAGTTCGGCGAGCCGGTCCACGACCGGATCCAGTACCTCCGGGGCGAACATGCCGGTGCCGGGGGTGTCGTAGCTGCCGGCGGTTTCCGCGCCCCAGATCTCGTCCTGTCGCATGCGCATCACGATTCACGGAGCGGGCGGCGAAGTCGAGGGAATTCCGGGCGGGGCATCACGCGGCGAAAGGCGGGGAAGACGGATCGAACACCGTTCCACGGGGCATGGATGTCCCTACACGGCGACGGGACCCGGGGAGGCGCCCGTGAAGGTGGCACTGCTCACGCGGGAGTACCCGCCGTACGTGTACGGCGGGGCCGGTGTGCACGTGGAGTTCCTGGCCCGTGAACTGCGGGAGTTGACGGACCTTCAGGTGCACTGCTGGGCCGGCGCGCAGGGGCAGGGCGCCGCGGACGACCGGGAGGGCGGGCCGGACGTCACCCGGCATGCCGCCGCCGCGGAACTCGGCGACGCCAACGAGGCGTTGCGCAGCCTGTCGGTCGACCTGTCGATGGCCGCCGCACTGGCCGGCCGGGACCTCGTGCACTCCCACACCTGGTACGCCAACCTCGCCGGGCACCTGGCCAAACTGCTGTACGGCGTGCCGCACGTGATGACCGCACATTCCCTCGAACCGCTGCGTCCCTGGAAGGCGGAGCAGCTCGGCGGCGGGTACGCGCTCTCGAGCTGGGCGGAGCGGACGGCGGTCGAGGCCGCGGACGGCGTCATCGCCGTCTCGCACGGGATGCGCGCGGACATCCTGCGGAGCTACCCCGCGCTCGACCCGGCACGGGTGCACGTCGTCCACAACGGCATCGACACCCGTCTGTACCGGCCGGACGCGTCCACCGCGGCGCTCCGCGCACACGGCGTCGACCCGGGCCGCCCGTACGCCCTGTTCGTCGGGCGGATCACACGGCAGAAGGGGGTGCCGCACCTGCTGCGGGCGGCCCGGCGGATCGATCCGGGCCTGCAGATCGTGCTGTGCGCCGGGGCGCCCGACACCCCCGCGATCGACCGGGAGTTCCGTGAGCTGGTGGAGGAACTGCGGGCGGTGCGCGGCGGGGTGGTCTGGATCCCGCAGATGCTGCCGCGGTCCGAGGTGGTGCAACTACTCACGCACGCCGCGGTGTTCGTGTGTCCCTCGGTGTACGAGCCGCTGGGCATCGTGAACCTGGAGGCGATGGCGTGCGGCACCCCGGTGGTCGCGTCCGCGGTGGGCGGGATCCCGGAGGTGGTGGCGGACGGCGTCACCGGGCTCCTCGTGCCGTACGAGGAGAAGGACCCGGAGGCGTTCGAGGCGGGACTCGCCGCGGCGGTCGGCGCGCTCGCCGGCGATCCGGGGGCGGCGGCGCGCATGGGGACGGCGGGCCGCGAGCGCGCGGTGGCGGAGTTCGGCTGGGACGCGGTGGCCCGCCGCACCGTGGGCGTGTACGAGGAGATCTGCAGGTCGCAAGGGCGGTAGCGGCAAAGGGGGCAGTGATGCGCGGCGGACCTTCGGTGCTCGGAATCGTGCTCGCGGGCGGGGAGGGCAAGCGGCTGATGCCGCTGACCGCCGACCGCGCCAAACCGGCCGTGCCGTTCGGCGGCGCCTACCGGCTGGTGGACTTCGTCCTGTCCAACCTCGTCAACGGCGACATCATGCGCATCTGCGTGCTGACGCAGTACAAGTCGCACTCCCTGGACCGGCACATCACCACGACCTGGCGGATGTCGAACCTGCTGGGCAACTACGTCACCCCCGTCCCGGCGCAGCAGCGGCTGGGCCCGCGGTGGTTCCTCGGCAGCGCCGACGCGATCTACCAGTCGCTGAACCTGGTGTACGACGAACAGCCCGACTACATCGTCGTGTTCGGTGCCGACCATGTGTACCGCATGGATCCCCGGCAGATGCTGCGCCAGCACATCGAGGCGGGTGCGGGCGCCACGGTGGCGGGCATCCGCGTCCCGCGCGACCAGGCCTCCTCGTTCGGGATCATCACCCCGGGTCCTGGCGGGGTGCGGGTGGAGCGGTTCCTGGAGAAGCCCGCCGATCCGCCGGGCCTGCCCGGCGACCCCGACCGGGTGTACGCCTCGATGGGCAACTACGTGTTCACCACCAAGGTGCTGCTGGACGCGCTGGCCCAGGACGCCGAGGACGACGCGTCGGTGCACGACATGGGCGGCAGCATCATCCCGCTGCTCACGGCCAAGGGGCAGGTGCAGGTCTACGACTTCGACGACAACCACGTGCCCGGCGAGACGGCCCGCGACCACGGCTACTGGCGGGACGTGGGCACCCTGGACGCGTACTACGACTCCCACCAGGACCTGATCTCGGTCCACCCGGTCTTCAACCTCTACAACGACCAGTGGCCGTTGTACACGCACTCGTTGCGGCTGCCCCCGGCGAAGTTCGTGGCCGGCGGGATCGCGGGCGAGTCGATGGTCAGCCCGGGCTGCATCATCTCCGGGCAGGTCACGCAGTCGGTGCTGTCGCCGGGGGTGGTGGTCGAGGAGGGCGCGGTGGTGCAGGGGTCGGTGCTGCACGACAACGTCCGCGTCGGGCGGGGTGCGGTCGTGCGCCGTGCCATCCTCGACAAGAACGTCGTCGTGCCCGCGGGCGCCACGGTCGGCGTCAACCCCGAACGCGACCGCGAGCTCTACCACGCCTCCGCGAACGGCGTCATCGCCCTGGGCAAGGGGCAGCGCGTCCTCTGAACCGGCCGCAGAGGATTGCCCTGTAGGCGCACTCCGTGGGTGGCCAGGGCGATGGCCCGGACGACCGCGCCGGCGAACAGGGGGAACAGCGCCGCACAGACGACGCCCGGCACCAGGCTGCTGTGCCGGGGCAGCCAGGTGCCGGGCAGGAACGTGCCGAGCGCCGGCACCAGGCACACCCCGCTCAGCACCATCGCCGCGCCCGCGTGCGCGATGAGACCCGTCTTCATGACGCCCCCCGGCCCCCGTCCCGTACCCGCCGCGCGCACGGTGGGCTCCACTCTGTCGGAGCGGGCCGTGTCCATGGTCATCTCCGGGCCCGGCTTGGGCCAAGGGTGCGCAAAGGCCGGGTACGGCGTGAGACTTCGGGCGGGGCGGCGGCGTACTGAGGGTGGAGTCCCCAGCCCCCTCGCGCCGGAGGTAGTACGCCCGTGACCGTCACCAAGGAGGCCCCGGCCCCCGCCGGGACCGCGCGGCAGGACGCCGGGCCGCCGGACCCGGAGGAGCGGTGGCGGGTCAGCTCGCCGCTGGTGCTGACGCTGCTGCTGCTCGCCGCCCTGACGATGCAGGGGCCGGTGCGGCGGGCGCTGTCCGCGCCGGTGATGCAGAGCTGGACGACCGTGTTCGTCGCGGTGGTGGTGCAGGCGCTGCCGTTCCTGGTGCTGGGCGTCCTGCTCTCGGCGGTGCTCGCGGTGTGCGTCCCGCCGTCGTTCTTCGCGCGGGCGCTGCCGCGCCGCGCCGCGGTGGCGGTGCCGGTGGCGGGGGTCGCGGGGGCGGTCCTGCCGGGGTGCGAGTGCGCGTCGGTGCCGGTCGCGGGGGCGATGGTACGGCGGGGGGTCGCCCCGGCGGCGGCGCTGACGTTCCTGCTGTCCGCGCCGGCGATCAACCCGGTGGTGCTGACCGCCACGGCCGTCGCCTTCCCGAACGAGCCGCGCATGGTGGTCGCCCGCTTCGTCGCAGGACTGCTGGTCGCGTGCGTCATGGGCTGGCTCTGGCAGCGTCTGGGGCGTCCCGGTCTGCTGCGGCCCGCGGGGCACCACCCGTCGGCCGAAGGGCGGGGCAGGGGAGCCGCGTTCTGGGGTTCGGTGCGGCACGACGTCATGCACGCCGGCGGGTTCCTGGTCGTCGGGGCGATGGCTGCGGCCACGCTCAAGTCCTTCGTGCCGGAGGACGTCCTGCGCCTCGCGTCGGGCAACCCGGTGGTGTCGGTGCTCGCGCTGGCGGTGCTCGCGGTGGTGCTGTCGATCTGTTCGGAGGCCGACGCGTTCGTCGCGGCGTCCCTGTCGCAGTTCTCCCTCACCGCCCGGCTGGTGTTCCTCGTCGTGGGGCCGATGATCGACCTGAAGCTCTTCGCGCTGCAGGCGGGCACCTTCGGACGCGCCTTCGCGGTGCGGTTCGCGCCCGCCACCTTCGCGGTCGCCGTCGTCCTGGGCTGCGTGACCGGGGCGGTGCTGCTTTGACATCCTCCTCGCCTTAATGGGCGGGGATTCCTGGCTCACGTGGGCTGGGGACCAGCGGTCCTCCAGCGCTTACACGATCGGCACCAGCCGGGTTGAGACCAGCCCGGACCAGCATCACGCGTGCGGAGTTCTTGTCCCTGGGGCAGACGAGTCCGCACGCGGTGCAGGTATAGGTACGTTCCGAAAGAGGAAGTGCGTGCTTGGTTCTCACTCCGCACGACGCGCAGTCCATGGTGGTGTGCGCGGGATGCACCAGGCGGACGTCCCGCCCGTGCTTGCGGCCCATCTCGATCAGAGCCGTCTTCGTGACGCCGATCGCCGCGTCCGCCGCCTTGCGGGCCATGGTGGTCCGGCTGAGGAACTTCGGCCGGAAGTCCTCCACCGCGATGACGTCGTGGTCGCGAACGACGCGCTTGGCCCACTTGCGGGCGGTGTCCTGCCGCCGACGGGCGATCTTCCTGGACACCTTCGCGGCGGCCCGGCGGGCCTTGCGGTAGCCGCCGGTGTCGGGCATGTTCCTCGGGGTACGCCGACGGGCCATCATCTTCTGGTAGCGGGCCAGTTTCGCCGCGGCACTCCTGCCGTGCTGGGCATGGGGCAGGTCGTGGGCGTCGCTGGTGGTGGTCGCGGTCTCACGGACGCCCCAGTCGATACCAATCACTGCGCCTGTGGCGGGCAGCGACTCAAGGGCGGTGGCCACGACGAACGAGGCGTACCAGTGACCGAGGCTGTCCCGGTACACGCGTACCGACGTGGGGACCGCGGGCAAATCGCGGGACCACACCACCGTCAGAACGATGCCACCGGCCAGGTGCAGACGTCCGTCCTTCAGCCGAAAACCCCGGGCGGTGTAGTTCAGCGTCGGCGCGGCCTCGCGCTTGCGCTTGATGCGGGGCATCCCCGCCCGCTGCCGCATCGGCAGCCGCGCCGCGATGTCCTTGATCGCTTTGGTCCGGGACTTGGCGAAATCCCGGATGACCTGCTGCTGCGGCACCGAACTACCCTCCCGCAGCCACGCCATCGACCGTCGCGCCTCGGTCAGCATCCTGTCCAGCTGCGCGGGACCGCACGTGATCTTCTGCCCGTCGGTCTTGTTCAGGCCGTGGACCTTGCGGGACACCGCCACACACTCATTCCACACCCACCGACAACGCGCCCACTCCGCCTCCAAACGGGCACACGCCGACGACGACACACGCAGCCGATAGGTGTACCGGGCATGCCCGCACCCCTGCTCGGCCATCACTGTGGACGTCACGCCCCGGAACCTAACAGCCCCCGCTGACAAGGAAAGAGAGTGCAGGTCAGAACAGATGCGCAGCCAACTCCGCCGCTTCGCGACTCGGACCCAAGGATCCAACCTTCCCCAGCCCGAATGCCCGGGTATCCAGGGAGAAAGCAGGTGAACCGGGAGGCGCAGGCCGCCGTGCTGCTGCTGACGGGGGTGGCCCTGCTGCACGCCGGGCTCAGCGACCTCTACCTGCGGTACGTCAAGGCCGGGCTGCAGCCGCTGCTGCTGGCGGCCGGTGCCGTGCTGGTCGTCGCGGCCCTGGCGACCGTCTGGTACGAGCTGCGCCGGCCCCGCCGCGGCGATCCGGGGCAGGAGGACGGGCGGCGGGAGGACGGGCGGCCGGAAGACGCGCGGGAGGACGGCCACGATGCCGAGGACCAGCACCCGCATCCCCACCCGCACCGCGAGCCCGTGGTCGCGTGGCTGCTGGTGCTGCCGCTGGTCGCGCTGGTCCTGGTCGCCCCGCCGGCCCTGGGGTCCTACTCCGCCGCCCGGAGCGGCACGTCGGTCCCCCGTCCCTTCGGTTTCCCCACCCTGCCCGCGGGCGACCCGCTGCGGATGGAGACCGCCGACTACGCGGGCCGCGCGGTCTACGACCACGGACGTTCCCTCACCGGCCGCCGCATCACCCTCACCGGATTCGTCAGCGTCGCCCGCGACGGCACCCCCTACCTGACCCGGATGGTGCTGAACTGCTGCGCCGCCGACGCCCGCCCGGTCAAGATCGGAATGACCGGGCAGGTGCCGCCCGTCCTGCAGCCGGACGCCTGGCTGGAGGTGACCGGGACCTACACCCCGCGCCGGGCCGAGGACCCGGTCAACGACGGTCCCGTCCCGTTCCTGGACGTGAGCCGTGCCCGGCCGGTGCGGGCGCCGGCCGAGCCGTACGAGGGCTGACCCCGCCGTGCGGTCAGCCCGGCTGGCCGCTGTCCTTGAGCGTCCCCCAGCCGTGCCACCGCTCGATCTCGATCAGGCCGCTGACGCGCTCGCGGTCGCGCTGCGGGTAGGCGCGGCCCAGGTACTGCTGGGCCAGCCGGTCGATGCCGGCGAGGTCGGTGTCCTCGCGCAGTTCGGCGACCCGCCCGATCAGGGTGACGTGGGTGTACCAGTTCCCCTCGTCCAGGACCGTGAGGGTGACCCGGGGGTCGTGGCGGATGTGGTCCAGGCGCTTGCGGCCGCCGTCCATGTTGACCAGCACCCGGCCGTCGTCCCACAGGTACCAGGTGGCCGTGGACACCGGCTGGCCGTCGGCCCGCAGCGTCGTGATCACGGCCGGGTTGGGCTTCTTCAGCATCTCGATCGCGGCCGGGGGAAGCGGGGGCTTGGACACGGGAACTCCTTCGCGGTGATCTTCGGGGCTGCGCCCCACCGTGCCACATCCGCCCGGCCGGACGGCGGCCCGGACCCGGCGCGCCCCGCGCCGTCCGCCGAAGGGGCGCGCCACGGGTCCGTGCGTGTACGTACGGGTCCGTGCGGGTGCGTGCGGGTGCGTCAGCAGAACCAGCCGTCCTGGACCCAGCCGCGGCGGTTGATGTCGCCGTAGGCGAACCCGTAGGCCCAGGCGCCCTGCTTGCTCTCGACGGTGAAGGTCTGGCCCTTGTAGAGGGTGCCCGTCCAGGCGCCGAGCGGGGCGGTGCGCACGTACAGGTCCTGGGCGCAGACGGTCTCACGCCGGCCGATCGTCCCGTCGGCGGCCCGGGCGGGGGCGGCGGTGGCCAGTACGGCGGCGGTCAGGGCCGCGACGGCGGTGGCGGCGTGGAGCATCCGGGGTGCGGGCATGCGGGTGGGTCCTTCCTGTGGTGGTGGGGGGTGCCGGTGCGGGAGGGGGGTCACCAGGAGCCGTAGCCGCCGAGGCATTCGTTGCGGACGTAACCCCAGTCGCCCTTGCCGAAGTCGAAGGTGGCCGCCCAGCCGTTGTAGACGGGGTGCGCGCCGCGGGTGTGGCCCACCTTGTTGCCGTAGCCCAGGACGCGGATCAGTCCGCGGGGGCCGGAAGCGCTGTCGTAGTTGGCGTAGAAACTCGCGCTCTGGCACACGATGACCGCGTGCTCGGGCGGCACCGCGGCGTGCGCGGGCTGCGTCGTCAGTGCGCACAGCGCGGCGGTGGCGGCTGCGGCCAGCGTCTTGGTCACCGTTCCCATGGGGCGTCCTCTCGTGGGGGGTTCGCCGATCAGGATGGCGGCCCATGGTCTATGCGGGTAGAGGGGTGCGGATGAAGATTACGTGGCCATGACATTCACATGCGGACAACCGCTCCGCCAGGACCCCGGTCAGGGCCTCCTGGCCTCGCCGATAGCATGCGCCCATGCCTGACGACGGCCTGATCGACGTGACGCTGGTCGACGCGGCGGACGGACAGCCGTTCGGCCGCTCCGAACTGCCCGCCGGACAACTCCCGGAGACCTTCACGCCCGAGACGCGGCTCGACCTCGGCGGGGCCGTGTGGGAGGTCGTCCGGGCCCAACCGGCCGACCGCACGGCCTTCCTGGCCGCGGGCCGGCTCGTCCTCACGCTCCGGCGGCTGCGGACGGTCGACCCCCGCCAGGTCGCGTACACCCTGCCGACCCTCTGCGCGGACCTGCCCCCGCTGACACCCTCGGACGGCGCCGCGGACGACCTTGAGATCCACGAGGACGACTGGCGCCAGACCGAACTGGTGGAACGCCGCTGCATCGCTCAGGTCGAGGCCCAACTCGCGGACATCGCGCGGATCCTGCGCGACCACGCACGGACCGTCGGCGAGGACGGATCGGCCGTCCGGGTGTTCGACGCACTCCACCTGCGGGAGTCCCCGGCGGAGCCGCTGACCGGGGCACTCACCCGTCGGCGGCTGTTCGAACTGCTCCCGGTTTCGCACGAGTTCGCGGGCGTGGCACTCCGGGAGGGCCAGGGACGGGTCGCCGACTCGTTCGCCGCCCGGGTCGGTCCGGTCGCGGTGTACGGACGCTGTTCCGGCGACCGGGTCGTCGCCCTGGGCCTGCTGCCGGCCTCGCGGGCGACGGTGCGGGACGTCCCGGGACTGGCCGCCCTCATGCGGGAGTTCGGCCTGGTCCTGGTCGACTGGTGCGCCGCGCGGTACGAGAAGTCCGCGTAGCCGGCGGCCGCTTCAGGGCGGCAGCGGCGTCGTCACGTCCGGCGTCGTCACGTCCACACGCCGGGGCCGGCACCGCTCCGTTCGACGACGTCCGGGTCGGCGAGGTCGACGGTGTCGGGATCGAGGCCGGCGCGCCGCGGGAACTCCTGGACGTCGCGGAGGTGGTACGCGATCCCCAGGATTACGCCGTCCACACGGACGCGCCGGCCGCCGCTCGTCGATGGCGGCATCACGATGACGCGACGTTGCATTTCGTCAGGATGACCCGTCCGGCCCCGCCCCGCATCCCGGCCGCCGGACGGCGCCCCCGCGGCGGCACCCGGATGGCCCGGCCGCCGCTGCCGGGTGCGGTCCCGCGTGCCAGGCTGGCCTGGACCCGTCAGCGCAGCGAGGGAGCCTCCGGCCATGACCGAACGGACGATGCGGGCCGTCGCCTCCTACCGGGGCCTGCCCGTGGACGATCCGGAGAGTCTCGTCGACGTCGAGGTCCCGCTGCCGGAGCCCGAACCGCGCGACGTGCTCGTGCGGGTGCGGGCCGTGTCCGTCAACCCCGTGGACATCAAGGTCCGCGCCGGTCTGCCGGCCTCCGACCCGCCCCGCGTCCTCGGCTTCGACGCCGCGGGCGTCGTCGAGGCGGTGGGCGGCGAGGCGACCACCCTTCAGGTGGGGGACGAGGTCTGGTACGCGGGGGACATCACCCGTGCGGGCAGCAACGCCGAGTTCCAGGTCGTCGACGAGCGCCTGGTGGCCCGCAAGCCGCGCAGCCTGGGCTTCGCTGAGGCCGCCGCCCTGCCGCTGACCGGCATCACCGCCTGGGAAACCCTGTTCGAGCGGTTCGCGCTCGACGGCAGGTCGACCGGCACCCTGCTGGCCCTGGGCGGCGCCGGGGGTGTGGGCTCGATCCTCATCCAGCTGGCGAAGCAGCTGACCGGCCTGCGGGTGCTGGCCTCGGCCGGCCGCCCCGAGAGCAGCCAATGGGTCACCGGGCTCGGGGCCGACGCCGTGGTCGACCACCACGACCTCGCCGCGACCGCCGCCGCGGCGGCGCCGGACGGCGTGGACTACCTGCTCTCCCCGCACTCCGCGGGGAACGTCGACACCTACGCCCGGATCATGCGCCCGGGCGGGCACATCACGGCGATCGACGAGCCCGAGGGGCTCGACCTGCTGCCGCTCAAGGCGAAGAGCATCGCGTGGCACTGGGAGTTGATGTTCACCCGGCCGACGTTCCGGACCCCCGACATGATCGAGCACAAGAACCTGCTGCAGAAGATCGCGGCCCTGGTGGACGACGGCCGCATCCGCAGCACCGTCACCACGACCATCGAGGACTTCTCGGCCGCGGGGCTGCGACGGGCCCACGCGATGCTGGAGTCGGGCCGGAGCATCGGCAAGGTCGTCGTCACCCGCTGAAAGCCTCCCCGGCGGCGGACGCCCGAGCCGGCGCTTGCCGGGCTCGACCGGACGGTGTCTCCCGTGCCGGGCGGCCCCCGCCGGCCGGGGTACCGCGGCCGCCTCGGGGGTGCTCACCGACGCGTTCGCGCGGGACGTCCCGGAGCTCGGGCGGAGGGTCCTCGACGGACGTCACCCATGCCTCCGGTTCCTCGGGGACCGAGACGCAATGCCCCTACCGGCCCGGACCGGGCGACGCGCGCCCTCAGAGGCCCTCCCCGCCCTCCCGGCGGCGGATCGTGACGTACTCGCTCGCTGCGCGGCCCGCCAGACGGCGCTGGAGGGACCCGCCGATGCGCCCGGCCTGCAGCTTGGCGAGTTCGGCCTTCTCGCCCCGGAAGAGCTCGTCGACCGTCGTGCCCCACAGGGCCAGCCAGCGACCGAAGTGCTCGGGGCCCAGCGGGGTCATGCGGTGCAGGGCCTGGTGCGGGGCCAGCGCGTTGCGCCGGTAGCGGGCGGCGGCGAACAGCACCGACTCCCAGAAGTCGCACATGATCGGCATGTGCGCGTCGAGGTCCATCCGGGCCACCTCGGTGAAGACCGGCCCGATCAGGGGGTCGGCGAAGGCCCGGCGGTAGAAGGCGGTCACCAGGCGTTCGACGTCCGCGCGGTCCACGAGGTCGCGACCCGTGCCGTCCTGTGCGGCGACGGGCCCCGGCGCGCTCACAGCCGCTCCAGGACGAGGGCGGCGCCGCATCCGGCCAGGCACAGCGCCTTGACCACCTCGAGCGCGACGTACCGCAGATGGGCCCGGCTGCGCGGGCCGGTCTCCCCGGCGAGGACGGCGGCGGTTCGCCGGTTCAACGAGGGCCGGACAAAGAGGAGTTGGGCCAGGAGCAGGGCGATCGCTCCCGCGCCCAGGCCCAGCGCGACGGGCCCCGGCACCTCCCGGGCCACCGCCACTGCGGCGATCGCGGCCAGCACGGCCTCGACGCGGTTCAGCGCGCGGAAGACGATCCGCCCGATGCCCAGGCCCAGGGGCACGGTGATGCCCTCGGCGCGGAACTTGAGGGGGGCCTCGAGGAACGAGATCCCGAGCACCATCCCCAGCCACACGAAGACCGCGGCCACCTGCGCCAGCACGGCGCCGGCGTTCACCGGGCGCTCCGCTCGGGGCGGCGCCGGGCGGTGCGGCGCGGGGGACGACGTCTGGTGCGGTGAAGGTCCATGCCCCCACCCTAACCTAAATTTGCATCTGAGATGCACATTAGAGTTCGCCGTCACCATCCCCCAACCGGCCTGGCCGGCAGGCGCATCGGCACCGAGAATGGCCCGATGACCTCGCCCGACGCACTGCTGCCCGACCACCGGCTCGAACTCACCGACGTCGTCGCCAACAACACCATGAACCGCGAGCGAGGCCTGGCCGGCACCAACAGCTACGTGCGGGAACTCGGCTTCGACCCGGTCGACCACCTGCTGGCCCGCGCCCCCGGACCCCGCTGGCTGGACCTGTGCAGCGGGGAGGGGCTGGCCCTGCGGGAGGCCGCGGGCCGCCTGCCGGCGGCGGCGCGGCTGACCGGGGTGGACCTGGTGGGACCCCTGGCGGCCGCACCCCTGCCGCCCACGGTGGAACTGGTCACCGCGTCGGTGACGGCATGGGAGCCGGCCGCGCCGCACGACCTGATCACCTGCGTCCACGGCCTCCACTACGTCGGGGACCGGCTCGGACTGCTCGCCCGCGCCGCCGGCTGGCTCAGGCCCGGCGGTCTGCTCGTCGCCCACCTCGACCCCGCCGCGATCCGCTGGGCGGACGGCGGCCCCGCCGGGCGCTCCGTCCTGGCCGCCCTGCGGGCCGCAGGCTTCGCCTACAGCGCCCGCCACCACCGCCTCACCCTCCTCGGACCGCGCACCGTCCGGCTCCCGCTGCGCTACGTCGGGGCCGACCCGGACGCGGGACCGAACTACACGGGCCAGCCCGGCGTGGCCGCCCACTACCGCCGCGCCGCCCGTTCCACCGCGGACGGGCCGTCAGGTGGACCCCGGCGATAATGGCTTGGCGGGCCGGGCGGGATGCGTCACGATCGCCCCATGGGAGCGCTTGACGCGGTGGCGGGCAGGGTGGCCGGCGGGGCGACGGTCGAGTTCCGGCCCAGCGGATCGTCGATGGTCCCCTTGGTGCGCAGCCGTCAGCAGGTGACGGTGGCCCCGGTCGACCCCGCGAAGCTCGAGGTCGGCGACATCGTCCTCGCCCGCGTCGCGGGCACGGTGTACCTGCACCTGGTATCCGCGGTGGATCCGGCCAGGAAGCGGGTGCAGATCAGCAACAACCGGGGCCACGTCAACGGCTGGACCGGCCACGGCCGGGTCTACGGCATCTGCACGGCGGTCGACGGCGTCCCCCGCCCCCGGACGGCCGGCAAGGCCCCCGTCGTCCCGTGACACCGTCGACGCCTGCCTCCGCCGCATCCGCGCCAGGCTCGACATCCACAGGCACCGCCGAACTCGCCCGCACCGCCATCGCCCTCGGACCGTGACTCCGGACGCACGGACGGTGACCGCGAGCGAGCGGCAGTCCCCTCAGGAGCCGTCGGCGTGCAGGTTCTTGACCTTGATCCAGTCACGGCTGCGGCGACCGGGCAGATACGTACTGGTCAACCGCTTCGCCACCACCC
>NZ_JBVKBW010000015.1:0-205806 GCF_055635295.1 Streptomyces sp. NPDC111520 | reverse complement strand
GATCCTCCAGGCCGCCTACGACGGCGCGGCGTACGCCCTGCTCACCGCCCTGGACCAGGTGCTCGCGGTCGACGGCGCCGGCTCGGACGAGCCGCTGCTGCTGATCGGCGGCGGCGCCCGCGGCACGGCGTGGCGGGAGACCGTGCGGCGCCTGTCGGGCCGGGCCGTCCGGATCCCCGTGGCGGACGAGCTGGTCGCCCTCGGCGCGGCCGCGCAGGCCGCCGGGCTGCTCACCAAGGAGACCCCGCAGGCCGTCGCCCGCCGCTGGGACACCACGGCCGGCCCGTCCTACGACCCCGTCCCGCGCGACGACGCCGCGCTCGACCGCCTGGCGACGGCGCTGGCCGACTCCTTCGACGTGCGGTGAGCCGCTCCCCCCGCCCGGGGCCCGTCCCCCGGGCGGGGCGTGCGAGGGTGGGGAGGGACGACGTCTACCAGGACGGATGACGGACGAGAGCGGAAGGGGACCGGAGCGTGGCGGAACGGCCGGGGTCGCAGGCGGGGTTGCGACGGCGGAATCTGGCGCTGGTGATGCGGGCCGTGGCGGAACACGGCGAGGTGTCCCGTGCGGCCGTCGCCGCCGAGGTGGGCCTGACCCGGGCCACCGTGTCGACCCTCGTCGACGAGCTGCTGGCGACCGGCCTGCTGGTGGAGCTGGGCGCCCAGCGCCCCGGCACGGTCGGCCGCCCCGGCACCGCCCTGGCCCTGAACGACACGGGCCCGGCGGGCCTCGGCGCGGAGGTCGGGGTGGACCACCTCGCCGCCGTCGCCGTCGACCTGCGGGGCACCGTGCGCGCCCGGGCCCGCGTCGAGGCGGACAACCGCGGCCGTCCGGCGGCGGAGGTGCTGCGCGAACTCGCGGCACTCGTGGCCGAGGTCCGGCGGCAGGCCCGGGCCGCCGGGCTGGAACCGGCCGGGCTGACGCTCGCCGTGCCGGGCCTGGTCGGCCGCGACCGGCAGGTCGTGATGCGGGCGCCCAACCTCGGCTGGGAGGACGTCGACGCCGCCGGCTGGTTCGCGCGGTCCGGGAACGGCCTGGCCGCCTCCCCCGTCCCGGTCACCGTCGAGAACGAGGCCAACCTCGGTGCCCTCGCCGAGCTCTGGCTGGGCGGCCACGAGGGCGTCACCGACTTCGTGCACGTCTCGGCGGAGATCGGCATCGGCGCCGCCCTGGTCGTCGACGGCCGGCTCTTCCGCGGTGCGCGCGGCTTCGCCGGGGAGCTCGGCCACGTACCCGTGCACCCGACGGGCCCGCGCTGCTCCTGCGGGGCGCGCGGCTGCCTGGAGCAGTACGCGGGCGAGGAGGCCGTGCTGCGTGCCGCGGGGATCGCCCCGGAGCGGCCGGACGCCCTGAAGGCCCTCCAGGCGGCCGCCACGGAGCGGGACCCGGCCGCGCTGAAGGCGCTCGCGGCCGCCGGGCAGGCCTTCGGGATCGCGCTGAGCGGCGCGGTGAACCTGCTGGACCCGCAGGCCGTGGTGCTGGGCGGCACGCTGGCCTCGCTGGCGCCGTGGCTGCGCTCGGCCGTCGAGCGCGAGCTGGGCCGCCGTGTGACGGACCGTCAATGGCGCGCGGACGCCGTACGGGTGTCCCGGCTGGGCCGCGAGGGCGTGCTGCTCGGTGCCGCGTACAGCGTGGTGCGGGCCGTCCTGGACGACCCCCAGGCGCTGCGTCCGCGGTAGGCCGGCGGGGAGCCGTGCCACGGTCCCGTACGGACCCGGCAACAGCCTTGCCACAGCTCCTCACGGCCCGTCACACAGCGCAGCCGCCCGTCACCTCGGACCGTTACGATGCGCTGCGCGGCGCGGCCGGGGGGCGGCGCCGGTCCGTGGTCCGGAGGGGGATCCCTGTGTTCGTGCTGTCCATCCTGCTGCTCATAGCGGCGGTCGTGCTGTTCTTCGTCGCCCGGGGCCAGAGCTCCGGCGGCTGGAAGCTGGGGGCGGCGCTCAGCGCCGTGGCGGGCGTGCTGGCCGGCGTCTTCGCCTGCATCCACGTGGTGAGCGCCTACGAGGTCGGCGTGCCGGTCACCTTCGGCAAGGTCGGCTCGCCGCTGACCTCCGGCATCCACTTCAGGTCGCCGTTCACCGACGTCACCTCGTTCTCGACGCGTCCGGTCGACCTCGACCTGCACGACAAGGAGGTGGTCGAGGTCCGCTCCTCGCAGGGCGGGGTGCTCTACGCCGACGTCACCATCAAGTGGGCCGTGGTGCCCGCCAAGGCCGTCGAGCTCTACCGGCTGGCGGGCAACGAGGAGGCCATCCAGTCGCGGCTGGTGATGCCGGACAGCCGCGAGATCATCCGCAACGTCTTCGCCAAGCACTCCAGCGAGGAGGGGTACGCCTCCGCCCGCGAGCAGATCGGCTCGGAGATCGACTCCCTGATCAAGCAGCGCCTCGCTCCGCGCGGCATCGACGTCACCGCCGTCAACCTGCGCAACGTGCGGCCCTCCGACCAGTTGCAGGAGCAGATCGACAAGAAGATCCAGCAGCAGCAGGCCACCGAGCGGGCCGTCGAGGCGGCCAGGACCGCCAAGGCCGAGGCGGAGCGCAAGCGGATCGAGGCGGAGGGCATCGCGAGCGCCAACCGGATCATCGCCCGGTCGCTGAGCGACAAGGTGCTCTACAACCAGTGCCTCGACGCCTACCGCGAGGCCGCGAAGTCCAACCCCGTGTACGCGGTGCCCTGCGGTACGAACTCCGGCGGCTCCCCGGTCATCGTGGACGGCACCAAGGACTGAGCCCGCCGGGCGCGCCCGTGCGGGGCGCGGCCGGGAACGCCGCAGGGGCCCGGAACCTCACGGTTCCGGGCCCCTGCGGCCGTCCGGGGCGGGGGCGGTCTCAGACCGCGCTGCCCGCCTTCCAGGCGCTCCAGCTCATGTTCCAGCCGTTGAGGCCGTTGGACGGGTCGACGGTCTTGTCCTTGGAGTTCTTCACGGTCACGACGTCGCCGATGATCGAGTTCGTGTAGAACCAGTAGGCGTCCGTCGAGGTGTCCTTGGCGCCCTTGGTGTCGTTCAGGCCCACGCAGCCATGGCTGGTGTTGACACTGCCGAACACCGAGTCGGGACCCCAGTAGTTGCCGTGGATGAAGGTGCCGGACGTGGTCAGGCGCATGGCGTGCGGCACGTCCTTGATGTCGTACTCGCCCTTGCCGTCGTCGTCGGTGAAGCCGACGGTGGCGCCGTTCATCCGGGTCTCGGTGAACTTCTCGGAGATCACCATCTGGCCGTTGTAGGTGGTGTTCTCGTCGGAACCCGCGGAGATCGGGACGTTGCGGATGACCTTGCCGTCGCGGACGACCTTCATCCGGTGCGTGGAGGCGTCGACCGTGGAGACCTGGCTTCGCCCGATCTTGAAGGTGACGGTCTTCTCCTGCACGCCGTAGACGCCGCTGGCGCCCTCGACCCCGTCGAGGTTCAGCTTGAGGGTCACGGTGGAGCCGGCCTGCCAGTAGGCCTCGGGACGGAAGTCGAGCCGCGTGGAGTTGAACCAGTGGCCGACGACCTCCTGGCCGCTGCTGGAGGTCACCGAGATCGCCGACTGGACGGCCTTCTTGTCCTCGATCGCCTTGGTGAAGTTGAGCGAGACCGGCATGCCCACGCCGACGGTCTGGCCGTTCTCGGGCGTGTAGTAGCCGATGAAGCTGTGCTCGGGGCTGACCGTGGTGAAGGTGGAGTTCTCGGCCGCCTTGCGGCCCTTGCCGTCCTCCGCCGCGGCGGCGATCTTGTACTTGGTGGCCCGCTCCAGCTGGTCGTTGGGGGACCAGCTCGTGCCGTCCGCGGAGATCGTGCCCTCGACCTCGGAGCCGTCGGCGACCGAGGTCATCACGACACTGGTGAGCTCACCCTCGGTCACCTGCACCTTGGCACCGGTGTTGATGCCGACGTTGTCGGCGCCGGTCTTCGGGATGATCGATATTCGGGCGTCCGACGCGTCCTTGGCCGCCTGCTCGTCGACCGAGTCCTGCGACTTGACGTTGTTGTCGGAACCGGCGGTTCCCGACTTGTCGCCCCCGCACGCGGTCAGGGTGATCGCCCCGGCGGCGAGCAGCGCCAGAGCTGCCAGCCCGGCTCGCCGCTTGCGGGAGGGAATCGTGTCGGTGACTGTGCCGGTCTCGGCGCGCTTCACACAGGTCTCCAATGTCTTCCGGTACGCGTTTCCCCCGGCCCGCTCGCGTCGCGGGCCACGGCCCTCGATCGAGCCTCACTCGTACGTCCAGGAACTGCCAGGGTCTTTGGTCCGTTCCCCCACGCCTCGAAGTGTGGGGAAGAACACGTGCGTGACGCACGTGACATGGGCGCTCTGCCGCGGCCCGTGCGAAACCCCGGACCCATTGAGGGGCCCGGGGCAGGTGAGTCACGCACTGGCGAGGACGCGGTCAGCGCCCGCGCGGTTCCTCCTCGTCGATGTCGGCTTCCTCGTCCTCGTCCTCCGCCTCGTCGTCGGCCTCGTCGTCGTAGAGGTCCCACTCGTCGGAGTCGGGGTCGTACTCGGTGTGGGCGCAGGACCAGGACGCCTGCACCAGTTCGATCCCCGGCACGCTGGTGACCAGGTCGAACGGGTCGACGAGGTAGGCCAGCGCCTCCGACTCGTCCTGCCGCACCGACGCCTCGGCGTGCTGCCGCTCGTCGTCCGGCATGTAGTCGTCGCCGCCGATCTGGTCCAGCGCGGCGTCGGTCAGCTCGCCGGACCCGGTGATCTCCAGGACCAGCTCCACCTGGAGCCGCACGTAGCGCGGCCCGCTCTCCCCGGTGGGGATGTCAGTAGTGCTCATGTGACGGAGCGTATGCGGGGGAACGGCCCGCAGTGCGCAGGCAGTCCGCTTCCGGCGCCGAAGGATACCCGCGGCTGCCCTCCGGCAACCCCCGGAAGCACCGGTTCCGGGGCCGAACTTCCCTCCACGGCGGTTGTCTCACTACCATCGGGCTTCACGGTCAAGTCGCCGCAACCGCTGGGGGATCCGTTGACCTCGCACCGTCCGCCCGCCTTCGTCGCCATCACGGCGGCCGCCGTCCTCGGCGCCCTGTACTTCGTGCCCAACGCGTCCGCCAGTGCCGAGCACACGGCGAACACGAGCGCGCAGTCGTCCGCTTCCACCACCGGCTCGGGCACCGGCCCGGGGCAGCACCTGGCGGACACCGGAAGCGTCGACACCACGCCCTACCTGGTCGGCGGTACCGCCTTCCTCGGCCTGGGCGCGGCACTCGTGTTCAACGCGAGCCGCCGGGCACGCGACGCCTACTAGAGCCCGTCCGCACCGCCCCCTCGGACCTCCGGGTCCGAGGGGGGTGCGGCGCCGGGACCGGCTCAGGCGAGCGGACCGGTGACCGACTCGGCCGCCGCCACCAGACCGCCGCCGCGCACGAAGTCGTACGCGGCCTCCAGGTCCGGGGACAGGAAGCGGTCCGGACCGGGGCCGCCCACTCCCGCCTCGCGTGCCGCCTTCACCACCGCCTGCGTCGCCGGTGCGGCCACCAGCACCTCGCTGCCCTGCACGCGCAGCTCCACGGCGCGTGACGCGGCCATCAGCTCGACCGCGACGATGCGGGCCAGGTTGTCCACCGCCTGCCGCAGCTTGCGCGCGGCCGACCAGCCCATCGAGACGTGGTCCTCCTGCATCGCCGAGGACGGGATCGAGTCCACCGACGCGGGCACCGCGAGCCGCTTGTTCTCGCTGACCAGCGCGGCCTGCGTGTACTGGGCGATCATCAGGCCGGAGTCCACGCCGGGGTCGTCGGCCAGGAACGCCGGCAGGCCGTGCGAGCGGCTCTTGTCCAGCAGCCGGTCGGTGCGCCGTTCCGCTATCGACCCGAGGTCGGCCGCGGCGATGGCCAGGAAGTCCAGCACGTAGGCGACGGGGGCGCCGTGGAAGTTGCCGTTGGACTCCACCCTGCCATCGGCAAAGACGACCGGGTTGTCGACGGCGGAGACCAGCTCCCGGTCGGCCACCGTCATGGCGTGCGTCACGGTGTCCCGGCCGGCACCGGCCACCTGCGGGGCGCAGCGGATCGAGTACGCGTCCTGCACCCGCGGCGCGTCGTCCTGGTGGTGCCCGGTGAGCCCGGAGCCGGCGAGCACGCGGCGCATGTTCTCGGCGCTGGCCGCCTGGCCGGGGTGCGGGCGGATCGCGTGCAGCTCGGGGGCGAGCACCTTGTCGGTGCCCAGCAGCGCCTCCATCGAGAGCGCGGCGGTGACGTCGGCGGCGGTGAACAGCCGGCGCAGGTCGTCGATGGCCATGACGAGCATGCCGAGCATGCCGTCCGTGCCGTTGATGAGGGCCAGGCCCTCCTTCTCGCGCAGCTCGACGGGCTCGATGCCGTGCGCGGCCAGCAGCTCCGGGACGGGGCGCACGACGCCGTCCGGGCCCTCCGCCTCGCCCTCGCCCATCAGGACCAGCGCGCAGTGCGACAGCGGCGCCAGGTCGCCGGAGCAGCCCAGGGAGCCGAACTCGTGGACGACGGGGGTGATGCCCGCGTTGAGCAGCGCGGCCATCGTCTCGGCGACGACGGGACGGACGCCCGTCCGGCCGGAGGCCAGCGTCTTCAGCCGCAGGAACATCAGCGCGCGCACCACCTCGCGCTCCACGCGCGGGCCCATGCCGGCGGCGTGCGAGCGCACCAGGCTGCGCTGCAGCTGCGCGCGCAGCTCGGGGCTGATGTGCCGCACCGCGAGCGCGCCGAAGCCCGTCGACACGCCGTACACCGGCTCCGGCTTCGCCGCCAGGGCCTCCACGACCTCGCGCGCCGCGGCGATCCCGGCCAGCGCCTCCGCAGACAGCTCGACCCGCGCCCCGCCGCGGGCCACCGCCAGCACATCCTCCGCCGCGACCCCGTGGGCCCCGATCACCACGTTATGCATACTCATATTCACGAACCCTACGGACTGAATCGCTACCTGTCACGCGTCGGACTCACCTCTTCCGCCCGCCCCCTCCCCCACCCCGGAAGCGGCACCGCTCCGCTCCGCGGCCGCACCGCCGAGCCGCCCGGAGGCCCAGTCCCGCCCCACCGCCGACTGGTCGGGCGCCCCGCGGGCACCGGCGCGCCGCCAACCCGCCGTGCCTTCACCTCCATGGCGTGGCGCGGGCGCCGCCCGGCCGGCGCCCGCGACACCGCACACGCCCCACCCGTCAGTCCCGGCCCCGGAAGCGGCAACACCCCAGGTCGCGGTACGCGGCTGATCGGCACCGAACAGACATCGCTCCGGGACCCCGACGCCCGCGGACCCCACCCAGGGCAGCGTCCAGCCACCGGCCCCGTCCCGCCTTCGCCAGCAGCGCACCTCCATGGCGCGCGGCCCAACGGCTGATCCGCCACCCACACCGGCGCCGCCCCGACCGCGACCTTGCCAAGCGGCACCACACACCACGGCCCCGCCCACGTGCGAGCCGGTCAGTCCCGGCCCCGGAAGCGGCGTCGTTCCACGTCGTGGCCCGAGGGCTGGTCGGCGAGGCGGACCACCGGGTCCTCGGGCGCCCCGCGCCCGGCGACGACGGGCTCCACCGAGTGCAGGGCCTTCGCCCGATACTGGGCCGCGTCCGCCAGCCGGAACAGCCGGCGCCCCGAGGTCACCACGCCGATCTCCGCGTCCGTGGACGCCACCCCGACCGCGACCCCGTCGCCCAGCCCCAGCCACTTGGTGCGCACGCACAGCTCCTCGGCGACCGCCACGACCTCCTCCGCGCGGTGCCCGACCGAGAGCAGGCAGAACTCGTCGCCGCCCAGCCGCGCCACCAGGCTGCCCTCCAGGGCGGCCCCGCACAACGACAGCACCGACCCGAAGCCGACCAGCAGCCGGTCGCCGACGGCGTGCCCGAGCTGGTCGTTGACCCGCTTGAGCCCGTTGAGGTCGCAGACCACCAGGCTCACCGGGGTCCCGTCGGCGCGGTGCCGTTCCACCGCCTCCTCCAGCCGCTGGTCGACGGCCCGCCGGTTGGCCAGCCCGGTCAGCGGGTCACTGAAGGCCAGCCGGCGCACCTCGGCCAGCCGCTCGGCCTGGGCGATCCCGGCCGCGGTGAGCGTCGCGAGCACGGTCGCGAACTCGGCGTCGTCCCGGTCGAAGACCGGCCGCCCGGCGCCCCGGGCCACGTACAGCTCGCCCCAGGCGAGCCCGTGCAGCATGATCGGCGCGACGACGCAGGAGGTGCGGCCGCGCCGCCGCAGCGTGGCCACCCGCTGGTGGCAGTAGGCGCCGCCGCGGCCCTCCGCGGGGCCCTCGGCGGTCTCGATCCAGGCGTGCGGCTCACCGCCCTCGGTCCACTTGGCGTGCAGGAACTCCACGATCTCGGGGAAGTCCGCGACCGAGTACACCTCCTCGTCGGGCTGCGGCTCCTCGCCGGGCGCCAGGTCCCCGTCGTTGACCAGGACGCGCAGCCGCCCCCGGTCGCGCTCCCAGCGGGAGATCGCCGACATGGAGCCGCCGAGCGCGACCCGCGCCGAGGAGGCGGCGGCGACGACCGCCTCCATGGGCGACTTCGCCGCCGCCACCGCCCGCGCGAGTTCGGCGACGGCGCGCAGTCGAGCGTCCCCGCCGGTGCCGTTCATGCGCCCGTCTCCTGTCGCAGCAGAACTTTTTACCAGTTTGCGACGTTCGCACGGCCCCGCACGTCACGTACCGGCGGCGCGGTCGTTTTCCCGCGTCAATCACTCACCCGGCCACACCGGGTCACGCTTCTCGTTGAACGCCGCGACACCCTCGGCGCGGTCGCCGGAGAAGGCGACCGTGCGCCAGGCGGAGTCCTCGACGTCCAGACCGGTGCGCAGGTCCGTGCCCTGGCCCAGCCGCAGCGCCCGCTTGGCCGCCCGCAGGCCCACCGGCGAGTTGGCGGCGATCCGGGCGGCCAGCGCGAGCGCCTCGGCGCGGCCCTGGCCCTCCTCGGCGAGCACGTCCACCAGGCCCAGCGCCAGCGCCTCCGCCGCGGGCACCCGGCGCCCGGTGAAGATCAGCTGCGCCGCCCGCGCCGCGCCCACCCGGCGCGGCAGCAGCTGCGTGCCGCCGCCGCCGGGGATCACGCCGACCGTCACCTCGGGCAGCCCCACGACGGCCGTCGGGTCCGCGACGATCACGTCGCACGCCAGCGCCAGCTCGTAGCCGCCGCCGAGGGCGAAGCCGTGCACCGAGGCGATGGACGGCACCGGCAGCTCCAGCACGGCCGTGTAGGCGGCCCGGGTGTACGGGCGCTGCCGCGCGAGGTCGGCGTCGGTGAAGGAGTTGCGTTCCTTCAGGTCGGCGCCCACGCAGAACGCCCGCTCGTGGGTCGAGGTGAGCACCACGCAGCTGACCGACCGGTCGCCGGACAGCGCCGCGCACGCCTCGGTGAGCGACCGGGCCATGTCCGTCGAGATGGCGTTCATCGCCTTGGGCCGGTCCAGCACGAGTTCCGCCACCCGCCCGGCGTCACCGTGCCTGCGTACCGCCACCCACTCGCCAAACCGCTGCTCGGCCATCGCGCCGCCACCTCCGGGTCGCTGTTAACGATCGTGAACGTCGACCGCCAGCGTAGTGGGCGCGTCCGTCCCCGACGTCATGCTCCCCGGGTACCACGGGTGCCGGGCCGACCGCCCGCGGCGCCGAGACCGACATGCCTGCCGGGCTCGGCGTGGGCGCGGACGACCACATGGTCCGCCCGGACGCGGCAGCCGCGCGCGGTGCTCTCCCGGGAGCGGCCGCTCGCCGGACTCAGCCGCCCCGGCGGCTCAGCAGCCAGGGCTCGACGACGCCGAGACCGCGCACCGGCCGCCGCCACATGGGCTGCAGCCCGAAGCGGTACTTCTCCTCCGAGCCGGGCACGATCTCCGCCTCCGACTCGGGTGCCTCGCCCGCCGCGACGAGCGCCTGCGCCAGCTCGCCGTCGACGAGCACCGCGTCCCGGGGCGCTATCGAGGTCAGCCGGCTCGCCAGGTTCACCGTGGTGCCGAAGACGTCGCCCATGCGGGTCGTGACGGTGCCGAAGGCCATGCCCACGCGCAGCGCCGGCATCGTCTCGTCGCCGTTCATGGTCTCGATGAGCCGCATGCCGATCTCCGCGGCGGTGCCGGCGTCGTCCGCGACGAACAGCACTTCGTCACCGAGGGTCTTGATGAGGCGTCCGCCGTGCGCGGCCACCTGGTCGGCGGCGGTGGTCTCGAACGCCTCGACCAGCTCGCCGAGTTCCTCCTCCTCCAGCCGGCGGGTGAGCCGGGTGAAGCCCACGAGGTCCGCGAAGCCGACCGCGAGCCGGCGGTCCACGGCCTCCTCGTCGTCCGAGCGGACGACCCGGCTGGTGGCGGCGGCGAGCTGACGTCGCCACACGTACGTGAGGAACTCCTCCAGCTCCGGCAGCAGCAGCTCGACCAGCGGATAGGCCACCTCGCCCCGGGTCATGCCGGGTTCGGGCGGCTCGGTCAGCTCCTCCAGGAAGGAGTCGGTCTGCCACTCGGCCAGCCGGGCCGTGGTCTGGCCGGTGGACCGGGCGACCTGGATCGCCGTGCTCTCGCTGATCAGCCCGGCCTCGACCAGACCGGCCAGCCGGCGCAGCGCCAGGACGTCGGCCTCGGTCAGCGCGCGGGCCTGGCCGATGTCGGCGAAGCCCATCGCCCGCCAGAACCGGGCCGCGAGGTCCATGGAGACGCCGGCGCTGCGGGCCGCCTGGAAGGGCGTGTAGTGCCGTCCGGAACCGAGGATCAGGTGCTCCAGGCGGAGCGCGATCGGGTCCTCTTCGATGGCGTGCGCGCGGGCCGATCCGCCCCGTTCCTCGGGCTCTTCACGCTCCTCGCGTTCCGGCTGCCCGCCCTGTGGCCCGCCCGGCCCTTCGTGCGGCGGGAGGCCGCTCGCGTCGTCCACGGTCACCGCCCGCCCCCTCCTGGGTCCCTGCGCACCGGCCCTTCCGATCACCGCGCCGGAGGCTGCCGCCTCAACCATACGGCAGGTGTGGTCTGGCTCACTCTCCCGCCGGGCGCACGTGGACGACGTCGCCCGCGCCGACCGCCCGCTCGCCCTCGTCGGTCGCGACGACCAGCCGTCCGTCCTCGTCGACGGCCACCGCGCGCCCGCTGAGCTCGGCCCCGCCCGGGAGTTCGGCGCGTACGGTGCGGCCGAGCGTCACGCAGCCGGCGGCGTACGCCTGCTGGAGCCGGGAGGCCGCCGGGTCGCCGCCGGCGCGCAGCCACTCGCCGTACCACTCGGCGAGCGCGCGCAGCACCGCGCGCAGCAGCGGGTCGCGGTCGGTGGCCTTGGCCCCGGCGAGGGCGAGGGAACCCGCGGCGGGCACCGGCAGTTCCTCCTCGCGGAGCGTGACGTTGAGGCCGATGCCGATCACCACGGCGTCGTCGCCGACGCGCTCGGCGAGGATGCCGCCGGCCTTCCGCTCCTCGCCGTCGACGGTGACGAGCACGTCGTTGGGCCACTTCAGCCCGGTGTCCACGCCCGCCGTCCGCGCCACGGCGGTGGCGGTCGCGACGCCGGCCAGCAGCGGCAGCCAGCCCCAGTGCCGGGGCGGCACGGCGGTCGGCCGCAGCAGCACGGAGAAGATCAGCCCGGAGCGGGCGGGGGCCTGCCACTGCCGGTCCAGCCGGCCGCGCCCCGCGGACTGCTCCTCGGCGACCAGGACCGCGCCCTCGGCGGCGCCCTCCCGGGCCCGGGCGCCCAGGTCGCTGTTGGTGGAACCGGTGGAGTCGACCACGTCCAGGTCGGTCCACAGGCTGTCGGGGGTGACGATCGCGCGGCGCAGGGAAGCCGCGTTGAGCGGCGGCCGCTCGAGGTCGGACCAGCGGTTCGAGGTCATGTGTCCAGCCTAGGGTCTGCCCTCCGGATCGCCGTGGACGCGGCCCTGACGGGTCCGGGACGACGCGGCGGCCCGCAGGGCGGACCCTGGAGGTGGAGTGTGGCCAACGCCGCACTGACCGGGCAGCATCCGCGCGGTTACGCTACGAAAACAGCATTACTCGCCAGTCACGTCACACCCTCAGCACGACCCGACGAGAGCAGGAGAGCCGCCTCCCATGGCCGAGCCGGAGATCGACATCCACACCACCGCGGGCAAGCTGGCGGACCTGCGCCGCCGTACCGACGAGGCGACCCACGCCGGCTCGGCGCGCGCGGTGGAGAAGCAGCACGCGAAGGGCAAGCTGACCGCGCGTGAGCGCATCGAACTGCTGCTGGACGAGGGCTCCTTCGTCGAGCTGGACGAGCTGGCCCGGCACCGCTCGACCAACTTCGGGCTGGAGCGGAACCGCCCCTACGGCGACGGCGTCGTCACCGGCTACGGCACCGTGGACGGCCGCCCGGTGGCGGTGTTCTCCCAGGACTTCACCGTGTTCGGCGGCGCGCTCGGCGAGGTCTTCGGCGAGAAGATCGTCAAGGTCATGGACTGGGCGCTGAAGACCGGCTGCCCGGTCATCGGCATCAACGACTCCGGCGGCGCGCGCATCCAGGAGGGCGTGACCTCGCTGGGCCTGTACGGCGAGATCTTCCGCCGCAACACCCACGCCTCCGGCGTCATCCCGCAGATCTCGCTCATCCTGGGCCCCTGCGCGGGCGGCGCGGTCTACTCCCCCGCCATCACCGACTTCGTGGTGATGGTCGACCAGACCTCGCACATGTTCATCACCGGCCCGGACGTCATCAAGACCGTCACCGGTGAGGACGTCGGCTTCGAGGAGCTGGGCGGCGCCCGGTCGCACAACACCGTCTCCGGCAACGCGCACCACATGGCAGGCGACGAGAAGGACGCCATCGAGTACGTCAAGGCGCTGCTGTCCTACCTGCCGTCCAACAACCTGCAGGAGGCCCCGGCCTTCCCGCAGGAGGCCGAGACGGCGGTGTCGGCGGAGGACCTCGAGCTCGACCTCCTGATCCCGGACTCGGCGAACCAGCCGTACGACATGCACCAGGTCATCGAGCACGTCCTGGACGACGGCGAGTTCCTGGAGACCCAGGCGCTGTTCGCGCCCAACATCCTCACCGGCTTCGGCCGGATCGAGGGCCACCCGGTCGGCGTCGTCGCCAACCAGCCGATGCAGTTCGCCGGCTGCCTGGACATCGACGCCAGCGAGAAGGCGGCGCGCTTCGTCCGCACCTGCGACAGCTTCAACGTCCCGGTCGTCACCTTCGTCGACGTCCCCGGCTTCCTGCCCGGCACCGACCAGGAGTGGAACGGCATCATCCGGCGCGGCGCCAAGCTGATCTACGCCTACGCCGAGGCCACGGTGCCGCTGATCACCATCATCACCCGCAAGGCCTTCGGCGGCGCCTACGACGTCATGGGCTCCAAGCACCTCGGCGCCGACCTCAACCTGGCCTGGCCGACCGCCCAGATCGCCGTCATGGGCGCCCAGGGCGCGGTCAACATCCTGCACCGCCGCACCCTGGCCGAGGCGGGCTCCCCGGAGGAGGCCGAGGCGCTGCGCGCCCAGCTGATGCAGGAGTACGAGGACACCCTGCTCAACCCGTACGTCGCCGCGGAGCGCGGCTACGTCGACGCGGTCGTCCTGCCGTCGGAGACCCGCATGCACCTGGTGAAGGCGCTGCGGACGCTGCGCAACAAGCGCGAGAGCCTGCCCCCCAAGAAGCACGGCAACATCCCCCTGTAAGGAGCCCGCCCTGTCATGGTGATCAAGGTCGAACGGGGCAACCCGACCCCCGAGGAGCTGGCGGCCGTCGTGGCCCTCGTCCAGGCCCGGGCCGCGGCGGCCGCGGGGCCCGCCGACGGCCCGCGGAACGCGGACGAGTGGGCCTCCCCCGCGCGCAACGTCCCAGGCCGGATGCCGCGCCCGGCGCCGGTGTCCTGGCGCGCCACGTACTGGCCGCACTGACCCGGCCGGACGGAAATGGTCCGTTCGCCCGCCCGCGCCTGAGTATCCGTACTCAGGCGCGGGCGTTCCGCGCGGCGCAACCTGGACGGCATGCTGTGGTCAGACCCGTCCGACGAACCCCCCGAGGAGATGCGGCAGGCGCAGGCGATGCTGCGCCGCGCGATGCTCGTGATCGCCGTCGCCGTCCCCCTGATCACGGCCCTGGTGGCCTGGCGCTGCTGACTACGATGACGGGCATGACCGACAGCAGCCGCAGCCCCCGCCCGCTCGTCCTCGCCTCCGCCTCCCCCGCGCGCCTGGGCCTGCTGCGGCAGGCCGGGCTCGACCCGCGGGTCGTCGTCAGCGGTGTCGACGAGGACGCGATCAGCGCCGACAGCCCCGCCGAGCTGGCCCGGGTACTGGCCGAGGCCAAGGCCTCCGCGGTCGCCGTGGGGCTCTCCGGCGGCGAGGTCGTCGTCGGCTGCGACTCCGTCCTGGACCTGGACGGGGTCGCGCTGGGCAAGCCGGTCGACGCCGAGGACGCCACGGCCCGCTGGAAGTCCATGCGCGGCCGCTCCGGCGTGCTGCGGACCGGGCACTGCGTCATCGACCTCGCCACCGGGCGCCGGGTCTCGGAGACCGCCTCCACCACGGTGCGGTTCGGCACCCCGGACGACGACGAGGTCGCGGCCTACGTCGCCTCGGGCGAGCCGCTGCACGTGGCGGGCGCCTTCACCCTGGACGGCCGCTCGGCGCCGTTCGTCGACGGCATCGAGGGCGACCACGGCAACGTCATCGGCATCTCGCTGCCGCTGCTGCGCCGTCTCCTCGGTGAGCTGGACCTGCGCATCACCGACTTCTGGGTCTGAGCCGGCCGGGCGGCCCGTACGGCCGTACGGTCAGGCCACCGCGGGGGTGACGGGCGGCGGGGGCGTGCTCCCGCCGGGCTCGTCGCCCGGTCCGGAGGCCGGGGTCTCCCCCGCGTAGAGCACCAGGGCGAGCACCACGAACCCCAGGATCACCATCAGCCCCGCGAACGCGGCCCAGCCCACCGGGGCCGCCAGCCCCGCGCCCAGGACCCCGTGGGTCACCGCGCACACGACGAGCAGGAGCCGGCCGAAGCGGCCCGGGGCCCGGTCGCGCTGCGCCATGCGGACGAGGACGACCGCGCAGCCGATGAGGAAGAGCGCCATCACCGCCCCGGCCGCCCACGCACCCATCGCCATCGCGCCGGGGTCGAGCCCGGCCAGGGACATCTTCTGGTGGCGTACGACGATGCCCATGATCCAGTTGACGAAGGCGAAGCCGAACGCCTCCAGGATCAGCAACACGGCCGCCACCACGGCGACACTTCTGCGCACTGCGCGCCCCCTGTCCCAGTACCCCTATTACCGGCGGTATTTCGTGGGCCGAACGCTACTAACGGGTAGGAGTTGCGGCAAGAGTCCGCGCGGCACCACCCGTATGGGGCGCCGGTCCGGCAAAGATTTACCCGGGCCTTCGTGGAGTTCCCACAAAAAAAGCGCCACGTCGGTCACGGTGGAGGGCGGTGACCCGGCCCACACCCCAGGGCCACAAGCACCGGGATAAATAGGGCTTTACCGTAGGAAGCCTAGGCATCCGGGTCTCGATTGGGGGCCCGTATCACCCTCCGTGTGGGCAAGCTCACCCCCAGGGGTGCCTCGGCACGAAGTGTCGCCAGTACCTAAACTCTGCTTGTTTCAAGGAGGGAGCCATCGTGCGCAAGGTGCTCATCGCCAACCGCGGTGAAATCGCAGTCCGCGTCGCCCGTGCCTGCCGGGATGCCGGGATCGCCAGCGTGGCCGTCTACGCGGAGCCGGACCGGGACGCGCTGCATGTGCGCGTGGCCGATGAGGCGTACGCGCTGGGCGGTGACACCCCGGCCACCAGTTACCTGGACATCTCCAAGGTGCTGGCGGCCGCGGCCGAGTCCGGGGCCGACGCCGTCCACCCCGGCTACGGCTTCCTGTCGGAGAACGCCGACTTCGCCCAGGCCGTCCTGGACGCCGGGCTCACCTGGATCGGCCCCCCGCCGCAGGCCATCCGCGACCTCGGCGACAAGGTCGCCGCGCGGCACATCGCCCAGCGCGCCGGGGCCCCCCTCGTCGCCGGTACCCCGGACCCGGTCGCGGGCGCCGACGAGGTCGTCGCCTTCGCGCGCGAGAACGGCCTGCCGATCGCGATCAAGGCCGCCTTCGGCGGCGGCGGCCGCGGCCTGAAGGTCGCCCGCACCCTGGACGAGGTCCCCGAGCTGTACGAGTCGGCGGTCCGCGAGGCCGTCGCCGCCTTCGGCCGCGGCGAGTGCTTCGTCGAGCGCTACCTCGACAAGCCGCGGCACGTGGAGACCCAGTGCCTGGCGGACTCCCACGGCAACGTCGTGGTCGTCTCCACCCGTGACTGCTCGCTGCAGCGCCGCCACCAGAAGCTCGTGGAGGAGGCCCCCGCGCCCTTCCTCACCCCGGAGCAGAACGCCCAGCTCTACGCGGCGTCCAAGGCCATCCTCAAGGAGGCCGGCTACGTCGGCGCCGGCACCTGCGAGTTCCTGGTCGGCACCGACGGCACCATCTCCTTCCTGGAGGTGAACACCCGTCTGCAGGTCGAACACCCGGTCACCGAGGAGGTCACCGGCATCGACCTCGTACGCGAGATGTTCCGCATCGCCGACGGCGAGGAACTCGGCTACGACGACCCGCCGCTGCGCGGCCACTCCTTCGAGTTCCGCATCAACGGCGAGGACCCGGGCCGGGGCTTCCTGCCCGCCCCGGGCACCGTCACCCGCTTCGACCCGCCGACCGGCCCCGGCGTCCGCCTGGACGCGGGCGTCGAGACCGGCAGCGTCATCGGCCCGGCCTGGGACTCGCTGCTCGCCAAGCTCGTCGTCACCGGTGCCACCCGGCAGCAGGCCCTGCAGCGCGCCGCGCGCGCCCTGGCCGAGTTCCAGGTCGAGGGCATGGCCACCGCCATCCCGTTCCACCGCGCGGCGGTCGTCGACCCGGCGTTCGCTCCCGAGGTCAACGGCAAGACCGGACCGTTCACCGTCCACACCCGGTGGATCGAGACCGAGTTCGTCAACGACATCAAGCCCTTCGCCGCCCCGGCCGACGCCGAGGACGACTCCGAGCCCGGTCGCGAGACCGTGGTCGTCGAGGTCGGCGGCAAGCGCCTGGAGGTCTCCCTGCCCGCCTCGCTGGGCATGACCCTGGCCCGCACCGCCGCCGCCGGCGGTGCCCGCCCCAAGCGCCGCGCCACCAAGAAGGCCGGCTCCGCGGCCTCCGGCGACTCCCTGACGTCCCCGATGCAGGGCACGATCGTCAAGATCGCCGTCGAGGAGGGCCAGCACGTCAACGAGGGCGACCTCGTGGTGGTGCTGGAGGCGATGAAGATGGAGCAGCCCATCAACGCGCACCGCGCCGGCACCATCAAGGGCCTGACCGCGGACGTCGGCTCCTCCGTCTCCTCGGGCGCCCTCCTCTGCGAGATCAAGGACTGACCCGCCCTCCGCGGACGGCAGCACGAACGCCGCGGGCCCCGGCCGGACAACCGGCCGGGGCCCGCGGCGTTCCGCCGGCAGGGCTAGCGTCTGCGCGGCGCCAGGTCGGCGATCCGGGCCGCCTGCTGATCCCCGGCCAGTTGGGCGGTGCGCAGCGGGCCCATCCCCGACACACCGCCGACCGACTGGCCGGCGGCCCTGGCGCGCGGCTCGCCGGGGGCCGCACCGCCCGGGTAGTTGCCGGAGGGGTGCTGGTGGCGCCGGGGTCCGGGCACGGGCGGCATCTCCCGTCGCTGCCGCCCGTGGGACATCCCGTTGTCCGCCCCGTCCGTCGACGCCACGGCGACCTGCACACCGCGGTCGGCCAGCGCCTGGAGCTCCGTGGCGGCGCGGTCGTCGCCCGCCGGGGGCTCGTCCGTGACCAGATGCGTGATCAGGTCCGTCGGCACGGTCTGGAACATGGTGTCCGTGCCCAGCTTGGTGTGGTCCGCCAGGACCACGACCTCCGCCGCCGCCTGGACCAGGGCCCGGTCGACGCTGGCGGAGAGCATGTTGGACGTGGACAGCCCGCGTTCCGCGGTGAGTCCCGCCCCGGACAGGAAGGCCCGCGACACCCGCAGTCCCTGCAGGGACTGTTCGGCGCCACTGCCGACCAGCGCGTAGTTGGAGCCGCGGAGCGTGCCACCGGTCATGACCACCTCGACCCGGTTCGCGTGCGCCAGGGCCTGCGCCACCAGCAGGGAGTTGGTGACGACGGTCAGCCCCGGCACCCGGGCGAGCCGGCGTGCCAGCTCCTGGGTGGTCGTGCCGGCACCGACGACGATGGCCTCGCCCTCCTCGACGAGACCGGCCGCGAGATCGGCGATCGCCGTCTTCTCCGCGGTCGATAGATGGGATTTCTGCGGGAAGCCGGACTCCCTGGTGAAGCCCCCCGGCAGCACCGCACCGCCGTGCCGGCGGTCGAGCAGTCCTTCTGCCTCCAGCGCCCGCACGTCACGCCGTACGGTCACTTCCGAGGTCTGGACGACACGGGCGAGCTCACGGAGCGAGACCGCTCCGTTGGCACGCACCATTTCGAGGATCAGTTGGCGACGTTCTGCTGCGAACACGAAACTGACAGTAACGCCAATGACCGTCTGCTATCAGCAGTTTGCACCGATTAACAGAAGTTGTTCGCAGGGCCGGACGCCCCGTGCTATATAGGCGACGACATCCCTTTCGGTGACGAAGGGGGGCCGGTGCCGCACACCCCGGGCCGTGCCCGGGCCGTGCCCGGGCCGTGTCGTCCTAGAGCTCTCCGGCCGCCTTGCGGGTCGCCAACTGCCGTGCCGCCTCGGCGATCGAACCCGACAGCGAGGGGTAGACCGTGTAGGTGTTCGCCATCTGTTCGATGGTCAGGTTGTTGTCGACCGCGATCGAGATGGGGTGGATGAGTTCGCTGGCACGCGGCGAGACGACCACGCCGCCGACCACGATGCCGGTGCCCGGACGGCAGAACAGCTTCACGAAACCGTCCCTGATGCCCTGCATCTTGGCGCGCGGGTTGCGCAGCAGCGGCAGCTTGACGACGCGTGCGTCCATGACGCCCCCGTCGACGTCGGCCTGGGTGTAGCCGACGGTCGCGATCTCGGGGTCGGTGAAGACGTTGGAGGAGACCGTCTTGAGGTCGAGCGGGCCGACCGTCTCACCCAGGAAGTGGTACATCGCGATCCGGCCCTGCATGGCCGCGACCGAGGCGAGCGCGAAGACGCCCGTGACGTCACCGGCCGCGTAGACGCCCGGGGCCGAGGTGCGGGAGACCTTGTCGGTCCAGATGTGGCCGGATTCCTTGAGCTTGACGCCCGCGCCCTCCAGGCCCATGGCGCCGGTGTTCGGTATGGCGCCGACCGCCATCAGGCAGTGGCTGCCGGTGATGACCCGGCCGTCGGAGAGGGTGACCTCGACGCGGTCGCCGACCCGCTTGACGGCCTCGGCGCGGGAACGGGCCATGACGTTCATGCCGCGGCGGCGGAAGACGTCCTCCAGGACCGCGGCGGCGTCCGGGTCCTCGCCGGGCAGGACGCGGTCGCGGGAGGAGACCAGCGTCACCTTCGAGCCGAGCGCCTGGTACGCGCCGGCGAACTCGGCGCCGGTCACGCCGGAGCCGACCACGATGAGCTCCTCGGGGAGCTCCTCCAGGTCGTACACCTGCGTCCAGTTGAGGATCCGCTCGCCGTCCGGCTTCGCGTCGGGCAGCTCACGGGGCCGGCCGCCGGTGGCGATCAGCACGGCGTCCGCGGTGAGGGTCTCGGAGGTGCCGTCGGCCGCCTCGACGACGACGGTGCGGGAGCCGTCCATCGCCTGCATGCCCTCCAGCCGGCCGCGGCCGCGCATCACGCGGGCGCCCGCACGGGTGACGGAGGCGGTGATGTCGTGGGACTGGGCGAGCGCGAGGCGCTTGACCCGTCGGTTCACCTTGCCGAGGTCGACGCCGACCACCCGGGCGGCCTGCTCGATGTGCGGTGTGTCGTCCGCCACGATGATGCCCAGTTCCTCGTACGAGGAGTCGAAGGTGGTCATCACCTCGGCCGTCGCGATCAGGGTCTTCGACGGCACGCAGTCCGTGAGTACCGAAGCCCCGCCCAGACCGTCGCAGTCGACGACGGTCACCTCCGCGCCCAGCTGGCTGGCCACCAGGGCCGCTTCGTATCCGCCGGGTCCGCCACCAATGATCACGATCCGAGTCACGTACCCCATTGTCCCGCACGCGCCAAGTGATCACTTACGGGGGCGGTGCCCCACTGTCGTACTCTCATGACCATGTCGCTCTACGCCGCCTACGCCGGCAACCTCGACGCCCGGCTGATGACGCGCCGCGCCCCGCACTCGCCCCTGCGCGGCACCGGGTGGCTGAGCGGCTGGCGGCTGACCTTCGGCGGCGAGCAGATGGGCTGGGAGGGCGCGCTCGCCACCCTGGTGGAGGATCCGCTGCACCAGGTCTTCGTCGGGCTCTACGACATCGCCCCGGTCGACGAGGAGGCGGTGGACCGCTGGGAGGGCGTTCCGCTGGGCATCTACCGGCGGCACCTGGTGCGGGTGCACACCCTCGACGGCGACCTGCCCGCGTGGATCTACGTCCTCAACGACTACGAGGGCGGCCTGCCCTCCGCGCGCTACCTCGGCGAGATCGCGGACGCGGCGGAGTCCGCGGGCGCCCCGCACGACTACGTGATGGAACTGCGCAAGCGGCCCTGCTGACGCTCCGGCACACGACCCGGCGGCGACACCGCCGGCGGTACTGCGGCCGGTACGGCGAAGGGCGCGGCAAAGGGCACGGCGAAGGGCGCGGCACAGCGGCCCCCGTGGCCCCGCGGGCCCCGTCAATCGGCTGATCCTCCGAAATTTCGCAGACCGTGACCTGGGACGTCTACGCGCGTAGGAGATAACCGGCTACTCTCATCCGCGTGAACTCTTCCGCAACTCCCCACGCCGCCCGCAGCCCGCTGGGCGACCCGTACGCCGCCGCCACGGCAGCCGCCGCCCGCCTGCGCGAGCTGACCGGCGGCGAGACCCACGACGTGGCCCTGGTCATGGGCTCCGGCTGGGTGCCTGCCGCCGACGCCCTCGGCGAGGCCGAGTACGAGTTCGCAGTGACCGAGCTGCCGGGCTTCCCGCCGCCGGCCGTGGCCGGGCACTCCGGCAAGGTGCGTTCCGTGCGGATCGGCGACAAGCGGGCGCTGGTCTACCTCGGCCGCAACCACTACTACGAGGGCCACGGCGTCGCCACCGTCGCTCACGGCGTGCGCACCGCCGTCGCCGCCGGCTGCAAGACCGTCGTCCTGACCAACGGCTGCGGCGGGCTGCGCACCACCTACCGCCCCGGGCAGGCCGTGCTGATCGGCGACCACATCAACATGACGGCCGCCTCCCCGATCGTCGGCGCCAACTTCGTCGACCTCACCGACCTGTACTCGCCGCGGCTGCGCGCCCTGTGCAAGGAGGTCGACCCCTCCCTGGAGGAGGGCGTCTACGTCCAGCTCCCGGGCCCGCACTACGAGACCCCGGCCGAGATCAACATGGTCCGGGTCATCGGCGGCGACCTCGTCGGCATGTCCACCGCGCTGGAGGCCATCGCGGCGCGTGAGGCGGGCGCCGAGGTGCTCGGCATCTCCCTGGTGACCAACCTCGCCGCGGGCATGACCGGCGAGCCGCTGAACCACGAGGAGGTCCTGGAGGCCGGCCGCGACTCCGCCGCGCGCATGGGCAGCCTGCTCGCCCAGGTGCTCGAGCGGATCTGACCTGCCCCGCACCCCCGTCGGGGCGGGCCGGCGCACCCGCGCCGGCAGACCGCGCGCGATCAGGGGGGTGCCCGCACCCTGGTTGGGGAAGGCGCCCTACGGGGAGGTGACCGGACGGCACCCGTCACGGCGCACCGCCCCGCCGCCGTGCCGTACGGGATCCCGCCGCGCGGCCTCCCGCTGTGGTACCTGTCGCGGGCATGACGGGCCATGGGCCCAGGCCGACCCGCGCGGGGCGCGGGCGGCACCGAAGACCGAGACATCGCAGGAGCATCACGTGGCAAGCGCAAGCGAGAACGCGGAGTTGGTCCTTCAGGCACGCACCTGGCTGGCCGAGGACCCGGACCCCGACACCCGCTCCGAGCTGGAGGCCCTGCTCGCGGCCGTCGAGTCGGGCGACACGGCGGCCGCCGACGACCTCGCGGCCCGGTTCGCCGGCACCCTGCAGTTCGGGACCGCGGGGCTGCGCGGGGAGGTCGGCGCGGGCCCGATGCGCATGAACCGCTCCGTGGTCATCCGGGCCGCCGCCGGTCTCGCCGCGTACCTCAAGGCGCAGGGCCGGGGCGACGGTCTGGTCGTCGTGGGTCACGACGCCCGCCACAAGTCGGTGGACTTCGCCCGCGACACCGCCGCCGTCATGGTCGGCGCGGGCCTGCGGGCGGCCGTGCTGCCCGGTCCGCTGCCGACGCCGGTGCTGGCCTTCGCCGTCCGTCACCTGGGCGCGGTCGCGGGGGTCGCGGTGACCGCGAGCCACAACCCCCCGCGCGACAACGGCTACAAGGTCTACCTGGGCGACGGCTCGCAGATCGTCCCGCCCGCCGACGCCGGGATCGCCGACGAGATCGCCGCGGTCGGCCCGCTGGCCGGCGTGCCGCTCGCGGACGAGGGCTGGGAGGTCCTCGGCGACGAGGTCGTCGAGGCCTACCTGGACCGCGCCGCCTCGGTCGTGGACCGCCACACCCCGCGCGACCTCTCGGTCGTCTACACCCCCCTGCACGGGGTCGGCCGCGACGTGCTGACCGCCGCCTTCGTGCGGGCCGGGTTCCCCGCCCCGCACGTCGTCGCCGAACAGGGCGAGCCGGACCCGGACTTCCCGACCGTCGCCTTCCCGAACCCGGAGGAGCCGGGGGCGATGGACCTGGCCTTCGCCGCGGCCCGTGCGCTCGGCCCCGGTGTCGACATCGTCATCGCCAACGACCCCGACGCCGACCGCTGCGCCGTGGCCGTGCCGGACCGCGCCGCCGACGGCGGCTGGCGGATGCTGCGCGGCGACGAGGTCGGCGCGCTGCTCGCCACCCACCTGGTGCACCGCCGGGCCGACGGCACCTTCGCGGCGAGCATCGTCTCCTCCTCCCTGCTGTCGCGCATCGCCGCCCGCGCGGGGCTGCCCTACGCCGACACCCTGACCGGCTTCAAGTGGATCTCCCGGGTGGAGGGCCTGCGCTACGGGTACGAGGAGGCGCTGGGCTACTGCGTCGACCCCGAGGGCGTGCGTGACAAGGACGGCGTCACCGCCGCCCTGGCCGTGGCGGAACTGACCGCCGAGCTCAAGGCGAAGGGCCGCACCCTCTCCGACCTGCTGGACGACATCGCCCTGGAGTACGGGCTGCACGCCACCGACCAGCTCTCGGTGCGGGTCGCCGACCTGTCGGTGATCGACGACGCGATGAGCCGGCTGCGCGAGCGGCCGCCCGGCTCGCTGGCCGGTATCGCCGTCGACTCCGCCGAGGACCTCGCCAAGGGCAGCGCGGAGCTGCCGCCCACCGACGGCCTGCGCTACCGGCTGGCCGGCTCACCGGGCGCCGGTGTGGAGTCGGCCCGGGTGATCGTGCGGCCGAGCGGCACCGAGCCCAAGCTGAAGTGCTACCTGGAGGTCGTGCTGCCCGTGCCGGGCGCCGACCGCCTGGCCGCCGTGCGCGCTCAGGCCGCCGAGGTCCTGGCGGCCGTCAAGGCCGACCTCGCGACGGCCGCCGGGCTTCCCGGCGACGAGGCCGCGGCACGGCCCTGACGCCCCCGCGGAGCGACGGCGCCCCGTCCGCCGGCTCAGCCGATGGCGAGCAGCACGATCAGCACGACCACTCCCGCGACCGCGGGGGCGATCACCTCGTAGGCCCAGCGGACCGTGACCTCGCTGGGCGCGCCCTCCCGGCCGCCGTGCCGCTCCGCGAGCTCGCGCAGCTCGTCGACGACGCGGTCGGACCAGGCCCGGCTCGTGTCCGGGCCCCCGGGACGGGACCCCAGCGTCGCGCCCGGGTCGCCCGCGGCGGCGGCGCGCGACTTGGCCCGCGCGGCCCGCTTGCGGGCCCGCATCGACACCGGGACCGCCCACAGCTGGTACTTCCTGCCCTCCGCGAACAGCTCGGTCGAGTACCCCGAGCGCAGCCCCTCCACGGCGCCCCAGGACGCGGTGACGGTACGGAACGGGTTGCGGACCACGAGCCGGTCGTCGCCCGCCCGGACGACCGGACGCAGGGTGAACGCGACGACCAGCGGCACGATCAGCAGCATCAGCGCGAGGGCCACCCACGGCGTGTTCCCCGTGCCGCGGACGACGGCGTCGATGCCGAGCCACAGCGTGATGGCGAGCATGAGCACGCCGCCTGCGACGCCGGCCGCCGAGCGGTAGGAACGCTCGGCGTACTTCGGCTGCCCGGGTTCGGGCTGCGGTTCGGGGGCGGGATTCTCGGAGCTCGTCATGAGATCAGATTGTGCCTGACCCCGCGCCTCCGCCCCGCGGGACGGAGGTTGCGTTAGTGCATCGGCGTCAGCGACCGCTCACTCGTACGCCTTGTCCTGCGCGGAGTCGTAGACGACCTTGCCCCCCGCGTCGTAGCCCTTGATGTGCGGCAGGGTGTCCTCCGCCTGGGCCAGGACCCCCGTCGCGGCGAAGTACCCGTGGTCGAGCGCGGCCTGCTGCGTGACGCCGCCCCAGGAGACGGTGACCTTGGCGACGCCGGGTTCGACCGTGCCGACGCTGCCCCAGCGGAAGGGGAACCGGTACGGCAGCCCCGGGCCGGTGGCGGTGTCCTGCTTGTAGAGCCGGTAGGCGTTGTCGTCCGGCACGACGGGCCCGCGGCCGGGGTCGGAGGTGTCGCCCGAGCTGACGTTCACGCCCTGCGTCTCCCCGCCCTTGTCCGTGCAGATGAGCCGGACCGGCGTGCCACCGGGGCTGCCGACCGCCACCACCCGGATGCCGTCGCCGGGCGAGTTCATGTCGCCGGTGGCGTTCAGCGCGAGGAGCACCCGGTAGTCCTCGGGCTTACCGAGCTCCTGTGCGGCGGGCGAGTCCGCCCGCTGGTGCTGCGCGTCGAAGGCGAGGCACCCCTCCAGGGCCTCGGCCGCCCGCTCCAGCGTGATCCCGTCGGCGAGTTGCCCCGGCGTGACCGGAGCCGCCGGCCCGCTCGGTGCCGCGCTCGTGCGCACCGGTGCGGACGGGTGCGGCGAGTCGGCGCTCGCCCGCACCGACGGCCGGGCGTCCTGACCCGGCAGGGCGGCCGAACCGCCGCCCGGCTGGTAGTGCATCGCGACGGCCGTGCCGGGCACCACGACGAGTGCCGCCAGCCCGGCCCCGGCGGCGAACACCCGGCGTCTGCGGCTCGTCCTGCCCTGCCGCACGATCGTGGTGTAGGGCGCCTCGCGCGTGTGCAGTCCGTCCGTCTGTTCCTCCAGGAGCTCGCGCAGCCGCGCCTCGAACTCCGTGTCGCCGTCCGCGAGGCCGTGCCCCGTCGTGTCTCCCGTGTCCCTCATCGGGCCCCTCCTTCGAGCTTCGTGTCCTTCGCCGTGCCCCAGCGCCCCGGCCGCGTCGCCGCGCCGGCCCCCGCGCCGACGGGCTCCCCGGCCGTCACGGCCGTGCCCAGCCGGGCCCGCAGCTTGGCCAGGCCCCTGGCCGCCTGGCTCTTGACCGTCCCGGCCGAGCAGCCCAGGGCGTGGGCGACCTCCGTCTCGGACAGGTCGTCCCAGTACCGCAGCACGACCACGGCCCGCTGCCGGGCGGGCAGTTCGCCGAGGGCGGCGAGCAGCTCCTCGCGCTGCGCCACCCGCGCCGTGGGATCGGCCCCGGCGCCCTCGGGCGGTACGTCCGTGAGCCGTTCGGCCACGCGTTTCTTGCGGAACCGGTCCTTGTTGCAGCTGATCAGGATCCGCCGCACGTACGCGTCCGGGTTGTCGCTGCGCTGCACCCGCCGCCAGGACCGGTACGCCTTGGCCAGCGCGGTCTGCGCCAGGTCCTCCGCGTGATGCCCGTCACCTGTGAGCAGGTAGGCGGTCCTGACCAGATGGGCCCATCTGGCGCGGACGTAGCCTTGGAACTCCGCCTCGTCGTCTGGATTCATCGATGACCCCCTTCACCCACCAGACCACCGGTTCCGCCGATTCGGTTGCCGGGCCCCCCGTAAGGGGTCGGACGGATCCGTCCGTGACGGTGACATTCGCTACGCGCGTAGATATGCTGGTCTGGTGACCATGCCCACCACTGTTCCCGCTCACGGCCCCGACGCCGCGGCCCGGCTGGCGTCGATGGCCGACGTCACGGCCTCCGACGCCGCGCTGCGCCGCTACCTGCACGGGCTGCCCGGCGTCGACGCGGTCGGCCTCGAGGCCCGCGCCGCAAGCCTCGGCACCCGTTCGATCAAGACCACGGCGAAGGCGTACGCCATCGACCTGGCGATCTCGATGATCGACCTCACCACGCTCGAAGGCGCGGACACCCCGGGCAAGGTCCGGGCGCTGTGCGCCAAGGGCGTCAACCCGGACCCGACCGACCGCACGACCCCCAGGGTCGCCGCGATCTGCGTCTACCCGGACATGGCCGCGACCGCCAAGGAGGCCCTCGGCGACTCCGGCGTGCGCGTCGCCTCCGTCGCCACCGCCTTCCCGGCCGGCCGTGCCGCGCTGCCGGTCAAGCTCGCCGACACCGCCGACGCCGTGGCCGCCGGCGCCGACGAAGTGGACATGGTCATCGACCGCGGCGCCTTCCTCGCCGGCCACTACCTGAAGGTCTTCGAGGAGATCAAGGCGGTGAAGGAGGCCTGCCGCCGGCCCGACGGCAGCTCCGCCCACCTCAAGGTCATCTTCGAGACCGGCGAGCTGGCGACGTACGACAACATCCGCCGCGCCTCCTGGCTCGGCATGCTCGCCGGCGCCGACTTCATCAAGACCTCCACCGGCAAGGTGGCCGTCAACGCCACCCCCGCCAACACCCTGCTGATGCTCGAGGCGGTGCGCGACTTCCGCGCCGCCACGGGCGTGCAGGTCGGCGTGAAGCCGGCCGGCGGCATCCGCACCTCCAAGGACGCCATCAAGTTCCTGGTCCTCGTCAACGAGACCGTGGGCGAAGAGTGGCTGAGCAACGAGTGGTTCCGCTTCGGTGCCTCCAGCCTGCTGAACGACCTGCTCATGCAGCGTCAGAAGCTGAGCACCGGCCGCTACTCCGGCCCCGACTACGTGACGGTGGACTGAGAACTCCGATGACACAGACCAAGAAGAACCAGCAGCCCCAGCCGGCCGCGCAGCCGAAGCCGGGCTCCGCCTTCACGTACGCGCCGGCCCCGGAGTCCCGCTCCGTCGTCGACATCGCCCCGTCCTACGGCCTGTTCATCGACGGCGAGTTCACCGACGCCGCCGACGGCCGGGTCTTCAAGACCGTGAGCCCCTCCACCGAGGAGGTCCTCTCCGAGGTCGCCCGGGCCGGCGAGGCGGACGTGGACCGGGCTGTCAGGGCCGCCCGCAAGGCCTTCGCGTCGTGGTCGGCGCTGCCCGGCTCCGAGCGGGCCAAGTACCTGTTCCGCATCGCCCGGATCGTCCAGGAGCGCTCGCGCGAGCTGGCCGTCCTGGAGACGCTGGACAACGGCAAGCCGATCAAGGAGACCCGCGACGCCGACCTCCCGCTGGTCGCCGCGCACTTCTTCTACTACGCCGGCTGGGCCGACAAGCTCGGGCACGCCGGCTTCGGCCCGGCCCCCCGCCCGCTGGGCGTGGCCGGCCAGGTCATCCCGTGGAACTTCCCGCTGCTGATGCTGGCGTGGAAGATCGCCCCCGCGCTGGCCACCGGCAACACGGTCGTGCTCAAGCCGGCCGAGACCACCCCGTTGTCGGCGCTGTTCTTCGCCGACATCTGCCGCCAGGCGGGCCTGCCCAAGGGCGTCGTCAACGTCCTCCCCGGCTACGGTGACGCCGGCGCCGCGCTGGTCGCGCACGAGGACGTGGACAAGGTCGCCTTCACCGGCTCCACCGCCGTCGGCAAGCAGATCGCCCGCACCGTCGCCGGCAGCCGGAAGAAGCTCACCCTGGAGCTCGGCGGCAAGGGCGCCAACATCGTCTTCGACGACGCGCCCGTCGACCAGGCCGTCGAGGGCATCGTCAACGGCATCTTCTTCAACCAGGGTCAGGTCTGCTGCGCGGGCTCGCGGCTGCTGGTCCAGGAGTCCGTCGCGGACGAGGTGCTGGACGCGCTCAAGCGCCGGCTGTCGACGCTGCGCGTCGGCGACCCGCTGGACAAGAACACCGACATCGGCGCGATCAACTCCGCCGAGCAGCTGGCCCGGATCACCGCGCTCGCCGAGGCCGGCGAGGCCGAGGGCGCCGAGCGCTGGTCACCGGCGTGCGAACTGCCCTCCGCGGGCTACTGGTTCGCGCCGACGCTCTTCACCGGGGTCACCCAGGCGCACCGCGTCGCCCGCGAGGAGATCTTCGGCCCGGTGCTGTCGGTGCTGACCTTCCGCACCCCGGCCGAGGCCGTGGAGAAGGCCAACAACACCCCGTACGGCCTGTCCGCCGGGATCTGGACGGAGAAGGGCTCGCGCATCCTCTCGGTCGCGAACCAGCTGCGGGCCGGTGTGGTGTGGGCCAACACGTTCAACAAGTTCGACCCGACCTCGCCCTTCGGCGGCTACAAGGAGTCGGGCTTCGGCCGTGAGGGCGGCCGCCACGGTCTGGAGGCCTACCTCGATGTCTGACAAGCACGAGAAGACCGAGGCGGCGCGGCTGTCCGTCTTCAAGACCTACAAGCTGTTCGTCGGGGGCAAGTTCCCCCGCAGCGAGAGCGGGCGGGTGTACGAGGTGACCGACGCCAAGGGCAAGTGGCTGGCCAACGCCCCGCAGTCCTCCCGCAAGGACGCCCGTGACGCGGTGTCCGCCGCCCGCAAGGCCTTCGCCGGCTGGTCGGGCGCGACCGCGTACAACCGGGGGCAGATCCTCTACCGCGTCGCGGAGATGCTGGAGGGCCGCCGGGAGCAGTTCGTGCGCGAGGTCGCCGAGGCCGAGGGGCTGTCGAAGTCCAAGGCGGCGGCCGTGGTGGACGCCGCGATCGACCGCTGGGTCTGGTACGCGGGCTGGACGGACAAGATCGCCCAGGTCGTGGGCGGCGCCAACCCGGTGGCGGGCCCGTACTTCAACCTGTCGAGCCCCGAACCGACCGGTGTGGTGGCGGTCGTGGCACCGCAGGAGTCGTCCTTCCTCGGCCTGGTCTCGGTGATCGCCCCGGTGATCGCCACCGGCAACACCGCCGTGGTGGTGGCCGGCGAGCGGGCCCCGCTGCCCGCGCTGTCGCTGGGCGAGGTGCTGGCCACCTCCGACCTGCCGGGCGGGGTGGTCAACATCCTGTCCGGCCGCACCTCCGAGGTCGCGCCGACGCTCGCGGCGCACATGGACGTCAACGCGCTGGACCTGGCGGGGACGGTGGACGACGCCGCGCTCGCGAAGGAGCTGGAGGTCGCCGCCGCGGACAACCTCAAGCGCGTGCTCCGTCCACAGGCTGTGGACTGGGCCGCCGAGCCCGGCACGGACCGCATGACGGCCTTCCTGGAGACCAAGACCGTCTGGCACCCCGCGGGTGCCGGCGCGGCTTCCGGCTCCGCGTACTGACCCGTTCCCCCGGCGGCCCGTCCCGTCGCCGGGGGGACGACGGCACCCGCACGACCGACGGCGGGCCCCCGCGAACGAGATGTCCGCGGGGGCCCGCCGCCGTACGCGTGGCCGTACGCGTCCCGGCGCGGCGTCAGCCGCCCTGCAGGGTCCTGACGGTGTCGCCCACCAGCGGCAGGTCGGAGACCGTACGGCTGTCGGCGACCGGCTTGGTGACGTCCGCGGTGGAGACCGGCTTGAAGTCGGCGACCTGCGAACCCACGGAGTTGTCCAGCGGGTTGACGCTGGTCTGCGCGAACGGGTTGACCGGCAGGTGGTTCACCGTGCCGATCAGGGCCGACGTCGCCGCCCGGCCGGCCTTGGCGGCCGTGGCCGCTCCTTCGCTCTCGGCGTCCGCGTGCGCCGCGCCCGCCGAGGCGACGGCCGCGACGGACGACACCGCGAGGACGGTGGCGCGGAGAAGGGTGCGGGAGAACTGCGGCATGAGGATCCACCTGCCTGGTCGCCGGCCCGCCCACGGACCGGTCCCGGGACGGCGCGGCGACCGTCCCCGTACGCGACAATGACGTCACTCACGGTATTAGGTTGAACATCACGCATCCAAAGCATGTCCCGGCGGGTCACTCCAAAGGCGTAATGCGTCACACTGGTGTCCCGTGAGCTCTCGCCCTCCCGCCGCCCGCGTGATCCTGCTGACCGGTCCCTCCGGATCCGGCAAGTCCTCCCTCGCCGCCCGCACCGGCCTGCCGGTCCTGCGGCTGGACGACTTCTACAAGGAGCACGACGACCCGTCGCTCCCCATGCTGCCGAGCGGCATCGGCGCCGACTGGGACTCCCCGTCGTCCTGGAACGCCGACGCGGCGGTGGACGCCGTCGCGGAGTTGTGCGCCACGGGCCGGACGGCCGTCCCGGTGTACGAGATCTCCACCAGCTCCATCACCGGGCGGGCGGAGGTCGGCCTCGACGGGGCGCCGCTGTTCATCGCCGAGGGCATCTTCGCCGCCGACATCGTCGCGCGCTGCGCCGAACTCGGCCTGCTCGCGGACGCGCTGTGCCTGAGCCGGGGCGCGGTCACCACCGCACGCCGCCGCTTCGTCCGCGACCTGCGCGAGGGGCGGAAGTCACTGTCCTTCCTGCTGCGCCGCGGCTGGAACCTGATGCGCGCCGAACGGGACATCGTCGCCCGGCACGCGGCGCTCGGGGCGCATGTGTGCGACCGTGACGAGGCGCTGGAACGGATCGGTCGTGCAAATTTCCCACCGGTCGCCGTCCAGGTTTGAACGAAACGGCGCGCGGGGCCGTAAGGACATGCGTGAGGGAGCGGTGCGCACAGACCCCCCGCTGGGCGCGACCGCTCCCTCTTGCTTCCCCCGATCCCCCCGTGGGCTCCCCCGATCCCCCGTGGGCCCCCCGTTCCCCCGTTCCCCCCGGCGTCAGGCCACCAGCTCGCCGAACGCCGCCTCTTCGTCGACGCCCGCGCTGAGCGTCTGGTCCTCGCGCAGCCGGCGCAGGGAGCGCCAGATGCTGCTCTTCACCGTGCCGACGCTGATGCCGAGGATCTCGGCGATCTCCGGGTCGGTGCGGCCCTCGTAGTAACGGAGCACCAGCATCGTGCGCTGCGGCTCCGGGAGCTTGGCCAGTGCCTGCCACAGCACGGCCCGCAGTTCGGTGCCGCGCATCGCGTCCGTCTCGCCCGCCGTCTCCGGCAGCTCCTCGGTCGGGTACTCGTTGAGCTTGCGGCGCCGCCAGGCGCTGATGTGCAGGTTGGTCATGGTCCGGCGCAGGTAGCCGCCGACCGCGGCCTTGTCGCTGATCCGGTCCCAGGCCCGGTAGGTGGAGAACAGCGCGCTCTGCAGCAGGTCCTCCGCCTCGTAGCGGTCGCCCGTCAGGTGGTAGGCGGTCGCGTACAGGGAGGCCCGGCGCTCCTGGACGTACGCGGTGAAGTCCGCGTCCGCCGTGAAGCACCGCTCCCCCGGGATCTCCCGGGCCCCCGTGGCCTCCCCGCCGGCGACACCCCCGTGTCCCCCGTCTCCCCCGTGACCGCCCTCGACCGCCGTGATGTACGACGGCCGGTTGCGGACCACCTGACGCCCGGTGCCACGAGCGCACCCCCGCCCGCCCGTGGCACCGGACTTCTCTGCGCCCCTGCCCGCGGTGTGCAGGCGCGGCTGAAGGACTGCGGTGGTCGTCGTGCTGTGCAGTGCGTTCATTTCGCGCCCCCCGTGGGTGGAGCCGGTCTGGTCTTCGTACCTGTCCGGCGAGGGCCGCCCGGTGGCGTCCCCGTCGATGGGCATTAGCCTGCCGTGCCAGTTTCATGGCGCTGTCCGCCGAGTGTCACAGCCCCGTCACAGACCACGGCGGTACCTTCCACGGGCCCTCTTGGGAGAGAATGCGAGCGTGCCTTTCCTGTTGCTGATCGAGGACGACGACGCCATCCGAGCGAGCCTCGAACTCGCCCTGTCGCGCCAGGGCCACCGTGTGGTGGCCGCGGCCACGGGCGAGGACGGGCTGAAACTGCTGCGTGAGCAGCGGCCGGACCTGATCGTGCTGGACGTGATGCTCCCGGGCATCGACGGATTCGAGGTGTGCCGGCGCATCCGGCGCACCGACCAACTGCCGATCATCCTGCTGACCGCGCGCTCCGACGACATCGACGTCGTGGTGGGCCTGGAGTCCGGCGCCGACGACTACGTCGTCAAGCCCATCCAGCCCCGGGTGCTGGACGCCCGCATCCGTGCCGTGCTGCGGCGGGGCGAGCGGGACAGCACCGACTCGGCCGCCTTCGGCAGCATCGTCATCGACCGCTCGGCGATGACCGTCACGAAGAACGGCGAGGACCTGCAGCTCACGCCGACCGAGCTGCGGCTGCTGCTGGAGCTGAGCCGCCGGCCCGGACAGGCCCTGTCCCGGCAGCAGTTGCTGCGCCTGGTGTGGGAGCACGACTACCTCGGCGACTCGCGGCTGGTGGACGCCTGCGTGCAGCGGCTGCGCGCCAAGATCGAGGACGTGCCCTCGTCGCCGACCCTGATCCGTACCGTCCGGGGTGTCGGTTACCGCCTGGACGCGCCGGCGTGAGTCAACCGCTCCACGAGGACCGCGAGGACACGACGGGTGACGACGGCGCGGACCGGCGGCTGAGCGGCTGGAGGTCGCGGCTGCTGCGGCTGACCAGCCTGCGGCTGCGGCTGGTCGCCGTCTTCGCCGCGGTGGCCCTGGCGGCCGCCGTCTCGGCCTCCGGCATCGCGTACTGGCTCAACCGCGACGCCGTGCTGACCCGCGCCCAGAACGCCGCCCTCAACGACTTCCGCGCCTCGATGACCCGCAACGCGGGCTCGCTGCCCCGGCACCCGTCCTGCGACAAGCTGGCCGACGCCGCGCGCAACATCGGCAGCAGCACGCAGAGCTACCAGGTGCTGCTGATCGGCACCGGCCCGGACGGCGAGCGCTGCGCGACCAAGTCGCAGAGCGACGGCTTCTCGCTGGACGCCGTCCCCTCCACGCTCCGCAAGGCCGTCAGCAAGCGCAACCCCAAGGCGGGCGACCCCGCCGAGTACCACCTGTACTGGCAGCGGGTCACCCGCAACGGCCAGCCGTACCTGGTGGGCGGGGCCAAGGTGATCGGCGGCGGGCCGACCGGCTACATGTTCAAGTCGCTGGAGGCCGAGCGGAAGGACCTCAACTCGCTGGCCTGGTCGCTCGGCATCGCCACCGCCCTCGCCCTGATCGGCGCGGCGCTGCTGGCCCAGGCCGCGGCCTCCACCGTGCTGCGGCCCGTGGCGCGCCTCGGCGACGCCGCCAGGCGGCTCGGCGAGGGCAAGCTCGACACCCGGCTGCGGGTCACCGGGACCGACGAACTCGCCGAGCTGTCACGGACGTTCAACCGCACCGCGGAGCGGCTGGAGCGGCGGGTGGACGAGCTCAGCCAGCGCGAGGCGGCCAGCCGCCGCTTCGTGGCCGACATGTCGCACGAGCTGCGCACCCCGCTGACCGCCATCACCGCCGTGACCGAGGTCCTGGAGGACGAGGCGGACTCGCTCGACCCGATGATCGCCCCGGCGGTGCGGCTGGTGGTCAGCGAGACCAAGCGGCTGGGCGAGCTGGTGGAGAACCTGATGGAGGTCACCCGCTTCGACGCGGGCACGGCCCGCCTGGTCATGGACGACGTCGACGTCTCCGACCTGGTCACCGCCTGCATCGACGCCCGTGCCTGGCTCGACGCGGTGGAACTGGACGCGCCGCGCGGCATCATCGCGCTGCTCGACCCGCGCCGCATCGACGTGATCCTGGCCAACCTGATCGGCAACGCCCTCAAGCACGGCGGTTCGCCGGTCCGGGTCAAGGTCAGGCAGGACGGGGACGAGCTCGTCGTCGAGGTCGCCGACAACGGCCCCGGCATCCCGGAGGACGTGCTGCCGCACGTCTTCGACCGGTTCTTCAAGGCGGACGCCTCCCGGGCCCGTTCCGAGGGGAGCGGCCTGGGCCTGTCCATCGCCCTGGAGAACGCGCACATCCACGGCGGAGAGATCGCCGCGGCCAACGACCCTGCCGGCGGTGCGGTGTTCACGCTGCGGCTGCCGATGCGCACCGGGGCGGGCCAGGCGGCGGAGACCGAGGAAGGGAACGAGAGCAAGTGACGCAGCCGTCCCGGGGCGCCGCCCCGGACGCCCCGGCTCCGACGTCCGCGGGTGCCGCCCGCCGTCGGCGCGCCCCGCTCCTCACCCTGCTCGGCGTGGTCCTGCTGGCCGGCTGCGGCATCCGCACCACCTCGGTGCCGGTGGACGCCGGGCCCGCGCCCTCCCGTGTCTCCTGCGCGGTGCCGGACGAGGAGGCGACCGCCACGGCGACGACCTCGGCGTCGCCCCGCGGGCTGACCGCCCGGGTGTACCTGGTGTGCAGCGCCCAGGTGGCCGCGGTGAACCGCTCGGTGCGGACCGAGGGCCTGGACCAGCTGGGCACGGCCGTGCTGCTCCTGCGCGAACTGCAGCACAAACCGCGCGGCGGGGAGTCGTCGGCCGGCTTCACCACGGCCGTGCAGGGCGACCTCGCGGTGGAGGGACCGCGCCGCGACGACCCGCGCGGCTCGCTGCGGCTCAGCGCCCCGCTGGGCGACCTGCCGCCGTTCGCGCTCGCCCAGCTGGTGTGCACCTACGCGGGGACGGCCGCGAGCTCCGTCACCGGCGGGGTGCTCCTGGGCGGCCCCGACGACACCCCGGTGCGCCGCTTCACCTGCACCGGCGACCTGCGCACCGACCCGGAGGCGGCCGAGACCGCTGGAACCGCCGTGAAGTGACGGACGTCCTTCCAGGCGTGCGGCGCGACGGCTCTCTCCCGAAAGTGCGCGCGGTGGGCCTGGTACTCGCCGCGGTCCATCTGGCTCTGGTCGGGTGGCTGATGTTGCGTCCGCAGTACGTGCCCTGGGTGGACGCCCCCAACCTCCGCCCGTTCGCCAGCATCCGTTCCGACCTCGCCCTCGGGCCCGCGGAGGCGGCCCGCCGGATCGGCGCGGGGCTGGCGCTGCTGGCCCCGCTGGGTGTGCTGCTGCCGATGGCGGGCGGCCGGGTGCGGGTGTCGGCGCCGGGCTCGTTCGCGCGCACGGTCTTCGCGGGGCTGATGATCTCGCTCGCGCTGGAGTTCGTGCAGACCGGGGTGCCGGGCCAGATATTCGACGTGGACGCCCTGCTGCTCAACACGGCCGGGGTCGCGCTGGCCCACCTCGCCGTGGTGCCCGCGGTGCGCGCCTGGGTGCACCGGCGCAGCGTCCGCCGGCAGGCCCGGCTGACCGGCACTCAGGGGCGGACCCCGAGGATTCCCAGGGTCGGGATCGCACCGTAGAGCGACGATTCGCGACGGTATGCGCTCGTACGGTGATGTCATCGGCCGGAGAGACCGGCCTGGACTCCCGAAGGAGCACCCACCATGTCCGCACTGGTCCGCCCCCGTCACGGCCGGATGATCGCCGGGGTCTGCGCCGGGCTCGCAGACCGGTTCGGCACCTCCGCCACCACGATGCGCGTGATCTTCCTGCTGTCGTGCCTGCTGCCCGGGCCGCAGTTCCTGCTCTACCTCGCGCTGTGGCTGCTGCTGCCGAACGAGGGGGCCACGAAGGCCGCTGTGTGACGCCACGGCCCCGGAGCACCGGCGGGCCGCACCCCTGAGGGGTGCGGCCCGTCCGCCGTGCGTACGGCCGGTGCTCAGCCGCCGATCGGCAGGCCCTGCAGCGGGAGCTGACCCAGCGGCAGCTGCCCGCCGACCGGGAGGCCGCCGAGCAGGGTGCCCAGGCCCTTGGGGGCGTTCTGCACACCGGGGACGAGGTTGGTCGACTTCGGCAGGCCGCTGGTGACGGCGTCGACCGGGACCGCCTTCGCGACGTTGGCGACCGGCACGGAGGCCGGCAGGGCCGAGGCGTCCGGCAGGCCGAGGTTGGCTTCCGTCGGAGCGGCGGAGGCGACGCCCGCGGCGGCCCCGACGAAGGCCACGCCCAGCGCGGCGGCACCGAGAGTCTTGACGGTTCCGGTCTTCATGGTTGCGATCCTCGTGATGGGGGATGGTGCGTCCGCCGCGGAGCACACGGATGGTGTTCGCGGGATTTCGGAACGTAGCGACGGAACGCGGGGCGGTGCAAGCAGCCGCGCGCGGCCGCCCGGGGCCCGGACCGGCCCGCACCGGAACGGCGGGCCGGCCCGGTCCTCATCCCTCTTCCGGCGAGGAATCGCTGGCCACGGCGGTGCCGGCGGTCGTCTGGCGGAACAGCCACTCGGCCTTCAGCTCCGAGTAACCGGGCTTGATCACGTCATTGATCATCGCGAGACGTTCATCGAAAGGGATGAAGGCCGACTTCATCGCGTTGACCGTGAACCACTGCATGTCGTCGAGGGTGTAGCCGAACGCGGCCACCAGTTCGGCGAACTCGCGGCTCATGCTCGTACCGCTCATCAGGCGGTTGTCGGTGTTGACCGTGACCCGGAAGTGCAGCCTGCGCAGCAGCCCGATGGGGTGCTGCGCGTACGAGGCGGCCGCACCGGTCTGCAGGTTGGAGGTGGGGCACATCTCCAGGGGGATGCGCTTGTCGCGCACGTAGTTGGCGAGCCGCCCGAGGGAGACCGAGCCGTCGTCCGCGACCTCGATGTCGTCGATGATGCGCACGCCGTGGCCGAGCCGGTCGGCGCCGCACCACTGCAGCGCCTGCCAGATGGAGGGCAGGCCGAAGGCCTCGCCGGCGTGGATGGTGAAGTGGAAGTTCTCCCGCTGGAGGTACTCGAAGGCGTCGAGGTGGCGGGTGGGCGGGAAGCCGGCCTCGGCGCCCGCGATGTCGAAGCCGACGACGCCCCGGTCGCGGTAGCGGATGGCCAGTTCGGCGATCTCCTGGGAGCGGGCGGCGTGCCGCATCGCGGTGAGCAGGGCGCCCACCCGGATCCGGCCGCCCGCCTCGCGGGCCCGCCGTTCGCCCTCCCGGAAGCCCTCGTTGACGGCCTCCACGACCTCGTCGAGGGAGAGCCCGCGTTCGACGTGGAGTTCGGGGGCGTAGCGCACCTCGGCGTAGACGACGCCGTCCGCGGCGAGGTCCTCCGCGCACTCGGCGGCGACCCGGGTGAGCGCCTCGCGGGTCTGCATGACGCCGACCGTGTGCGAGAAGGTCTCCAGGTAGCGCTCCAGCGATCCGGAGTCGGCGGCCTCGCGGAACCAGGTGCCGAGCTTGTCCGGGTCGGTCTCGGGCAGGCCGTCGTAGCCCGAGGTGCGGGCCAGGTCGACGACGGTGCCGGGGCGCACGCCGCCGTCGAGGTGGTCGTGGAGCAGTACCTTGGGCGCGCGCCGGATCTGCTCGGGCGTGGGGGTGGCCCCCGCAGCGCCCGCGGGGAAGGGGAGCGTGCTTGAGCTCGTCATTTCCGAAACATACCCCCTACGCGCGTAGAACTCTTGGATGATGCCGAATATTGACCTCCTGGCCAGGTCGTGCACACCTTCCCGTCTGCCATGGTTACGCCATGGCTTCGCAAGCTTTACCGGTGCGTGGTGCGCGGTTGGGGAAGAGAGTGACTCCGGGTCTGAACCCGGCGGCCCGGCGGGAGACGGACGAGGAGGCGGTCCGTGCTGCCGTGCTGCTGCTGCCCGGCGGCAGTGCGCTGAGCACCCGCCGGCGCTCGCCCGTGGCCGCCGCGGCGATGGTGCCGCTGGCGCGCCGGCTGGTGCGGGCGGCGGGACGCGGTGAGGGCCTGGCGGTGCACGTCGTGCACTACCGCTTCCGCGGCTGGAACGGCGGTCACGCCCACCCGGCCGAGGACGCGCAGTGGGCGGTCGACGAGGTCGTCCGCCGTTACGGTGACGTACCGGTGTCGCTGGTCGGCATGGACATGGGCGCCCGTGCCGCGCTGCGGGCCGCGGGCCACCCGGCCGTCAACTCCGCGGTCGCCATAGCCCCGTGGCTGCCGGACGGGCCCGAACCCGATCCGGTGAAGCAGCTGATAGGCCGCCACGTCCTGATCGTGCACGGCACGAACGACGGCTCCACCCACCCGGACCTCTCCTACCGGCTGGCCGAGCGGGTGAAGAAGGTCAACCGGGACGTGTGCCGCTTCGAGGTGCACACCGACGGCCATCTGCTCCACGACCACCGCTCCGAAGTGGCCTCCCTGACGTCCGACTTCGTCCTCGGCACCCTGCTGGGACGTTCCTTCGCCCGCCCGGTCGCCGACGCGCTGGCCGCCCCTCCCCCGCTCGGCCTGCGCATGCCCCTGGCCTCCGGCTTCGGCCGTTCGCCCCAACTGCGCTGAGCCGTCCGGCGACCCCCGGGCTCACCGCCGCCCGCCCACCCTCCGTTCGACCAGGTCGGCGACCCGGGTGAACCCGGCCACCTCGTCCTCGGGCAGGGCGGCGCCGGGACCGGCCAGGAGGACCGACGCCGCCAGGCGGAAGATCAGGGCGCGCAGGAGCAGCTGCGCGCCCTCGGCACCGGGGACGGCCGAGTCCAGCAGGTCGTGCGGAGCGCCGTGGTGGAGGAGGCCGTCGACCGCCACGATCGCGTCGGCGTACGCGACGGGTCGCCAGTAGGGGGAGAAGTCGATGACCGCGGGGTCCCGGCCGGCCGCGAAGAGGACGTTCCCCGTCAGGTCGCCGTGGATGAGCCGGGCCGGAGCGTCGACCGGTGCGCGGAGCCGCTCCAGCCGGGCGAGCGGCCTCCGGACGTCCACCGGCATCCACGCCGTGGCCTCCCCCCAGGCGAGGCGATCGGCCACCGCCCACGGATGCCGCCGCGCGTCCAGGTGAGCGGGACGCGGCACATCGCGCAGGGCCTCGTGGAAGGCCCTTCCCGCGGCCAGCAGGGCGGCCCATCTGCCGGCGGGGCCGGGCTCACCCGGCAGGAACTCGGTAGCCGCCCAGCCTTCGACGACGTGGCCGCCCTCCGCGGAGCGCAGGAACCGCGGCACCCGGAAACCCCGGCGCCCCCGCAGACGTTCCATCAGCCCCGCGGCCCATGCGGTCTCCGCCGCGTCGGCGCCCGGCTTCAGCACCGCGCCGGCCACCCGGAAGCTCTGCCCCCGGCCTCCTTCGAGCGGCTCGGGCCGGCCGGGCAGCCCGAAGGCCTCCAGGACACGCGGGGGCGGCGGGATCGCGCCGGTCGCACGGGGCATGCCCCGTATCCTCCGGGACCGGCGGCGCGGGGCGCATCCGGGTTCCGGGGCGTCCGGCGCGGACGGCGCGGGCGGCGCCGTCAGTCGGGGAGGAGCTGCCCGCGCCGGCTCAGGAGGAACTTCTTGAACGCGGCGACGGGGGCCGTGTCGGCGTGGCCGCCGAGCCAGGCCACCCCGATCTCGCGGACCGCGCGCGGGGCCGTGACGGTCAGCTCCACGACGCCCGGACGCGGCACGAGCGGGGGAGGCAGCAGGGCCACGCCCAGGCCGGCGGCGACCAGCCCGCGCAGGGTCTCGGCCTCCTCCCCCTCGAAGCCCACCCGCGGGGTGAAGCCCGCCTCCGCGCACAGGGCGTCGGTGATGCGCCGCAGCCCGTACCCGGCCTCCAGGCTCACGAACAGCTCCCCGGAGGCCTCCGCCAGGCGCACCCTGCGGCGGGTCGCGAGCCGGTGGTCGGCGGGGACGACCAGCCGCAGCCGCTGCTCGTCCAGGCGGCGGACGACCAGGTCCGGGGCGTCCGGCACCGGTGAGGTCAGGCAGAGGTCCAGCTCGCCCGCGCGCAGCCCGGCGAGCATCGCCTCGCCGTAGTTCTGCACCAACTGGAAGCGGATCCGCGGGTGGTCGGCGCGGAAGGCGCGCAGCAGCGCCGGTACGGTCTCCGGGCCGAGGGTGTGGAGGAAGCCGAAGGCGACCCGTCCCGACTGGGGGTCGGCCGCGGCGCGCACGGACTCCGCCGAGCGCTCCACCTCGCCCAGCGCCCGCTCCACGGAGGCGAGGAAGCCGCGGCCGGCGGGGGTGAGCGAGACCGTACGGCCCTGCCGGGCGAAGAGCGTCACGCCCAGGTCGAGTTCGAGCCGAGCCATCGCCCGGCTCAGCGTGGACTGGGGCACGCCCAGCTCACGCGCCGCGCGGGTGACGTGCTCGTGCCGCGCCACGGCGGCGAACTGGGCCAGCCGGGGCGCCAGCACCGCCGCCCAGGACGCGCTGTCCAGCTCCGCCCGCATGTCTGTTGCGTCACGGGACTGCGACGGCGATCGGGCTGACCTCGCTTCATGCACCATGGGAACGATTATGGGCGCCGTGTGCATTGGACGCATGAAACGGGCCAGGCCTAGCGTGAAGACATGCCTCCCGCCGATACGGGGGCGTCCACCATGACACGGCCGGGCGCCGCCTCCTCCGCCTCCTCAGCCGCCACGCTCCGGCCGGGTGAGCCCGGCTACCGCCGCGCCAACCTGGCCCTGTTCGCCGCGGGTCTCGCCACCTTCGCACTGCTCTACTCCACGCAGGCCCTGCTCCCGGCGCTCTCCACGGGGCTGTCCCTGAGTCCGGCCCAGGCCAGCCTCACCGTGTCGGCCACCACCGCCGCGCTGGCGCTGGCCCTGCTGCCGGTGAGCGCGCTCAGCGAGAAGTACGGGCGCACGCCGGTGATGACGGCGTCGGTCTTCAGCGCCTCGGCGCTGGCCCTGGCCGTCCCCTTCGCGCCGGACCTGACCACCCTGGTCGTGCTGCGCGCCGCGCAGGGCGTGGCCCTGGCCGGGCTGCCGGCGACCGCGATGGCGTACCTCGGCGAGGAGATCCACCCGAAGGCCGTCGCCTCGGCGATCGGCCTCTACGTCGCGGGCAACAGCATCGGCGGCATGAGTTCCCGGGTCCTGACCGGCGCCGTGGCACAGGCCTTCGGCTGGCGCGCCGCGCTGTTGGCCGCGGGCGCGATGGCGGTGCTGTGCGCCGTCGCCTTCCGCCTGCTGATCCCCGCCGCCCGCAACTTCCGTCCCGGCCCGGTCAGTCCCGTCGCGCTCTGGCACACGGTCACCGGCCACCTGCGCACCCCGCTGCTGCGCCGGCTCTACCTGATCGGGCTGCTGTTCATGGCGGTCTTCGGCGCCGTCTACAACGTGCTGGGCTACCGGCTGGCCGCCGCGCCCTTCGGCCTGTCGCAGACCGCGATCGGCCTCATCTTCCTGGTCTACCTGGTCGGCACCGGCGCCTCCGCGGCCTCCGGCGTCCTGCACGGCCGTCTCGGCCGGCGCGGCGCCCTCTACGTCGCTGTGGCGCTGGCCACGGGCGGGCTGCTGCTCACCCTCGCGGGCTCCCTCGCGGCCGTGCTGACGGGTCTGGTGCTCATCACGGCCGGCTTCTTCACCGGGCACTCCATCGCCTCCGGCGCGGTCAGCCGTACCGCCACCACCGGCCGCGCCCAGGCCTCCGCGCTCTACCTGACCGCGTACTACATCGGCAACAGCCTCGGCGGCACCCTCGGCGCCTCCGCCTTCCACTCCGCCGGCTGGAACGGCACCGTCGCCCTGTGCCTGGCCGCCGTCCTGGGCGTCGCGGGCATCACCCTGCACGCGACCCGGCGCGCGGCGGCGGACCGGCGGCTCGCCCTCCCGGCGGGACGGGCGGTCTGACCGGCGGGGAAGGCATCGGGACCGGTGGAAGTCCACCGGTCCCGTTCCGTGCCGCGGGGCGGCCCCGCTCAGGCGATGCGGTCCAGCACGATCGGGTCCGGCGTGAACGCCGTGCCCGCCGGGGAGATCTCGACGCCGCCGGCGAGGGCCTCCAGCGCGTAGCCGAACTTCTCCGGGGTGTCGGTGTGCAGGGTGAGCAGCGGCTGGCCCTCGGTGACCGTGGCACCCGGCTTGGCGTGCAGCTCGATGCCCGCGCCGGCCTGCACCGGGTCCTCCTTGCGCGCCCGGCCGGCGCCCAGGCGCCAGGCGGCGACACCGACGGCGTAGGCGTCCAGGCCGGTGAGGACACCGGAGCGCTCGGCCGTCACTACGTGCTGCTCGCGCGCGACGGGCAGCGCCGCGTCCGGGTCGCCGCCCTGGGCGGCGATCATGCGGCGCCACACGTCCATGGCGGAGCCGTCGGCGAGCGCCTTGGCCGGGTCGGCGTCCTTCAGGCCGGCCGCGTCGAGCATCTCGCGCGCCAGGGCGAGGGTCAGCTCGACCACGTCGGCCGGGCCGCCGCCCGCCAGCACCTCGACGGACTCGCGGACCTCCAGCGCGTTGCCCGCGGTCAGGCCCAGCGGGGTGGACATGCCGGTGAGCAGCGCCACCGTCCGCACGCCGTGGTCGGTGCCCAGCCCCACCATCGTGGCGGCCAGTTCCCGGGCCTGCTCCAGGTTCTTCATGAAGGCGCCGGAGCCGACCTTGACGTCCAGGACGAGCGAGCCCGTGCCCTCGGCGATCTTCTTGGACATGATCGAGGAGGCGATCAGCGGGATCGCCTCGACCGTTCCGGTGACGTCGCGCAGCGCGTACAGCTTCTTGTCGGCCGGGGCGAGGCCGTCGCCCGCGGCGCAGATGACGGCGCCGGTGTCGCCCAGGACCCGCAGCATCTCCTCGTTCGACAGCAGCGCCCGCCAGCCGGGGATGGACTCCAGCTTGTCCAGCGTGCCGCCGGTGTGGCCGAGGCCCCGGCCGGAGAGCTGGGGGACGGCCGCGCCGCACGCCGCGACCAGCGGCGCGAGCGGCAGCGTGATCTTGTCGCCGACGCCACCGGTGGAGTGCTTGTCGGCCGTGGGGCGGGGCAGCGAGGAGAACTCCATGCGCTCGCCGCTGGCGATCATCGCGGCCGTCCAGCGCGCGATCTCGGCCCGGTCCATGCCGTTGAGCAGGATCGCCATGGCGAGGGCGGACATCTGCTCGTCGGCGACCTCACCCTTGGTGTAGGCGTCGATGACCCAGTCGATCTGGTCGTCGCCGAGGCGGCCGCCGTCGCGCTTGGTGCGGATGACGGAAATGGCGTCCATGGTTCACGTACCTTCTTAGCGGTTGATCAGGTCGTCCGGGCCGAACGCGTCGGGGAGGACGTCGCGCATCGTGCGGATGCCGTCGGACATCTCCACCAGCAGTTCGGGGCCGCCGTGCTCCCACAGGAGCTGACGGCAGCGGCCGCACGGCATCAGCTGGTCGCCCTTGCGGTCGACGCAGGTGAAGGCGACGAGCCGGCCGCCGCCGGTGGCGTGCAGGATCGACACCAGGCCGCACTCGGCGCACAGGCCGAGGCCGTAGCTGGCGTTCTCCACGTTGCAGGCCGAGATGACCCGCCCGTCGTCCACCAGCGCGGCAGCGCCGACGGGGAACTGGGAGTACGGGACGTAGGCCCGGGACATGGCGTCCCGGGCCTGCGCCCGCAGGCCTTCCCAGTCGACGTCGTCGACGCCGGCCCGGCCCGCGGTGTCGCTCACTTGCCCTGGCCCTTCCGGTACCTCATGCCGTCAGCCTTGGGCATCCGCAGGCGTTGTGCCGACAGGGAGAGCACCAGCAGGGTGACGACGTACGGGGTCGCGCCCACGAACTCGCCGGGCACCTCGTCGGTCAGCAGGTACCAGCCCAGCACCAGCGCGCCGACGACGAGGCTGACGCCGCCCTGCCAGAAGCTCCGCTTCCACAGCTTCCAGGCCGCCAGCAGCACCAGCAGGACCACCAGGAGCAGCAGCAGCGCGTGCACCGTGGGACCGCCGTTGCGCAGCTGGAGCGCGTCGGAGTAGCCGAAGAGGCCGGCGCCGGTGGCGAGGCCGCCGACCCGCCAGTTGCCGAAGATCATCGCGGCGAGGCCGATGTAGCCGCGGCCGCCGGTCTGGCCCTCGAGGTAGATGTGCGCGGGCACCATCGCGAGGAAGGCGCCGCCGAGGCCGGCCAGACCGCCGGAGGCGATCACGGCGATGTACTTGTACAGGTACACGTTGACGCCGAGCGACTCGGCCGCGATCGGGTTCTCGCCGCAGGAGCGCAGCCGCAGGCCGAACGGGCTGCGCCACAGCAGGAAGAAGCTGCCGACGAAGAGCACCACCGCGACCAGCGTCAGCGCGGACACGTCGGTGACCAGGCCGCCGAGGATGCCGGCGAGGTCGGAGACGAAGAACCAGCCGTGCTTCTCGATGCTCGCCAGCCCGTCGGACAGCCCGGGGACGTCGAACGACGGCAGGGAGTCGACCGGCGGGGACTGCTTGGGGTTGCCGCCCTTGGTGGCCGCGTCGCCGGTGGAGAACCACAGCTTGGCGAGGTACTGGGTGGCACCCAGCGCCAGGATGTTGATGGCCACGCCGGAGATGATGTGGTCGACGCCGAAGGTGACGGTGGCGACCGCGTGGATCAGGCCGCCGAGCGCACCGCCGACGACACCGGCGAGCACGCCCACCCAGGGGTTGGTCTGCCAGCCGGCCCAGGCACCGAAGAAGGTGCCGAGGATCATCATGCCCTCGAGGCCGATGTTGACCACGCCGGAGCGCTCGGACCACAGGCCGGCGAGGCCGGCCAGGCCGATCGGCACGGCGAGGCCGAGTGCGGCGGTGATCTGGCCCTGGGCGGTGAGCTGGTCCTGGCCGGTGATGATCCGTACCACCGACACCAGCGCGATCGCGGCGGCGATGATCAGCAGGACCACCGGGAAGGAGAGGCGGCCCTTGCGGCCCTTGGCCCCTGCGGCCTTGGGAGCCGCGGGCGGCGGGGTCTGGGTCGTCGTGGCGGTCACGCCGTCACCTCCTTCTTGGTGCGGGCCTGGGCGGCGAGCTCCTCGCCGACCTTCTGCTGCTGGCGCTTGAGGCCGTAGCGGCGGACGACCTCGTAGGCGATGACGACGCTCAGGACGATGACGCCCTGCATCACGCCGACGATCTCCTTGTCGTAGCCCTCGAACTCCAGGCGGCCCGAGCCGCGCTCCAGGAAGCCCCACAGCAGGGCGGCCAGCGCGACGCCGACCGGGTTGTTGCGGCCCAGCAGGGCCACCGAGATGCCGGTGAAGCCGATGCCGGCCGGGAAGAGGTCGGCCCCGTAGGCGTGGGTGTCGTTCAGCAGCAGCGGCAGGCCGGTGAGACCGGCCAGGCCGCCGGAGATCAGCATGCTGGTGACGACCATGCGCTTGACGCTGACGCCGCTGGCGGTGGCGGCGCTCTCGGACAGGCCGACGCTGCGCAGGTCGAAGCCGAAGCGGGTGCGGCCCAGCACGAACCAGTAGCCGACGCCGATGATCACGGCGAGCACGACGAAGCCGTAGATCTGGCCGACGTCCTCGCCCATGTCGAAGTTGAACAGGTGGCCGGAGGAGGGCAGCGGCGTGGTCGACACCGAGGTGCCCGCCTCGTCGAGGTGGCCGAGCCGGCCGTCCTTGAGCAGGTAGCCGACGATGGACAGGGCGATCGCGTTCAGCATGATCGTCGCGATGACCTCGCTGACCCCGCGCGAGGTCTTCAGCACACCCGCGATACCGGCCCACATCGCGCCGACGGTCATGGCGACCACGATGATCAGCGGGACCTGCAGGAAGCCCGGCAGCGACACCGCGCCGCCGACGGCCGCGGCGAAGAACGCGCCCAGGCGGTACTGGCCCTCGACACCGATGTTGAACAGGTTCATGCGGAAGCCGACGGCGACCGCGATGCCCGCGATGTAGTACGTGGTCGCCTTGTTGATGATCTCGACCTGGCTGTCGCTCTTGAAGCCGTAGTCGAACATCGTCCCGAAGGCGCCGAACGGCTCCTTGCCCGTGGCGAGCAGCACCAGCGCCGTGATCACGAACGCGGCCACGAGCGCCAGCACGGGGGCGGCGATGGCGAGGAGCACCCGCTCCTTGTCGAACTTCTTCATCGGTCCTCTCCCCCGTGGCCGGCGTCGCCGTCCTCGTGCTCGAGATGGCCGGCGGCCGCGCCGGTCATCGCGGAGCCCAGCTCCTCCGGGGTGATGGTGGCGGGGTCGGCGTCGGCGACCAGGCGGCCGCGGTACATGACGCGCAGGGTGTCGGACAGGCCGATCAGCTCGTCCAGGTCGGCGGAGATCAGCAGCACGGCCAGGCCCTCGCGCCGGGCCTCGCGGATCTGGTCCCAGATCTGGGCCTGGGCGCCGACGTCCACGCCCCGGGTGGGGTGCGCGGCTATCAGCAGCTTGGGCCGGTGGCTCATCTCACGGCCGACGATCAGCTTCTGCTGGTTGCCGCCGGACAGGGACGCGGCGGTCACCTCGATGCCGGGGGTGCGGACGTCGTACTCGCGCACGATCCGCTCGGTGTCGCGGCGGGCCGCGGCCGGGTCGAGGAAGCCGCCCTTGCTGTTGGGGCGCTCGGTGACGTGGCCCAGGATGCGGTTCTCCCAGAGCGGGGCCTCCAGCAGCAGCGCGTGCCGGTGCCGGTCCTCGGGGATGTAGCCGATGCCGCCCTCGCGGCGCCTGCGGGTCGAGAGCTGGGTGATCTCGTCGCCGTCCAGGCCGATCCGGCCCGCGTCGGGCGGCAGGATGCCCATGATCGCCTCGACGAGTTCCGCCTGGCCGTTACCCTCGACACCCGCGATGCCGAGGACCTCGCCCTTGTGGATGGTGAAGGAGATCCGGTCCAGGACGACCCGCTCGATGCCCTCCAGGTCGGTCTCCGACAGGTGCAGACCGTCGACGGTCAGCATCGGGACGTCGGTGACCGTGGACTCGCGGGTCTCCGGCGACGGCAGCTCGCTGCCGACCATCAGCTCCGCGAGCTGCTTGGGGGTCGTGGTCGCCGGGTCGGCGGAACCGACCGTGGTGCCCCGGCGGATGACGGTGATCTCGTCGGCGACGGAGAGCACCTCGCCCAGCTTGTGGGAGATGAAGATGACCGTCAGGCCCTCGGCCTTGAGCTCGCGCAGGTTGTCGAAGAGCGCGTCGACCTCCTGCGGGACGAGGACCGCGGTCGGCTCGTCGAGGATCAGCGTACGGGCGCCGCGGAAGAGGACCTTCAGGATCTCGACGCGCTGACGGTCGGCGACACCGAGGTCCTCCACCAGGACGTCCGGGCGCACTCCGAGGCCGTAGGCGTCCGAGATCTCCTTGATCTTCGCCCGGGCCCTGCCGCCGATGCCGTACAGCTTCTCGCTGCCGAGGACGACGTTCTCGAGGACGGTGAGGTTGTCGGCGAGCATGAAGTGCTGGTGCACCATGCCGATGCCGCGGGCGATGGCGTCGCCCGGGTCGTGGAAGGTGACCCGGTCGCCGTCGACGGTGATGGTGCCCTCGTCCGGCTTCTGCATGCCGTAGAGGATCTTCATCAGCGTCGACTTGCCGGCGCCGTTCTCGCCCACGAGGGCGTGCACCGTGCCACGGCGAACCGTGATGTCGATGTCGTGGTTGGCCACGACGCCTGGGAATCGCTTGGTGATGCCGCGGAGCTCCACGGCGTTCTGGCTGGGGGGGCTGGACGCGTCGATGGCGCACTCTCCTCGCGGAAAAGAGCGGGGTGGGCGGGGTGTGGCGAACGTATCGCGAGGAGGGGCTTCTACACGCGTAGCGTTGCCAGATCCATAAGGGGATGAGTCACAACGGATACCGCGTGCGCGACACCCGGCTGAACGCAGGCGCGAGGCCCGGGAAGGGGGGAGCCTGGGCTGTCCCCTCCCGAGCCTCGCGCCCGGCGCTCATGAGAGACCGGACGTCACTTGACGGTCGTCTTGACCTTGATCTCGCCGCTCACGATCTTGGTCTTGGCCTCGTCCAGCTGGGACTTGATGTCGTCGATGAAGCCACCGCTGGTGGACAGGCCGACACCGTCCTTGGCCAGGTCGTAGGCGTTGGTGCCGGTCAGCGGGGCACCGTCCTTGACCGACTTGACCGCCTCGTAGACCGCGACGTTCACGTTCTTCAGCGCGGAGGTCAGGATCGAGTCCTTGTACTTCGCCAGACCGGGCTGCTCGTGCTGGTCGGAGTCGACACCGATCGCCCAGGTGCCGGACTTGCCGGCGACGGCCTCGATGGCGCCGTTGCCGGAGGAGCCGGCGGCCGAGTAGATCACGTCGATGCCGTTGTCCAGCATGCCCTGCGCGGCGGCCTTGCCCTTGGCGGGGTCGGAGAAGCCGGAGATGTCCGAGCCGGGGGTCAGGTACTGGGTGGTGACCTTGACCTTCGGGTTGGTCGCCTCGACGCCCTGGCGGAAGCCGGCCTCGAACTTGTTGATCAGCGGGATGTCCACGCCACCGATGAAGCCGACCTTGTTGTCCTTGGTCTTCAGGGCGGCGGCGACACCGGCGAGGTAGGAGCTCTGCTCCTCGGTGAAGACGATGCTGTCGACGTTCTTGGCGTCGACGACCGAGTCGACGATCGCGAAGGTCGTCTTGGGGTACTTCTTGGCCGCGGCCGTGATGGACTCGGCGTACGCGAAGCCGACACCGATGACCGGGTTGTAACCCGCGTCGGCCAGGTCCTCCAGGCGCTGCTCGCGGTCGGCCTCGGTGTCCGAGGTCTTGGCGGTCAGCTCCTTCACCTCGACGCCGAAGTCGGCCTTCGCCTTGTCCAGGCCCGCGGCGGCGGAGTCGTTGAACGAGTGGTCACCACGGCCACCCACGTCGTAGGCGACGCCGACCTTCAGCTTGCTGCTGTCGCTGCTGCCGCTGGTGGTGTCACTGTCCTTGGAGCTGCTGCCGCAAGCGGTCGCAGTGAGCGCGAGAGCCGCGGAGGCTATACCCGCGGCGGCGATCTTGGTTACCCGGCGCAAGAGGGTACCCCTTCAACTCTGAGCGCCCCGTCCGGCGCTGGCTTAACCGGAGCTTAACGCGCGTAGATGTCAGGTAAAGGGGGGTTGGCCGCCCGTTATCGGATCGTCGCATTTCGGCCAGGTGACCCGGCCGTGTCGGCCGGGTCACCCACCGTCATGCGAGCAGCGCAGCGGAGGTGAAGAGCTCCACGCCGACCGTGATCGCGCCCTCGTCGACGTCGAAATCACCTTGGTGCAGATCACGCTTCGCCGTGTCCCCGACGGGCCGTACGCCCAGCCTCGCGAGCGCCCCCGGGACCTGCTCCAGGTACCAGGAGAAGTCCTCGCCGCCGAGGCTCTGCTCCGTGTCCTCGACGGTGTGCGCGCCGTAGCGGGCCGTCATGGCGTCGCGCAGCAGCTCGGTCGAGTCCGCCTCGTTCACCACCGGCGGCACGCCGCGGTGGTAGGTCAGCTCCCACTTGGCCCGGTACATGGCGGCCACCTGGTCGATCACCTCATGGACCAGGTCGGGGGCCTCGTGCCAGGCGTTCAGGTCCAGGCAGCGGACCGTGCCCTCCAGCTCGGCGTGCTGCGGGATGACGTTGGCCGCGTGGCCGGCCTCGATGCGGCCCCACACGATGCTCATCCCGGAGCGGGGGTCGATCCGCCGGGCCAGCACGGCCGGCAGCTCGGTGGCCATCTTGGCGGCGGCCGTCACCAGGTCGGTGGTGAGGTGGGGGCGGGCCGTGTGGCCGCCCGCGCCGTCCAGCGAGAGCTCCAGCCGGTCCACGGCCGAGGTGATCGGCCCCTGGCGCAGCCCGATCCGGCCGACCTCCACCTTCGGGTCGCAGTGCAGGGCCAGGATCCGGCCCACGCCGTCCAGCGCGTTCGCCTTGATGGCGTCCAGCGCGCCGCCCGGCATGACCTCCTCGGCCGGCTGGAACACCAGCCGTACCGGACGCCTCAGCTTGCCCTCGCGCTCCAGCTCCGCCAGCACCAGGCCGGCGCCGAGCACCACCGTGGTGTGCACGTCGTGGCCGCAGGCGTGCGCCCGGCCGGGCACGGTCGAGCGGTACTCCACCCGCTTGGTGTCCGGGATCGGCAGCGCGTCGAGGTCCGCGCGCAGCGCCAGTCGCGGACGCTCCGGGTCGGTGGCGCCGATGTCGCACAGCAGACCGGTACCGCCGGGCATCACGCGCGGCCGCAGGCCGGCCTGCTCCAGGCGGGCCTTGATCGCGGCGGTGGTACGGAACTCCTGCCGGCCCAGCTCGGGGTTCATGTGCAGGTCCCGCCGGAACGCCACGAGCTCGACCCGGAGGCGCTCGGGCAGTACGCCCAGCAGCGCACCTTCGGGTGCGGCGGGAACTGTGGGCGCCACTGGCACGGGATTTTCGGAGGGTTCGGAGGCTGAGTCGTTCACCTCCGACAGGCTAGACCGCATCTGTGCTCCCGATCACTACATCGCCGTAAATTCATGCCGCGCGAGGAAGAAAAACTCCCCCGTTCGGCGCGTACCCCGCCCCGTACAGGGGTATCAACCTGGTTTATCCCTCGCCACTCCATAGTGGCGCAACGATCGCCAGGCCGCGAGGCAACGCCCTGTGAGCGGCCCGGAACGGCCCAGCCGGCCTCGCCGCAACCCGTGGGCGACCCGGAGCGAGGGTGCGCAGCGACACTCCGTGACGGTTCAGGCCAGGGCGACGGGTGCCTCGGAGGCGGACAGCTCCGGGGAGGGACGGCGGGGGCCCAGGAGGCGGGCGTAGAGGTCGAGGAGCGGCTCGGACTGCTTCTGCCAGGACCACTCGCGCAGGACGTCCCCGCGCTCGTACGCCTTGCGGTAGCGGCGCGGATTGGTGAGCACGGCGCCCACGGCACGGACGAAGTCGGCGGTGTCCCCGGAGCGGAAGACCTCTCCGTTGCCGATCTCCAGGGTCGGGCGGGCCAGCACGCGGACGTCGCTGACCACCACGGGCAGCCGGGCGTGCGCGTACTCGAAGTAGCGGGCCGGGAGCGCGACCTGCCGGTCGGGGAGGCGGTGCATGGGGAGCACGCCGATGTCGGCCGAGGACAGGAAGCGCGGGATCTCCGCGGGCGGCACGTAGGGCAGCACGTGCAGCCGGCGGGCCACACCCAGCTCGGCGGCGCGGCCGGTGAGGGTGCGGATCCAGGGGTCGTCCGGGTCGGGGACGATCAGCGCGGCGTGCAGGTCGTACAGCTTGGGCAGCGCGTCGACGACCGTGAGCAGGCCGCCGGCGGGGCCGGCGGAGCCGCTGTGGACCAGCAGCGGGACCTCGGGGGCGAGGTGGCAGCGGTCGCGGACGCCGGGAGGCGGCGGGGAGGGCGGCGGCTCGTGCGGCGGGGTGTTGCGGGCGACGGCCGGGCGCGCGGGCAGCCGGTGACGCTCGCGGAGGCGGTCGGCGTAGGTGTCGGCGACGGTGACCACGCCGTCGGTGAGCGGTACGTAGCTGCGCTCGTGGGCGTCCCGGGCGAGGGCGGCGCGCCGGGTGGCCTCGGCCTTGGCGGTGGTGTCCCAGACCACCTCCACCCGGTGCCCGGTGCCCTCGGCGCGCATCGCGGCCCGCACGGCGGTGCCCAAGGTGCGGTGGCCCAGGGCGTGCACGAGGTGCGGGCGCAGTTCGTCGAGGACCGGGCCGTAGGCGATCTCCAGGTCGAGCAGGAGCGGGTCGAGCCGGCGCCAGCAGCGCTTGCCGAGCAGCAGCCGGGTCGCGGTGGCGGCGGCCCCTTCGAGGGAACCGCCGGGAGTGGCGCGGCGGCGGACCGCGGCGCGGTACTGCGCCGAGCGCACCGCCGTCCAGGCCCGGCGCAGCACGTGCCGGAACCGCCCGCCCGCGTGGACCAGGCGGGCGGCGGCCTTCAGCGGTAAAGGGCGGTGGATCACATCCAGTTCGGCCCCGCGCGAGGCCAGCAGGGACGCGTGGGCGGCGAGCAGCGCGGTGCGGTAGGCGTGGGCGTCGGCGCTGCGGTAGGCCAGGACGTGCCGCAGGCCCGGACGGGGGCGCTGCAGCCGCCTGCGGTGGAGCGTCTCGGCGACGGTCACACGGATCAGCCGCACCCCGGCGGGCGCGGTGCCGGCGCCGGTGACCGGTGCGTCGGCGGCGCGGCCGATGAGGGTGACGTCGTACCCCGCCGCGGCCGCGGCGGCGGCGACGCGGTGCGCCCGGGAGTCACCGTCGAGCGCGCTGTCCGCGAGGACCGCGATGCGCGGCGCGGACCTCGGTGCCGTTGCCATGGATCAAGACAACCGGGTTCGGGTGACCGCTCGGTGAAGTGGATCTTGCGGTGAGCGGAACGACACCAGCCGCCGGCTCACGCGCTCTTGCGCGCCCCCGCACTTCAACGCGCCCCGGCGCGGCCGGTTTTCACCCTTGCCACGCCTTTCGGGAGCTTGTCACCGGCCTCCAGACTGGTGTGACGAGGGGAATGGGGGTGGGGCGTGTGACATCGCGATACCCGGGCGCCGGGAGCGCGGGCGCCTCCGCGGAAACGGCGGCGTACGGCGCGGACGGCGGGGGTGTGGACGGGCGCCGGGTGGGCGAGCGGCTGACCCGGCTGCGGGCCCTCGTCGGCGACGCCACCGCGCTCACCGGGCTGGTCACCGCGGTCCACGAGAGCGTACGGGCGGTCACCGGTGGGTGAGCGGCCGCACCGTGGACGGTCGGCGGCGGCGATGGCGCTGTGCTGCGCCGCGATGGCGTCGGCGTGCTCGCTGCCGGGCGCGGGAGAGGGGTCGGGCGGGTCCGCCGAAGGACCGCGTACGACGGCCGTGTTCGCCCCGCGCGAGCCCGTGGACGCGGCACGGCTGCGGCAGATCGCCGGCCTCATGGCGCAGCGCGCGGAGGGCTTCGGCTACGAGGACGTCACCGCGGAGGCCGACGCGGGCCGGGTCACGGTCTCCCTGCGCGGGGGGAGCGAGTGGGAGATCGCCTCGCTGGGGAAGCCCGCGGTCCTGGTCTTCCGGCCGGTGGTGATGCTGGAGGCCTCCGGCCGCGGCTCGCCCGCGCCACCGCCGGGGTCGACGGGCGGCTCCGGTGGCACCTCGGCGCCCGGCAGCGCGGAGTACGCCGCCCTGGACTGCTCGGTGCCGGCCCAGCGGGCCGAGCACCGGCGGGGCGCCACGGACCGGGCCGTCGCCTGCGCCGAGCGGGCCGAGAGCGGTGCCTGGGCGAAGTACCTGCTCGGGCCGGTGGCCCTGGGCGGCACCGACATCAGTGACGCGGAGGCCGTGCTGGACACGCAGAACGCCGCCGGCTGGCAGGTCCGGCTGACCTTCGGCAGCGGCGGCGCGCGGAAGTTCGCCGACCTCACCAGGAGCCTGGCGTCCCGGCTGAGCCCGGCCAACCAGTGCGCGATGGTGCTCGACGGCGCCGTGCTGTCGGCGCCGCTGGTCAACTCGGCCATCACCGGCGGCACAGCCGTCATCACCGGCAACTACACCCGCAGCTCCGCCGGCCGGCTGGCCGCCCAGCTGAGCAGCGGCAGCCTGCCGACGGAGATGGAGGTCGTCTCCGTCACGCACTGACCCCCCGGCGGTTCCGGTCGACTGAAGCCGGCGAGCCGGGTTCAGTTGACCGGGACCGTGCCCGAGGCCACCGAGGCCAGGCCGTGCAGGTCGCGGGCGCTGCCCGTGATCCCGGACAGGAAGCTCTGGGCCCGGGGCGAGGCCTTGTCGGTCAGCCACTCCGGGTCGACGTCGCAGACCGTGATCCTGACGCCGGTACCCTCCAGGGCGAGCGGCAGGGTGTGCACGACCGTGGAGGGGAAGCTCAGGATCGTGTGGCCGATCGGGCCACGACGCGCGATCAGCTCCAACGGCAGGTCGGGCCGCACGATCTGCAGCCCGGTCTCCACCGACAGCCGGTGCAGCTTGTCGGCGCTCTCCCGGCGGTGCGCGAAGTAGCGGGTGGCGCCGTGCGCCCGGGCCAGGGCCGCGACGGCGGTCAGGTAGCGCTCGGGATCGACGACCCCGGTCTCCACCAGGGAGGTGCCGACGATGTCGGTGCCGGCGCTGACCCTGGGCGGCCCGAACCGCGCCCGGGTCCAGGCGAAGCGGTTGGTCCGCAACGCCATCCCGGGGGGAGGCGAGGCGGGCATCGAGCTGAACAGCTCGACGCGCCTTCCGGCGCCGGGGGTGAGACGGCGCCGGGCAGCCGAGGCGAAGACGCCGAAGGCCGCGTCCGCCGGCGAGAGCCGGCGGCCGCTGCGGTGCCAGCGGACGAGCCGGGCACCCCGGGTGAGGAGTTCGGTGAACTCCATGGTCGCCGTGCCGTCGTCCACGACGGTGATCTCCTTCGCCCGGCTGAGCGGCAGGAGCACCTGCACCAGCCGGGAGAAGGGGTCACCCAGGACGATCCGACGCGCGGCCCGCAGGGCCGGCGTCAGATCGGCGGCGGTGCGCAGCAACGAGCCCCGGGAGGAGCGGGCCTCGCACCAGCGCACGGTGATGCCCTCGTCCATCGCCAGTTCCGTCATGCGACGGAGCTGGCCACGCGTCATGGGGTCACGCGGGGCGAGGGCGACGATGGTGAGCGGCCGCCCGGACGCCACCGGGCCCGGGACGGCCGTGACCGTCCCGGGCCGCGGTGTGGGCACCGCGGGCGGGTGAACATGCGCCCACTCCAGCACGTTGAGCAGCTGAACGGGGCTCTCTACGAGTGCCAGAGTGCCGCTGTCGCCCATGGGTCAGGCCGACACCGTCTCGGCCTCGGCGGCGGCGGCCGCCTGGGCCGCCTCCTGCTCGGCGATGACGCCGGGCACGCGGCGCAGCTTCTTCATCGGGCCGAGCTCGCCCTCGTAGACCTTCTTGACACCGTCGCCGAGCGCCTGCTCGATGATGCGGATGTCGCGGACCAGGCGGTCCAGGCCCTGCGGCTCGACGGAGGCGGCCTGGTCCGAGCCCCAGTTGGCACGGTCGAGGGTGATGTGGCGCTCGACGAAGACGGCGCCCAGGGCGACGGCCGCGAGGGTGGTCTGCAGGCCGATCTCGTGGCCGGAGTAGCCGACCGGCACGTTCGGGAACTCGTTCTGCAGGGTGTTGATCATCCGCAGGTTGAGCTCCTCGTGCTTCGCCGGGTAGGTCGACGTGGCGTGGCACAGGATGATGTTCTCGCTGCCGAGCACCTCCACCGCGTGGCGGATCTGCTTCGGGGTCGACATGCCGGTCGAGAGGATGACCGTCTTGCCGGTGGCGCGCAGGGCGCGCAGCAGCTCGTCGTCGGTCAGCGAGGCCGAGGCGACCTTGTGGACCCGGACGTTCTCGAACTTCTCCAGGAACGCGACCGAGGGGACGTCCCACGGGGAGGCGAACCAGTCGATGCCCTTCTTGGTGCAGTACTCGTCGATCGCGCGGTACTCGTCCTCACCGAACTCCACCTTGTGGCGGTAGTCGATGTAGGTCATGCGGCCCCAGGGGGTGTCGCGCTCGATGTCCCACTGGTCGCGCGGGGTGCAGATCTCCGGAGTGCGCTTCTGGAACTTCACACCGTCGGCGCCGGCCTCCACGGCCGCGTCGATCAGGGCGAAGGCGTCCTCGAGGGAGCCGTTGTGGTTGATGCCGATCTCGCCGGTGACGTAGACGGGCTGGCCGGGGCCGACCAGGCGGTCGCCGATCGGACGAAGGCGGGCGTTGGTGGTGGTCACTGCGAGAGTTCCCTTCGGGAAAGTGAGGGGCCGAGGATCCACGAGGCGATCTCGCGGATAGCTCCGCTTCCTCCGGGCGTTGCGGTGATGGAGCGGGCGGCGTCCTTGACGATGTCGTGCGCGTTGGCGACGGCCGTGGGCCAGCCGACGAGCGCGAAACAGCCGAGGTCGTTGACGTCGTTGCCGACGTACAGGACCCGCTCGGGGGCGATTCCCTGCTCCTCGCACCACTGCTTGAGTGCGAGGTCCTTGCGGTCGATGCCGTGGAGCACGGGGACCTTGAGCTTGCGGGCCCGCGCGGCGACGACCGGGTTGGTCTCCGTGGACAGGATCAGGACGGGCAGGCCGTTGTCGCGCAGGGCGGCGATCCCGAGTCCGTCACCGCGGTGCACGGTGACGGCCTCGCGTCCTTCGGAGTCGACCAGCACCGTGTCGTCGGTCTGGGTGCCGTCGAAGTCGAGTACGACCGCGTCGACGTCGTCGCGGGTCGGGCGCGCCGGCGCCTCGGCTGCGGCATCCGCGGCGGGGTCGAGCAGCGGGGCCAGGGCGCGGGCGCGGGCCAGGTCGTCCGGCTCGTCGACCTCCAGGACCTTGGCCGGGTCGGTGCGCACCAGCGCGGTGTGGCCGAAGAAGCGGTGCTTGGCCTCGCGGAAGCCCGGGACGCGCATCGCGTAGGCGGCGCCGGTCTCCAGCAGGTCCTGCGGCCGGTCCTGGCGGCGCGGGCGGTGGGCCTTGTCGTGGTTGACGCCGTAGCCGCCGGTCGCGGCGGCCACCGTCGTACGGGCCCGGCCGCCCTCGGCGGCCTCGTCGGCGGCCGCGGCGGCGGCGGCGCCGATCTGGTCGGCGGCGTCGCGCCAGATGAAGCCGTGGAAGGGGGCCACGGTCACGGCGGTGTCCGCGCCGTCCTCGACGACCGCGGCGGCCACGCCGTTGACGTCCTCGGTGGTGATGAACGGGCTGGTGCACTGGACGAGCAGCACCACGTCGGCGCCGCGGCCGGTCATCGCCTCGTGCGCGTCCATCGCGTGCAGGACCGCGGCCTCGCTGGTCGCGGTGTCCCCGGCGATGGCGGCCGGTCGCAGGACGACCTCGGCGCCGGCGGTGCGGGCCGCGTCGGCGATGGCGGGGTCGTCGGTGGAGACGACGACGTCGGTGACCAGGTCCGCCTCGGTGCAGGCCCGCACGGCGCGGGCGACCAGCGGCACGCCGCCGACCGTGGCCAGGTTCTTGCCGGGTACGCCCTTCGAGCCGCCGCGGGCGGGAATGACGGCCAACACCGTTGGCATGGTGGCTCCTTGCGATTTGGGGTGCGGGTTCACAGCTGCCCCCACCTGCGGATCACGGGCGCGACGCGCTGCACGCCCTGGCGGTACGCGGCACGCGCGGAGTTGCGCGCGATGTCGCGCACGGCCCGGCGCAGCGGACTGGGCTCGGTGGGCTCGGTCGCGGCGCCCGGCAGGGGCTCGCCCTTGGGGTCGAGGCCGTGGCGGGCGAGGACGCCGGGCAGGTAACCGGGCGCGGTGGTGGTCGTGTAGTACGGCGCCAGCGGCGGGAGCACGGGGGCGGCGGCCAGTGCCGTGACGCGCTCGCGCACGCTCCGGAAGGGGTCGCCACCGGAGGCGATGCCCTGGGCGCGGGCCCACTCGGGGTGCACCCTCGGCACGTCGCCGGAGTCGATCTGGTCCCAGGAGGCGTAGGCGCCGGAACCGAGGAAGTGGTGGTTGCCCAGCGCCTCGCGGATGCCGAGGTCGGTGAGGACGGCCGTGGGGATGCCGCGGTGCATGGACTCCAGCGCCGCCGTCGAGCTCACCGTGACCAGCAGGTCGGTGCGGTCCAGGACCTCGCCCATGTGCCCGTAGACGAGCTTGAGGTTCTTCGGCGGGTCCAGCTTGGACACCAGCTTCTGGTACGGCTGTTCCTCGATGTGCGTGGTGTGCTCACCGGGCTTGCTGCGCAGCTTGACCAGGACCTCGCGCTCCGGGTGGAAGCGCGCGTGGTCCACCGCGCGGCGCAGCAGGTACGTACGGTCCTTGCGGCTGTCCGGCACGGAGGGCTGGACGGCGAAGACCACGGTGAAGGGGCGGTCCGCGGAGGACTCGTAGGGCTTGCCCTCCAGGAAGGGCAGGGCGGTCTCGACGATCGCCCCGGCGTCCGTGCCGACGCCCTCGTAGACCTCGCGGAAGCGCCGCGCGTCGTGGGCGCTGTTGGCGAGCACCGCGTCGGCACCGGCCCGCAGCAGGAGCCCGTCGGCGAGCTTCTCGTAGACGACCCCGACGTAGCCGGTCACGACGACCGGACGGCGGGGGGTGCCCTGCCACGCGCGGGCGAGTCCGTGCAGCATGGCCTGGACGGAGCCGCCGACGCAGGAGAGCACGACCACGTCCGCCGTGTCACGGGAGGTCCCGGCCAGGAACTGTGCCGCGGTGACCTCGCGCATCGAGTCCGCGGGGATGCCGACCTCCGCGAGCTGGCGCTCGGTCGGGGTCGCCCGGCCACGGAGCAGGCGGGCGTCGAGCCGCGCCTCCGGGGCGATGCGGCGCGCCGTCAGCGCACCCCATTTCCATCGGGTGTCCGAGTCGGCGAGGACGGTGACCCTCATCGGGTCGGCGGTACTTGCTGGCACGCCGCAGACGGTAGGAATGCATTCCGAGCGGGTCTCCAACGCAACGCCAACGGACGGTTAACAACACGCCGCCGAATGAAGAATCGGCCGCCCCCGGCACCGGATTCACGGTTCCGACATCTCCCGTTCACCTCGGGGTGGGGGAGGCGTCAGGGCGGGGGACGAGCCACCCCATAGGGTGCGCGACGTGGTTAAGCTCTCCGTCATCGTCCCGTTCTACAACGTGCAGGCTTTTGCTCCTGACATGTTGAGGAGCCTCCGCGCGAATGCCCGCGCGGATTTCGAGTTCATTCTCGTGAACGACTGCGCAACGGACGACACCCCCGGGATCCTCGAGCGCGCGCTGCCCGACCTGCCCGGGGCGATACTCGTCTCCCACGAGCGCAACGGCGGGCTCGCCACCGCCCGCAACACGGGCATCGACGCCGCCCGGGGCGAGTACCTGACCTTCCTGGACGGCGACGACTGGCTGGCCGAGGGCTACCTCCCGCGCCTGCTGGAGGCCATCGAGACCCTCGGCACCGACTTCGTGCGCACCGACCACGTCGTCTCGTACGGGCGCCGGCGCACCGTCGCCCGGGTGCCGCACGGCCGTCGCGGGGTCGCCCTCGACCCGCGCCAGGCGATCCTCCCGGCCGACCGCACGACCTCGGTGGACTACCCGTACGCCTGGGCCGGCATCTACCACCGGCGGCTGGTCGACGCGGGGCTGCTGCACTTCCCCGACGGGCTGCGCACCGCCGAGGACCGGCCGTGGATCTGGCGGCTGCACCGCGAGGCGAAGTCCTTCGCGGTGGTCGGCCTGCTGGGCGTCTTCTACCGGCGCGGGGTGGCCACCTCGCTCACGCAGATCGGCGACGTCCGGCAGCTGGACTTCATCCGCTCCTTCGACCAGGTCCTCGCCGAGACCGCGGCGGACCCCGACGCGGACCGCTTCCTGCCCAAGGCGGTGCGCACCTACTGCGCGGTGATCGCGCACCACCTGGGCGCCATGGGCCGCTACGAGCCCCGGGTCGCGCGCAGGCTGAAGGCGCTGAGCGCGGCGGCCCTGAAGCAGATGCCGCAGGACATCCTGAACGAGGCGCTGGACTCGATGGACATGAAGCGCAGCGTGCTGCTGCGCAGGACGCGCAGGCGGCTCGCCGTCGCCGGGGCGGTGGCGGCCTGATGCCCCGCACCCAGCTGTTCCTGGCGTCGACGCTGTTCGGCGCCGCCACGGTGGCGGCCGCGCTGGACGCCGGGCTGTTCGCCCCGGCCGACCGCAGGCTGCTGCTGGTCAGCAACAACGCCGCCGTCCCCGAGATCTCGCCGGCGCTGGACACGGCCCCCGGCTTCGGGGCGCTGCGCTCCCGCTTCGACCGGGTGCTCTCGTGGAACGACACGATCGCCCCGCTGCACCCGTCGGGCTGGTCGCCCCGCCCCGAGGACGTACCGCTGTGGGAGCGCCACCTGCGGCGGCTGTGGGGCCTGGGCCAGGACGAGGTCGAGCTGGTCGTCGAGTCCCTGCACGTCGAGCCGGCCCTGGCGCTGGTGAACGTCTTCCCGGGCGCGCCCGTCGGGGTGTACGCCGACGGCCTCATGGTCTACGGCCCGACCCGGGACAAGCTGGACCCGCTGGTCACGACCCGGGTCGACCGGGTGCTGCACCTGGACCTGGTCCCCGGGCTGCGGCCGCTGCTGCTGTCGGAGCACGACGTCCCCGCCGGGCTCGTCCCCGCGGACGCCTTCACCGCGGTCCTCGCGGGGATCGCGGAGCACGACACGGCCCCGGCACCGCTCCCCGAGGACGGCGCGCTGCTGCTCGGCCAGTACCTGTCGGCGCTGGACGTCCTCACCGCCGACGAGGAGGAGGAGCTGCACGTCCGCATGGTGCGCGGAGCCGTCGCGGCGGGTCACCGGACGGTGGTCTTCAAGCCGCACCCGACGGCGCCCGTCCACTGGTCGCGGCGGCTGGAGCGGGAGGCGGAGGCCCTGGGCGCGGAGCTGACCGTGGCCGGGGCGTCCGAGCTCGCCGAGGTCCTCTTCCTGCGGGCCCGGCCGCGGCTGGTCGCCGGCTGCTTCTCCACCGCACTGTTCACCGCGTCCGCGGTGTACGGGCTGCCGGTCGCCCGGGTGGGCACGGAGCTGGTGCTGGAGCGGCTGTCGCCGTACCCGAACAGCAACCGCGTGCCCGTCACGATCGCCGACCGCCTCCTGCCGGACCTGGAGGACCCGCAGGCGGTGCGGGCCTGGCGGCCGCCGACGGCGGAGCGGGTCGAACGCGAGCTGGCCTCCCTGGTGCGCGCCGTGGGCTACTGCATGCAGCCCCAGACGTACGCGCACCTGCGGGACGACGCGGTACGCCACCTGACCGACGGCCTGGACGCCGGCACCTGGCGCTACTTCAAGCGGCGCCGGCTGGCGTCGCTGGGGCTGCCGGGGGCGGTGCCGTCCCAGCTGGCGTTCCTGCCGGCCAACCCGGCCGTGCGCCGGGTCGCGCGGCGGATCAAGCGGGTCGCGTCGCGCCGCTGACCGCGGCCGTCAACGACACCAGGGGCCGGCGCGGACCACCGCGCCGGCCCCTGCGCACGCGGGCCGCCGGAGGGACCGGGCCGCACGCCGCGTCGGGCGTGTGACGACGCGGGCTACCGTGCGGGGTCCGGGGCGAGGGTCGCGGCGATGCCCGCGACGAGGATCCGCAGGCCGGTCTCGAAGCGTGCCTCGTAGTGGTCGAACATCTCCCGTCCGGCCCCTCCCACCAGCGGGAAGTCGCCCCCGAGCCGGGCCTGCCGCTCGTCGGCGTCGTAGCGCGGGTCGCGCCGGCCGGGCAGCGGCTGCACGGCCTGCTCCTCGATCACGAAGCCGATGGTGAAGGTGTACCCGGTGAACCACGCGTCGAGGGCGTCCTCGAGGCGGAAGCCCTGTTCGACGAAGCCGCCCAGGTAGCGTTCCAGGGCTCCCGCGTGGCTGTCGTCGGTGAGGTGGGTGCCGCTGAAGACCTTGGCGCCGTCGCGGTAGGCCAGCAGTGCCCGGCGGGTGCCGCGGCAGGCGGCGGTGATCCAGTCCCGCCAGTCGGAGCCGGGCACCTCCTGGCCCGTGCCGCTCTCCAGCATCTGCCGCAGCATGCGGGTGGCCATGGCGTCGAGCAGGGCCTGTTTGTTGGCGAAGTGCCAGTACAGGGCGGGTGCCTGTACCTGGAGCTCCTTGGCGAGCCGGCGCAGGGTCAGCCCTTCCAGCCCCTCCTCGTTCAGCAGGCCGAGGGCGGTCTCCACCACCTTGTCGCGGTCCAGTCGCGTCGCTGCCACGTGCCCATCCTGTCCGTCCGTCGGTGCCCCTTGACAATTTAACACCGTTAAGGAGACCCTCGGGTCATGGGACTTAACAGCGTTAAGGAAACCGGCGTCCTGATCGTGGGAGCCGGCCCCACCGGCCTGGTCCTCGCCGTCGACCTCGCCCGGCGCGGCGTGCCCGCGCTCGTGCTGGAGCGCTCCGACGGGCTCTTCCCCGGCTCCCGCGGCAAGGGGCTGCAGCCCCGCTCGCTGGAGGTCCTGGACGACCTCGGCGTGATCGGGACCGTGCTGGCCGCCGGCACCCCCTACCCGCAGGGACGGCTCTGGCAGGACGGCCGCCCGGTCCACGACTGGGACATGTTCGAGCGGGTCCCGGCCACCCCCGCCGCCCCCTACGGCACGACGTGGATGCTCGCCCAGTGGCGCACCCAGGAGATCCTGCACGCACGGCTGCGGGAACTCGGCGGCTCCGTCCGGTTCGGCGCCGGGCTGACCGGCGTCGCCCAGGACGCCGACGGCGTGACGGCCGAGCTGGCCGACGGTACGGCCCTGCGGGCGTCCTACCTGGTCGCCGCCGACGGAGGCCGCAGCACCGTCCGCGGGCTGCTCGGCGTCGCGATGCGCGGCGAGACCGTCGACCCCGCCCCGATGCTCGTCGCCGACGTGCGCCTGAGCGGCCTGGACCGCGACCACATCCACGTGTGGCGGGGCCGGGACCGGAGCGGTCTGGTCGCCTTCCCCCTGGGCGGCACCACCGAGGACGTCCAGCTCGTCGCGACCTACCCGGACGACGCGGAGCGCCCCGACACCTCACCGGACGGCGTGCGCAAGCTCGTGGAGCAGCGCACCCACCTCACGGCCGGCGACGTCCGCGAGGTCATGTGGACCTCCGACTTCCGGCCGCGCGCGGCCCTCGCCGACCGCTTCCGGGACGGCCGGGTGCTGCTCGCGGGCGACGCCGCCCACATCCACTCCCCCGCCGGCGGCCAGGGCCTCAACACCGGTGTCCAGGACGCCTACAACCTCGGCTGGAAACTCGGCCAGGTGCTGCGGCACGGAGCGGACGACACGCTGCTGGACAGCTACGAGCGGGAACGGCGGCCGGTCGCGGCGGACGTCCTCGGCATGAGCACCCGGCTGCACCGCGGCACCGTCGGCGACTCCCGCGCGAGCAGCCAGCGCGGCACCGAGGTGCACCAGCTCGGGCTCGGCTACCGGGGCGGCCCGCTCACCGCCGAGACCCGCGAAGGCCTCGGCGAGGAGGGGCCGCGGGCCGGGGACCGCGCACCGGACGCGCCGCTCGACGGCGGGCGGCGGCTCTTCGACGTCCTGCGCGGCCCCCACTTCACCGTGCTGGCGGTCGGCGCCGAGCCACCCGCGGACCTGCCGGGCTTCGTCCGCACGCACCGCGCCCGGCCCGGCGACCCGGTCCACCGGGAGTACGGCGAGGGCCTGTTCGTCGTCCGCCCGGACGGCTACCTCGGCCTCGCCACGCACGACCCGGAGCGCGTCACCGCCTGGCTCGCCCGCTTCGCCGGATGACTCAGAACACCTCCGAGGGGACGTACGTCCCCCAGACCTCGCGGAGCGCGTCGCAGACCTCGCCCACCGTGGCACGGGCGCGCAGCGCGTCCCTCATCGGGTACAGGACGTCCTCCGTGCCCTCGGCGGCCTTCCGCAGCGCGGACAGCGCCGAGTCCACGGCCCGCCGGTCGCGCCCGGCCCGCAGCGCGGCCAGCCGCGCCACCTGCGCCGCCTCGATCGCCGGGTCGACGCGCAGCGGCTCGTACGGTTCCTCCTCCGCCAGCCGGAAGCGGTTGACGCCGACGACCACCCGCTCCCCGGAGTCGGTCTCCCGGGCGATCCGGTACGCGTTGCGCTCGATCTCGGCCTTCTGGAAGCCGCGTTCGATCGCGCTCACCGCCCCGCCTAGCTCCTCCACCCTGGCCATCAGGTCCAGTGCGGCCGCCTCGACGGCGTCGGTCATCGACTCCACGACGTAGGACCCGGCGAAGGGGTCCACGGTCGCCGTCACGTCGGTCTCGTACGCCAGGACCTGCTGGGTGCGCAGCGCGAGCCGGGCGGACTTCTCGGTGGGGAGCGCGATCGCCTCGTCGAAGGAGTTGGTGTGCAGCGACTGGGTGCCGCCGAGCACGGCGGCCAGCCCCTGGACGGCGACCCGCACCAAATTCACCTCCGGCTGCTGGGCGGTGAGTTGCACGCCCGCGGTCTGGGTGTGGAAGCGCAGCATCTGCGACCTGGGGTTCCTCGCCCCGAACTCCTCGCGCATGACCCGGGCCCAGATGCGGCGGGCGGCACGGAACTTGGCCACCTCCTCCAGGAGGGTCGTGCGCGAGACGAAGAAGAAGGACAGCCGCGGCGCGAAGTCGTCGACGTCCATGCCGGCGGCGCTGGCGGTACGGACGTACTCGACGCCGTCGGCGAGGGTGAAGGCGATCTCCTGCGCGGGCGAGGCGCCGGCCTCGGCCATGTGGTAGCCGGAGATGGAGATGGTGTTCCAGCGCGGGATCTCGGCGCGGCAGTAGCGGAAGAGGTCCGCGACCAGCCGGAGCGAGGGCTTGGGCGGGAAGATGTAGGTCCCGCGGGCGATGTACTCCTTGAGCACGTCGTTCTGGATCGTGCCGGTGAGCTGGTCCGCGGGGACCCCCTGCTCCTCGCCGACCAGCTTGTACATCAGGAGCAGCAGGGCCGCGGGCGCGTTGATCGTCATCGAGGTGGAGACCCGGTCGAGCGGGATGCCGTCGAACAGCACCCGCATGTCCTCGACCGAGTCGACGGCCACGCCGACCTTGCCGACCTCGCCGTGGGCGAGGGGCGCGTCGCTGTCGTGGCCCATCTGGGTCGGCAGGTCGAAGGCGACGGACAGGCCGGTGGTGCCGTGGGCGATCAGCTGCCGGTAGCGCGCGTTGGACTCGGCGGCGGTGCCGAAACCCGCGTACTGGCGCATCGTCCAGGGCCGCGTGGTGTACATGGCCGGGTGGACGCCGCGGGTGTACGGGTAGCCGCCCGGCTCACCGAGCCGTTCGGCCGGGTCCCAGCCGTCCAGGGCACCGGGGCCGTAGACGGGCTCGATCGGCAGACCGGATTCGGACTCGCGTGCCATGTCTCGTGCCTCCAGCGACTCGGGGCCCCTTTCCTCAGTGTGCGGCGATCGGTGCCCGCGCCGGTGCAACTACATGCCGGGGAAATCAGTCAAAGGGTGTACCGACTCATCACCAGGGGGACCACGTGGCACTCATATCCGTCGCAAGACCGCGCGCGGCGGCAGCGGCCGCCGCGCTTCTCACCGCGGCCCTCCTCGCCGGCTGCACGGCCCAGGCGAGCGAGCCCACCGCCAGGGGCTCCGTGGCACCGGACGCCTCGGCCGGCACGGCGAGCCCCTCCGCGAGCACGAGCCCGAGCACGGCGCCGTCCACCGGCTCCGCCTCCCCGACGGCCTCCGCTTCCGCTTCCGCCACGGCCACGGCCACGAAGAAGCCGAAGGCCGACCGCACCCCCCGGCCGGTCGTCGTCATCGCGCGGGGCAGCACCAGCGCCCGGGTCCGCGAGCTGCAGGCCCGGCTGAAGCAGCTCGGCTTCTTCGGCCGCAACCCCACCGGCTACTACGGGGACGTCACCGTCTCCGCCGTCCGCGCCTTCCAGTCCCGCAACAAGCTGCCGGTCACGGGCACCGTCACCGACAGGACCTGGGCGAAGCTGCGTTCGGTCACCCGGCAGCCCACCCACGACGCCATGTACCCGCCGACCGCCAACACGGTGGCCAAGCTGGACCCGCGCTGCATGACGGGCCGCGTGCTGTGCGTCAGCAAGACCAGCCGCACCCTGGCCTGGGTCGTGAACGGCAGGGTCGTCTCGGCGATGGATGTCCGCTTCGGCTCCCAGTACACGCCCACCCGTGAGGGCACCTTCAGCGTCTTCGCCAAGAGCCGCAACCACGTGTCGACGATCTACCACACGCCCATGCCGTACGCGATGTTCTTCAGCGGCGGCCAGGCGGTGCACTACTCCGCCGACTTCGCGGCCCGCGGCTACGCGGGGGCCTCGCACGGCTGCGTCAACGTGCGCGACCGGGCCAGGATCTCGGCGCTCTTCGACCAGGTGCGGATCGGCGACAAGGTCGTCGTCTACTGGTGAGCCCGGGCCAGGAGCCCGTCCAGCGCCCGCCCGAACAGCAACCGGCCGGCCCACGCGGTGGGCCGGTCGAACACCCCCGGCAGCGGGCGCACCCGCAGCTCCTCGCGCCACACCACCCGCGAGCCCCCGCCCTCGCGCGGCCACACCTCGATCTCGGCCCAGCCGAGCACGGTCCGGCCGCGCTTCTCCAGCCGGCAGCGCCCGGGACGGCCCGCCTCCGGCGGCTCCCATCGCACGACGTCCATGGGGTCGTCGACGACCGCCCGCCCGATCCCGGTGCGCGCCGTGAACGACCGCTCCCCCGTCACGACGGCGGTGGTGAACGGCACCAGCTCGGCGTGGCGTTCCCAGTCGGTGACCCGGCGCCAGGCCTCGGCGGCGGGGAGCGGGCAGTGCCGCTCGATCCGGAAGATCACGGAATCGACCCTACGCCGCCGTCCCCGGGGCGGTACGTGAGGACGCGGGCGGAGCGGGGGGAAAGCGCTCCGCCCGCGTCCCTCGTTGGGGGCCCGATACGGGGGGACCGGGCGACCCCTCGACCGATGACCAGTCGGTCTACTGGTTAAAGCGCCCTGGGGGCCGAAAGTGTCACACCCCGGACCCGCCGCGCCCGGGAGCGCGGCCGGGAGAGGGGAGCCGCCCGGCCGCGCTCGGGTGCGGACCCCTGGGCACGGAAAGGCCCGGATCCGCGGGGCCGGGCGGCTCCGCCGCGTTGGACGAGCGACGCGACAACGAGGCGGATGCGATCGGTCTGGTGGTCGCGATCTTCCCGGAGCGCTTGCGGGGCACCTCTCCAGTCGCGGCGCTTCCTGCCCCGAACCGTAGTGGACGCCATCCGCTCGGAACTCACCCGCGGGGTGACCAACGCGGCTGACGCCCTAACCAAGCTCATTGAACGCGGGAGACCGCTGGTGAATGGCAAGTGGGAAGTCGTGGCCAAAAAAGGGAACAACAACGGCACCGCGTGGGAAGTGGCGACTGTACGTCTCAAGGTGATCACCGATGCCCGAGAGTACAAGGACATCGACTGGTACTTCACCAAACCGGGTGACAGCGCGCCGAGCCTCATCAAAGACATGCCCATACCGGACTGGGCGCAGTGACCCGAGGACCTCAGGAACAGGAAGAAAGAATGCCGGATTTTGTATGCGAGGGGCGACTGTTCCGCGTGGTCAGCTTCGCGCCGTCGCACCGGACGCTGATGCTACGCAGCGATGCCATCGCGGTCGACAATACAAACACGCGCGTCGAGGTGTACTTCGGCCATGTGACGCTCATGCTGCTCAAGCCCATCTACGAGAAGGGTATTCACCTTCGGCGAGCGACCGAGGCCGAATTTGCGGTACTGCAGGAGCGCCATGACCTCCCTTCGGAAAAGGCGGTCGTCACTTGGATGATCGAATCCGGCGGCGACAGCTTCGTCGTCTCCGGTAATCCCTCGTGACGCGAGGCGCACGTCAAGTTCGAGGATCCGTCCCTGTTCGACTTCAATCAACCCTGGCCCCCGGACTTCCCCGTGAAGTACGGCGAAGTCGACTGACGCGGACGATTCGCCGGGGGCGCCCCTACCGCAGGTGGCGCCCCCGGTGCCGTACGGGCCCTTCTTTCCAGATCACACGGCGCCTTGACAATCACCCGGTTAGGCGGAAACAGCCCTGATGCAGGACGAGGGGACCTGGACGGTCTGCTGCTCTCCGGTGATGGCCGCCGCTCAACGCCAATCAGGCCGGGGACTTGCACGCGTCCCGCGCCACGTCCCACCCACACGGACCCACGGCTGGGCAGTCCGCTCGAACCGCGGCACCGGAAGTGTCACTACCCGTGGGCGCCGCGCGAGCCGTGCGAGCCGTGCGAGCCGTGTCCGGAACGCGGTCCCGGCCTCCCGTCGGCCGGTGCGGGACGGGAGGTCGCCGCCGGGCGGGACGTCGGTACGGACGGGCCCGCCCGGAAGGCCGGAGGGCCCCCGGCGGTGCCGCGCGGTGCGCGGCCCCCGTGGCGGTGGGGTCCACCGGAACGATTCTTCCAACGGCCGCGGCCATCCTGCGAGTCGTTGTCGCCCGACTCGTCACCTCTCCGGGCCTTGCCGCCGTTCGCCCCGTTCGCGCCCTCCCCGGCGTTCCCGGCGTTCCAGCCGAGCAGTCCGGCACAGTAGCGGCGGACCTGCTGCTGGCCGCCGCCGCCCGCCGCCGTGCGCAGCTGCTTGTAGGTCTGCTCGTCCACGCCCTTGCGGTGCCGTCCGGCAGCGGCGTAGGCGCGGCACAGCGCCTTGTGGTCCAGGGCCGCCGTGACCGGCGCCGTGGAGGACGGCGTACCGGCGGGCCGGCCGGGGACGACCGTGCCGTGGGTGCCGCCGGCGCCGCCCGCCGGGCGGTCGCTGCCGGAGCCGGGGCGGGAGGAGACGGGCGGGGCGGTACGGCCCGGGGACGGCGAACCGCTGTCCGAGGCGGCCGTGGCCGCGCCCTGGGTGTGGACCGGGGTCGGGTCCGGGACGCCGTGGCCGAGCAGGGCGGGCAGCGCGCCCGCGGCGGCCGCCACGCTCACCCCCGCCACCGCCGCGGTCGCGATCAGCGACCCGGTCAGCGACCGGGTCTGACGGGCCGTGCGGTTGCGGACGCTGCGGGACACCCCGCCCGCGCCCGCGCCGGGCGACCAGTCGTCGGACGCGCCCAGGCGGACGCCCGCGGGGTCCGCCGTGAGCGCCCGGTCGTCACGCGCGGCGCGGAAGGCGGCGACGGCCGCCTCCTCGCGTTCCGGGTCGAGGGGCGCGGGCTCCGCGGCGGCGGACAGCAGCCCCGCGAGGGCGGCGGCACGCTCGTCGCGCCAGGCCCGCCCGGCGGGGTCGTCACCGTGGGCACCCCGCAGCAACCGCTCCGCGGTGGCGTCGTCCAGCCAGTCGTGTCCTCGGTTATCGCTCATCTCATGTCCTCAAGCGTTCGGGGCGCCGAAAACGTCACACTCGACGAGCCGCCGTCGGAATCCAGCAGCTCGGCGAGACGGCGCAGGCCGCGGCTGGTGGCCATGCGCATCGCACCGGGCCTCTTGCCGACGACCTCGGCCGCCGACCGGGAGTCCAGGCCCATCACCACGCGCAGCAGTACCGCCTCGGCCTGGTCCTGGGGAAGGGCCGCGATGGCCGCCAGCGCGGCACCGGTGCCCACCGCGGCGACCGCCTCCTCGGCGGTGTCCGAGACGGACGGCCGGTCGACCAGTTCCTCCACGCCGGCGGCGGCCAGCGGCCGGCGGCCCACCGCCCGCAGGTGGTCCAGCGCGCGGTTGCGGGCGACCCGGGCGGCCCAGCCGCGTACCGCGTCCCCGTCGCCGCTGAAGCCCGGCAGGTCGCGCGCTATCTGCAACCACGCCTCCGACGCCACGTCCTCGGCGTCCCCCGCGCCGACCAGTGAGCGTACGTACTGCAGCAGTTGCGGCTGCACCGCTCGGTACACGAACCGGAAGCCGTCCTCGTCCCCCTCCTGCGCCGCGCGTACCGCGGTCGCCAAATCCACGTTCGAGCCTCCCCCTCGGAATCGCGCACCATACTGCCGCATGGTGGGCGGCCGCAGGGCCCCCGGGGCGGTTACCGGCTGGTCACCAAGGGTCAGGACAGCAGCCTGGCGAGCCGCTTGAGGCCGCGGTGCGCCGCCGTGCGGACCGCTCCCGCCCGTTTGCCCAGCACCCGGGCCGCGGAGCCCCCGTCGAGCCCGACGACGACGCGCAGCAGGACCGCCTCCGCCTGGTCGGGCGGCAGCGAGGCGATCAGGGAGAGCGCGCGTCGTGTGGCGAGCGCCTCCAGCGCGCGGTCGGCGGTGTCCTCGGCCGCGGGGAGGTCCAGCAGTTCGGCGTCGAAGGGCCGGGCGCGGGGCCTGGTGTCCTGACGCCGCAGGTGGTCCAGGGCGCGGTGCCGGGCTATGGTCGCCGCCCAGCCGCGGAAGCCCGCCCCGTCGCCGCGGAACCGGCCGAGGTCGCGGGCGATTTCGAGCCAGGCCTCGGAGGTGACGTCCTCGGCCTCGTCGCCGACGAGGCCGCGCACGTAGCCGAGCAGCAGCGGCTGGACGAGCCGGTAGACGACCGCGAAGGCGTGCTCGTCCCCGCCCTGGGCGCGCCGGACCGCGGCCCCGAGCTCCATGTCGCGGTCGGTCCGCGGATCGTGGCGCCCCCCGTTGCTGGCCACACCGTCCCCTCGAATCGCCGGCATCCTGTACAGCGTGGATTCGCATTGAATCGTCACACCTGCCGGGCCGCGTGGCGATGGGTGTGACGTTTTCGGCCGCGCCGGCGCTTTAACAATCAGAAGCGGCCGGAGACGCTCCTGTGGGGGGAGGCGGACTTCGGCCGCTTCACCTGTGTGCGCGAGCGCGCCGGTTCAGCCGGCGCGCTCGGCGAGGGCGCTGAAGTCCTGCCAGCTCAGGGCGGGCGGACCGGGATCCCAGAGCTTCTGGGTGAGCGCGCGCAGCGGCATCCGGATGCCGGCCGCGACCTCCTCCTCGGTCTGGGCGTCCGCCCGGTCGCACCAGACGGCCAGCCGCGCGCCGAGGATGCGGTCCGGCCCCGACAGCGCCGCGGGCACGGCGTCGTCCCGGTAGACGACGGCCGGGGTCCACTCCTCGTAGATGCGCCGCCCGTTGGGGTAGGGGAAGTTCTCCGGCGCGCCGAGGACGTAGTAGAGGTACCAGGAGTTGAGGTTGAGCAGCTGCCGGCCCTCGCGCAGGTACTCCTCGGGCAGCCGTCCGCGCAGTTTGTTGCTGGACCAGTAGGCCACCACCCGGTCCGGGTCCGCGGCGACCCGGGCGCCGTCGGAGAAGCCGTCGTTCCACGCCTCGACCCGTTTGCCGAGCGAGCGCAGCGTGGCGGCGCGGTCGTTGAGCCAGCCGGCCGCCGCGTCGGCCACACCCGCGTCCGGGCCGTAGCGCTCGCGCGCGTACGCGGCGACCTGCGGGAAGGACGCCTCCGGGTCGTCCGTCACGAGCGGTCCGTACTCGTCGCCGCCGACGTGCCAGTAGGTGCCGGGGAAGAGCGGCGCGTACTCCTTGATCAGGTCGTCGACGACGGCCGCCGCGCCGGGCCGGGAGACGTCGAGCGCCCCGCGCACGGGCGTGCCGTTCGCGGAGCGCAGCTGCAGGTCCGGGTGGGCGTCGAGCACGGCGCCCATGTGGCCGGGGCTGTCGATCTCGGGGACGACGGTGATGTGCCGCTGCGCCGCGAGTTCGACGACGGCGCGGACGTCCTCCTTGGACAGGTGCCGGGCCGAGACGACCTCGGGGTGGCTGTCGCTCTGCACGCGGAAGCCCTGGTCGTCGCTGAGGTGCAGGTGGAGCTGGTTGTACTTCAGGTCGCCGAGCTCGCGGACCCGGGCCTCCAGCCACTCGCGGCTGAAGTACTTGCGGCCGATGTCGATCATCAGCCCGCGCTCCGGGCGGTCCGGACCGTCCTCGACGGTGCCGGCCGGCACCCTTCCGGTGGAACGGACCGCCTGGAGGAGGGTGCGGGTGCCGTAGAAGACCCCGGCGTCGGTGCCGGCGCGCACTGTCACCCCGTCGGCCGAACTTGTCATCTCGTACGACTCCGGCCCCGAATTACTCCGTTCGAGTGAAAGTGAGATGTCCCCCGGTCCGGCGGGCCCGACGGCGTACGGCCGGCGGAGCTCCCCCGCGAGCAGCCGCGCCTCGTCCTCCACCGCGCTCCCGGCGGGCGCCACCACCCGCGAACCCGGTCCCGGGACGAAGGCGGCGTCCCCGGCGGCGGGCCTGAAGGAACGGACGGCGGGGATCGACGGGAACCCGGCGGACGCGCCCGCCTGCCCCGTCCGCGGGGCGCCGGGGGCGGTGGTCCCCACGGGCGCGGCGAGCGCCGGGCCCGCCCCGAGCACAGCGGTCAGCCCGGCGGCCAGTACGGCCGTCGCCGCGTACGCCGACGCACGTTTCGCCCGCATCTGCCACATGATCCGAATTTATGCCCGCTGTGTGGATCTCGCCGCGCGGACCTGGAGAAGTCGTGCACTTTCGTTCCCGTACGAGTGAAATTCGCGCATCCGTCGTACAGGGCCGAACATAGGCCGATACGGTGGTCGTCACTCGCCGTCCCACTGTGGTTCACGCCGCGCAGCCGCCTCGCGGTTCCCCCCACCGCCGTCACCGTTCCCTCCCAGGAGCCCACCGCTGTCCAGCGACACCCCCGCCGTCCCGCCACGGGCCCCGGCGCACCTCCCCGCGCAGTCGCGCGGCCGCGTGCCCCGGCCCGCCCCGGCGATCCGCCCCGGCCTCCCCCACGGCCTGCGGCGGCTCAACGACGCCTCGCCCGGCGCGGCCGAAGCCGCCTTGCTGAGCTGTTGCGGCAGCCTGCGCTGGGCCCGCCGGGTCGCCGCGCACCGCCCCTACCCCGACCTGGCCGCACTGCTGGCCGCCGCCGACGAGGCCGCCTACGACCTGACGCCCGCCGACCTCGCCGAGGCGCTGGCCGCCGAGGCGTCCGGCGCCCCGCCGGACTCCGCCCCCACCCGCGGCCACCTCGCCGCGCACACGGCGCTGCGGGCCGCGCAGGCCGCGTACGAGGCGCGCTTCGGCCATGTCTTCGTGCTGTCCCTCGACGGCGTGCACCCCGGTGAGTCCCTCGACCGGATGCTGGCGTCACTCCGTCAGCGTCTGGGCAACGACCCGGACGAGGAACGGGTCACGGCCGCGGAGGAACTGCGCCGCGTCACCCGCTCCCGCCTGGTGCGACTGGCCCTCGGGGACGCACGGGGCGGGCCCGGGGTTCCCGGCCGATACACCCACACGTGCGGGATCGATCACACCTGAAGGACCCGGCAGGACGTACCCGACAAGCCGTCGCTACGATGGCCAGGGCCGGTGGACCGTACCCGGCCGGGCCGACCGACCAACGAAGCCGGCAGGCCCCACATCCGCTCCCGGAGGGTTTTTTCCGTGCCGGCTGGAACGTTGTACCGCGGCCGGGAAGGCATGTGGTCATGGGTGGCTCATCGAGTCACCGGTGTCCTCATCTTCTTCTTCCTGTTCGTCCACGTCCTCGACACCGCACTGGTGCGTGTCTCCCCCGAGGACTACGACAAGGTCGTCAACACCTACAAGCAGCCCATCGTCAGCCTGCTCGAGTACGGGCTGGTCGCGGCTGTCCTCTTCCACGCTCTGAACGGCCTGCGCGTCATCGCCGTCGACTTCTGGTCCAAGGGCCCCAAGTACCAGAAGCAGATGCTGTGGACCGTCGTCGGAATCTGGGTCGTGCTGATGATCGGGGCCATCTACCCCGTCCTCGGCCACGCCGCACGAGTGCTGTTCGGGAGCTGAGCGAAGTCATGTCCGCAACCGAACACGTGGAGCTCAGCTCCTCCAGCGCCGCCTACGGCCCCGACAACCCGGCCCCGGTCATCGAGCCGCCGCGCGCCCGCACCAAGCGCACCCCGCGCAGCACCCGGACCAACTTCGAGCTGTACGGCTGGCTGTTCATGCGCCTGTCCGGCATCGTCCTGGTCGTCCTGGTCATCGGTCACCTGCTGATCCAGCTGGTCCTCGACGGCGGCGTGACCAAGGTCGGGTTCGCCTTCGTCGCCGGCCGCTGGGCCTCGCCGTTCTGGCAGACCTGGGACCTGGTCATGCTGTGGCTGGCGATGCTGCACGGCGGCAACGGCCTGCGCACCGTGATCAACGACTACGCGGAGCGGGACAACACCCGGTTCTGGCTGAAGATGGTGCTCTACACCGCGACCGCGTTCACCATCATCCTCGGCACGCTGGTGATCTTCACCTTCGACCCGAACATCCGCTAGCCAGGGCTGGACAGGGAAGCGACCCCTCATGCAGATCCACAAGTACGACACCGTCATCGTCGGCGCCGGTGGCGCCGGCATGCGCGCCGCCATCGAGGCGACGAAGCGCAGCCGCACCGCCGTGCTGACGAAGCTCTACCCCACCCGCTCCCACACCGGCGCAGCCCAGGGCGGCATGGCCGCGGCCCTCGCGAACGTCGAGGAGGACAACTGGGAGTGGCACACCTTCGACACGATCAAGGGCGGTGACTACCTGGTCGACCAGGACGCCGCCGAGATCCTGGCGAAGGAGGCCATCGACGCGGTCCTCGACCTCGAGAAGATGGGCCTGCCCTTCAACCGCACCCCCGAGGGCCGGATCGACCAGCGCCGCTTCGGCGGTCACTCGCGCAACCACGGCGAGGCCCCGGTCCGCCGTGCCTGCTACGCGGCCGACCGCACCGGCCACATGATCCTCCAGACGCTGTACCAGAACTGCGTCAAGGAGGGTGTGGAGTTCTTCAACGAGTTCTACGTCCTCGACCAGCTCCTCGTCGAGGAGGACGGCGTCCAGAAGTCCGCCGGTGTGGTCGCCTACGAGCTGGCCACCGGCGAGATCCACGTCTTCCAGGCGAAGGCCGTCGTGTACGCCTCCGGCGGCACCGGCAAGTTCTTCAAGGTCACCTCCAACGCGCACACCCTCACCGGTGACGGCCAGGCCGCCGTCTACCGCCGCGGTCTGCCGCTGGAGGACATGGAGTTCTTCCAGTTCCACCCGACCGGCATCTGGCGCATGGGCATCCTGCTGACGGAGGGCGCCCGCGGTGAGGGCGGCATCCTCCGCAACAAGGACGGCGAGCGCTTCATGGAGAAGTACGCGCCGGTCATGAAGGACCTCGCCTCGCGCGACGTCGTCTCCCGCGCGATCTACACCGAGATCCGCGAGGGCCGCGGCTGCGGTCCCGAGGGCGACCACGTCTACCTCGACCTGACGCACCTGCCGCCGGAGCAGCTGGACGCCAAGCTCCCGGACATCACGGAGTTCGCGCGGACCTACCTCGGCATCGAGCCCTACACGGACCCGATCCCGATCCAGCCCACCGCGCACTACGCCATGGGCGGCATCCCCACCAACGTCGAGGGTGAGGTCCTGTCGGACAACACCACCGTCGTCCCGGGCCTGTACGCCGCCGGCGAGGTCGCCTGCGTCTCCGTGCACGGCGCCAACCGCCTGGGCACCAACTCGCTGCTGGACATCAACGTCTTCGGCCGCCGGGCCGGCATCGCGGCCGCCGAGTACTCCGCGGACCACGGCTACGTCGAGCTCCCCGAGGCCCCGGCCCAGCTGGTCGTGGACCAGGTCGAGCGGCTCCGCGCCTCCACCGGCAACGAGCGGGTCGCGCAGCTGCGCAAGGAGCTGCAGGAGACCATGGACGCCAACGTGATGGTGTTCCGCACCGAGCAGACCATCAAGACGGCCGTCGAGAAGATCGGCGAGCTGCGCGCGCGGTACAAGAACGTGTCGATCCAGGACAAGGGCAAGCGGTTCAACACCGACCTGCTCGAGGCCATCGAGCTCGGCAACCTGCTCGACCTCGCCGAGGTCATGGCGGTCTCGGCCCTGGCCCGCAAGGAGTCCCGCGGCGGCCACTACCGCGAGGACTACCCGAACCGCGACGACGTCAACTTCATGCGGCACACGATGGCGTACCGCGAAGTGGGTGCCGACGGCGCCGAGTCGATCCGTCTCGACTACAAGCCGGTCGTGCAGACCCGCTACCAGCCGATGGAGCGTAAGTACTGATGAGCACCGCGACCCTCGACAAGGTCGAGGCCGAGGCCCAGGCCTCGCCCTACATCACCGTCACCTTCCGGATCCGCCGGTTCAACCCGGAGATCTCGGACGAGGCCACCTGGCAGGACTTCGAGCTGGAGATCGACCCCAAGGAGCGGGTCCTCGACGGCCTCCACAAGATCAAGTGGGACATGGACGGCACGCTGACGTTCCGTCGCTCCTGCGCCCACGGCATCTGCGGCTCCGACGCCATGCGCATCAACGGCCGCAACCGGCTGGCCTGCAAGACCCTGATCAAGGACATCAACCCGGACAAGCCCATCACCGTCGAGCCCATCAAGGGCCTGACGGTGCTGAAGGACCTGGTCGTCGACATGGACCCGTTCTTCCAGGCCTACCGGGACGTGATGCCCTTCCTGATCACCAAGGGCAACGAGCCGACCCGCGAGCGCCTGCAGTCCCCCGAGGACCGCGCGCGCTTCGACGACACCACCAAGTGCATCCTGTGCGCCGCGTGCACGTCGTCCTGCCCGGTCTTCTGGAACGACGGCCAGTACTTCGGCCCGGCGGCCATCGTGAACGCCCACCGCTTCATCTTCGACTCGCGTGACGAGGCGGGCGAGCAGCGGCTCGAGGTGCTGAACGACAAGGACGGCGTGTGGCGTTGCCGCACCACGTTCAACTGCACCGACGCCTGCCCGCGTGGCATCGAGGTCACCAAGGCCATCCAGGAGGTGAAGCGCGCGCTCATCACGCGTCGCTTCTGATCCCCTCCGCCGAGGCTCCCCCGAGGGCCCCGCACCCGGTTCCCGCCGGGCCGCGGGGCCCTCGGGCGTTCACGGGGCCAGCGCCCGGTGTATCTGCTTGCGGGTGGTCGTGTGGTCGACGCGCCCCGCGAGCCTGCGCAGTTCCTCCCGTCCGGCGCCGCCCTCCAGCCGGGCCAGGGCGCGTACGCCGGCACCGGCGACGACGGTCTTGACCGGGGACCGCTCCACGAGTGCGCCCAGGACGCGGACGGTCTCCCGGTGGGGAGGCACGGCCGGGGACGACAGCAGCCAGGCCAGGCCCCGTACGGCGGAGACGTTCCAGGGGTCGTGGGCGCCCGCTTCGGCGCTGCCGCCGTGGGTCGCGAGGGCGAGCCAGGGCGTGGCGGTGCGGCGTACCGCCTCGGGGCCGACGCCGTCGAGGATCCCGGCGGCCGCCCGGTCCCAGCGCGCGCCGGGGCCCGGCTTGGCGGCGCGCAGGTGCGGGATCAGCCGCCGCCACCGGGCGCCGAGTGCCGGCAGCTCGGCCAGGACGCGGTCGGACCAGGGCTCGCCGGGGTTGAGGGGCGGCTCGGGAAGGCGGTCCAGGAGGAGTTCCGCCCAGTCGAGGCCGTGGTGCGCGCACCGGCGGATCATCCCGACGACCTCCGCCGACAACGGACGTCCCGCGTCGAGCAGGGCCTCCGCGACGACGGGCATCTCGTCGCCGTAGTTGAAGCAGTAGGACCGCCTGGCGATGCCCTCCAGCATGTCGTTCCAGAGGGCGCACCACGCGTCGTGCACGAAGCCCCGGGACACCGCGGCCAGCAGCACCGTGACCCGCTCGTACCGGTCGGGCGTCGAACCGGGCGCGTTGGCACGCTCGACGAGCAGCCCCGCGAGGGTGAACCGCAGTTCCTGGGGCATCGCCCTCAGCAGGGACACCGCTCCGTACCCCTCGCACTCCGGCGCCGACAGCAACTGCCCGGCCAGCTCGGCCGCGTCCCCGCGCGCGGTGAGCCGGGCGATGAGGTCGATGCGGCCCGGGTCCTCCCAGGGCGAGTACTCGAGGGTCCGTACGCGTCTCACAGCCGGCTCACGATCGTCGGGTCGGTGATCTCCGTGTCGCGGGCCAGGAGCAGCGCCTTGGCGAGGATCACCGGCAGCATGGGGTCGCCCTCGAAGGGCAGGGGGCCCGGGACCGCGCCGGCGGTCGCGGGCGGGACGACGCACAGGTGGCGGTCGCCCGGGGACATCAGGACGTTGCCCGAGCCGAGGTGGATCCGGTACGTGTGCCGGTCGCCGCGGACGTGCAGGAAGCGGCCGTCGACGGCGCAGCGGCCGGCGACGGCCAGGCGCGGCACGAGGCGGGCCAGCACGTCGCGGCGGGTCTCGGCGCAGGGGGTCAGCTCGCCGGAGCCGTAGGACGTCCAGTAGGCGCGGAACCGGCCTTCGGGGCCGCCGTCCTGCCAGGTGGGGTCGTTGCCGATGCCGGCGGCTCCGACGAACAGGTCGACGTCGCGCAGGACTTCGCTGAGGACCAGCGGCGGGACGCCGGTGAGCGGCAACGGGTCGGCCCGCCCGGCGGGGGCGTCCAGCGGGAGGAAGCGCACCCGGTCCGCCGCGACGAGCGCGGGGCCGCCGCAGAGGGCCGGGTCGTCGCCGTCGCCGTCGAGGCCCTGGAGGGGCAGTTCCACGCGCAGCCCCCACTGCGGGAGTTCGCGCGTGGCGGGCGGGAGGGCGTCCCCGGGCGGTGGGAGCGGGAGGTGGCGCCAGCCCCGGGCGGTGGCCAGCGCGGCGAACCGCCGCCGCCTCAGGACGTGCGGGGTGGCGAAGAGGCGTCCGGCGTCGGCCGGGCCGTACACCTCGCGGTGGGCCTGCCGGAAGGGCTGGGTGACGCCGTGCCGCTCCAGCCACTCCCGCCAGGCCGTGACCTCCGCGCGCTCGCGCCCCAGGGGGTGCCACAGCGCGACGACGACGCCCTCTGCGCCGGCCGGGACCGGTGCGCCGTCGAGCGTGCGCAGGCCACCCCCGGCCCAGCCGCAGGCGACCCCGTCGACCGTCCACAGCAACCGCCGGGCGAGGGTGCCGAGCAGCGGGTGGCCGGCGAACCCGTCCCGCCAGACGGCGTACGGCCACGCGGGCCGCTCCGGGAACAGCCGGTCCAGCCGGCCGGTCTCGGCGGCCAGCGTCCGGTCGATGTCCCTGACGGCGGTCCTGAGCCGCGTCAACTCCCCGGCGTACTCCCGCCGTACGGCCCCCGGGGCGCCCTTCAGGGCCTTGCCCGCCGCGTTCCGCCACCCCAGCACGGCCCGCCCGTCCCGGATGCCGAGCTGCGCGGTGACCCCGCCCAGCGGCTGCGCCACCCCGAGCCCGTACCCGGGCACGGCCGGCCCCCCGCCGTCCCCCCACACGATCACGCTCACCGTCCACCCCCATGCGGCGACCCCACGTTCCCCGTCCCGACCGAGCGTAGGACCGCCCTCTGACAGCGCCCCGCGCTTCCCCCGTCCGGCGCAAGCACCCCCCGTGCGCTGGGCCGACCGGTGTGCACGGGGGTGGGCCCGGTTCGGCCGTGGGGGGTCGCAGCTTGTACCGTCCCCCCATGGCCGCGACACCCCCCACACCGCCGCGACGTGCCGTCCTCGGGCTCGGCGTGGCTGCCGCGCTGCTCCCCGCCGGAAAGGCGGTGGCCGCCGGCAGATCCGTGGTCGGGGGCGAGCGGCTGGGGCTGCACGGGGTGCAGGTGGCCGTGGGGGCGCCGAAGCTGCCGGAGACGAACTCCCTGTCGTGGATCGTGGCGGACGCCGACTCCGGTGACGTCCTGGCGTCGTACAACGCGCACCGGCGGCTGCCGCCGGCCAGCACGCTGAAGATGCTCTTCGCGGACACGCTGCTGCCGCTCTTCGACCGGCGGTCCCGGCACCAGGTGACGCACGCGGACCTGGCGGACATAGGGGCCGGGAGCAGTCTGGTCGGGATCGAGGCGGGGATCAGCTACACGGTCGAGCAGCTGTGGCTCGGGGTGTTCCTGCGCTCGGGGAACGACGCGGTGCACGTGCTGTGCTCGATGAACGGCGGCGTCGAGAAGACCGTCCGGGACATGCGGGCGCGGGCGCGGGAGCTGCAGGCGAACGACACGCACGTGGTGAGCCCGGACGGCTACGACACGCCCGGCCAGCTCTCCTCGGCGTACGACCTGACGCTCTTCGCCCGCGCGGGGCTGCGGAACCCCGACTTCCGGCACTACTGCGCCACGCGGGTCGCCCGCTTCCCCGGGGAGAAGGGCGCGAGCTTCGAGATCCAGAACACCAACCGGCTGCTCGGCGACTACGACGGCATGATCGGGGTGAAGAACGGCTACACCACCAACGCCGGGAACACCTTCACGGGCGCCGCGGAACGCGACGGGCGGACGCTGCTGGTGACCGTGATGCACCCGGAGTCCGGCTACGACGAGGTGTACCAGGAGGCGGCCGACCTGCTCGACTGGGGCTTCGACGCGGTGGGCCGCGTGGAGCCGGTCGGGGAGCTGGTGCCGACGCTGAGCCAGGCGCGCGCGATGGCCGGCGGGCCGCCGGCCGACGGCCCCGGCCCGCGCCCCGCGGCGGAGGCCGACGGGTCGAAGGGGTCCTCGTGGGTCGGACCGGCCGCGGAGACCGTACTGGTGGCGGCCGTGGCGGCGTTCGTCCTGGCGATCAGGCGCCGCCCGCTGCCGCAGCGTACGGCCGCCGCCCGGGGGGACGCGCGGCGGCGCGGGCGCGGCTCGAGCCGCGCCCGCTGAGGCCGCCGTCGCGCGGCCCGGGCCCGCGGGTCACCGGGCGAAGATCCCGTAGGCGGCGACGACCAGCGCCAGCAGCCCGGTGAGCGCCGCCACGGCGGGCAGCGGCCAGCGGGAACGCTCCAGCGCCTCCAGACGCTCCTCGTGCTCGCCCAGCACCTTGTCGGTCTGGTCGGCGCGCTGGAGGAGCAGGGCGAGGTCGCCCCGCGTGGTGGCGAAGCCGACGTCGACGGAGCGGCGCAGGCGTTCCAGTTCGAGGGCGACCCCGAGGGTGCCCTCCTGATGCGTGGTCATCCGCCGCACCTCCTCAGCCAGGAGGGCAGCAGCCGCTCGACGGCGTCGAGGGACATCACGCGGGTGACGCCCGCCGCGACGGCGAGCACGGTGCAGGTGCCCGGCCAGGTCGCGTCCACCAGCAGTGGCGCGGCGGCGGCGAGGGCGACGCCGGTCTGGACGAGGGTGCGGACGGTACGGCGGTCGGCGTCGGTCACGCGGTCTCCTTCCTCGGGACGTGCAGGGCGTCCCAACTGGTGCGGCCGGGGATCCCGTCGGCGTCCGCCCCGCCGTAGCCGAGCTTGCGCTGCCAGGCGGCGTAGGAGCTGCGGTCGGCCTCGGTCCACTCCGGGCCGGGACCCTGCCGGTAGCGGCCGCAGCCGACGGCGACCAGGCGCTTCCCCATCGCGGTGACGACGTCGCTGCGGCGCCCGGCCCGGAAGAAGGCCGCCCCCGGGAAGGGCTCGTACGTGCGTGCGGGGCGGGCTCCCAGGCGCTTCTCGACGCGTTGCCGCATGGCGGGCATCGAGAAGCTCGGATCGATCTTCCGCCGGGTCCACTCCTTGTGCCCGACGACGTGGGCGGCACTCCAGCCGTGCGCCCGGCACAGGGCGGCCGCGGTCCGCTCCACGGCGGTCAGTTGGGCGGCCGGGTAGGGGTCGCGGCCGTCGCCGAGGTTCTCGATCTCGAACCCGTAGAAGTGGGCGTTGCCGTCGACGGTGTCGGCACCCGGCCTCGCGGGCACCGGGCGGCCCGCGCGGACGGCTTCGTAGACGGCGCTCGAACCACTTCCCGCGTGGTTGGTGCGCCCGTACCCGACGAGGTGCACGGTGCCGTCCTTGGCGACGACGCCGATGCACAGCGGTCCGGGCAGGTCGGGGCGGCCGGTCCGGCAGAGCCCGACGCTGTCCCGGCCGGCGGTGTGGTGCAGCATCACACCGTGCACCGGGCCCCAGGCGCCGACGGCGTTGCGGTGGTGGGTGCGCCAGTCGCCGTGCCCGGCGACGGTGACGCCTTCGGCGTCGAGAGCGGCCAGGAATGCCGTCGCGGAGACGGGTGCGGCCATGGTTCCTCCTTTGGTGGGGGACGGATCTGATGGGGTGGAAGGGGTGGAACGGGAAAGCCCCGGACCGCCGTGTGCACGGCGGTCCGGGGCTCGGGGCGGGGGCGCTCGGCGCCGCTACATCAGCGGGTCGATCCGGATGAAGCGGGTGTCGAAGGTGGCCGTGTTGACCGCGTTGCCGGAGCGGTAGGCGGGTGTGGCGGTGTAGCCGGCGCCCGCCGTGAGGCCCGTCACGAGGAACTGGCTGGACGAGGACGCCCGGCCGGTGTTGGTGACCAGCGCCGCCCGGTCGTCGCTGGTCGTCAGGAACACCGCGTTGTCCGACGCCCTGCGCACCGTGGCGGACATGAAGGAGCTGTACGTCCCGGAACTCCACATGTAGGCCCCCACCGTCACGATGACCTGGCCGGAGGCGGGCGCCGTGAAGGCGGCCGCCATGGGGTCGCCGACCGCGTCGGTCAGCGTCTCCGCGTAGGTCGTCGAGGTCGTGGTGCCGCCGTCCAGGTTCACCCGGAACACCGGTACGGCTCCCACCGGCACCCAGGCGGTCCCGGTGTACTGCACCAGCCGGCCCGGGGTCGTCAGCCAGGCGACCATGCCGGCCACGGGGGCCGTGACCCTGGCGTCGCGCGAGGCCGCGTCCGCGAAACGCATCACGGTACGGCCGTCCACGCCCTCCGCCAGCGCCCTGAGGTGCGCGGGCAGGTCGGCGGCGTCGGTGGCCTGGGGGTAGGGCAGGTTGCTGATCGGGGTGTACTGCGTGGTCACGCCGTCGCCTCCGTCGCGGGGTCGGGTACGCCGCCGCCTTCGGCGGTCTTCGTGTACGGGGTGGGTTCCTCCTCGGCGGGGCCCTCCGGGGACGGCGGCCCCGGTTGCCCCTCCGGCGGCGGGCCGTCGCTGACCGTGACGGCGACCGGGTGGTCGGGCCCGTACCCCGCGCCGACGCCGACCCCGAGGTATCCGGCGAGTTCCGTCGTCACCGTGTCGGCCAGCTGCTGGAACTGGTCGTCCGTCAGGGTGACGGGCACGGTGCCGGGCGTGTTCTCAGGCATGGGTGCCCTCCTTGACGTCCCGCCAGGTCCGGCCGTCGGCCTTCACCTCGGCGAGGGTCGGCCACGCGGCCGCCACCTGGGCGTACGTCTGCCACACCGCCGTCACCGGGTCCGCCGGGGCGTCGGGGGTCAGCCCCGAGTCCGCGGGGACCCCGTTGGGCGTGGTCCCGCGCAGGGTCAGGGTCTGCCGCACCCCGCCGGCCGCCGTCGCCGCGGTCTTGATCCCGGTGACCCAGGCCAGGGTGTCCAGCTGGGCGCCATGGGTGTCGACCAGCCGCACGACGTCGCCGAGCTGGATCCGCGGGTCGTGGAGCACCTCGACGTCGCCGATGACGGGGACGGGGTACTCGCCCGCCCTGCGCATGGCGTCCGCGAGCGACTGGGCGCCCCGCAGGTCCTGCACCCAGTCCGTCGGCTCGGCGGAGTACTCCTGCCGGCCGTAGAACCGCTCGCCGGCGGTACCCGCCACCCACGAGGTGGCGTAGCGCTCGGCCGGGTCGTCGGCCGGCTTGAGGGTCTCCAGGTGGACGGACGGCTCGCCGGTCTTCGTGACGGTGTAGAGCGTCTGCGCGCTGCGGTTGCTGAAGCGCACCACCAGGTAGCCGTCCTCACGGCGGGTCAGGACGTCGACCGCCCCCTTGACCGCCGTCGCCCCGGCCGCGGGCGAGGTCGCGAAACGCACGGAGGACCCGGAGGTGGTGACGGAGTCGTCGTCGGTCAGCGGCGGTCCGATGTCGAACTCCTCCTCGGCCATCACGTAGCTGACCGTGACGGACCGGTTCGCGGGGATCTCCCGGACGGTGCTGTCGTCGTAGACGGTCCCGGTCGCCGCGCCGGTCCTGGACCAGTCCTTGGCGGGCTGGACGCAGTAGTTCCGGCAGGCGTCGATCTCCTCGGTGACGGTCAGCGCGCCGATGTCCCGCACCGTCGTGAGCGTGAGGTCGGCCGCCGTGGGGGGCTGGGCGAACCGGGTGTGGTTGCGCCAGCGGAAGACGCCGTGCTCGTCGAACTCGGCCGTCGCCATGGTCGCCTTGGCGATCTGCGTCAGCACGTCCCACTGCGAGCCCGAGACCCGGGGGACGGAGACCAGCGGGAGGACCGCGTCGTCGAGGACGGCGCCCTTGGTCCATGTGCCGGACTGGCCGAAGTCGGCCGCGACCGGCATGGCCGCCAGCCCGGAGGTCACCTGCAGCGACTCCACGGCCATGGTGGTCACGAGCCGCACCTGGTCCAGTTCGGAGGACTTCTGGACGCCGGGCGGCTGGACGTACGTGGCCGCGGGCCCCAGCAGGTGCGTTCCGTCGGGTGCGGTCAGCCGCGGCTGCACGGTGGGGTAGACCGTGCCGCCGGCGCCCGTCGTGTCGAAGAACGCGCCGATGTGCCAGACGCCCCGCTGGGCCCTGAGCGCCGGCCACGACCACTCGAAGTACCAGTAGCCCTGGGGGTCCGAGCCCTCGGAGTGGATGCGGACGGTGCCGGCGGCGAAGTCGACGACCAGGCGCAGGGTCCCCGTCGCCGTTCCCGTGCGGTTGAGCTGGAGGTGGATCTCCACCGTGTCGCCGATGCCCACGGCGTTGTTGACCCACGCCTCGGCGAGCAGCCGGCTGCCCGGCACGGTGACCCGGCTGCGCGGGAACCACGAGGCCGTCAGGCCCGTCGTGCCCGGTTCCAGGCCCGTGGGCACCAGCGCCATCTCGTGCGGCGCGTCCTGCCGGGTCCACGTGTAGTTCCGCGGATCGGGCAGCACCTCCGGCTGGCCGTAGGGCGTGGTGAACCCGCCGTGCAGCGTCGCGTGCACGAGGGTGAGCGGCTGCCCCTCCACGAACTCGGGGTAGCGCGCGGGCGGGGAGCTGTGCAGTCCCGCCTGCCGGAGGAGTTCGTCCACGCACCAGGTCACCGAGGACACCGGGCGCTTGCGGAAGAACCCGATGTACGGCTTCGGCAGGACGGCGGGGCCACGCAGCCGCTCGGCCCCGTCCAGCGCGGTGACCTTCACGGTGTCGCTGCCGGAGGCGGCGCTGCGGGACCGGACCGTGCCGCGGAAGGCGGACAGGTCGTTCCCGTCGAGCCCCGCGGCGTGCACCACGGACTGCCCGGGACGCACGAGGTCTCCCGTGGTCCTGGGCGCCCACGGCGAGTACAGCTGCGGGCCGGACCGGTCGGGCCGGCCCTGCAGGTGCTCGGCCGTGGTGAGCGCCGCGCCCGAGATCTCGAACTCGGCCTGGGCGGAGGCACTGCCGGAGAACGCCCGCATCGCCTCCGGCAGGTCGGTCGCGTAGGACCGGTCCACGCTCCAGGACTGCACCTGGGCGCCGAGTTCCTGGCCGCCGAAGCGGGTGGAGTGGGACGTGGTCCGCTCGCCCCGCGCGAGGGCGGTGGCGAGGTCGTCGTCAGCCCGCTGCACCGGCCACCTCCACCAGGTCGATGCTCACGCCGCGGTACGGCAGGGGCTGGGCGGGGGCGTCGCTGTACCCGGTCACCGCCATGGCGGGGCAGCCGTCGCCGGGGATCCCGTCGGCGGCGCCGTCGTCGTAGGACAGGCAGGCCCCGGCGAGTGCGTACGTACCGGTGGTGCCGGGCCTGGCGCAGGGCGTCACGAAGGCGGCGCCCGCGGGCACGGTCCCGGCCGTGTAGGGGCCGTTGGCCGACAAGGACGACAGGTAGGAGCCGGCCGCATTCTTGAAGTCGAGGATCACCGCGCACGTCGGCAGGGCGGCGATCGCCGTGGGAGCCCGGAAGGAGATCCGGGTGCCCGGCGCGACGGGGAAGTTGCCCCAGTAGCGGTGGCGCCAGGCGACCTTGCCCGCGGTGTCCGAGGCCGTGAAGGCGAAGACCCCGGGAGAGGCCGATTCCACGACGACCCCCGTCCCGCCGCCCGTCACCAGGAACCACTGGGCGAGCCCCGGGCTTCCGGGCTCCCCCCGTCCCGCCGCCTGCAGGCCGTCCAGCATGTTGGCCGCCGCGGGGTCGAGCAGCGCGACCGGGCCGGCGCCGTCGGTACGGCGGGCCAGCCGGTCCAGCACCCTGGCCTGCGCGGGCTCCAGCGTGTCCCAGCTGAGCTTGGTCCGGCGGTTGGCGCGCACGTTGCGCACGACGGTCACCCGGCCGCCGAGCGACGTGAACTCCGACACGCCGAGGTCGGCGCTGCGGTCGAAGGTCCGCGCCGCGCGGTCGATCTCGTACAGCGAACCGGGCGGTCCGATCCACAGGTTCCTGCCCATGTGTCACCTCGTCTCTTGCCGTGAGGGCATGAAAAAAGCCGGCGACACGGTCGCCGGCGTCGAATCCGTACGAAGGGCGGAGCGCGGTTCAGCGCCGCGCGAGCTGCCTGTTGCCCAGGGCCACGGCCCGTGCGATGGTCTGCGCGTCCACCTGGACGAGCACGGGCCGCTCCGCGAGCCTCTCCACAGCCGCGGCCAGCCGCGCCATGTGCGCCGCCGATCCGCCGCCCGCGCCGAGCATCCGCTCCAGCCTGCTGAGCGGGATGACCGCCTCGGCCTCACCGCCCTCACCCACCAGCGCGAGCGTGCCGCCGTCGCGGGCGGGGACGACACCGCCTTGTGCGAGGGCGGGGATGTTGGGGATCTGCGGGATGTGGATCGAGAACGACTTGCCGCCGATGACCGGCACCCAGCCCGGGATGGACACGTGCACCCGGTTCAGCGCGGAGATCATGTAGTTGATGCCGCTGATGTAGGCGCGGGGCAGCGCGGTGAAGGCGTTGATGATCCCCCGCAGCACCGACTTGATGGGGCCCGCGTGGGACTTGATCGCGCCGAGGATGGTGTTCCAGGCCCACTTCACGCCCTTCGCCAGGGCGGCGGACACCTTGTCCATGTTGATGAACTGGGAGATGATCGGCGCGAGCAGGGCCATGACCAGCCCGAACGGGTTCGCCGCCATCGCGAGGTTGAGCCCCCGCTGCGCGAGCGAGGCCCCCTTGAGCCCCTTGCCGAGACCCCCCATGGACTTCCCGCCCCGGTCGGCGTTCTTGCCGGCCTTCCCGACGGACTTCTCGACCGCGTCCGCCTGCTGCTTGACCTCCCGCAGCGCCCCCTCGGCCTTGCCGGACGAACCCTTGAGCTTGTCGAGCGACGTCTTGAACTTGTCCGCCCCTCCCTTGGCCTTCCCCATCCCCCCGTCGGCTCCCACCGCCGACGACTTCACCTTGTCGAGGCCGGAGCCGCCGCCGGCTGCCGCCGACCTCATTCTGCCCAGCGAGGTGTTCAGCCGGTCGGAGCCGCCGCGGATCCTGTCCAGCGAGGGCCCGGCCCCCGCGGTCGAGGACTGGATCTGGCGCGCGGCCGTAACCGCTTGGGAGGCCGCGCCCCGAAAGCGCGCGAGCGATCCCGCGGCCGTGTTCGCACTTCTCGAAAGAGACATGTGTACTCCAGTTCGTTTCAGGCCATCTGCCGTGCAGCGTCGTTCAGTTCCTTGGTGAGATCACTGAGAGATCTGGACAGGGCGATCGACGCGCTCCGCATGGTTTTCACACGCTCAACATCAATTCCCGTCACCGGGGCTTGAACCGCCGGCTCCGAATCTCTCCGCAGGCGCGGAATACCGTTATCATCGTGCTTGAGCCGAGCCTTCGACAAAAGCGATGCCTTCAATTTCTCGGTGTCGAAGAGGGTAGTGACGGCGAAGCCGGTCAACATAGCCGCGAATGTCGACCAGGCCGCCACCGAGTCGGCCTTGAAGTCCTGGATTCCCTTGACCACTCCATCCAGCCCGAAGCCGATCGACTTGGCCCAGTTCTCCGCCTGGGTCGGCTCTTCCTTCGCGTCCTTGAATTTTTGGTCGACGTATTCCTTGGTGAGCCCCCCCGCCTTCTGCTCCTTGAACTTTCCGTCGATGTAAGCCTGGGTGGCCATACCACCCCCCGTCTCCAATTTGCCCCTTATGTCTGCTACTTGACTGTACACCTCATCGATCGAGTGATTCGTCATGACGCTTCCCTCCCATTAAAGATGGACGCCCAAAGGGCACTTGACATATGCAACCAGCAAGCCCAGACTGGAGCGTCGTTCATTCGACAGACCTTGAGGCTCCCACAAGGGGGGAAAATGTACGGCCCGCCGATTCCGGTGTCCGCTCTGTCGGCCCTCGCTCTCTGGCTGTCATTACGGATCTACCGAGGGGGTCGCGCGCTGAGGAAGCGCGGGATTCGGACCACGGCAACGTGCGTGAACACGGGCGGCGGTCCCAACGGCAGTGTTCAGCTTCTCGTACAGTTCACCACGGACGCCGGGGAAACCATAAGGACCAGTATTGGCCCCTTCAATTTCGCACCCGTCCGCACAGGCGGCCTTCTCGATGTGGTCTACGACCCGAGAGAGCCGGTCAACGTCGAGACCCCGGACCGGATGACGAACGGCAGGGTGGCGCTGGCCTTTGTCATCGGCTCCGCGACCGCGCTCCTCCTCTCACTGGCGCTGATCGTCCTGGGCTAGTCCTCCGGCGCGCCCCAGAGCCGTCACGGGCCCTACGCCGTCTCGTACGTCCCGCTCAGACGCAAAAAACTCCCGCTCGCGAACGCCGTTCCGAACACGCCCCCGCTGCCGAGCTGGCCGAGGGTGTTCCCCGTGGTCGAGCCCGGCGCCCAGACGGTGAAGCCCGTGGCCCCCGACGCGGCGGAGAGCTGGCCGCTGACGAGGGCACGGCCGGCGGAGTTGGAGGTGTTGCCGACGAACTGGACGAGCGTGCCGACGGCACCGGCGGCGACGGGGAGGCCGAAGGTGTACGCGCCGCTGCCGTTGGTCGTGGTGGAGCCGTGGACGAGGGTCATCTGGAAGTGGCAGGTCTTGCCGACGAGGGCGTACCGCCCGGCGATCGTGCCGTCGCCGATCGTGGGATTGGTGGTCGTGGCCGTCCAGGTCGGGGTGTAGCCGTTCCAGACGCCGAGCCGCACCCAGGCGGTGCCGTTGTGGTACGTGAAGCAGCCGGGGGCGGCCAGCCAGGCGACCATGCCCGCCGCCGGCGCGGTGATCTTGGCGTCGCGCGTCGCGGCGTCGGCGAAGCGCAGGACGGTGCGGCCGTCCGCCGCGTCGGCGAGGGCCTTCATGTGGGCCGGCAGGTCGGCACTGTCGGTGGGCTGCGGGAAGGGAAGCGCGCTGAGCGCCGTGTAACTGGTCACGGATGGATGGACCCCTCAGGCGAAGAAGCGGATCAGTTGGGCGGGCGTGGGGTTCCCGGGGGGCGGCGGGGCTTCGTCCCCGGCCGCTCCGGCCCCGGCCCCGGGACGCGGGACGGGCTGGGGGTACTCCAGCGCCTCGGCGTCCTCGTCACGGTTGACGGTGGCGAACATCCAGTTGGCCTCCGCGAGGTGGTCGACCACGCCGGCGAGCAGGTGGTCGCCCACCGACCAGTCGGCGGCCTCACCGTGGATGCGGCGCAGGGTCGCGCTGTCGCGTGGCAGGTGCCGGACCAGCACCGCGAGCCGGCGGGAGGACAGCCGGCCGCGGTGCCAGTCCAGCAGGTCCACGCCGTAGTGGCGGAGCAGGTCCGCCTCGAGCGCCTCGGCGTGTTCGTCGACGAACCCGCCGAGGCTCAGCCTTCCCCCAGGCCGAGCCCGGTCTCCTTGCCGTAGGCCTCCAGGACGGCCGCGATGTCCTGCATCGTGACCTCGTGGCGGTCGAAGCGGTCGAACTGCCGCTCGCCCAGGAGCAGCTGGAGCAGTCCGTCCACGTCGTTGTCGTCCAGGGCGCGCAGTTCGCGGGCCGTGGAGCGGGTGAGCTCGGTGGGGAGCTCGAAGGTGTCACCGTCGACGGTGAAGGTCCAGGAGCGGCCGAGCGCCTCCAGGCGCTGGGCCCTGGCTGCGCTGACGTCGAAACCGGCCATGGCGGGTCCCCTCTGTGATGGGTGGTGGGTGGAACGGGACGTGCGGGACGTGCGGAACGGGGGCGGGGCCGGTGGCATGGCGCCACCGGCCCCGGCTGCGGGAGTGGGACGCCTACGCGTAGGAGGCGTCCTTCATGAGGATCGTGGCCAGCGGCTTGACGTCGTCCACGGCGAGCGCGGTGAAGGTCACGCCGAGCTTGACCGAGGAGGTGCGGTTGAGCGTGATCTCCTCGGTCTCGGTCACCTGGCCGCGCGGGATCACGAAGCGGTAGGTGGTGTTGGAGCCGTCGGTGAACTCGATGCCCATCGCCTTCTCGTTGAACTTCGGGGCGCCGGCGAGGTCGTACTTCCACTCCGTGCCGGACGCGGCCACGGTGTCGCCGCCCATGAAGAAGGGCAGGGTGTCCTCGTTGAGCTGCAGGAGCTGGAACTTCACGCTCAGGTCGCGGTCGGAGTAGATGAACCGCGCCGGGCTGACGGACTGCCAGGTCTCGACCGGGTCGAGCTTGTCCTTCTTGTTGAACTTGATGCCGTCGGGCGAGGTGTAGCCGAGGTCCTTCCAGGCGGCGGCCCAGGCGACGACGGTGTCGACCGGGGCGGCGGTGCCGACCGGGGCGACGAGGATGCGGCCGGTGCCGGCGACGCGGATCTCGGAGGAGTTGTTGCCTGCCATGTGGGGCTCCTTGTCAGGGATGCGGATATGACGAAGGCCCCGCCGGACGGCGGGGCCTGATCAGGGGTGAGCGCCGGTGCGCGCTCAGGCGGGCCGGATGTACAGCCGCGTCGTGGAGTAGTAGCGGTTCGCGGCGGCCCGGTTCCAGTCGGGCAGCCAGCGCGGGCCGTCGGCCTCGACGACGTCGGTGACGACGGCCGTCCCGTAGGCCGTCGCCCGCAGCGCCTGCAGCGCGGTCCTGGCGGACAGGGCCAGGGTGTGGGCGGCCGTCTTGGTCGGGCCGTAGACCTCCAGGTCGACCAGGGGCTGGTCCAGGTGCGCGTCGTCGATCCAGGCCCCTCCCGCGCGGGAGACCAGGACGACCGGCTGGGTGCCGTCGAAGCCGGCGGGCGCGACGTTGTCGACACTCGCCCCGGTCAGTTCGGGGCGGGCCTTCAGGAAGTCGACGACCAGCTTCTCCACATCGGGGAAGACGGGCGGATTGGCCAAGGGTTCTGCTCCTTCCGGTCGGTGGCGGCGCGTTCCGCGGTACGGGCGGAAGGCCGCCGTCCAGCACGAAGCGGCGGGCCGGCCCAGTCCCGGGCACAGCTCCGCCGCTGCATCCATGGTGATTGATTGCGCTCGCGCACGCAACTTGAATGTCCGCGCGTTGGCCGGATTCCGTCGCCCGTCCACGCCGCACGAGGATTGACGACGCCTCAAAGTGGTGAACACGTGTTTGAAGGACGTCTGGTGCCGGGCGGCGCCCGGCCGCCGCCCGGCACCAGGGGGCAACGGGGAGGGAGTGCCGTGCCAGGCACGGAGGACATGCACGAACCGGTGGAGCACCGGGTACGGCAGCGCACGCAGGAACACGCTCAGGAACAGGCCCGGCCCGCCGCTCCGCCCGCCGCCCGGTTCCTGACGGAGGAGGAGGCCCGCGGGCTCATCGAGGAGATCGTCCAGGCCTGCCTGCCCGGGGGGCTCGTGGCCGTCACCCGCTCCCACCTGGAGGAGATCACCCTGCGGGCCTACGCCCACGGCTGGCAGGACGCGATGGACCAGTACGGGGAGGAAGCGGGAACGGAGCGGGAGGACGGCGCCGCCCGCCCCCGCCCGGGGGGCTTTCCGCGGCTCGTCGACCCGGCGCCCGACGCGGCGCCCGCCCCGCGGGGACCGGTGCCCGCTCCCCGGCCGAAGCGACCGCGGCGTCCGCCCCGAGGCCTGCCGGGGGCGGGCATGACCTGACGCCGGCCGGTCCCCCGGACACGACGGCGCCCCGCGTACCTCCTCGGGTACGCGGGGCGATGCATGGGGGTGTGGTGGCGTCAGGGGCGCCGGATGGTCGCTTTTCGGCCACGCGCCCTCCGCTCGGCGGCGAACACGTCCTCCAGCCGGTACAGGCTCGCCCGGCCGTTGCGGCCGGCCGCCGCCAGGTGCCCGAGCTGCACCCACTTGCGGATCGTGGCCGGGACGACGCCCGTCTCGCGTGCGGCGGCCTCACCATTGATCAGCGTCGGTCCCGGGAGCGCCGCGCCCCTCACTCGGCCTCCCGGTCCACGAGTCCGGCGATCGCCGCCGGGTCCAGGGGGAGTTGACCCCACGCGGTCTCGGCCCAGGTGTGGCGGCGCGCGGGGTCGTCCGCGCAGCCGCAGCCCTCGTCCGTGCAGCGGCACCCGGGGTTCACGCAGAGCACCGCCCGGCGGGCGGGAAGCGCCCGCAACGAGACCGAGTCGCACCAGGGGCAGCGTCCGTCGACCCGGACCAGGACCTCGGTCTCGCCCAGCACCGACTGGCAGCGGCGGGCCATGCGACGGCATTCGTCGAGGACGTGCGCGGCCAGGACGGGATGCCCGGCCACCCGGTCGAGCAGACCCGCGATCCGGCCCAGGCGTTCGGGGACGGGGGCGCGGCGCGCCCGGCCGAGGCCGAGCCTGTCCCGTACGGCCTCCTCCAGTTCGACGACGCCGTCGGTGATGTCCCGGAGGGCGTCGGACACATGGAGCCGCAGCGGGGCGGAGCCCCCGCCGAGCACCCACGCGCGGTCGGCCCGGTCCTCCCGGTCGCGCTCGGCGAGCGAGCGCAGCGCCTCCGGCGCCAGGGGGTCCCGGGACATCGCCGAAGAGCCGGGGCTGCCGGGGACGAGCTCGCGGACGAGTTCGGGGAACTGACGCCGGAGGATGTCCAGCCACCGGGCGGCCCGGGCGGTGTGCTCGATGGCGAGGTTGCAGGTCACGTGCCGATTCCTTTCGTCGTGGACGGCGGTGGGGTTCACGCGGACAGGCCGGGGGCCGGCGCCGCCGCGATCACCCGGCCGTTGCGCCACAGACGGCCCGCGCAGACGCCGTCGAACCAGCTGTGCTCGGGGTCGACGACCTCCTCGCACGTCGCGCGGATCGGGCACCGGGCGCAGGCGAGCAGCGCCGGCATCGCCTCCCCGGTGCGCCGGGCGAAGACCACGGAGGGTGGCAGGCCGGCGCAGGCGGGGGCTCGCGGGGGCTGGGGATCGTGCGGGGAACGTAAGGACACGGCGGTCGGACCCTCCGACGTCGACGACTCGAATTCGAACATACTTTCGCATGTTGCGATCGCGCTCGCAACAAATTTGTTGCCGGCGCAGGCCGGAGGCTGGTGCCTGCGGCATATGCCAAACCTCTCCGGGGCCCCGCGGAGAGTCCTCCGGGAGCCCCCCTCGAAGAACCCCCTCGAGGTGCCACGGGTAGCGCCGCGGCAACCAGGGACGACCCGGACACGGGATCTTCACCGATGCGAGCGCGCAACGGTACATTTCGCACGCGCACGCTGGTTATCGTGAAGATGCGAGAGGGAGGAGCCCCACAGGTGCCGAGCGATGCCGACCACATCGAAGAGTTCGCCGACTGGATCGAAGGCCTCATGCGCGGCCGGGGGTACGACATCGACAGCCCGCGCGGCGGCGGCAAGTCGAAGCTCGCGGACGACGCGGGGGTGCACCGCGCGGCCATCACGCGGCTGCTGCAGCGGCAGAGCATGCCGGACCTGGAGACGATGCGCGGGCTCGCCCGCGCGCTCGGCATCCCCGTACGGGACGTGCTCGTCCGGTCCGGCAAGCTGAGCGAGGACGACCTCCCCCGGCCCGGCGCCCACCCCGCGGGCGGCACCTCCGCGGGACCGCGCATGACCGCCGCGCAGGCGGCGGACGCGCTGGGCATCCCGGAGCACCTGAAGGCGGCGTTCATCCAGGTGACGGAGCAGTTCACGCGTCCAGGCCACGCCGCGGACCTGCCGGCGGACGACCGCGCGACGGGCTGAGCGTCAGTTCCGGGCGACCCAGACCTGGTTGAGCTGCTCCTGGTAGTAGAAGGAGGTCAGCCCGAACGCCGGCGCCAGCAGGAGCCCCTTGAGGCCGGAGACCGTGTTGTGGAGGCCCGCGCGGCGCTGGGCGCGGGCGATGCGGCAGCCGGTGTTGTAGAGGGACACGACGGCGGGCACGAGCAGCAGCGCGCCGAGGCTCACGGCGAGCACGGCCAGGGCGGGACGGACCTTGATGCCGGGGTCGAACTCCCGCAGCTCCTTGTTGGCCCGGTAGTACCAGACGAGCCAGTACACGCCGAAGGTGAGGGGCCCCATCAGCCAGACGGCCCCCGGGCGGCGCATGTCGCCGGACGGCGTGGCGAGTCCCACGCCCCCGGCGACGGGGAAGCCCGGGAAGGGTCCCCGCGGTGAGGGGAGGGTCAGGTAGCGGTCCTCGTTGAACATGCTGCCCCCAGGTCGGGCCTTCGGCAGTGACGGAGCGGTTGCGTGCCGAAGAGAAGGTAAAGCTACTCGGCGGTTCGGCAGCCTGTCAGCGGTGAACGCTCACAAATTTCGCACAGGATGTCGGGTCTTCCCGGATCCTGTGCTCAGCCGCCCTCGGCCCTCACCATGACGCGTCGCAGCAGGTCGGAGAGGTGACGGCGTTCGTCCGCGTCGAGGGTCCCCAGCAACCGGTACTCCTCGTGGCCGAGGACGTCCATGGCGCCGAGCCAGGTGGCCCGGCCGGACCCGGTCAGCTCGACGTCGATGCGCCGGCGGTCGGCGGTGGAGTGGGTGCGCCGGACGTGGCCGCGGGCCTCCAGCGCGTCGAGCCGGCCGGTGACGGAGGCGGGGGCCAGGTCGAGGTCGGCGGCGAGTTCGGAGGGGGCGGCGCGGCCGCCCCGCCCGGCGAGGGCGTGCAGGGTGTCGAACTCGTGCCGCTGCAGGCCGAAGTCGACCAGCGACTGCTCGCGGACCTTGCGCAGGTGGCTGGTCACGAGCTTCATGCGGGTGACGGCGCCCTCGATGTCCGGGTCGAGGTCGGGCAGCACGGGCAGCCAGCGCTCCACGTGCCCGTCGGTCCAGTCCCGTTCCACAGCGGCGCCCTCGGCGGCCGTGTCGGCGACGGTTTCGGCCGCGGTGTGGGCGACGGTTTCGGCATCGGTTTCCATGGCCGAATCGTACGGCGCAATATATTTCGGTGGCGAATGATTCGGTGCCGAAATACATTGGCGTGCCATGACGCCCACACACCCCCTCCGGCTGCGCGGCTTCCGGCTGCTGTTCGCCGGACGCGCGCTGTCCCTGCTCGGCGACGGGCTCGTACCCGCCGCACTGGTCATCGCCGTGACCCGGGCGACCGGCGACGTCTCGGCCCTCGCCCTCGTCCTGGGCTGCGCGCTGGTGCCGAAGCTGCTGCTCCTCCCGCTCGGCGGGGTGGTCGCGGACCGCTTCGACGCCCGCCGCGTGGCGCTCGCCACCGACCTCGTGCGCTGCGCCGCGCAGCTGTTCGTCGGGCTCGAACTGCTGGGCGGCGACCCGTCGCTGGTCCCCATCGCGCTCGCGGAAGCGGTGGGCGGCGCCGCCTCCGCCTTCTCGATGCCGACCCAGTCGCCGCTGGTCGCCGGCACCGTGACCGACGGCGCGGCCCGGCAGCGGGCCAACTCCCTGCTGGGAGTGGCGAGCAGCGTGACCCGGTTGTGCGGCCCGGCAGTCGCGGCGGCGCTGATCTGGGCCGCCGGCCCCGGCCTCGCCTTCGTGCTGGACGCCGCCTCCTTCGCGGTGAGCGCCGCGCTGCTGGCGGTGCTGCGGGTCGAACGGACGCCGCTGCCCCGCGCGTCGATGCTCGCCGACCTCAAGCAGGGCTGGAGCGAGGTCCGTTCGCGTGACTGGTACTGGACGAGCCTGGTCGCGCACGCCGCGTGGAACGGCGCGGCCGCGGTCCTGACCACCCTCGGCCCGGGGGTGGCGATCCACCGGCTGGGCGGCGAGGGCGTGTGGTTCTGGGTGCTGGAGGCCGGGGCCGTCGGGCTCGTGCTCGGTTCCCTGCTGGCCGCGCGGGCCCGCCCGCGCCGTCCCGTGCTCGTCGCCAACCTGGGCCTGGCGACGTACGCGCTGCCGTCGGCCCTGCTGGCCCTCGCCGCACCGGCCCCGCTGCTCGTCGCGGCGTACGGGCTGGCGCTGACCGCCCTCGGCTACCTCAACCCGGTCTGGGAGACGGTCGTCCAGCAGCAGGTGCCCCCGCAGGCGCTGGCCCGGGTCACCTCGTACGACTGGCTGCTGTCGCTCGCCGCGATGCCGGCCGGCTACGCGCTGGCCCCGCTCGCCGAGGGCTTGTGGGGCCCCGCGGTCCCGCTGTGGGTCTCGGCGGCGCTCGTGGCGACCGCCTGCCTGGCGACGGCGGCGGTGCCGGGGGTGCGGGCGATCGGCGCGGCCCGCGCGGGGACCGCCGCGCCCGTCGCGGTCGCCGACCGGGCGGTGAAGGGCTGACGGCGACGCGGCGGCGACCGGCCGCGCGGCGCGGCGGCTCCACGGGCCCTGTGGGGTACCGCACTTCCCACCTTGAACATGTTCAAAAACAGGTCTACAGTCATCGGCAACGGGTTTTGAACACGTTCGAAAAGGGTGGGACCCATGGACCTCACGGTCGTCGCATACGTCATCTACCTGCTCATCAGCGTCGCGCTGACGGTGTGGGTGGCCCGGACCCTCAGCCGGGCCGGCAAGGTCTTCCTCGAAGACGTGCTCCACGGCAACGAGAAGCTGGCCGACGCCGTCAACCACCTCCTGGTGGTCGGCTTCTACCTCGTGAACCTGGGCTTCGTCGCGCTGTACCTGAAGAACGCCGACCCGGTCGGCGACGCCCGCGAGCTCTTCGAGGCGCTGTCGGTCAAGCTCGGTGTCGTCCTGCTCGTCCTCGGGGTGCTGCACCTGGCCAACGTCTACGTCCTCAACAAGATCCGCCGCCGGGGCGTGATGGACCGCGAGCAGGTGCCGCCCGTCCGCCCGCAGGGCTGGACCGCCCCCGCGCGGCCCGGGGCGTGACCGCCGTGGACCGCACCCCGGCGACCGGGGCCGCTCCGGCGGCCCCGGTGCCGGTCCGCCTGCTGACCGTGCTGTACGACCCGGACTGCTCGCTCTGCTCCTTCGTGCGCCGCTGGCTGGAACGACAGCGGCAGATCGTGCCGCTGGACCTCGTCCCGGTCGCCTCCGAGGAGGCCCGGCGCCGCTTCCCGGAACTCGACCACACCGCGACGCTGCGCGAGATCACCGTCGTCGGGGACTCCGGGCAGGTGTACCGGGACGACGCCGCCTGGCTGGTCTGCCTGTGGGCCCTCGCCGACTACCGCCCGCTGGCGCACCGCCTCGGCACCCGGGCCGGAGCCCCCGTCGCCCGGGCCGCCGTGCTCGCCGCCGCGCGCTACCGCGAGGCGCAGTGGGGCCGCGGCGCCGCCGCGACGGGCTGGGGCGGCCGGGTGTACACCAGCGGCGAGGGCTGGTCGTACCACCCCGAGGACGGCTGGACGCACACCGGCCCGGGCACCGCCGGGGACACCGCCCCGGACGCCTGCGCGGACGGCTGCGCCCCGCCCGGTTAGGCTCACGGACGTGGAAGAAGCACCCCCCGGCACGACCCCCGGGACACCCCGGCCCCCCAAGAGCGAGCAGACGCGCGCCCTGATCCTCGAGACGGCCATGCGGCTCTTCGAGGAACGGGGCTACGACAAGACCACGATGCGCGCCATCGCCAAGGAGGCCGGGGTCTCGGTCGGCAACGCCTACTACTACTTCGCGGGGAAGGAACACCTCGTCCAGGGCTTCTACGACCGCCTCGCCGCCGAGCACGAGGCCGCGGTCCGGGGCCTCCTGGACGGCGGCGGGGACCGGGACCTGGCGGCGCGGCTGCTCACCGTGATGACCGCCTGGATCGACGTGGCCCGCCCCTACCACCAGTTCGCCGCGCAGTTCTTCAAGAACGCCGCCGACCCGGCGAGTCCGCTCAGCCCCTTCTCCCCCGAGTCGCACCCGGCCCGCGACGCCGCCATCTCCATCCACGAACGGGTGCTCGCCGGCTCCGACATCAAGGTCGACGCCGAACTCGCCACCGTGCTGCCCGAACTGATGTGGATGTACCAGATGGGCATCGTCGTCTACTGGGTCTTCGACCACTCCCCCGACACCGAGCGCACCCGGCGGCTGGTCGCCCGGACCGCGCCGCTCGGCGCGCGGATCCTCAGGCTCTCCCGCTACCGGCTGCTGCGGCCCATCGTGCGCGAGATCCGCGAGCTGCTCTCGGAGTTCCTCTTCCGGCGCTGAGCCGGCCCGCCGCGCCCGCCGCCCGCGCGGCGCACCCCGTCAGCCCACGGCGGGCTCGGCCAGCACCGCCCAGACCGTCTTGCCGTACCGGCCGCGCTCCCGGACGCCCCAGGTGTCCGAGAGCGCCTGCACCAGCCGCAGACCGCGCCCCGACTCGTCGCCGTCCCCCGCGTCGCGCGGCACCGGGCGGGACTGCGCGCCGCCGTCGGAGACCTCGACGACGCACGACCCGTCCGAGTGGACGGTCACCGCCACCTCGAACTCCCGCTCCAGGAGCGGACTGTGCCGAACGGCGTTGGTCGCCAGCTCCGACACGACCAGGACGACGGACTCGACGGTCTCGCCCTCCTGCTCCCAGCCCTCGAGGTGGTCACGTACCCGGTGCCGGGCCAGCCCGACCGACGTCGGGTGCCGGGGCAGCCGGAACGCACTGCGCCTCATCAGGTCACTCTCCCCATGAGCGAACGCCCCCCTTCCGTTGCGCCATCCCTTACCAGTTTCGACGCGGGGAATGCGCTCCGTGTCAGATTGTTCGCGTTCGGTGAGCGGTTTCCGGCCACATTCAGGCGCGCGGTGAGGCCAGGGTCACGATCGTGATGTCCGAGGGCGCACCCACCCTGACCGGCGGGCCCCAGGCCCCCGCGCCACGGGTGACGTACAACTGGGTGTCGCCGTACGTTTCCAGTCCGGCCACCGTGGGGTTGGCGAGTGCCGCGATGTGGTTGCCCGGCCACAGCTGCCCGCCGTGGGTGTGCCCGGACAGCTGCAGGTCGACGTGGTGCCGGACGGATTCGTCGATCATCACCGGCTGGTGGGCGAGGAGCACGACCGCGCGCGCGGGGTCCCGGTCGCCGAGCGCCTTCGTGTAGTCGGGGGCGTGGTCGTGCTCGGCGCCGCTGATGTCGTTGACCCCGGCCAGGTCGAAGCCGGCGAGTTCGGTGCGGGCGTTCTCCAGCGGGTGGACGCCCAGGTCGCGCACGAAGTCGATCCACGGCGCGGCCCCGGAGAAGTACTCGTGGTTGCCGGTGACGAAGTAGCTGCCGTCCCGCGCCCGGAGCCCGGCCAGCGGCTCCGCCGAGGGACCCAGTTCCCCGACCGAGCCGTCGACCAGGTCGCCGACGATGGCGACGAGGTCGGGGCGGGCCCCGTTGATCGTGTCCACGATCCGCCGGGTGTGCGCCGTGCCGAGTATCGGGCCGAGGTGGATGTCGCTGACCACGGCGATCCGGTAGCCGTCCGCGCTCGCGGGGAGCTTGGCGAGCGGCACGGTGACGTACTTCAGGCGCGGGCCGCGCAGCACGCCGTAAGTGCCCTGACCGACCGTCACCCCCGCGACGACGGCCGCCGCGGCGCCGACCGTACGGGCCACGAACAGCCGCCTGGGCAGTCCGGCGGTCACGGGCTCCGGCTGGGGCTCCGGCTGCGGCTCCGGCTGGGGCTGCGAGGACGCCTCGGCGGCCTCCCCGGCCGGCCCGGTGGCCTCGGCGGTCTCGGCGACCCGCACGCCCCGGGACCGCTCCCGGCGCTCCAGCGCGAGCCGCAGCAGCGGTCGTACGGCCTCGCCGACCAGCACCGCCAGCGTGAGGTAGAGCAGCACCGCCAGCCACAGGTAGCCCGGCCAGGCCAGCCACCGCTCGGCCGCGAGCGGCAGTGACCGCCCGCCGACCAGCGCGCCCAGGCTCAGCAACGGCAGGACGACCGCCAGGACCGTTCCCGTCCGCCGCCACCAGCCGCCCGGCGCGGACACGTCGCGCACCAGCCGGCGCCACAGGTAGTAGTGCACCCCTCCGAGGAGCGCCAGGACGGCCGCGACGACGGCGACCACGACGACGATCACCGGCCCGCCCGCAGAGCTCTCAGACCCCGGACGCCGATGACGCCGATCGCGGTGCCGAGGACGAGCGAGGTGATCGCCAGCGTCAGGTGCACCCAGAAGTATGTGGTGGGCGAGGCGTGGTCACCGCCCTCGAAGGCGAGCCCACTGGCGTCCTTCCACAGGTTCTTGACGAACGTCGTCCAGACGATCCAGCTCCACACCCCGAAGGCGGTCAGGAACCAGGACACGGGGCGGCTGAGCTTCATGCGACCAGTATGGGGGCCGCCGCGCGGCCCCCTCCCACGGGGTCCGCCCGGTCCCTCCACCGTGGGCCGCCGCCCAAGACGCCGATGGGCACCGCCCGGTTGCGCATCGGGCACGTGGGATCGGTCACGGACCCGATCGGCCCCCCACGCCTGCCGCGGTCACCGGACGGCCTGTAACTTCTCATCGTGCCGAACTCCTCCCCCCGCGCCGCGCGCCGCTCCGCCATGGTGCTGTCCGTCCTCGCACTGGTCGGCGGTACGGCCCTGGCCACCGCGCCCGTCGCGCACGCGAAGAAGCCCTCCCCGTCCGCCACCCCGACGCCGCCCGCGCGGATGTCGGAGGTCGGCGGGGACCGGCTGGGGCAGCCGGGCACCCAGGTCAGCCCGCTCGCCGGCGCTCCCGGCCTGCCGGACAAGCTCACGTCGCGGTCGTGGATCGTCTCCGACGCCGAGACGGGGCAGGTGCTGGCCTCGCACAACGCGCACTGGAAGCTGCCGCCCGCCAGCACCCTCAAGATGCTCTTCGCGGACACGCTGCTGCCCAAGCTCGACAAGACGCAGACGCACAAGGTGCTCCCCTCCGACCTCGACGGCGTCGGCGCGGGCAGCAGCCTCGTGGGCGTCAAGGAGAACCTCAGCTACACCGTCCACGACCTGTGGCTCGGGGTCTTCCTCCGCTCCGGCAACGACGCCGTCCACGTCCTGTCCTCCATGAACGGCGGCGTGGACGCGACCGTCCTGGAGATGCAGCGCAAGGCGGAGGACCTCCAGGCGGACGACACCACCGTGATCTCCCCGGACGGCTACGACATGCCCGGCCAGGTCTCCTCGGCGTACGACCTGACGCTCTTCGCCCGCTCCGGCCTGCAGAACGCGGACTTCCGCGAGTACTGCTCTACCGTGCGCGCCCAGTTCCCCGGCGAGTGGAAGAAGACCAAGGGCAAGAAGGGCAAGAAGGGCACCAAGAAGCGCAGCAGCTTCGAGATCCAGAACACCAACCGGCTGCTCTCCGGTGACTACGACCTCCCCTCCTACCAGGGCATCGCGGGTGTGAAGAACGGTTACACCACCAACGCGGGCAACACCTTCACCGGTGTCGCGCAGCGCGGCGACCGCACACTGCTGGTGACCGTCATGCACCCCGGCGACGGCCACAACATGGCCTACAAGGAGGCGGCGAAGCTGCTCGACTGGGGCTTCGAGGCGGAGGGCATGGTCACCCCCGTCGGCATCCTGGTGCCGCCGAAGTCCGCCATCGCATCGGCCTCCGCGTCCCCCTCCCCCTCCGCCTCCCCCAGCAGGAAGGCCCCGCAGCAGGCCGCGGCGCCCACCCCCTCCGGTGGCGGCGGCGGGGCCTGGACGGCCCTCGCGCTCACCGGTGGCTCGGTGCTGGTCGTCGCCGCCCTGGCCTACCTCGTACGCCGCCGCTGGCCGCTGCCGCAGCGGACGGCGAAGGCCGTCATCCCCGCCCCGACCAAGCCCGGCGACGACGCTGCCGCGAAGCCCGCGGAGGCGGCGGAGGAAGAGGCGGACGGGCAGAAGGCCGGCACTACGGAGGCCGACGCGGAGGCCGACGCGAAGTCCGACGCGAAGGCCGACGCGGAGGGCGGAACCGGCGCGAAGGAAGTGACGGAGAAGGAGGCCGCGGCGGAGGATTCCGCGGCGGACGACGGCACCGGGCGGAAGGCCGGGACCGCCGCCGACCGCACGTCCTGACCCCGGCAAGACGTGGCCTGATCCCGCCGTCCCCGGCCGGTGGCGCACGCCACCGGCCGCAGCCGTCCCGTGCCACGCGCACATGCCCCGGCCAGGGGGGGCGCTCGACGGCGCACGTGCGGCTCGTGCGCCCACCCCGCTGCGACCGCCCCCTGCCACGGGGACGGCCCTGCCAGTACCCAGGAACCAGGGAACCGGTACGGGATGGGAGCACGCCATGGGCATGTTGTCGGTCATCGGGCTCGTCCTGGGCCTCGTCGCGGTCGCGTACTGCGTCCGCTCGGCCTTCAGGGCCAAGACCCCCGCCGGACGCGCCGGCTGGGTCATCGCCGCCCCGGCGGCCGTGCTCGCCGGGGTCTACCTGGTGGGCTACATCCTGATCACCGTGCTGGTGCTGGCCGCCGCATGGTTCACCGTCGCGCACTTCCTGCGCTGACCCGATGGGTCCGTCCGCCTCGACGGCCGCTACGCGGCCACGCCGTTCGTCATCGCGGCGCTGATGGGCGTCGTCGCCCGGCGTCGTCCGCGCCGCGCGTGGCGGCGTAGGCCACGAACTCCGCCCACGCGGCGGGCGTGAACGCCAGCCGTGCCCCGGCCCGGTCCTTGGAGTCCCGCACCAGGACCGCGCCGGGCCCGAACGCGACCTCGACGCAGTTGCCTCCGCCGGTGTCGCTGTGGGTGGACCTGAACCAGGTCAGCTCGCCGTTCATGGCCGCAGCTCCTCCGCAAGCTTCCCGATGAACGCTTCCGACTCCCCGGGCCCGAGGGCCCGTCGGAGGATCATGGCATGCCGTTGGGCGATGATGCTGACCTTCTCCGAGTCCGAGTGCAGCACGCCGGTCTCGTGTCCCTCCACGTAGGCGAGGTGCAGGTGTTCCGAGGTCTCCAGCAGGACGAAAGGGCCGTTGAGGCCGGGATGCGCACCGCCGAAGGGCATCACCTGGACGTTCACGTTGCGACGGGCCCCGGCCTCCAGCAGGCGCTCCAGCTGCCGGACGTGCGCTTCCCCGCTGCCCACCGGGTACCGCAGCGCCGCCTCACCGATCGTGAAGCTGAACGCCCGTGTCTGCCTGTCCAGTAGGGCCTGCCGGGCCAGCCGCGCAGTCACGCGCTCCTCGATGGTCTCGTCGTCCAGCGGCGGCCAGTGGGCGCGGAACAACGCGAGCGCGGTCTCCTCGGTCTGCAGCAACCCCGGGATGAACTGGGGCTCGTAGGTGTTCAGGGCGATCGCCTCGGCCTCGTAACGCATGAAGTCCCGGGCGTACGACAGGAAGCGCTCAGGCCTGAGGAACGCCTCCGCCGCCGTCAACTTGCCCTGCGCCCCGCACAGCCCGTCCGCGACCTGGAGCAGCCGTTGCGTCGGGCGGCGACGCCCCTGCTCCATCGACTTGACCGTCTCGTAGCCGTACCCCGCCTCGTCGGCCAGCTGCTCGCGCGTGACGCCGGCGTGCTCGCGCCAGAGTTTGACCTGGTTGCCGCAGTACCGCCACGCCATCGGGGGCGGGGACACGTCACTCGCCACTCGGGTACAACCACCCTCCGTACTCGCGCCGCTCCTCCCGACCGTACGCCGCGACCTGCACTTTTGAGCCATGAACGAGACAACTCCCCCTGTCGGGTGGTGGTTTTCGCGCCACCCGCGCAGTGTCGGCCGGGCGCGGGCCCTGCTGCGCGAACAGTCCCTCGTGTGGGGCCTCGACGCCGAGGCGACGGACACCGCGGTGCTGCTGCTCAGCGAGCTGATGGGCAACGCCGTCCGCCACGCGCGGGTTCCGCCGGACCGGCGGATCGCCGCCCGGGCGGGCCTGGTCGCGGGGGTCCTTCGGGTGGAGGTCTGCGACGCCTGCGACGACCCGCCCGTACCGCGGCGGGCCTCCGCGACGGACGAGTCGGGGCGCGGGCTGGCGCTCGTGGAGATGCTCGCCGACGCCTGGAACGTTCAACCTCGGCCGTACGGCATCGGTAAGACGGTCTGGTTCGAACTCAGAGTGACAAAACCATCCGTAAACAGTAGTGACCAGTGGCCGGATCTCGACGTAGTGTTCGCGCCATGGACAGTGACCTGGGACTCCTGAACGTCATAGACGTCGAGGCGACGTGCTGGGACGGCGAGCCGCCGCAGGGCTCGGTGAGCGAGATCATCGAGATCGGGCTGACCGTCGTGGACGTCGTCGCGGGCGAGCGCGTCGCCCGCCACCGCGTCCTCGTGCGGCCCGCGCGCTCCACCGTGAGTCCCTTCTGCACCGAGCTGACCGGTCTGACGCAGGACGAGGTGGACGCGGGGCTGGACTTCGCGGACGCGTGCAAGCTGCTCGCCGTCGAGCACCGGGCGGGATCACGCCCGTGGGCGAGCTGGGGCGACTACGACCGCCACCAGTTCAACCGCCAGTGCCGGGCCACCGGCACGACGTACCCCTTCGGCGGCCGGCACATCAACGTCAAGACGCTCTTCACCCAGGCCCACCGCCTCACCAAGCGCCCCGGCATGGCGGAGGCGCTGCGGCTCATCGGGCTGCCCCTGGAAGGCCGCCACCACCGCGGCGAGGACGACTCGTGGAACATCGCCGCCCTCGTCGTCGACCTGGCGGGCCGGGGCGCCTGGCCGGCGACCCCCGCCTACTGACCGGCGGGGGCGCGCACGGCGTCAGGCGGTCTCGGGGCGCTCGGGCCGCTCCGGCCGCTCGGGCCTTTCCGGTCGCTCCGGCCGTGCGGCCCGCCCGCGTTCGGGCTCACCCGGCTCCTCGGGCCGCCCGGCGCGGGCGGCGGCCAGTTCCGCGCTGTGCGGGGTGGCCGTCCAGGCAGCGCAGTACAGCAGGAGCTTCGCCGTGAAGTTGATCCAGAGCAGCAGCGCGATGGGCACCCCGAAGGCGCCGTACATGCTCTTGGTGGCCACGCTCTGCAGGTAGCCGCTGATGAGCAGCTTCAGCAGCTCGAAGCCGATCGCGCCGATGAGGCTCGCGACGACGACGTCGCGGCGGTTCGGCGTGACCCCGGGCAGCAGGGTGAGCAGGTAGGCGAGGATCAGCAGGTCCACGAGGACGGCGATGCAGAAGCCCGCCACCGACAACAGGGCCCGCCCGGGGCCGTGTTCGTCGAGGCCGATGGCGTCGCCGAGGCGGCCGACGGCCGTCCCGGCGAGGACCGAGCAGGCGACGGAGAGCAGTGCCACGGCGCCCAGGCCGACCAGGACGCCGAAGTCCTCGAGCTTCTGGAGGAACGGGTTCTCCGGCTCGTCGTCCTTGTGCCAGACCGCCCTGAGGCAGTCCCGCAGGGCGCCGACCCAGCTGACGCCGGTGAGGACCAGCAGGACGGCGGCGATGACACCGACCGTGCCCGCGTTGTCCACGAGCCCGCCGATGTTGAGCTGGTCGGCGATGCCCGGGACCTGCTCGCTCAGCTTGCCCTCGAGTTCCTTGAGCTGACCTGGGGACAGCAGGGCCGCGCCGACGGCGGCGCCGACGGTCAGCAGCGGGAAGAGCGCGACGAAGCTGACGAAGGTGATCGCCGCGGCCAGCCGCGTCCAGTGCACGCCCTCCAGGTGCTCGTACGTGCGCCAGGCGTGGGTGCGCATGAGCCGCGCGATCCACGGTCCGATCACTGGGAGCCGAGTCAGCCATTCCATACCGCGCGCCTACCCTCCGTCACGACGTGCACTCTAGGTGGCGGCCGCCGCGGCGACGGCGATCGCGTCCATGACGCGGTCCGTGTCGGCCCCGGATGTACGCCAGTTGCTGAAGGCGGCGCGCACCGCGGGCACGCCGTGGAGGACCGTCGGGGTGAGGAAGGCCTCCCCGGAGGCGGCGACGGCGCGGACGAACGCGGCAACGCGCTCGGCCGTGGGGTCGCCGGCCAGGGTGAAGCAGACGACGTTGAGCCGGACGGGCGCCAGCAGCCTCAGGCGGGGGTCGGCCTCGACGCGCTCGCCGAGGTGTCGCGCGCAGGCGGCGTTGCGTTCGACGACCTCGCGGTGGCCCTCGCTGCCGTAGGCGGTGAGCGAGAACCACGCGGCGAGGGCGCGCAGCCGGCGGGAGTTCTCGGGGGTGAGGTGGAGGAAGTCGGGGTCGGGGAGGGCGGGCAGGCCGAGGTAGGGCGAGGCGTTGTGGAAGACCCTGACCTGGAGGTCCTGACGGCGGGTGAACTGGACGGCCGCGTCGTAGGGCACGTTCAGCCACTTGTGGAGGTCGACGCAGACGGAGTCGGCGGCTTCGATGCCCTCGGTGAGGTGCGCGTACGCGGGCGACAGCGCGGCGAAGCCGCCGAACGCGGCGTCGACGTGCAGCCAGAAGTCGTGCCGCTCCTTCAGGGCGGCGACGGCGCGCAGGTCGTCGAAGTCGACGGTGTTGACGGTGCCGGCGTTCGCGACCACGACGGCCGGGCGGCCCTCCAGCGCCGTCAGCGCCGCGTCGAGGCGGTCGACGTCCACCGCCTCGCGGCCACCGGGCAGCACCGGCACGGAGGTCAGGGACGACCGGCCGAGGCCGAGCACGGACAGGGCCTTGTCGACGCTGGAGTGCGGGGTGCCGGAGAGCACCGTCACCGGGCCGAGCGCTGCCAGCCCGTCACGGGAGACGGACAGCCCCCGCCGCTCGCCGAGCCATTCGCGTGCCACCGCCAGGCCCACGGTGTTGGAGACGGTCGCGCCGGTGACGAAGGCGCCGCTGTGCTCCTCGCCGAGGCCGAGCATCGTGCGGAGCCAGCCGACGGTCTCGCGTTCCAGGGCCGCGGCCGACGAGTCGCCGCCCGCCGAGACGTTCTGGTCGTAGGTGCTGGTCAGCCAGTCCCCGGCGACGGCGGCGGGGGTCGCTCCCCCGGTGACGAAGCCCAGGTAGCGCGGTCCGGCACTGCCCGAGAAGCCGGGTGCCCAGCGCCGCTCGAAGAGCGCGAGCGCGGCCTCCGCGCCGGTTCCGGTGAAGGGCAGCGGCTGCGGCTCGGGCGCGGGCCCGGGGCGGGCCGCCGGGCGGTCGTCGACGGCCGCCAGCTCACGGGCGGCCAGGTCCCGCACGGCCTGGAGGAGTTCGGGGAGGTGCGCGCGGTCCGCGGCGAGTGTGGGGTGCATGGCGGCAGCGTAGGCGGGCCGTCGTGCTCGGCCGCGCCCGGTGCGCTCACCCGTGCGGCGGGCCGCCCGCGGGAGCCGTGCTGAGCGGCTCGCACGCGCCGGGCTGGTGCGGCACGAGCCGGTGCCCGGCGGCGCCGCCGCCGAAGGGGTAGTCCCGCACGGTGCGCCAGACACCCTCGTCGTCCTGCTCGTACAGCGAGAAGCAGCCGGCGGTCCAGGTGGCGGCGAAGCCGGCGAGCTCCGTCTGCGCGCGGTCCAGCGCCTCGTCGGGGATGCCGTGGCCGATGGTGACGTGCGGGTGGTACGGGAACTGGAGCTCGCGCCGCACCGGGCCCGAGCGGACCCGCTCCTGCAGCTCGGCGCAGTCGGGGCCGCCTTGGACGAGGTCGACGTAGACGACCGGGGTGACGGGCCGGAAGCTGGCCGTGCCCTCCAGCCGCATGGGGAAGGGCCTGCCGGTGGCGGCGACCTGCGCGAGGTGCTCCCGGAAGGCCGGGAGCAGCGCGGTGTCCACCTCGGTCGGCGGGAGCAGCGTGACGTGGGTGGGGATGCAGTACGCCAGCGGGTCTCCATAGCCGGCACGGCGCTGCTGCAGCAGGCTGCCGTAAGGCTCGGGGACCGCGATCGACACGCCGATCATGCGGTTTCCCACGCGTTCACCCCTTCCCCGGGTCGGTTCGTCGTACCGTACGCACGCCGTGCGGGCACAACTCCGTCATTGCCAGTGTGACGCGCGCGCGGCCTCCCGCGCGAGCGTCGTCCGTCACACCTGCGCGGGACCTAAGGCCCCTCTTCCCGGGCGTCCGGGAGGGGAGGGGGCCGTCAGTGCTTGGCGGGCAGGAAGCCGATCCTCTCGTACGCCTTCGCCAGGGTCTCCGCGGCGACGGACCGGGCCTTCTCGGCGCCCTTGGCGAGGACCGAGTCCAGCGTCTCCGGGTCGCCCAGGTACTCCTGGGTGCGCTCGCGGAAGGGCGTGACCCATTCCACGAAGACCTCCGCGAGGTCGGTCTTGAGCGCACCGTAGCCCTTGCCCTCGTACTTCTGCTCGAGTTCCGGGATTCCGGTGCCGGTGAGGGTGGAGTAGATGGTCAGCAGGTTGCTGACGCCCGGCTTCTCCTGCTCGTCGTAGCGGATCACGGTGTCGGTGTCGGTGACCGCGCTCTTGATCTTCTTCGCGGAGGACTTGGGCTCGTCCAGCAGGTTGATCAGGCCCTTGGGGGACGCCGCCGACTTGCTCATCTTCGACAGCGGTTCCTGCAGGTCGTAGATCTTCGCCGTCTCCTTGACGATGTACGCGTCGGGGACGGTGAAGGTGTCGCCGAAGCGACCGTTGAAGCGCTCCGCGAGGTCGCGGGTGAGCTCGATGTGCTGGCGCTGGTCCTCGCCGACGGGGACGGCGTTCGCCTGGTACAGCAGGATGTCCGCGACCTGCAGGATCGGGTACGTGAACAGGCCGACGGTGGCCCGGTCGGCGCCCTGCTTGGCGGACTTGTCCTTGAACTGCGTCATGCGGGACGCCTCGCCGAAGCCGGTGAGGCAGTTGAACACCCAGCCGAGCTGCGCGTGTTCGGGGACGTGGCTCTGGACGAACAGCGTGCAGCGCTCCGGGTCGAGCCCGGCGGCCAGGAGCTGGGCTGCGGCGAGCCGGGTGTTGGCGCGCAGCTCGGCCGGGTCCTGCGGCACGGTGATCGCGTGGAGGTCGACGACCATGTAGAAGGCGTCGTGGGACTCCTGCAGCGCCACCCACTGGCGGACCGCGCCCAGGTAGTTGCCCAGGTGGAACGAACCTGCGGTGGGCTGGATGCCGGAGAGCACACGGGGACGATCGAGAGCCATGGCACTCATTCTCTCAGGTCCGCGAGGATTCCACGGCCGCGGTGGGAACCCGGGGGCGGGCGGCGGTGTAGAAGGGGTGACGTGTGCCGCACGGGGGCGGCGCCGGGTGAGCGAAGGGGGTCCGCCACGGAGGGGGAGGCGGCGGTGATCGCGCGCGTACGCGCCGGTGAGCGGGAGGCGTACGCGGAGCTGGTGCGCCTGCACGCGGACGTCGCGCACCGTACCGCCGTGCTGCTCGGCGCGGGATCCGATGCGGAGGACGTGGTGCAGGTCTCGTTCGTCAAGGCGTACCGCGCGCTCGCGACCTTCAAGGAGGGGGCGGCCTTCCGCCCGTGGCTGCTGCGGATCGTCGCCAACGAGGCGCGCAACGCCGGGCGCGCGGCGCGCCGTCTGCGGTCGGCGGTGGAACGCAACGCCGCCCTGGAGGCGCTGCCCCCCGCGGCGGACGACCCGGAGTCGCTGGCGGTGTCGCGGGAGCGCCGGGCGGAGCTGCTGGCCGCCGTGCAGGCGCTCAGCGAACCGCACCGGATGGTGGTCACCTGCCGCTATCTGCTGGACCTGGACGAGGAGGAGACGGCGACGGTGCTCGGCTGGCCGCGCGGCACGGTGAAGTCCCGGCTGCACCGGGCCCTGGCCCGGTTGCGGGCGGGGCTGGGCGAGCCGGTGCCGGCCGGCCGGTGCGACGACGGGGGGCGGCGCCCATGACCGACCGGCTCCCGGAGGAGCTGCGCGAGGCGGGCCGGCGGCTGGAGATCCCGGCGCCGTCGCCCGACTCCGTGGCCGAGCAGGTGCTGGCCCGGCTGCTGGCCGAGGCGGTCCCGGCGCCGGGCGGTCCCGCGCCGGGCGCCCCCGCGCGGGGCCGCGGCGCGCGGGTGCGCGCGTGGGCCGCGGCGCGGTGGCGGGCCCTGACGGCCGTCCTGTGCGGACTGCTGGTGGTGCTGGTGCTGACGCCGCCGGTGCGGGCCGCGGTGGCGGACTGGTTCGGCTTCGGCGGTGTCGTCGTGCGGCGGGACCCTTCCGCCCGTCCGGGCACGGGCGCCCCGCCGCCGGTGCGGGGGGACGCACCGCTGGACGGGGCGTACGTGCCGGCGGAGCTGGGCGATCCCGACGGGGTGGCGGTCGTCGACGGGGGCCGGGTGCTGTCGATGAGCTGGCGGGTGGACGGGCGCACGGTACGGCTCGACCAGTTCCGGGCCACCATCGACATGGTCTTCCTCAAGAGGGTCGGCGACGCGGCCGAATGGGTCGAGGTGGGCAGCGGGAGCGACTACGGGGTGTGGTTCGCGGAGCCCCACTACGTGCAGCTGGTCGATCCCGACGGACGTACCCGCCGCGAGCCGCCCCGGACGGCCGGGCCGACCCTGGTCTGGCAGCGCGGGGTGACGACGCTGCGCCTGGAGGGCGTGCCCGACCTGGCCCGCGCGGTCGCCGTCGCGGACTCGGCCCGGCGGCGGTAGGCAATCGGCGGCAAGCCCCTTTCCCTTCCCGCGGACGGGAACCCCGCGGGCGCGGGCGGTGTATCAGGGGCAGGACCGGGCGAGAGGAGAGGGGGACGCGATGCGGATCAGAAGGTTCGTCACCTGGGCCGGGGTCGGCGTGACGGCGCTCGCCGCCGTGATCGGCGGGTCGGGGCCGGCCGCGGCGGGCGGGCCGACCAGCGTGATGCTGGTCGCTCCGGGCAGTGGCAAGGCCGCGGGCATCTACACCAGTTCACCCGACTACCGGGAACTGGAGCAGTCCATCGGGGACGAGCCGAAGGAGGAGGCGCCGAAGTCGCTGTCGGACGTGACGAACGACCGGCACCGCCAGGTGACCGTCACCTGGCTGGTCCACGACGTGTCGGTCTGGAAGGTGGACTACGTGTATCCGGACGGCCCCGGCGGTGCCTGGGTCCACAGCCGCACGGCGACGGAGAAGGGTCTGCCGGAGCAGGGCGCGTGGCGCAAGGCCGCGCGCTCCGACGAGCTCCGCGCCCTCCTGGACCGGTTGGGCCTGATGCAGCCCGACAAGGGCCTCGGCATGAGCGCCCCCGACTATCCGCTCAGCCCGGACGACGCGACCGCAGTCGAGGAGACCGCGGCGGCCGCACCGCAGGCCTCGGATGCCCCGCAGGCCGCGGCGGCCGGTGGCAGCGGTGGAGCGGACGGCTGGTGGCTGTCCCTGCCCGGGCTCGGCGCCGGCCTGCTCGTGGGCGGCGCCGGAACCTTCCTCTTCCTGCGGCGCATATCCCGGAACACGCCCGAGGAGGGGCCCCGCCAGGAACTCGTCGACGCCTGACGCGACGGGGGTGCGTGCCGCGCCGGCACGCACCCCGTGCGGACTGCCGGTCAGCCGAGGTCGATCCCGGGGTAGAGCGGGAAGCCGGCCACCAGGTCCGCCGAGCGCTGCGCGATCTCGTCGGAGACCTTCGCGTCCAGTACGTGCTGCGCCTTGGACGGCTTGCCGGCCGAGGTGACGCCCGCCGTCGTGGCGGTGAGCACCCGGTCGATCAGCCCGGCGACCTCGTCCATCTCGGCGGTGCCCAGGCCGCGCGTGGTCAGCGCCGGGGTGCCGATGCGGATGCCGGAGGTGTACCAGGCGCCGTTGGGGTCCTGGGGGATGGAGTTGCGGTTGGTGACGATGCCCGAGTCCAGCAGCGCGGCCTCGGCCTGCCGGCCGGTGAGCCCGTAGGAGGACTCGACGTCGATCAGGACGAGGTGGTTGTCCGTGCCGCCGGTCACCAGCGTCGCGCCGCGCCGCAGCAGCCCCTCGGCCAGGGCCCGGGAGTTGTCGACGATGCGCTGCGCGTAGGCGTGGAAGTCGGGGCGGCGGGCCTCCGCCAGGGCCACCGCCTTGGCGGCCATGACGTGCGGCAGCGGGCCACCGAGCACCATGGGGCAGCCCCGGTCGACCTGCTCGGCCAGCGAGGAGTCGCACAGCACCATGCCGCCACGCGGGCCGCGCAGCGACTTGTGCGTGGTGGTGGTGACGATCTGCGCGTGCGGTACGGGGTCGAAGTCGCCGGTGAGGACCTTGCCCGCGACCAGGCCGGCGAAGTGCGCCATGTCCACCATCAGCGTGGCGCCGACCTCGTCGGCGATCTCCCGCATGATGCGGAAGTTCACCAGCCGCGGATAGGCCGAGTAGCCCGCCACGATGACGAGCGGACGGAACTCGCGGGCGGTCTTGCGCAGCGCCTCGTAGTCCAGCAGCCCCGTGGCGGGGTCGGTGCCGTAGGAGCGCTGGTCGAACATCTTGCCGGAGATGTTGGGGCGGAAGCCGTGGGTGAGGTGGCCGCCCGCGTCCAGCGACATGCCGAGCATCCGCTGGTCGCCGAGCTCGTGGCGCAGCCGCGCCCAGTCCTCCTCGGTCAGGTCGTTGACCTGCCGGACCCCGGCCCGCTCCAGTGCGGGCGCCTCGACCCGGGCGGCGAGCACGGCCCAGAAGGCGACGAGGTTGGCGTCGATGCCCGAGTGCGGCTGCACATAGGCGTGCTGCGCGCCGAACACCTCGCGCGCGTGCTCGGCGGCGAGCGCCTCCACGGTGTCGACGTTGCGGCAGCCGGCGTAGAAGCGGCGGCCGACGGTGCCCTCGGCGTACTTGTCGCTGAACCAGTTGCCCATGGCCAGCAGCACGGCCGGGGAGGCGTAGTTCTCGCTGGCGATGAGCTTGAGCGAGGCGCGCTGGTCCTCGATCTCCTGTCCGATGGCGTCGGCCACACGCGGCTCGACGCCCCTGATCACCTCGAGGGCACTGCGGAAGGCGGTGGATTCGGTGGAGCCACTCGGCATGTCAGACCTCCTGCTGCACTGCACGGCACACGGGACGGCCCAGGCGCACGGCACACAGTTCACGGGCCGCTCCCCGATGGTCAATCCCATCCCAGCGCGCCAGTCACGACCCGTCGCCAGCCTAGCAACGCCGGTCGGGGCGCCGCCCGGCGCGAGGTTTCTTCGCATCCGGGACGAGCGACGATAGAAAGGGGCCCCACCGGGCCCAGCGCCACAACTCCCGACGTACCACGAACGGAGCACTCACGTGTCGACCGCCGCCGAGCACATCGCCGCCACCGAGGCGCACAGCGCCCACAACTACCACCCCCTCCCGGTCGTCGTCGCCTCCGCCGAAGGCGCCTGGGTGACGGACGTCGAGGGCCGCCGGTACCTCGACATGCTCGCCGGCTACTCGGCGCTGAACTTCGGGCACCGCAACGCCCGTCTCATCGAGGCCGCCAAGGCCCAGCTCGACCGCGTGACGCTCACCTCGCGGGCGTTCCACCACGACCGCTTCGCGCGCTTCTGCACGGAGCTGGCCGAGCTGTGCGGCATGGAGATGGTGCTGCCGATGAACACCGGCGCGGAGGCCGTCGAGACGGCGGTGAAGACGGCCCGCAAGTGGGGCTACCGGGTCAAGGGCGTGCCGGACGGCCAGGCGAAGATCGTCGTCGCGGCGGACAACTTCCACGGGCGGACGACCACGATCATCAGCTTCTCCACCGACCCCGAGGCCCGCGCGGACTTCGGTCCGTACACCCCCGGCTTCGAGGTCGTCCCCTACGGCGACCTGGCCGCGCTGGAGGCGGCGCTGGACGACCGCACGGTGGCCGTGATGATGGAGCCCATCCAGGGCGAGGCGGGGGTCCTCGTGCCGCCGGCCGGCTACTGGGCGGGGGTGCGCCGGCTCACCGAGGAGCGCGGCATCCTCTTCGTCGCCGACGAGATCCAGTCGGGCCTGGGCCGGACGGGCCGGACCTTCGCGTCGGAGCACGAGGGCGTCGTCCCGGACATGTACGTGCTGGGCAAGGCGCTCGGCGGGGGCGTCGTCCCCGTCTCGGCGGTCGTCTCCTCGGCGGAGGTGCTCGGCGTCTACCGCCCCGGTGAGCACGGCTCCACCTTCGGCGGCAACCCGCTGGCCTGCGCGGTGGCGCTCGAGGTCCTCGCGATGCTCCGCACGGGCGAGTACCAGCAACGGGCCACCGAACTCGGCGACCACCTGCACCACGAACTGGCGCTGCTGACCGGCAGCGGGGCCGTCACTCAGGTCCGCGGCCGCGGCCTGTGGGCGGGCGTGGACATCGCCCCGGAGCACGGCACCGGCCGGCAGATCTCCGAACGGCTCCTGGAGCGGGGTGTCCTGGCCAAGGACACCCACGGCTCCACGATCCGGCTCGCGCCGCCGCTGGTGATCTCCAAGGAGGACCTGGACTGGGGTCTGGACCAGCTGCGGGCCGTGCTGTCGGTCTGAACCCCGGGGTACGGGGTCCCGAGGAGGTGCGTCCCGGCGGTCAGACGCCGTCGGGGCGGGCCGCCGGGGACAGCCGCGTCGTCACGCCCATGCGGTTCCAGGCGTTGATGGTCACGCACATGGCGATCAACCGGGGCAGCTCGTCCTCGTCGAAGACCCGGGCGGCCTCGTCGTAGACCTCGTCCGGGACACCGCCCTGACCCAGCCGGGTCACCGCCTCCACCAGGGCCAGCGCGGCGCGCTCGCGCACCGTGTAGAACGGGGTCTCCCACCACACGCTCAGCCCGTGCATCTTCTGCTCGGTCAGTCCCAGCTTGCGGGCGTCGGCGATGTGCATGTCCACGCAGTAGGCGCAGCCGTTGAGCTGCGAGGCGCGGGCCTTGACCAGCTCGTTGATCACCGGGTCGAGGCCGGCGGACGCGGCGGCGTCCAGGGCGATCATCGCCTTGTAGAAGTCGGGGGCGGCCTTGCCCAGCAGCATGCGGGGGGCGTGCGCGGGCACCAGGTCGTCGGGGCCCAGGTCGGCGGCGGCACCGGCAGGGGTCGTGATCATCGTCATGTGACACACCGTAGTGACCGGGTGGCCTCGGGCCGTGGTCCACTTGAGGGGTGAACGACTGGGCCATTTCAGGAGTCGACCTCCATCTGGACCTCACCGGCGGGACCGGTGCGCGGGCCGGGCTGGAGAAGGCGCTGCGCGAGGCCGTGCGCGACGGCCGGCTCGCCCCCGGCACCCGGCTGCCGTCCTCCCGGACCCTCGCCGGGGACCTGGGCATCGCCCGCAACACCGTCGCGGACGCCTACGGACAACTGGTGGCCGAAGGCTGGCTGTCCGCCCGCCAGGGCTCCGGCACGCGGGTCGGCGACGGCTGGCGCCCGGCCGGACCGGCCGCGGCCCCGTCCCGCGGCGGCCGTGCCCGCGCCGGCACCGCCGCACCGCACCCGGGCGGCGGCGCGACCGGCGCCGGCACCGCGGAGCCCCCCGCCGGACCGCCGCGGCAGCGGGAGCACTTCCCGTACGACCTGCGGCCCGGTTCGCCCGACCTCGGCTCCTTCCCCCGAGCCGCGTGGTCCGCCGCCGCGCGCCGCGCCCTGGCGGCCGCACCCAACGACGCCCTCGGCTACACCGACCCGCGCGGCCGCCCCGAACTGCGCGAGGCCCTGGCGGCCTACCTGGGCCGGGTGCGCGGGGTGCGCACCGCACCGGAGTTCGTCGTGGTGTGCACGGGCTTCGTCCAGGCCGCCGGGCTGGTCGGCCGAGCCCTGCGGACCATGGGGGCCCGCCGCGTCGCCGTCGAGGCGCTCGCCTACCCGCACACCCTGCGCATCCTGCGGAGGGCCGGGCTCACCACCGTCCCGCTGGCCGTCGACGACGACGGCGCGCAGGTCTGCGCACTCGACGCCGCCGTCGACGCCGCGCTGCTCACCCCCGCGCACCAGTTCCCGTACGGCGCCCCGCTCTCGCCCGCGCGGCGCACGGCGACCGTGGCCTGGGCCCGCGCCACCGGCGGCCTGGTCATCGAGGACGACTACGACGGGGAGTTCCGCTACGACCGGCAACCCGTCGGCGCCCTGCAGAGCCTCGCGCCCGAGCACGTCGTGTACGCCGGAACGGCCAGCAAGAGCCTCGCCCCCGGGCTGCGGCTGGCCTGGCTCGCCCTGCCGCCCGCCCTGGTGGAACCCGTGATCACCGAGAAGGTGCTCGCCGACCACCAGTCCCCCGTCCTCGACCAGCTGACCCTCGCCGAGCTGATCGTCTCCGGCGGCTACGACCGCCATGTGCGCCGGATGCGGCTGCACTACCGCCGCCGCCGCGACCGCCTCGTCACCGCGCTCGCCACCCGTGCGCCCGCCGTACGGGTGTCGGGCATCGCCGCAGGCCTCCATGCCGTGCTGCGCCTGCCGCCCGGCACCTCGGGCACGGCGCTGGTCGCCCGGGCGCGGGAGCGCGGGCTCGCGCTGCAGGCCGTCGCCGAGTTCGGCGGCACGGACGACGACGCGATCGTCGTCGGCTACGGCGCCCCGCCCGAGCACGCCTTCGCCGGCGCGCTGGACGAGCTGTGCGCCCTGCTCGCCGCGCACACGGCCTGAGGAGCACGCGAAGCGGCCCCCCGCCGCGCCCGTGCGGGGCGCGGCGGAGGGCCGCCGGTGGGACTCGGTGTCCGGGTCTCAGATGAGGCCGAGACCGCGGACCGCCTCGCGCTCCTCCTCGAGCTCCTTCACCGACGCGTCGATGCGCGCACGGGAGAACTCGTTGATGTCCAGGCCCTGGACGATCTCGAACCTGCCGTCCTTCGCGGTCACCGGGAAGGAGGAGATGAGGCCCTCGGGCACGCCGTAGGAGCCGTCGGAGACGACGCCTGCGGAGGTCCAGTCACCCTCGGCGGTGCCGTTGGTCCAGGTGAAGACGTGGTCGATCGCGGCGTTGGCGGCCGACGCGGCGGAGGAGGCGCCACGGGCCGCGATGATCGCGGCACCGCGCTTGGCGACGGTGGGGATGAACTCCTCGGCCAGCCACTTCTCGTCGTTGACGGTCTCGGCGGCGTTCTTGCCGGCGACCTCGGCGTGGAAGACGTCGGGGTACTGGGTGGCGGAGTGGTTGCCCCAGATGGTGAGGCGGCGGATCTCGCTCACCGGCACGCCGGTCCGCTTGGACAGCTGCGAGACGGCACGGTTGTGGTCCAGGCGGGTCATCGCGGTGAAGCGGTCGGCCGGGACGTCCGGGGCCGAGGACTGCGCGATGAGCGCGTTGGTGTTCGCCGGGTTGCCGACGACGAGGACGCGGATGTCGTCCGCGGCGTGGTCGTTGATGGCCTTGCCCTGCGGGCCGAAGATGCCGCCGTTGGCCTCCAGCAGGTCGCCGCGCTCCATGCCGGCGGTGCGGGGACGGGCGCCGACGAGCAGGCCCACGTTGGCGCCGTCGAAGGCGACGTTCGGGTCGTCGGAGATGTCGATGCCCTTGAGCAGCGGGAACGCGCAGTCGTCCAGCTCCATGGCGGTGCCCTCGGCGGCCTTCAGGGCCGGGGTGATCTCCAGCAGCCGCAGCTTCACCGGGACATCGGGGCCGAGCAGGTGGCCGGAGGCGATGCGGAAGAGCAGCGCGTAGCCGATCTGGCCGGCCGCTCCGGTGACGGTGACGTTGACGGGAGTGCGAGTCATTGCCTTCTCCTGGCCTTCTCCTGCTGGATCCCTTGCCGCCCCGGCAGCGTCCCTTGCCGCGGAACGGGGATCTCTCGGCGTCAAGAGACCCACGCCAGGCTATACCCGTGCCGTCGCAGCAGAAGCCACCCCGGGTGTGGCCCCGGTCACCGCCGCACCGCCGCGCCCCCGACCTCGACGGACCCGCCCGCCGGGGAGCACGCAGGCGGCACCCCGCACCGCCGGGCGCCTCCGCACGCCGGCCCCGGCGCCGGCACACCGTCACGCCGCGGTGCGCGGCGCCCGTGCGCGTGCCACCCCGTCGTGACGGCGCCGCACACGGGATGGGACCTCCGCACACACCGAACACCGGCGCATCCGACCTACCACCACGCCGCCGCGACGCCGACCTCGAAGGACCCGCCGCCGGGGAGCACGCAGGCGGCACCCCACACCCCCTTGGACCTCCGGTCACCGCGTCCGCCGCGGCGGTGACGTCGGCGGGGCGGGCGGTCACGGGAGGCGAGCCGCCCGCGAGCGCGTACACGGCCCCCCGGCGCCCCGGGCCCCATCACGCGGCCACCGGCACCGGCGCAGCCGACACACCGTCACACCGCGCACCGGGACGCCCGGGCGCATGCCGCCCACGGCGTGACGGCGTCGCGCGCGTCAGTCCGGCGGGGGTGCGGCGCAGCCGTGGGGGCCCGTGGTGAGGGTGGCGCAGGCGCGGGCGGCGCCGGGGGCGTGGACGGCGAGCATCGAGGTGTACGCCTCCGGGTCCCGGCCGATGCGGCTGCGCTGGGAGCGGCGGGCGCCGCCCGCCTCCGTGACGCTGACCGTGTCACCGGGGGCTCCGGCGGAGATGCGGGCCCAGACGGCCGCGCACACGCGGCTGTAGCGCATCTCGACGTACGCGCCGCCCACCCAGGCCGACGCCGCCGTGCGGGCGTTGCCCCCGCCGCAGCCCATGCCCTCGGGGTCCTTGCCGGTGCAGTCCCGGCCGGTGCACTTCACGCCCGCGGGCAGTGCGGCCGCCCGGGCGGTACGGGTCGGGCCGGGCCGGGCGCGGTCGTCGCCCTCGCCGCCGCCGGTCAGCGCGGTGGCGCCGAACACCGCCAGTACGACGGCCACGACGCCCACCACGCCCACCGCGAAGAGCACGAGCCGACGCCGCCGTACGCCGGGGGCGGTGGGCGCTTCCGCCGGTGCCGGTGCCGCCGCCGGGCCCGGGGCCGGGCCGAACTCCCCCAGCGCGGCACGGGCTTCGGCGATCCGCAGCGCCTCCATCGTGACGTCGTGGCGGGCCTCGGCGCGGCTCCAGACCCGCTCGGTGACCTCCCACATGGTGGTGAAGTGCGCGGGGTCGGCGCCCGTCGCCTCGGCGAGCGCGACCACCGCGTAGCGGGGCGGCAGCAGTCGGCCGCTCAGGTACCGCTCCCACGAACTCCTGCTGTAGCCGGTCGCCTCGGCGAGCGCGGCGACGCTCAGGCCGCCGCGCTCGACCTGGCGGCGCAGCTGCTCGGTGAACTCCCGTACCCGCGGGTCCAGGTCGTCGGCCAGTGGCCGCCAGCGGGCCATCTCCCGTTCCCCCTCCTGCCGTTGCCGTTCTGCCCCGGAAGGCTACCGATGGGGATGCTTCGGGCGGCCCGTCCGGTTGCGCCCGTCATCCGATGCAGATGCCCAGGATGATCAGGCCCAGGCAGAGCCCCTTGCCGGGGCTGCGGCTCGGGGATGCGGAGGGCGCCGGCGCCGCCGGGGCGCTCGTCGCGGGCGGCGGTGCCTTGGTCGTGGGTGCGCCGCCGCCGGGTGCCGGGGTCGTCGTCCCGCCCGTGCCGGGCGCCGCCGTGTGCGGGCCGCGCCCGGGCGCGGAGGACACCTCGCCGGTCTCCGCCACCTGCGCCACGGGCGTGCCGCCGTCCGGGGAGACGGCGGCAGCGGTACGGGAGGCCCCCGCGTCCTTCGTGCCCGCCGAGGGGGCCGACCCGGGCCAGGAGGTGCCGGCGGACCCGGCCCGGCCCGAGGCGGAGGGCGCGGGGCCCGCCGCCGGCACGCTGGCCGTGGGACGGGCCTCCGGCGGTGCCCCGGCCCGCCCGGTCCCGTCCGTGGCCACCCCGGTCGCCACGAGCAGCGCGAACACCCCGCCCAGCACCAGCCCGCCCGCGACCGCGACCAGCGCCTTGCGCCGCCGCCGCAGGGCGTGCCGGGGCATCCCCTCGACGGGGGCGAGCGGGTCGAGCGGATCGGCGTACGGGAAGCCCTTCATGGTGTCGGCGACGCCGCGGTCGGCCAGTTCCCACAGGGCCATCAACCGGTCGTAGTCGGCGCCGCTGAGCTGCCCCAGCACCTCGACCGCGTCACGGGGCGGGATCCGCACGCCGTTGAGGTACTGCTCCCAGGCCCCGGTGCTGCTCGCGGTGCGCGCGGCCAGCGCCGGGACGCTCAGCCCGCTGCGGTCCTTCATCCTGCGCAAGTGCACGGCGAGACGGCGCGCGGCGCCGTCCAGTGTCTCGGGCAATGGCTCCCACCGTGCCACCACGCACCCCCCGGCTCCGTCGGTCAACCCACGGTAGCGACGCACATACGCTCGATGCATGGAATCCGGAGAATCCTCATGCTCCCCGCGGGGTGACGAGTCCGGTCTCGTAGGCGAGGACGACGGCCTGCGCACGGCTGCCGAGGCCGAGCTTGGCCATGGTGCGGTTCAGATGGGTCTTGACGGTCGCCTCGCTGATGAAGAGCAGGTCGGCGATCTCCGGGTTGGACAGGCCGCGGGCGATCAGCCGCAGCACCTCCACCTCCCGCGCGGTCAGCGCCGCCAGTTCGGCGGGCGGGGCCCGGTCGGCGCCGGCGGGCGGGGCGCCGGGACGCGGCGGCGCGTAGGCCTCGATCAGCCGCCGGGTGACGCTCGGGGCGAAGAGGGTGTCCCCTCCGGCGACGGCGTGGACGGCGGCGATCAGGCGCTCGGGGCCGGCGTCCTTGAGCAGGAAGCCCGACGCCCCGGCGCGCAGCGCGGTGTAGACGTACTCGTCCAGGTCGAAGGTGGTCAGGACGAGGATCCGCGGCGGCGGGTCGGCCGCGGCGGCCAGGATGCGCTCGGTGGCGACGACACCGCTGATGCCCGGCATCCGGATGTCCATGAGGATCACGTCGGGCGCCGTCCGCGCCGCCCCCTGCACGGCCTCCTCGCCGTCGCCCGCCTCCCCGACCACCTCGATGCCGGGGGCGGCGTGCAGCAACGCGACGAGCCCGGCCCGGATCAGGAACTGGTCGTCGACGACGAGCACCCTGGTCATGCGTCCGATGAGTCCCCTCGCCGCTCTGAGCCCCGCGCGGACGTGGGGAGCACGAGCCGTACCTCGAAGCCCTCGCCGAGCGGGCCGGTGTCCACCGTCCCGCCGTAGAGCCTGGCGCGCTCCCGCATGCCGATCAAGCCGTGACCGGTTCCCCGGCCGATTGTGGCCGGATCGGATCGGCCCGGTGGCGCCCCGGAGCCGCCTCCCGCGCCCCCGGCGCCCGTGGTACCCGCGCCGTCGTCGGTGACGGTCACCGTCAGGTGGTGCGGCTCGTAGGCGACCAGGACCCGGGCCCGGGCGAGGGGGGCGTGCTTGAGCACGTTGGTCAGCGCCTCCTGCACGACCCGGTACGCGCACAGGCCGACACCGGGGGCGACCAGCCGGGGCTCCCCCTCGGTCCGCAGCTCGACGGCGAGCCCCGCGGCCCGCACCCGTTCGATCATCTCGCCCAGCCGGGTCACGGAGGGCATCGGGTCGTACGAGGCCCAGCCCTCCTGCGGCTCCCCCGGCCCGGCGCGGAGCACCTTGAGCATGCGGCGCATCTCCTGCAGCGCCTCGCGGGTGGTGTCGGAGATGGTGTCGAGCGCGCCGCGGGCGGTCTGCGGGGAGGTGTGGAAGACGTACGCGGCCATGCCCGCCTGCACCGAGATCACCGACATGTGGTGGGCGACCACGTCGTGCAGCTCGCGGGCGATCCGCGCCTGCTCCTCCGCCACCGCCTCCCGGGCCCGGTCCTGCTGTTCGGTCCGCAACCGCTCGGTGAGCCGGGCCAGCCGCTCCTCGCGCTTGCCGGACACCCGGGCGGAGCGCCCGAAGCGGCACATCACCAGCGGGAACACCACGGCCTGGGCGGCCACCGTGGCCATCGAGCCCTGCGCCGCGGTCAGCCCGGCGTGGACCCAGACCGCGCCGGTCAGCGCGGCGCAGGCCAGCGCGGTGCGCACCGGGCGCAGGGACGCGACGGTGTACAGCGCGAGCAGCGGCGCCATGGAGTTGACGACCGGCCAGTAGCCGGCCGCGACGTAGAGCGTCCAAGCGGCGCAGACGAAGACGCAGACGCCGACCGGCGCCCAGCGGCGCACCACGATGGGCAGGTTGACCAGCGCGGTCAGCGCGTAGCCGAACAGGTCGAGGCGCATCCAGTCGTCGGGCGGCCGTTCGTGCCCCAGCAGCATGCTCGCGGCGGTGAAGCCCACCGCCAGCAGGACGTCGACCAGCCCCTTTTTCCCCACGGGCGCAGCGTAGGCCCCGGCCGTACGGGCGTGCGTCAGTCCCCCGCCGTACCGCGGAAGTTGTACGTCCCCTTGCGAAAGGTCAAACCGGCACGGGACGACCCCCCGGCCCCGCCGGCCGTAGCGTCGTGGCCCGGGGGCCAGAGGGGGGCACCCCGACACGACGGTGCCCCGTCCTCCGACGGGGGGAGGACGGGGCACCGGGTCGTGACCGCGCGGGCGGCGGACGGGCCTCAGACGGACATCCGCTTGCGCAGGTTCTCGTCGACGGCGGCCAGGAACTGCTCGGTCGTCAGCCACGGCTGCTCCGGGCCGACGAGCACCGCCAGGTCCTGGGTCAGCTGCCCGGCTTCGACGACCTCCAGGACGGCGCTCTCCAGCGTCCCGGCGAACGTGGCGAGCTCGGGGGTGTCGTCCAGCCGGGCCCGGTGGGCGAGGCCGCGGCTCCACGCGAAGACCATGGCGATGGGGTTGGTCGAGGTCGGCCGTCCCGCCTGGTGCCTGCGGTAGTGGCGGGTGACCGTGCCGTGCGCCGCCTCCGACAGCAGGGTGCGGCCGTCGGAGGTCATGAGGACCGAGGTCATCAGCCCCGCCGAGCCGACGCCCCGGGTGAGGACCCCGGACAGGATGTCGCCGTCGTAGTTCTTGCAGGCCCAGACGTAGCCGCCGGCGCCCTTGAGGGCCGAGGCCGCCATGTCGTCGACCTGCCGGTGCTCGTGGCCCAGGCCGGACGCCTCGAACTCGCGCCGGAACTCGGTGTCGAAGACCTCCTGGAAGAGGTCCTTGAAGCGGCCGTCGTACTTCCTGAGCACCGTGTTCTTGGTGGACAGGAAGACGGGCAGCCCGCGCGCGAGGCCGTAGCGGAAGGCGGCGCGCGCGAACTCGCGGATCGACTCGTCCAGGTTCACCATGCCGAGGGCCACGCCGGGACCGGGGAAGTGGTGCACCTCCAGGTCGACCGGGTCGGAGCCGTTGGCCGGGGTGAAGTTCAGGGCGAGGGTGCCGGCGCCGGGGATCCGCAGCTCGGTGGCCCGGTACTGGTCCCCGAAGGCGTGCCGGGCGATCACCACGGGCCGCGACCCGCCGGGCACGGCCCGCGGCACGTTCCGCAGGACGACGGGTTCGCGGAAGATCCCGCCGCCGAGGCGGTCACGGATGGTGGCGTTCGGGGAGCGGTACATCCCCCTCAGGCCGAACTCCGCGACCCGCGCCTCGTCGGGGGTGACGGTGGCGCACTTCACGCCGACGCCGTGCCGTGCGACCGCCTCCGCCGCCTCGGCCGTCACCCGGTCGTGGGTGGCGTCCCGGTGCTCGATGCCCAGGTCGTAGCGGACCAGTTCGAGGTCGAGGTAGGGCAGGACCAGCTCGTCCCTGATGAACCGCCAGATGATCCGCGCCATCTCGTCGCCGTCGAGCTCGACGACCGGGTTCCTTGCCTTGATCTTGGTCATGGGAGTCGTTCTCCCTCTCACGCCGTGACGTGTGCCCGGAGTGCACGTCGTACGTCAGGGCACTCGCCACACAGCGTAACCGGATCAACGCACGGAGAAACGGACGACGTCCTCCAGGAAGGGGATCTCCAGCACCGGGTGGGGCTGCGCCATCAGTGCCAGGAGCACGATCAGGGCGCCCAGCACCCCGTAGGTGATCATGTCGGTGAAGCGGCTGCGGACGGCCAGCATGCCGACCGAGGGCAGCAGCCGGCGCATCAGCCCGCCCACCATCAGCGCCGAGCCGACCAGCACCAGGCCGGCCCGGGTGACGTCGGCCGCCACCAGCACCAGGCCGAGCAGCACCGCTCCGGAGACCACGAGGATCGGCCACTGGCGGGCCGGGGCCGGGGCGTGCGCGCCCATGGCCCGGCCGCCGCCCTCGGGGCGCGCGGTACCCCGGGTCAGCACCTGGAAGCGGCGGCTGCGGCCGGCGTCGCCGGTCTCCTCCGGCTCCGCCGCTCCACCTCCCGTACGGGGGCCCGTGCCGGTCATGCGTACCGGCCCTCCGCGGCCTCCACGACGTTCGCCAGCAGCATGGCCCGGGTCATCGGGCCGACGCCGCCGGGGTTCGGCGAGATCCACCCGGCGACCTCGGCCACGCCCGGGTGCACGTCACCGACGATCTTGCCGTTCTCGTCGCGGCTCACACCGACGTCCAGCACGGCGGCGCCCGGCCGCACGTCCTCCGGCTTCACCAGGTGCGGCACGCCCGCCGCGGCCACGACGATGTCGGCCTGGCGCAGCTGGGCGGACAGGTCGCGGGTGCCGGTGTGGCAGAGGGTGACGGTGGCGTTCTCGGACTTGCGGGTCAGCAGCAGCCCGATCGAGCGGCCGACGGTGACGCCGCGGCCGACCACAGTGACGTGCGCGCCGTTGATCTCGACGCCGTGCCGCCGCAGCAGCTCCACGATGCCGTTGGGGGTGCAGGGCAGCGGGCCGCGCTCGCCCAGCACCAGCCGCCCGAGGTTGGTGGGGTGCAGCCCGTCGGCGTCCTTGGCCGGGTCCATCAGCTCCAGGACGCGGTTGGTGTCGATCCCCTTGGGGAGCGGCAGCTGGACGATGTAGCCGGTGCACTCGGGGTTGTCGTTCAGTTCGCGGACGACCGCCTCGATCTCCTCCTGGGTGGCGGTCTCCGGCAGCTCGCGCTGGATGGACGCGATGCCGACCTCCGCGCAGTCGCGGTGCTTGCCCGCGACGTACCAGCGGCTGCCCGGGTCGTCGCCGACCAGCAGCGTCCCCAGCCCCGGGGTGACACCCCGTTCCTTGAGCGCCTGGACGCGGGTCGACAGTTCGGACTTGATCGCGGCGGCAGTGGCCTTGCCATCGAGAATCTGGGCGGTCATACCTCCATCTTCTCAGGTCCGCACACCAACGCTGGACAGCGGATGACGCCGACCAGGACGATGTGGGCCGTCCCCAGTCCCATCCGCGCGAAAGAAGCCAACGTGAGCTACCCGCCCGGTCCCGGCAATCCGTACGGCCAGCAGCCTCCGCAGCAGCAACCGCAGCAGCCCTACGGATACCCGCAGCAGCCCCCGGCCCAGCCCGGCTACGGCTACCCGACGCAGCCCCAGCCGCCCTACGGCGCCGTTCCGCCGCAGGCCCAGGGCCCGTACGGCTACGGCTACCCGGGAGGTCCCGCCGGTCCCGTCCCGGGCATGCCGCCGTTCGCGAGCTGGGGCGCCCGGGTGGGCGCGACGCTGATCGACTTCCTGGTCGCCGGGCTCGTGCCGATGATCCTCGTCGGCGTCGGCTACGGGCAGTTCATCGCCGTCGTGGTCGACGCGGCCCGCGACTGCGACGCGAGCGGCACCTACGGCACCTGCCCCGCGCCCGCCATGCCGGGCGGCGCCCTCGCCCTGATCGGCCTCGGCCTCCTGCTGTCCCTGGCCGGCGGCCTGTTCCTGTGCTACCGCGAGGGCAAGACGGGCCAGACGCCGGGCAAGAAGGCCCTCGGCATCAGCGTGCTGCGGGAGTTGGACGGCCGTCCGCTCGGCTTCGGCATGGCCTTCGTCCGCCGGCTGTGCCACGGCCTGGACGGCGCCGCCTGCTACATCGGCTACCTGTGGCCGCTGTGGGACGACAAGAAGCAGACCTTCGCCGACAAGATCCTCAACTCGGTCGTCGTCAAGGCCCAGTAGGCCCCGGGCCAGAACGCGCCCACGTCCCCGGTTCCGTCCTCGCGAAGGAAGTCAGAAGTGAGCTACCCGCCCGGCCCCGGCAACCCCTACGGCCAGCAGCAACCGCAAGCGCCGTACGGGTACCCGCAGCAGCCTCCGGCCCAGCCCGGCCACGGCTACCCGACGCAGCCCCAGCCGCCGTACGGGTACCCCCAGCAGCCGCAGCAGGGAACGCCGTTCGCGGCGTACCCGGGCGGCCCCGAGGTCATGCCGTCGTCGGCGCGGGCGGCCCGGGCCATGCTGTTCGTGCTCGGCGGGATGCAGATCCTGGGCGGTCTGCTGCTCCTGCTGGGGGCGGCGGCGCTCAAGAGCGTGGACGACACCGACGAACTGGCCATGCCCATCGGCCTGGTCTACGTCATGGGGGTGCTCTTCCTCGCCTTCGCCGTCCTGTCGATCGGCATGGGCGCCAAGTACCGGACCGGCGGCAACGGCACCCGGATCGGGTCCATCGTGATCGGCGTGCTGGTCGCGCTGAGCAGCGTCGCGACCATGTTCAGCGGCGCGTTCGTGCTGATCGCGCCGCTCGCGCTCAGCGTGCTGCTGATCGTCTTCGCGGCCAAGGCCGAGACGGCGGCCTGGTTCCGGCGCCCGCAGTACTGAGCGGGCCCGCCCGCTGGCGCCGGGCGGCTCCGCCCGCAGTCCGAAGGCCCCCGCGCAGGCGGGGGCCTTCGGCGTTCCGGCGCTGCGGCCGGTCAGTGGAAGAAGTGCCGCGTACCGGTGAGGTACATGGTCACGCCGGCCTTGCGCGCGGCCTCGACGACGGCCTCGTCGCGCACCGAACCGCCGGGCTGCACCACGGCCTTGACCCCGGCACCGGTGAGCACCTCCAGCCCGTCGGGGAAGGGGAAGAAGGCGTCGGAGGCGGCGTAGGAACCCGTCGCGCGGTCCTCGCCGGCCCGCTGGACGGCGAGCTTGGCGGAGTCGACGCGGTTGACCTGGCCCATGCCGACGCCGACCGTCGCGCCGTCCTTGGCCAGCAGGATCGCGTTGGACTTCACGGCCCGGCAGGCCCGCCAGGCGAATGCCAGGTCGGCCAACTCGGTGGCGGTCAGCGGCTCGCCGGTGGCCAGCGTCCAGGTGGCCGGGTCGTCGCCGGCGGCCTGGAGGCTGTCCTTCTCCTGCAGCAGCAGCCCGCCCTCGACGGGACGGAACTCCGTCCGCGCCACGGGCGCCTCGGGGCAGCGCAGCACGCGGATGTTCTTCTTGCGGGCGAGGACCTCGACCGCGCCCTCCTCGAAGTCGGGCGCCACGATGACCTCGGTGAAGATCTCGGCGACCTGCTCGGCCATGGCCACGCTCACCGGCCGGTTGACGGCGATGACGCCGCCGAAGGCCGACAGCGGGTCGCAGGCGTGCGCCTTGCGGTGCGCCTCGGCGACGTCGTCGCCGACCGCGATGCCACACGGGTTGGCGTGCTTGATGATCGCGACGCAGGGCTCGTCGTGGTCGTACGCCGCCCGGCGCGCGGCCTCGGTGTCGACGTAGTTGTTGTAGGACATCTCCTTGCCGTGCAGCTGCTCGGCGTTGGCCAGGCCCGTGCCGCCGTCGGTGTACAGCGCGGCCGCCTGGTGCGGGTTCTCGCCGTAGCGCAGCACGTTCTTGCGCTCGTAGGTGGCGCCCATGAAGTCGGGGAAGGAGGTGTCGTCCGCCGGGGCGTACGAGCTCGCGAACCAGCTCGCGACCGCGACGTCGTAGGCCGCGGTGTGCTGGAACGCCTCGGCCGCCAGGCGCTTGCGGGTGGTGAGGTCGAAGCCGCCCCCGCGGACGGCGGCGAGCACGTCCGCGTACCGCTCGGGACTGGTCACGACCGCCACGGACGGGTGGTTCTTGGCGGCGGCGCGGACCATCGAGGGGCCGCCGATGTCGATCTGCTCCACGCACTCGTCCTCGGAGGCGCCGGAGGCGACCGTCTCGCGGAAGGGGTAGAGGTTGACCACGACGAGGTCGAAGGGCTCGACGCCCAGTTCCTCCAGCTGCCGGCGGTGGTCCTCCAGCCGCAGGTCGGCGAGGATGCCGGCGTGCACCTTCGGGTGCAGGGTCTTGACCCGGCCGTCCAGGCACTCGGGGAACCCGGTCAGCTCCTCCACCTTGGTGACCGGCACGCCGGCGGCGGCGATCCGCCCGGCCGTCGAGCCGGTGGAGACCAGCTGGACGCCCGCCTCGTGCAGGCCGCGGGCCAGCTCCTCCAGACCGGTCTTGTCGTAGACGCTGACCAGTGCGCGACGGATCTCCCGCTTGGTACTCACGGCAACAGAACCTTTCGTCCCTCAATGCGATAGCCGTCGCGGGACAACCGCCCCACGACGTCGACGAGCAGCGTGCGCTCGACTTCCTTGATGCGCTCGTGGAGCGCTTCCTCCGTGTCGTCCTGCCGGACCTCGACCACGCCCTGGGCGATGATCGGGCCGGTGTCGACGCCGTCGTCGACGAAGTGGACGGTGCAGCCGGTGACCTTCACGCCGTAGGCGAGGGCGTCGCGCACCCCGTGCGCGCCCGGGAAGCCGGGCAGCAGCGCCGGGTGCGTGTTGACGAGACGGCCGCCGAACCGGGCGAGGAACTCCTTGCCCACGATCTTCATGAACCCCGCCGAGACCACCAGGTCGGGCTCGTACCCGGCCACCGCCTCGGTCAGCGCGGCGTCCCACGCCTCCCGGTCGCCGTGGTCCGCCACCCGGCAGACGAACGTCGGCACCCCGGCCCGCTCGGCGCGCTCCAGCCCGGCGATGCCGGACCGGTCCGCGCCGACGGCGACGACGTGGAGTCCCGCGTCGAGCAGCGCCTGCAGGTTCGTACCCGAACCGGAGACGAGCACGACGAGTCGGGCGGGGCGGGAAAGGGGCGGAAAGACTGTGGCCACTGCGGGTCATCTCTCGGGGATCCGGTGCTTTGGAGGATCGTACGACTCGAAGATCGCCGGAATTCCGGGGAACTCTACGAGGCCGTCGACCGTCAGCAACGATACCGGCACACCAGCCCGCCCCCACGGGACGGGGGAGCGCGCGGGCGGTAGCGTCTGGGGTGAGAACGGCGAAGTGTCGCGTCCGACAACTCGAGGAGTCGACGGCAAGGGGATGACCCAGGCAAACATGAGCAGTGGCCGAGGCCAGGAGCAGGACAACCCGTTCGCCCCGCCGCCGGAGGACGCGCCCGAGCAGCCCTGGCAGCCGCGCCGGCCGCAGCAGCCCTCCGACTCCGGGGACGAGCCCACGCCGCCCACCCCGCCCCCGCCGCCCCCGGCGTGGGGCGGCCAGTGGAGCGACCGGCAGCCCGGCCGCCAGGACGGCGGCTACGGCGACCGCCCCGGTGGCGGTTACGGCGGCCGGCGGCCGGACGGTCCCCGCTTCGATCCCACCGACCCGGCTCAACGGCGTGCCCGCTACGCGATGATCTGCGGGATGTGGGGGCTCTTCTTCGCCCTCTTCCTCGGCTGGACGTACGTGGGGCTGCTGCTCGGCGCCCTCGCGCTGTACTGGAGCGTCAACGCGCTGCGGATGAAGCCCGAGGAGCGGGCCAAGGCCCGCGCCGAGGCGGCCGCGCTGCTGGCCGAGGGCGGGGCGACCCCGCCGGCGCCGCGGCCCACCGACCCCCGCAGCAAGCCGCAGCGCCCCGCCGCGCTCGGCGGTCTGATCATGGGCGGGCTGGCCCTGTGCGTCGTGGCGGTGACCTTCACGACCCAGGTGGTCTACAAGGACTACTACGCCTGCACCCGCGACGCGCTGACCTCCTCCTCGCGCGACGCGTGCGAGAAGCTGCTGCCGACCCCGCTGCGCGACGTGCTCCACACGCCCTGACGCGTCGCCGCGCCCGCCCCGGACGGAGGCTCAGACCTCCGGCGGGGCGGCGCCCGGGGCCGCGTCGCCGTCGCCCGCCGCGCCCGGGAGCACCGAAGCCGCCGGGGCGTCGGACGGCCGGTCTTCCTCCGGCCCGCCCTCGTCCTGCCCGTCCGCCCGCCCGTCCTCCGTCGCGGCGGCCGTGCGGCGGACCCGCACCCAGCGCACCAGCAGGGCCGTCGGCGTGCCGGCGGCCGCCGTCCACCCGGCCGCCGCGGCGCCGGTGAGCCACCAGGACGGCCCGAAGTCCTCCAGTGCCCCGGTGCCCAGCGGCCCCGCCGCGAACCCGGCGAGCAGCGCCATGGCGATCCCGCACACCAGCCCGCCCAGGGCGGCGTGCGCCGCGGTGCGCCCGAGGCCGCACGGCTCCCGGCGCTCCACGGCGAGCACCCCCACCGCGATCCCCGCGAGCACCGGCACGGCCAGCGCCGCCCAGGTCAGCGACGTCCCCGGCCCGGGCCCGGGCAACGCCGCGAGCAGCGGGAAGTCCGGCAGCACCGGCTCCCCCACCACCCCGGCCGGACGCACCACGGCCTGGGTGCCGAGCGCGAAGCCGGGCCCCATCGCGTAGGCCGCACCCCACACGGCAGCGTTCGGGATCAGCGCCACCGCCACCGCGAGCACCGCCAGCCGCCCGGACAGCGCCTCGCTCAGCCGCGTGAAGGACGCCCCCGCGGCGCCCGGGTGCAGCGCCAGGGTCACCGCCGTGAGCGCCGCGCCGCCCGCGACGAGGACGCAGACACCGCCCGCCGCCGAGCGCAACACGGCGACGGCCTCCCGCAGCGGCACCGTCACGCGCACGGGCACCCGGGACAGCCAGGCGGGCGGTGGGATCCGCGGCCGTCCCCGCTCCGCCCAGGCCCCGGCACCCGCCGCGAGGGCCGCCACGACGGGCAGGTGCAGCGCGGCGGCGAGGGCGTCGCTGCGCACCGGCCCGTACGAGGTGTAGACGACCACCCCGGCGCCCACCGCCAGGTAGCCGCCGATCAGCCATGCGACGGCGGACCGCGCGACCTTGCCGTCCGAGGCGGGCGCGACGGCATCCGCCCCGGCCCGGTACAGCAGCCACACCGGGAACGCCATGGGCAGCAGCGGCGTGACGCCGACGGGCGCGGCGGCCCCGGTGAGGGTCTCGGTGCGCACGAGGTCGCCCCCGTGCGCGAGCAGCCAGCAGTCGGCGGCGACGTGCAGCGCCCCGTCCAGGCCGCTGTCGGGGAACGGGGAGACGACCCACAGGAAGAGCACGAGCATGGCGAAGCCGCCCAGACCCAGGCCCGCCGCGACGACTCCGCCGGTGAAGGCGGGGGCGGACTCGGAGGTGCGCAGGGTCGTGTGGACGGCCCGGATCCGGTGCACGGCATGACTCAGGGCGCTTGCGGCACTCACGGATCTCATGCTGCCAACAAGACCCCCTTTCGACGTGGCAGCATGCGAATGCCCGTCGTGTCGCGGAATATGGCGTTATGCGTTTCTTCATTCGATCCGAGTGGTCGATCGCATGAGCCGCACACCCACGACGAAGGCCGCGAAGGCCGTCAAGAAGCGAAGGCGTCACCAGCCGGCGTCGGCCGGGAACGCCGCGCAGGACCCGCAGGCCGCACCGGCGGCCGGTCCGGGGGAGTCCGCCGCGCCCGCGCAGCCGCCCGCGTCCGCGGGGGCGGCAAACGCGCCCGCGTCCGCGGGGGCGGCAAACTCCCCCGGCTCCGGCCGTACCGACCCTGCATCCGCGACCTCGTCCGCGACCGCACCCGCGTCCGAGCCGCCCGGCGAACAGGCCGTCCCGGGACCGCGGGCGCGGGTACGGGCACAGGAACGGGCACAGGTACGGGCACAGGAACGGGCGCTGGCACAGGCGCAGGCGGCCGAGGCCGTACGGATCGCCGAGGCCGCCCAGGCGGCCTTCGACGGGCTGTACACCCGCAACGCCCCCGCCCTGCTCCGCCAGGTCGAACTGCTCACCGGCAGCATGGCGCTGGCCCGGCACGCCGTGCACCGCGCCTTCGACCTGGCCTGGCAGCGGTGGCCCGAGGTCGCCGTCGACCCCGACCCGGCCGGATGGATCCGCGCGGAGGCGCACCACCACGCCCTGGCCCCCTGGCAGCAACTGCTGCCCTGGTACCGCACCCCGCCGCGGGAGCGCAGTTCCTTCCAGCGGCTGCCGCGCGGCACCCGGCACGCCGTGCTCCTCCACGACGGCCTCGGGCTGAGTCTGCGGCGCACGGCGGCGGAGTGCATGGCCACCACGTCCATGACCAGGCGGCGCATCGTCCGGGGGCGCGAGGCCCTGGGCGAGGGGGCGGCGGTCCGGCTGGGCGACCTGCTGGACGAGCAACCGCAGCCGGAGTACCCGGCGGCCATGGTGCGCGAGCTGAGCGAGCAGTGGTTGCGCATCCGCACGGTGGGCGCCGTGGTGGCGACGGTGCTGATCGCGCTGGTGACCGCGGTCGGGCTGGTCTTCGGGCCGCTCAGCGACCGCGTCGCCGCCGACCGCGGACCCGTCGGGCAGCGCACCTCGGCGCCCGCGCCCTGAGCGCGCCGCGCCCGTCCCGTCCCGCCGACGCACACGGGCCCGCCCCCCGGAGGGAGCGGGCCCGTGTGCGTGCCTCCGTCGAGGAGGCGGGGGGATCAGCCCTGAAGGATGGCGCGCGCGAGGCGGGCCGTCTCCGACGGGGTCTTGCCGACCTTGACGCCGGCGGCCTCGAGGGCCTCCTTCTTCGCCTGGGCGGTGCCGGAGGAGCCGGAGACGATGGCGCCGGCGTGGCCCATGGTCTTGCCCTCGGGCGCGGTGAAGCCCGCGACGTAGCCGACGACCGGCTTGGTGACGTGCTCGGCGATGAAGGCCGCGGCACGCTCCTCGGCGTCGCCGCCGATCTCACCGATCATGACGATCAGGTCGGTCTCGGGGTCGTCCTGGAACGCCTTCAGCGCGTCGATGTGGGTGGTGCCGATGATCGGGTCACCGCCGATGCCGACCGCCGAGGAGAAGCCGATGTCGCTGAGCTCGTACATCATCTGGTAGGTCAGCGTGCCGGACTTCGACACCAGGCCGATGCGGCCCGAGGTCGTGATGTCGGCCGGGATGATGCCCGCGTTCGACTGGCCGGGGGTGATCAGGCCGGGGCAGTTGGGACCGATGATCCGGGTCTTGTTGCCCTTGCTGCCCGCGTACGCCCAGAAGGCGGCGGTGTCGTGGACCGCGATGCCCTCGGTGATCACGACCGCCAGCGGGATGCCGGCGTCGATCGCCTCGATGACCGCGTCCTTGGCGAACTTCGGCGGGACGAAGATGACGGTGACGTCGGCACCGGTCTTCTCCATGGCCTCGGCGACGGAGCCGAAGACCGGCACCTCGGTGCCGTCGAAGTCCACGCTGGTGCCGGCCTTGCGCGGGTTCACGCCGCCGACGATGTTGGTGCCCGAGGCGAGCATGCGCCGGGTGTGCTTGGTGCCCTCGGAACCGGTCATCCCCTGGACGATGACCTTGCTCTCCTTGGTCAGGAAGATAGCCATGATGTGGTGACCTGTCCCTTACTTCGCAGCCAGCTCGGCGGCGCGCTCGGCGGCGCCGTCCATGGTGTCGACCTGCTCGACCAGCGGGTGGTTGGCGTCGGTCAGGATCTGCCGACCGAGCTCCGCGTTGTTGCCGTCCAGGCGGACGACGAGCGGCTTGGTGACCTCCTCGCCCTTGGACTTCAGCAGCTCCAGGGCCTGGACGATGCCGTTGGCGACCGCGTCGCAGGCGGTGATGCCGCCGAAGACGTTGACGAACACGGACTTGACGTCCGGGTCGCCCAGGATGATCTCGAGACCGTTGGCCATGACCTCGGCGGAGGCGCCGCCGCCGATGTCGAGGAAGTTGGCGGGCTGGACGTTGCCGTGGCCCTCGCCGGCGTAGGCGACGACGTCCAGGGTGCTCATGACGAGACCCGCGCCGTTGCCGATGATGCCGACCTCGCCGTCGAGCTTGACGTAGTTCAGGCCCTTGGCCTTGGCCGCGGCCTCCAGCGGGTTGGCGGCGGCGTGGTCCACCAGCGCCTCGTGCTCCGGCTGGCGGAAGTCGGCGTTCTCGTCCAGGGAGACCTTGCCGTCGAGCGCGATGACGCGGCCGTCGGCGACCTTGGCGAGCGGGTTGACCTCGACGAGGAGCGCGTCCTCGGAGAGGAAGGTCTTCCACAGGGTCTGCAGGATCTCGACGACCTGGTCGGCGACGTCGGCCGGGAAGGCGGCCGCCTCGACGATCTCGCGGGCCTTCTCCGGGGTCACGCCCTCGATGGCGTCCACCGGGATCTGGGCGACGGCCGCGGGGTTGTTGGCCGCGACCTCCTCGATCTCCATGCCGCCCTCGACGGACGCGATCGCCAGGAAGGTCCGGTTGGCGCGGTCCAGGAGGAAGGAGACGTAGTACTCGGAGGCGATCTCCGGGGCCAGCTCGGCCAGCATCACCTTGTGGACCGTGTGGCCCTTGATGTCCATGCCGAGGATCTGGCCGGCCTTGACGACCGCGTCCTCCGGGTCCGACGCCACCTTCACGCCGCCGGCCTTGCCGCGGCCGCCGGTCTTCACCTGCGCCTTGACGACAGCCTTGCCACCGAGTCGCTCCGCGACCTCGCGCGCCGCCTCAGGCGTGTCGATCACTTCACCGGCCAGCACCGGTACACCGTGCTTGGCGAAGAGGTCCCTCGCCTGGTACTCGAACAGGTCCACGCGCGTCCGTCCTTGGTAATCGCGGGTTCGTTGTCTGCGTGCGTGCCGGGGGCGGTCGTCGCTGACGTCTTCGTAACGAACCATGCGAACGGTCGTACGGGGGGCGCACACGTCGGCCGAGCACGCGGCATGTCCGTCTCGCAGGTTATCGCCGCGCGGGCGGCACGAGTAAATCGGAGATGGTGCGAGAGCGGTGAGAACGGTCACAGACCAGCCGAACGGGCGGCTTCCCGTGACGCCGGGCACGGGGCCGGGACCGGGGCGAACGGCGCTCCGGAGGGCCCTGCGACGCCGCCCCGGACGCCTCGTTCACCGAGGGTGACCAGGTCGCTCCCGCCCACCCGGCCCCCGCGTCACCCGCCGGGCGCGGCGTCGGGCACGGGCAGCGGCCGCTTCTCGATGGCGGCCGCCATCACCTCCGGGAAGAGGTCCGGGGTGCAGGCGAAGGCGGGCGCCCCGAGCGCCGCGAGCGCCGCCGCGTGCGCGCGGTCGTAGGAGGGGGCGCCCTCGTCCGACAGTGCCAGCAGCGCGACGAACTGCACCCCGGACGCCCTCATCGCGGCGACCCGCTTGAGCATCTCGTCGCGGATGCCGCCCTCGTACAGGTCGCTGATGAGGACGACGACCGTCTCGGCGGGCCGGACGATGAGGGACTGGCAGTAGGCCAGCGCGCGGTTGATGTCGGTGCCGCCGCCGAGCCGGGTGCCGAACAGCACGTCGACGGGGTCGGCCAGATGCTCCGTCAGATCGACGACCGCCGTGTCGAAGACGACGAGCCGGGTGTCGAGGCTGCGCATCGAGGCCAGCACGGCGCCGAAGACGGACGCGTGGACCACGGACGCCGCCATCGAGCCCGACTGGTCGAGGCAGAGCACCACGTCCTTGCGCACCGCCCGCGCGGCGCGGCCGTGGCCGACCAGCCGTTCGGGCACGACCGTGCCGTGTTCGGGCAGGTAGTGCCGGAGGTTGGCACGGATCGTGCGGTCCCAGTCGATGTCCCGGTGCCGGGGCCGCCGCACCCGTGCCGAGCGGTCCAGCGCGCCGGTGAGGGCGGCCCGGGTCCGGGTGGCCAAGCGCCGCTCCAGGTCCTCCACGACCTTGCGGACGACCGCCCGGGCCGTCTCCTTCGTCGTCTCGGGCATCGCCTTGTTCAGCGAGAGCAGCGTGCCGACCAAGTGGACGTCGGGCTCGACCGCCTCCAGCATATCGGGTTCCAGCAGCAGCGCGGACAGCCCGAGCCGGTCGACGGCGTCGCGCTGCATCACCTGCACGACGCTGCTGGGGAAGTAGCGGCGGATGTCCCCCAGCCACCGGGCGACCTGGGGCGCCGAGCCGCCCAGCCCGGCGCCGCGCGCCGGCGGTGCCCCGGGGCCGCGCGGGGTGGTGCCGTACAGCGCCTCCAGCGCCTGGTCCATCGCCGTGTCCCGGCCGGTGAGGCGCCGCCCCGTGCCGTCGGCGGGGCCGCCGCCGAGCACCATCCGCCAGCGGCGCAGCCGCTCGTCGGCGTCCACGCCCGGGCCGTTGCCGGTGTCCGTCATGCGTCTTGTCCCCCGTCCTCTCCGCCGGGCCCGAGCAGCAGCCGCACGGTGGACAGCGCCGCCTCCGCCCGCTCCTCGTCGAGCCGCGGGGCGAAGCCCGGCAGGCCCTCCCCGGCGCCGCCGTCCGCTCCCCCGCCTCCCGGGCCGCGCCGCACCAGCTCCCCCACCGTGCGCCGCACCCCCGGGTCGAAGCCGCCGAAGGTACGTCGCAGCAGTGGCAGCACGTCGTCGAAGGCGGCCGCCGGCACCGCGGACAGCCATCCGTCGACCAGCGCGAGCAGCCGCTCGTCGTGGACCAGCAGCATCCCGCCGCCCGCGAGGAAGCCCTCCACCCAGGCGGCGGCCTCCTGGGGCGCCGCGGCCCGGGACAGGGCGAGCCCCATCAGCCGGGCCACCTCTCCCGGCTCCAGGCGCGCGTCGTCCAGGAGCAGCCGCGCGGCGCCGCCCCGCAGCAGCCCCGGTACGCCGCGGTCGCGCACGGCCAGCTTCCGCAGCGCGCCGGCCCAGCGCTCGCGCAACGCGTCGTCGCCGAGGAGGAGCAGGGCCCGCTGCACCTCCGTGACATGGCCGCGCATCTCGGCGGCGCCGTCCGCGTCGAGCCCCGCGCAGGCCGGCGGGAGCCCGACGCAGACCCGCTCCGCCAGCCCTTCCGCGACCCCGCGCAGGGCCCCGGCGTCCGTGCCCCGCACGTCTCCGTAGCGAAGGGCGCGGACGAGCGACGGCAGTGCCTGCGCGAGGTGCGCGACGTCCGCGTCGAGCGCGGCGCGGTCGGCGAGCACCCGCATGACCGTCGGCAGCGCGTCCGGCAGCCCGGCGAGCAGACAGCGTTCGGCGAGGCCCGTCACCTCGGCGAGGGTCCGCGCGTTCACCGCCGCGTCCCCGGCCCACGCGGTGGCCGCGGACTCCACCGTGGTGCCCCACACCCCGGCCTCCGCGACCGCCACCGCGAGTTCCGGCTCCCAGCGCAGCCGCCAGCTCTCCCGGAAGGTGCCGGTGGCGGCCGTGCGCGACCGGCTCGGCTCGCCCCAGCCGACCCCCAGCATCCGCAGCCGGTGCAGCAGGCGGCTGCGTCCGGCGTCGGTGTCCTTGCGCAGGTCCAGGTCCACCTCCTTCGCCAGGGCCTCCGGCTTCATCCGCAGCCTGCGCTGCTCGCGTGCCAGGTCGCGGGCGAGGGGCACCGCGGGCGCGCCCTCCGGGACCTCGCCCAGCTCGTCCCCCACCACCAGCCGGTCCCGGATCAGCGCCAGCGGCACGTCCGATCCGTCGCACATCACCGCGCGTACCGCGTCCGTGGTCTCGCCGAGCCCGGGCAGCGGGCGGCCGCGCAGGGCCGCGAGCGTGTCGGCGAGCCGTACCGCCTCGATGACGTGCGCGGAGGAGACCGGGAGGTCCTCCTCGCGGAGCAGACCGGCGACCTTGGTCATCCACCGGGCGACGGGCCGGTCGGGCGAGGTGAACAGATGGCGGTACCAGCCGGGCGAGTCGATGCCCGCCCCGTAACCCCCGGCCCGGGAGAGCCTGCGGTGCGTCCAGGGCACCCAGGTGACCTCCACCTTCGCCTTGGGCAGGCCCTTGAGCAGGGCCCGGTCGGCGGTGACCCCGCCCGTGCGGGCGAGGGCGGGCACGTGCCATGCGCCGCACACCACGGCCACCCGCTCGTGCGCGCGACGCGCCTCCCGTATCCGCAGCCGCATGTGGGCCTCGCGCACGGTGTCCTGGGGGTGTCCCCCGTCGCCGTAGGTCTCGCGCAGCGCGCCCATGGCCTCGGCGAGCGCGCCGAACGCGGCCAGCGGATCGCCGTCCCCCTCCCCTTCACCCCGCCCGTCCCGGCCGCGGTGCTCGACGGCGTCCTCCCACCAGCGCTCCGGGTCGTCGTGGCCGGCCGTCCGGGCCAGTACGGCGAGCGGGTCGATCCGCGCGTCCGCCGCCCCGCGCTCGCCTGCTCCCCCGTCCTCTTCCCCTCTTCCTTCTCCTTCTTCCTGCGGTCGCTGCGGCGCGTCCTCCTCGTCCCGCAGCAGGAGCGAGTGCGCGGCCGGCAGGTCGATGAAGCGGACCGGCACCCCGCGACCGGCCGCCCAGCGGATCGCCGCCCACTCGGGGGAGAACTCGGCGAAGGGCCAGAAGCCGGCCCGGGACGGCTCGTCCACGACGTGGGCGAGCAGCGCGACGGGCGGCCGCATCCCGGGATCGGCGGCGAGCCCCAGCACCACGTCCGCCTCCGGCGGGCCCTCGACGAGCACGATCCGCGGCTCCAGCAGCTCCAGCGCGGCCCGCACGCCGCGGGCCGACCCGGGGCCGTGGTGCCGCACCCCCAGCAGCGCCACCCCGTCCGCGGCGGTCACGGCGTCACCTCGCGGCAGGCACGGTAGAAGTCCTTCCAGCCCTCCCGCTCGCGGACCACGGTCTCCAGGTACTCCTGCCAGACCAGGCGGTCGGCGGCCGGGTCGCGGACCACCGCCCCGAGGATGCCCGCGGCGACGTCCCCGGCGCGCAGCACGCCGTCGCCGAAGTGCGCGGCCAGGGCGAGGCCGTTGGTCACCACGGAGATCGCCTCGGCCGTGGAGAGCGTGCCGGAGGGCGACTTCACCTTCGTGCGCCCGTCGGCCGTGACCCCGCCGCGCAGTTCACGGAAGACGGTGACCACCCGCCGGATCTCGTCCGCGCCCTCCGGGGCGGCCGGCAGCTCCAGCGAGCGTCCGAGCTGACCGACCCGGCGGCTGACGATGTCGACCTCCTCCTCCACGGTCGCCGGCAGCGGCAGCACGACCGTGTTGAAGCGCCTGCGCAGCGCGCTGGAGAGGTCGTTGACGCCGCGGTCCCGGTCGTTGGCGGTCGCGATCACGTTGAACCCGCGCACCGCCTGGGTCTCGGTGCCCAGTTCGGGTATCGGCAGCGTCTTCTCCGAGAGGATCGTGATGAGGCCGTCCTGGACGTCCGCGGGGATCCGGGTCAGCTCCTCCACCCGGGCGATGCGCCCCTCGGCCATCGCCCGCATGACCGGGCTCGGGACCAGTGCCTCCCGGCTCGGGCCGCCGGTGAGCAGCCGGGCGTAGTTCCACCCGTAGCGCATCGCCTCCTCCGGGGTGCCCGCGGTGCCCTGCACGAGCAGCGTGGAGTCACCGCTGACGGCCGCGGCGAGGTGCTCGGAGACCCAGGTCTTCGCGGTGCCCGGGACACCGAGCAGCAGGAGTGCCCGGTCGGTGGCGAGGGTGCTGACCGCGACCTCCACGATCCGCCGCGGGCCCACGTACTTGGGGGTGACGGCGGTGCCGTCGGGCAGTACTCCGCCGAGGAGGTAGGTGGCGACCGCCCACGGCGACAGGTTCCACCGGGCCGGGCGCGGCCGGTCGTCGGCCGCCGCGAGAGCCTTGAGCTCATGGGCGAACGCGTCTTCGGCGTGCGGCCGGAGTGCGGTGTCCACGGACATGGTTCTCCCCTGTTCTCCCATGGAGCGGATGGCGCGGACGCCCCGTCAGCCCCCGCGGGACGTCCGCGTTCCCACCATCGCGCACCCCACTGACAATCCCGCTCCACCGTCAGGAAGCTGCAGCTCGGACCGGTTTGTCAGTGCCTGCCCGTAGCGTCGTGGCCATGGACGGGATGGACGGACAGCGGACGGAGCGGTGGACCGCCGACCAGGTCCTGGCACTCGCGCCCGACGCGGCGTCGCGCGCGGCCGGGAAGGAGCTGGCGGCGGCTGCCCGCTGGTCCGGGACGGGGAGTTCGGGCACGGCGGTGTGGGGGCTGTGCGCGGGCGGCGGCGCGCCGTACCGGGCCGTCGTCGACACGGCGGGGCCCGCCTTCGGGTGCAGCTGCCCCAGCCGCGCGTTCCCGTGCGAGCACGCGGTCGCGCTGCTCCTGCTGTGGGCGGGGGGCGAGGTCGGGCCGGCCGCGCACGGGGGTGGCCGGCCCGGCTGGGTCAGCGAGTGGCTGGACGCGCGCGCCGCGCGTGGGGGACGGACGGAGCCGGGCGGGCGCGCGAGGTCCGGGGGCGATCCGCAGGCGGCGCGCAGGCGGGCCGAACGCCGGGCGGGGCGGGTGGCCGCCGGGGCCGACGAGCTGGAGCGGCGGCTGGCGGACCTGCTGCGGGGAGGCCTGGCGGGCGCGGAACGCGAGGGGTACCGGCCGTGGGAGGAGACGGCGGCGCGCATGGTGGACGCCCAGGCTCCCGGGCTCGCCTCGCGGGTGCGCGAACTGGGCGCGGTGGCCGGCTCGGGGGGCGACTGGCCGTCCCGGCTGCTGGAGGAGACGGCGCTGCTGCATCTGCTGGCCCGGGGCTGCCTGCGGCAGGACGCGCTGCCCGCGCCCCTGGCGGCCACCGTCCGGTCCCGGGTCGGTTTCACCGTGGACTCGGCGGAGCTCCTCGCCGGGCCGAGGGTGCGCGACCGCTGGCTGGTCCTGGCGCGGCAGGACACCGCCGACGACCGTCTCACCACCCGCAGGACCTGGCTGCACGGGGAGGCCACGGGCCGGACGGCACTGCTGCTGTCCTACGGCGCGGCGGGACGGGCGCCGGAGCCGGCGCTTCCGGTCGGCCTCGGCCTCGACGCGGAGCTGGCCTTCCACCCGGGGGCCGGCCCGCTGCGGGCGGCGCTCGGGCCGCGGCACGGCGCGCCGCTGCCGGGCCGCGTGCCCCCGGGTGTGCCGGTCGCGGCGGCGCTCGACGCGTACGGGCAGGCCCTGGCCGGCGATCCGTGGCTGGACGCCTGGCCGGTCGTGCTCGCCGGTGTCGTGCCGATACCGGGCGGCACGGGCTGGCAGGTGGCGGACACGGACGGGAACGACGCCGTCCCGGTCGCGGCGGCCGGCACCGGAACCGCAACGGGTCTGTGGCGCCTCGCCGCGGTCTCCGGCGGCCACCCGGTGACCCTCTTCGGCGAACTCGGCCACCAGGGCCTGCGCCCCCTCACCGCCTGGCCCGGCCCGGACACCCGACCCGTACCGCTGACGACCTGATCCCACCCGGAAGCCCCCCCGCCCGCCCACGTGCACACCACGACGAAGGAGGACCGATGACGACAACCTGGACCGACCTGGTCGGCACCGCGCTCCTCGGCACCGACCGCAGGGGCGGCACGCCCGGGGAGCTGCTGGACACCGCCGCGCTCGCCGTCCTGCGGCGCCGCGCCGGCGCGCGGCCCGCCACGGCGGGGGTGCGGCCGGCCGCGGCACCCCACGACCCGCGGCCGCCGCTGCCCGAGGCGGCCCGACGGAGGCTGTCCCTGCTCCTGGCGGAACGCTCGGTCGGCGGCGGGGGCGGCCGGCGCGGCGCCGCCCCCAACCTCGCCGAGTTGCTGCCCCAGTGGCTCGGCGAGGCCAACGCCCGCGGCTGGGCGGCCCCGCCGGAGCTACTGCCCGCGCTGCTGGACGCCGCCCGCGCGCGCACCGACCTGCGGCCGGACGCCCTGGCCCTGGCGGGACCGCGCGGACTGTGGCTGGCGGAGCTGAACGCGGACTGGCGGTTCGCGCTGCGCGCCGGGGCGCCCGGCGTCGTGCCCGACACCGCCGACCCGGAGGCCGTGCGCACGCTGTGGGAGGAGGGCCTGTTCGCCGAACGGGTGGCGTTGCTGGCCCGGCTGCGGGCCCGCGACCCGGGCCGCGCGCTGGAGCTGCTGCGCTCGGGATGGGCCGCCGAGCGTGCGGAGGACCGGTTGATGTTCCTGGACTCACTCCGCGAGGGCCTGTCGCCGCAGGACGAGCCCTTCCTGGAGCAGGCCCTCACCGACCGCAGCCGCAATGTGCGGGCCACCGCCGCCGAGCTGCTGTCGGCCCTGCCCGGCTCCGCCCTCGCCGCCCGTATGGCCGCTCGGGCCCGGACCTGCGTCGCCTGGGATCCGGCGGCCGGCCGGATCGGTGTGGAGGCGCCGTACGAATGCGACGCGGCCATGGAGCGCGACGGCGTGGTGGCGATACCCCCGGCCGGGCGCGGGGAGCGGGCGTGGTGGTTCGGCCAGGTGGTGGACGCGGCGCCGCTCGCCACGTGGCGGGAGCGCTTCAGCGGCCGGACACCGCAGGAGGTCATCGCGTTGCCGGTCGCCGACGACTGGCAGCCGGACCTGCACGCCGCGTGGTGCCGGGCGGCGGTGCGCCAGGGGGACGCGGCCTGGGCCCGTGCCCTGCTGGGCCCCACCCCGGCCCCCGCGGCGGCGGTCAGCCCGGTCGGGGACCCGGCGAAGCTGCTGTCGATCCTCCCCGCCCCGGAGCGGGCGGAGTGGGTGGCCCGCTTCATCGAGGCGCACGGCCTGTCGGAGGCGTTCCAGATGCTCGCGGTCTGCGCCGTGCCGTGGGCCGGGACCTTGGGGGCGGCGGTGGTGGACGCCTTGGACATCGCCCGCGACGCGGGCAGCTACCCGTGGAGCTTCAGCGGGGTGATGGGCCTGGCCGAGCGCTGCATGGACCCGGCGGAGGCCGACCGGGCGGCCCCACTGGCCGCCGTGCCCGCGGAGTCCGCCGACACCTCACCGGGCGCCGGGGCGTACTGGGCGGAGGCCTTCCAGCGGCTGGTCGGCACCCTGCGGATGCGGGCCGCGATGCTCGCGGAGCTGGCTTGAGGGGGCGGCCGGGGACCGGCCGGCGGGGGTGCGGGATTCGGCCCGCACCCCCGCGGCGACGGTCAGGCCTCGGCCGGATGGCGGATGTTGTCGTTCACCCAGGTGACGACGTCACCGGTCGAGGTGCCCGGGGTGAAGATCGCCGCCACGCCGAGCTCCCTCAGCGGGGCGATGTCGTCCTCCGGGATGATCCCGCCGCCGAAGACCTTGATGTCCTCCGCCTCACGCTCGCGGAGCAACTCGATCACCTTGGCGAAGAGCGTCATGTGGGCACCGGAGAGGATGGACAGGCCGATGGCGTCGGCGTCCTCCTGGATCGCGGTGTCCACGATCTGTTCGGGCGTCTGGTGGAGACCGGTGTAGATGACCTCCATGCCGGCGTCCCGCAGCGCCCGCGCGATGACCTTCGCCCCGCGGTCGTGACCGTCCAGGCCCGGCTTGGCGACCACCACACGGATCGGTCCGGACACTCCCATCGCTGCCTCCATACACGATTGCTGCGCTCAGCGGGCACATGTGTGAACGAACGTTATCGCCAGCATCCCCCGTGCGGACAGTTTCACGAAGGGCCCCGAGGGGGAAATCACACATGGGACACGTTCACGTTAGAAACGCGTTCGGCCCGTGGTCGTCCTCCGTTCAGCAGGCGACGCGGGCCGTCGCGTTCTCGGCGCACGGGGGACAGGGCCGTCTCCGTGTGCCCACGGGAGGTAGGCCATGGGCGTCCTGTCTTTCGGTGTCGGAGACCGCTTGGTGCGCCAGGCGGCCTACGTACGAGCCGCGGCGATCGAGATCGCCATCCTGACCGGTCATGTCTTCCTCTACCCGACCGGAATCTTCCAGGAACGCGGGCCGCAGCCGGCGGTCGGTGACTCCGAGGAGCCGCCCCGTCTCCCCACCGCGGGACGGAGCCATCCCCCGGTGCTCCTGCTGCACGGCTTCGTGGACAACCGTTCGGTGTTCGCGATGCTCCGCCGGTCGCTGCGGCGGCACGGCTGGCCGCATGTGCAGGCGCTCAACTACTCGCCGCTGACCTGCGACATCCGTACGGCGGCGGCCCTCCTCGGACGCCACGTCGAACAGATCTGCGAGCAGACCGGGCACCACCGGGTGGACATCGTGGGCCACAGCCTCGGCGGGCTCATCGCCCGCTACTACGCCCAGCGCCTGGGCGGCGACACGCGGGTGCGCACCGTGGTCACCCTGGGCACCCCGCACGCCGGGACCCGGGCCGCGCCACTGCTGAACCCGCACCCGATCGTCCGCCAGATGCGGCCGAACTCCGACCTCATCGAGGAGCTGGCCAAGCCCGCGACCGGCTGCCGCACCCGTTTCGTGGCGTTCTGGAGCGATCTGGACGAGCTGATGAGCCCGGTCGAGGCCGCCCGCCTGGACCACCCGGACCTCATCGCGCGCAACGTCCACGTCGCGGGGGTCGGCCATCTGACGATGCCGGTCCACGCGGCCATCGCCGCCGGCATCCGGCAGGCACTGCTCGGCGAGGAGCTGGCGTCGGGGGCCGTGGACGCCGCGTGACGGCCTTGCCCCCATAAGCATCGAAAGGCCGTCGAACACAAGGCATCGGGGATACCGAGATCCCGCCGAAGATTGTGGGCGTCGCCCGCAGGGGGATACAGTCGCCGCTAATTCTCCTGCTGCCGAGGCGAAAGAGAAGCGGTGAACGACCGTCATCCGGCGGGGTACGCCCCCGAGTACAGCGGCTATGGGTACGAGGGGCTCTCCGACGCCTCCTACGCGCCCATGGGTGCCGCTCACACGGATGACGATCCCCTCTTCGGCTCCTGCCAGGGTTACCCCGCCTACGACACGGGGTCCTACGCCACCGCGCCCTACGACGCCACCGCCGACAGCACCGCGACCGGCTACTGGCCCTCCGGGCAGACCACCGGCACCCCGGGTTACGCCGACCACACGGGCGCGACCACCGGCACCTGGTACCTGGACCCCTCGCAGACGCAGGCGACGGCGGCGTACGACTACACGGGTTACGAGCACACGGCCGTCCACGCCGCCTATGAGGAGCCCGAGGCCGCGCACGCCCACGCTCCCGCTCCCGAGGCCGCCGCCTACGAGCAGCATCCGGAGCGGTACGGGGCCGAGGCCCACACCCCGGAGCACTACGCGGCCGAGCACTACGAGCCGGAGGCGTACGAGCCCGACGCGTACGAGCCCGAGGCCTACGACGACGCCGAGGACGACACCGAGCCGGAGGCGGAACCGGAGCACGGCTCCGAGGAGAGCGCCCCCGTGGCCGCACTGCCGCGCCCGCGCGGGGGAAGCGGCGGCGGGAGCCGCAGGCGCCGGCAGGCCCGGCGCTCGGCCCTGCTCACGGTCGCCGTCCCTTCCGTCGCGGTGATGGGCGTCGCCTGCGCGGCCGCCGTCACCGTCAACACCGACGACCCCGACACCAGCCGCACCCAGGCCGACGGCGCCCCGGAGGCGGCGGCCGACGTCCCGACCAGCAAGCTCGACCAGCAGCTCGCCGGGGTCAACCGGGACGTCGACGACTTCACCGACCGCGCCAGCCGCAACCAGGAGCGCATCGACCTCAAGGAGCGCCAGGCGCAGGAGCGCGCGAAGAAGGCCGCGGAGGCGGCCCTCAAGGAGCAGCTGCGCCCCAAGTTCCTGCTCCCGGTCAAGCAGCACGGGCTGAGCGCCTACTTCGGCCAGGCGGGCGTGAACTGGATGTCGGTCCACACCGGCATCGACTTCCCGGTGAACTACGGCACACCGGTGATGGCCGCGACCGACGGCGTCGTGCGCACCCAGTGGAACAGCGCCTACGGCAACATGGCGATAGTGACCGCCCCCGACGGCACCGAGACCTGGTACTGCCACCTGAGCAGCACCAAGATCCGCTCGGGTTCGGTCAAGGCCGGCGACGTCATCGCCTACTCCGGCAATTCGGGCAACTCCACGGGCCCGCACCTGCACTTCGAGGTGCGTCCGGCCGGCGGCGCGGCCATCGACCCGCTGCAGTGGATGCTGAAGCACGGCATCGACCCGCGCTGAGCCCCGGCCCCGGCCCCACCGCGGCGGGACCGGGACCCCGGCAGTCCGCTCAGAGCTTCTCCACCGGCGCGTACCGCAGCAGCAGCACCTTGGGCCGCTCGTCGCCGAAGTCGATGGTGGCCTTCGCCTTCTCCCCGCTGCCGTCGACCGCGACGACCGTCCCCAGCCCGAACGTGTCGTGCGTGACCCGGTCCCCGACCGCCAGCGAGATGACCGGGCGGTCCTGGGTGCGCCGCGTCGCGAACCCGGAGGGGCCGCTCTTCGACGGGGACCGCGACAGCATCGAGGCCGCCGCCGACACCGAGGCGGAGGGCGCCGAGGAGGCGCCCGTGCGCTTCCACTCGATGAGCGGTTCCGGGATCTCCTCCAGGAAGCGCGAGGGCGGGTTGTACGAGGGCTGGCCCCAGGCGCTGCGCATGGTGGACCGCGTCACGTACAGCCGCTGCCGCGCCCGCGTGATGCCGACGTAGGCGAGCCGCCGCTCCTCCTCCAGCTCCTTGGTCTGGCCGAGTGCGCGCATGTGCGGGAAGACCCCGTCCTCCATGCCGGTCAGGAAGACCACCGGGAACTCCAGGCCCTTGGCGGTGTGCAGGGTCATCAGCGTTATGACGCCGCCGCCCTCGTCGTCGTCCGGGATCTGGTCGGAGTCGGCGACCAGGGCGACCCGCTCCAGGAACTCGGCGAGCGTGCCGGGCTCCTCCTCGGTGCGCTCCTGCTCGAACTCCAGGGCCACCGCCGCGAGTTCCTGGAGGTTCTCGACGCGGGTCTCGTCCTGGGGGTCGGTGGAGGCCTGGAGTTCGGCCAGGTAGCCCGTGCGCTCCAGCACGGCCTCCAGGACGGTGGCGGGGCCGGCGCCGGAGTCCACGACGGTGCGCAGCTCCTCCAGCAGCTCGTTGAAGCGCTTGACGGCGTTGACCGAGCGGGCGGCCATGCCGAAGGCCTCGTCCACCCGGCGCAGCGCCGCGGGGAAGGTGATCCGTTCGCGTGAGGCGAGGGCGTCGACCATCGCCTCGGCGCGTTCCCCGATGCCGCGCTTGGGCACGTTCAGGATGCGGCGCAGCGGGACGGTGTCCTCGGGGTTGGCGAGCACGCGCAGGTAGGCCAGGACGTCCCGGACCTCCTTGCGCTCGTAGAAGCGGACCCCGCCGACGACCTTGTAGGGCAGGCCGACGCGGATGAAGACCTCTTCGAAGACACGGGACTGCGCGTTGGTCCGGTAGAAGACCGCGACCTCGCCGGGGCGGGCGTCGCCGGCGTCGGTGAGCCGGTCGATCTCGTCGGCGATGAACTGCGCCTCGTCGTGCTCCTGGTCGGCGACGTAGCCGGTGATGACCGGGCCCTGCCCGGCCTCCGTCCACAGGTTCTTCGGACGGCGGGAGGCGTTGCGCTCGATGACGGCGTTGGCGGCGGTCAGGATGTTCTGGGTGGAGCGGTAGTTCTGCTCCAGCAGGATGGTGCGGGCCTGCGGGTAGTCCTCCTCGAACTGGAGGATGTTGCGGATCGTGGCGCCGCGGAAGGCGTAGATGCTCTGGTCGGCGTCGCCGACCACGCACAGCTCGGCCGGCCCTTCGCCGTCCTCCTGCGCGTCTCCGCCCGCCGTGCCCACCAGTTCGCGCACCAGGGTGTACTGGGCGTGGTTGGTGTCCTGGTACTCGTCGACCAGCACGTGCCGGAAGCGGCGCCGGTAGTGCTCGGCGACGTCCGGGAAGGCCTGGAGCAGGTTGACCGTGGTCATGATGATGTCGTCGAAGTCGAGCGCGTTGGCCTCGCGCAGCCGCGACTGGTACATCGCGTATGCCTCGGCGAGCTTCTTCTCGAAGGGGTTCTCGGCCTGGTCGGCGAAGGTCTCCTCGTCGATGAGCTCATTCTTGAGGTTGGAGACCTTGGCGCTGAAGGACTTCGGCGGGAACTGCTTGGGGTCCAGGTCCAGGTCCCGGCAGACCAGGGCCATCAGGCGCTTGGAGTCGGCCGCGTCGTAGATCGAGAAGCTGGAGGTGAAGCCGAGCCTCTTGGACTCCCGGCGCAGGATGCGGACGCACGCGCTGTGGAAGGTGGAGACCCACATCACGTTGGCGCGCGGGCCGACCAGCTGCTCGACGCGCTCCTTCATCTCGCCGGCGGCCTTGTTGGTGAAGGTGATCGCCAGGATCTGGCCGGGGTGGACCTTGCGGGCGCCCAGCAGGTACGCGATGCGGTGGGTGAGCACCCGGGTCTTGCCGGAGCCGGCGCCCGCGACGATGAGCAGCGGGGAGCCGGTGTGCTCGACGGCGGCGCGCTGCTGCTCGTTGAGCCCGTCGAGCAGCGCGGCCGGGTCGACGACGGGGCGGTGGGCGCCGTCCCGGTAGTACGCGTCCCGGTCGACGGGCGCGTCGAAGCGCCCCTCGAAGAGGTCGTCGGGGACCGTGCCGGGCTCCTCCTCGGGAGGCGGCGGGGGCTCCTCCTCCCTTGGTTCGAGGCCGGCCAGGAAGCTGTCGTCAAAGAGGCTGCTCATCGCCTCCCGAGTCTAGGCCGTGGGACGGACAGCGTTGCGCCGCTTGCCCGAGCCCGCGCCCTCCGGGGGCGTCCGGAAGTCGCCCGGTGCCCGTCCCCGGCGAACGCGTGACGACCGGACGCCCCCTTTCGCGGCCCCGAATGACGAAGGTCACGAAATGATTGCGGACAATTCGAACACCAGGGTTCCCACGGACCCCTGCAGTTGACTACCGTGCCGGATCAGGCGGTCCGCTCCACGCGGCGGCGACCGTGCCGTCACGGGCCGCCTCCGCTGAGTCCGGCGACCGCCGGAGCCGGGGACCCACGACCTTGGGGTGAATCGGTCCGTACGAGCGCAGCGCGCCCGTCCGCACCGTAGGGCGGCCTTCCGAAGCCCGAACCCGACAGCTAACCCGGTAGGCGGTCCACGGAAGGAGCCGCCTGACTTGGCGACGCACCGCAAGCCGCGCCCGCGCGCGCTGACCGTCCCCGGCCCCCGGGCCGCGGTGGGACTCACGACCGCCGCACTGGCGACCGTCACCCTCTTCGGCGAGAGCGCGAGCGCGGCGCCCGCCTCACCCGACAAGCCCTCCATCACCGAGGTCAAGGCCCAGGTCGACAAGCTCTACCACCAGGCCGAGGCCGCCACCGAGCGCTACAACGGCGCCAAGGAGCAGACCGAGCGGCAGCGCACGCGCGCCGACGCGCTGCTGGACCAGGTGGCCCGCAGGACCGAGACGCTCAACGCCGCCCGCCGCACCATCGGCGAGTACGCCGCGGCGCAGTACCGCGGCGGCGGCCTGGACGGGACGACGACCTTCCTCCTCACCTCCGACCCGCAGCAGTTCCTGGACCAGGCGCACCTGATGGACCGCCTGTCCGACCGCCAGGAGCACGCGCTGGAGACCTTCCGCTCCGAGCAGGCCGAGACGACGGCCAAGCGCTCCGAGGCCGTCGAGAGCCTGCAGAAGCTGACCGAGGCCCAGCAGCGGCTGAACGCGGAGAAGACCTCGGTCAAGCAGAAGCTCGCCGCGGCGCAGAAGTTGCTCAACAGCCTCACCGCGCAGGAGAAGGCACGGCTGGCGGCGCTGGAGAAGAAGCGCCGGGAGGAGGCGGCCGCGAAGGCCGCGGAGATCGCCGCCAAGGAGAAGGCCGCGCAGGAGGCGGCCGCCAAGGAGTCGGGCTCGTCCACGGGCTCCACCGGCTCCACCGCCCCGTCCGGCACCTACGCCGCCAAGGCGGCCAAGGCGATCGAGTTCGCGCGGGCCCAGCTGGGCAAGCCGTACGTGTACGGCGCCACCGGCCCGAACTCCTACGACTGCTCGGGCCTGACCCAGGCCGCCTGGGGCGCCGCGGGCGTCTCGATCCCCCGCGTGACCTACGACCAGGTCGACTTCGGGATCCGGGTGAGCGCGGACCAGCTGCAACCCGGCGACCTGGTCTTCTTCTACTCCGACATCACGCACGTCGGCCTGTACATCGGCGGCGGCAACATGATCCACGCCCCCCACACCGGGAGCGTGGTGAAGATCGCCCCGATCACGGAGATGCCGATCTACGGCTACGCCCGGATGGCCTGAGCCCGAGCCCGAACCTGAGCCCGAGCCCGAGCCCGGGCCCCCGTCCGGCCGCCGCCGGCCGGGCTCAGGTCCACAGCACCGCGATGAAGATGTTGGCGGTGGTCAGCGCACCCACGGTGCCGAAGGCCGCCGCCGGCACCTTCTCCTCGTCGCGCTTGACGTAGACCAGGCCGAGGACCACCACCAGGACCGCGAGCTTCACGCCGATCTTGATGTTGTTCACCGGCTGGTCGTCGGCCTGGTTGAGGCCGACCAGCAGCACACCCGTGACCAGCATGGTCAGCGCGCCGTGCAGCATGCCCGGCACGAAACGGGCCTCGCCGCGGCCCATGGCCTTCATCTGGGTGAGGAAGCCGCCCAGGAGGGCGGCGATGCCGATGATGTGCAGGCCGACGATCAGGTTGATGAGTACGTCCATGGCTCAGGACCCTAGCCAGGCCCATACCAGCGCCCGGCACCGAGGTCCCGCTCCTCCGTCACATCGGTCAGGGACGGACCGGAAGTGACCAGGTCACCCGTCGAACAGCGGTCATCCGCGGGCAGTCCGCGGCCGAATCGGACCAGTCCCGCACACTCCGGAGCCCCCTCGCGGCGTCCAGGTTTAGCGTCCTGCCCCAGGTGGCCGATCCCCACTGCCGCGCGGACCCCGTCCCCGGCACGGCCGCCCCCGCCGAAGGTCCGGCGGTGGACGGTCCCCGTCCGCCCGCCGCCGGACCGCCGGGGGGAGGTACGGACAGCCCGGAAGGAGTGACGGCGCGTGGCGTCGCACAGAAGGCCCAGGGACCGCGGTCCCGCAGGCACGGCAGCGCGCACCGCCGTCGGCCTCGCCCTGGCGGGCGCCGCCTCCGTGACGGTGTTCGGCGAGGCCGGGCACGCGGAGCCCCGGCTGACCACGGACGAGGCCAGGGCCAGGGTGGACCGGCTGTACGAGGAGGCCGAGCAGGCCACCGAGCGGTACAACGGCGCCAAGGAGAAGGCGGACACGGCCACCGCGCGGATCGAGCGCCTCCAGGACGAGCTCGCCCGCAGGACCGAGCGCCTCAACAGCACCCGCGACGGCCTCGGCTCCCTCGCCACCGCCCAGTACCGCAGCGGCGGCATCGACCCGGCTGTCCAGCTGGCCCTCGCCTCCTCCCCCGGCGACTACCTGGAGCGCGCCGGGATGCTGGACCGGATGAGCAGCCGTCAGAACGCCGCGCTGCGCGCCCTGTCGGCCCAGCAGCGGGACATCGAGCAGTTGCGCGCCGAAGCGGGCGCCGAGCTGGAGGAGCTGCGCGGCACCCGCGCCGAACTCGCCCGCCACAAGCGCACGGTGGAGCAGCGCCTGGCCTCCGCGCGGCAGTTGCTGGGCCGGCTGACCGCCGGCGAGCGCGCCGAGGTGCTCTCCTCCGGCGGCCACGGTTCCGCCGACCCGGCCCGTGCCGGCCGTGCCGCCACCGGCTCCCGCACCGGGCTGGCGCCTGCCGCCGCCCCCAACGCGCGGGCCGCGCGCGCCGTCTCCTTCGCGTACGGAGCCCTCGGGCTGCCCTACGTCTGGGGCGCCACCGGGCCGTCGGCGTACGACTGCTCGGGCTTCACGCAGGCGGCGTGGCGGGCGGGCGGGGTCTCGCTGCCGCGCACGACGTACACCCAGATCAACGCGGGCACCCGGATCTCCCGCTCCCAACTGGAGCCGGGCGACCTGGTGTTCTTCTACTCGGGGATCAGCCATGTCGGCCTCTACGTGGGCAACGGCATGATGATCCACGCCCCGCGCACCGGTGACGTCGTCAAACTCGCCCCGGTCGACCAGATGCCCTTCGCGGGCGCCGCGCGTCCGGCGTGACGCCCTTGCCGCGAGGGCTCAGACCAGGCGGCGGGCGGTCGCCCAGCGGGTGAGTTCGTGCCGGTTGCTCAGCTGCAGCTTGCGCAGCACCGCCGAGACGTGCGACTCGACCGTCTTCACCGAGATGTAGAGCTGCTTGGCGACTTCCTTGTACGCGTAGCCACGCGCGATCAGCCGCAGCACCTCGCGCTCGCGCTGGGTCAGCCGGTCCAGGTCCTCGTCGACCGGCGGGGCGTCGGTGGAGGCGAAGGCGTCCAGGACGAAGCCGGCCAGCCGGGGCGAGAAGACGGCGTCCCCGTCGTCGACCCGGAAGATGGAACTCACCAGGTCGGGGCCGGTGATGGTCTTGGTGACGTAGCCGCGGGCGCCGCCGCGGATCACCCCGATGACGTCCTCGGCGGCGTCGGAGACCGACAACGCCAGGAAGCGCACGGGCTGTTCCGCGTCCCCCATGAGCCCGGCGCAGCGCTTGAGCACCTCGACCCCGCCGCCGCCGGGCAGATGGACGTCGAGCAGCACGACGCCGGGCCGCGTCGCGGTGATGACCGAGACCGCCTGGTCCACGTCGGCGGCCTCGCCGACCACGTCGACGCCGGTCCGCTCGGTCTCGCCGATCTCGGCCTGCACCCCCGTGCGGAACATCCGGTGGTCGTCGACGAGGACGACCCTCACGCGTCGTTCCGTGCTCATGACGACCTCCCTGGTCCCTGGGCCCTGTCCATCTCCAGCTCCACTTCCGTGCCCCCACCCGGTGCCGGGCGCAGCCGCGCCTCGCCGCCGTTGCGCCGCATCCGGCCGATGATCGACTCCCGGACGCCCATCCTGTCCGACGGTACGTCGTCGAGGTCGAAACCGGGGCCGCGGTCGCGGACCGATACGAAGACCTTGCTCTCCTCGACCTCCGCGTACACCTGCACGGGCTCGTCCCCACCGTACTTGGCGGCGTTGACCATGGCCTCGCGGGCCGCCTGCATCTGCGCCACCAGGCGCTCGTCGAGCGGGCAGTCGCCGACGCACACCACCTCGACGGGGACGCCGTGCGCGTCCTCCACCTCGGCCGCGGCGCGGCGCACCGCCTCGGCGAGGGTGGCCGGTTCGTCGTCCTTGCCGTTGCCCTCGGGCCGGTAGAGCCAGGCCCGCAGCTCCCGTTCCTGGGCCCGGGCCAGCCGGGCGACCTCGCGCGGGTCCTCGGCGTGCCGCTGGATGAGGGTCAGGGTGTGCAGCACGGAGTCGTGGACGTGCGCGGCGACCTCGGCCCGCTCCTGCGCGCGGATGCGGGCCAGCCGCTCGGCGGACAGGTCCTGGGTCATGCGCACGAGGTACGGTCCGGCAATCAGCGCCACCCCGACCAGGACGGCGAGCGCGGCCTGCAGGATGGTGCCCAGGTGGCTGACCGAGCCCTGCACGACGAGGAAGCCGGTCACGCCCACGCCGACGAGGATCACCCCGGCGGCGCCGCGCGCGAAGGGCAGCAGCCGCTTGCGCCGGCTCAGCTCGGCCCAGCGGGCCCGGCGGGCGTTGTCGGCCTGCCGCCACACCAGGGCGACGCCGAGCCCGATCAGCAGCAGCGGCCACACATAGGCGTTGGCCTTGCCGAGGTTGAGGTTGTCCAGCAGGATGCCGAGGCCCATGGCGAGCGCGATCAGCGCGACGATCTGGCCCCGGTCGGGCCTGCGTCCGGCGAGCCAGGAGCGCGCGTCGCGCGGTTCCTTGGCCTCGACGACCCCGCCGACGCCGAGCGGCACCACGAACCAGAAGACCGCGTAGAGCAGGATGCCGAGGCCCTGGATGGTGGCCAGGACCACGAAGACCACGCGCACCCAGGCCACGGGCAGTCCGAGGTGCCCGGCCAGCCCGCGGGCGACGCCGCCGATCATCCGGCCCTCGGAGCTGCGGTAGAGCTTGCGGACCGGCGATCCGGCCGGGTCCGGCGACGCGAAGTACGACGCCCCGTTGGGCGGGCTGGTCGGTGGTCCGGCGGCTGGCATGTCCCGATCGTCACACGTTTCGCGCACGGTGGGTATCAGGGTTGGCCCCCATGCCGGGTCAGGGTCGTTCCGGATACCGGCACGCGTCCGGGACCGCCACCATGGACCCATGACGGAGCAGTACACGGAGACGGAGACGGCCGGGTCGCCGCCCGGCCCGCGGCTGGCGCGCTGCCGCGAGCGGAAGGTCATCGCCGGCGTCTGCGAGGGCGCGGGACGGTACTTCGACATCGACCCGGTGGTCTTCCGGATCGTGCTCGGCGTGCTGGCGCTCACCGGCGGTCTCGGGCTGGTGGCGTACGGCCTGGCGTGGCTCCTCGTCCCCGCGGCGGGGGAGACCGAGAGCGAGGCGCACCGGCTGCTGTCCGGGCGGGTCGAGGGGACGGCGCTGACGGCGGTGCTGGTCTCGCTGGTCGGCTGCGGGCTCTTCCTGTCGATGCTGGGCAGCGGCGGGAACCTGGCCTTCTCGCTGGGGCTGCTGGCGGCCTTCGCCGGCGCCGTCTACTGGTCGGTGCACCGGCGGCAGGCGACCGAGGCGCCCGCCCAGCCGGTCGCGCCGCCCCCGACCCAGCCGCCTCCGCAGCCCGCGACGTCGGCGTGGTGGAAGGAGACCGCGGTCGAGGACGCGGCGCCGGTGCCTGGGCCGGGCGGCTACCTGTGGGGACCGGACGACGGTCCCTCGGACGTCGAGCGCGACCGCCGCGAGTGGCGGGACCGGCGCCGGGCGGTGCGGCGCGACGGCGCCTGGCTGGGCGTGCTCGTGTTCTTCCTGGCGGCGGCCGCGGCGGCGGGCGGCCTGGCCGCGTCCTGGTCGTCCGAGCCGCTGGCCACCAGCGTGCAGATCGGCCTCGGCTCCGCGCTGGCCGTCTTCGGCCTGGGTTTCGTGGTCAGCACCTGGTGGGGGCGGCTCGGCGGCGGCACCGTCTTCGTGGTGCTGCTGACCGCCGCGCTGCTGGTCGGCTCCACGACGCTGCCGCGCTCGGTCGGCACCGACTGGAAGCAGCGCACCTGGACGCCCGCCACGCTCTCCGCGGTGCAGGACTCGTACGAGCTGGGCACCGGCCGGGCGACGCTGGACCTGTCGGAGCTGGAGCCGGGCGGACGCACGGTCTCGACGCGGGCCGAGGTCGGCGCGGGGCAGCTGGTCGTCAGGGTTCCGGAGGACGTCACACTGCGGATGCACGTCCAGGTGGGCGTGGGCGACCTGCAGTTGCCGGGCGAGCAGGAGAAGGACGTCGACGTCCAGCCCGGTCTCGACCGGAAGGTGACCCTGGACCCGGCGGACGGCCGGAAGTCGCGGGGCACGGTGGAACTCGACGTGGAGATGGGCGTCGGACAGGTGAAGGTGGTGCAGTTCCCGTGAGAAGGCATCCGTTCGCGCCCTCGGCGCTGCTGACCGGGCTGGTCCTGCTGGGGCTGGCCGCGGTGTTCCTGCTCGACGCCGCCGGCGAGGTGTCGCTGTCCCCGGCGGCCGCGGTGCCCCTGACCTGTGCGGGTCTGGGGCTCGCGGCACTCGGCTCGGTCACCTCCCGGATGGTCCGGGGGCGGGCCGCCCGGCGGTCAGGCCAGGCCGCGCCGTCCCCGGCCGCGCCGTCCGGCGATCATGGCGTCGACGGACAGTAGCGGGGCGCCGGCGAGGACCAGCGGCAGCCAGGCCATCAGGTAGGCGAGGTCGTTGCCGTAGTAGTACGGCTGCGTGGCCCAGCTGACGGTGAGCCACAGGCTCAGCGAGATCAGCGCCCCGCCCAGGGCGGCGATCCGGCTGAGCAGGCCGACCAGCGTGCCGATGCCGACGGCGATCTCGCCGAAGGCGATCGCGTAGCCGAACCCGTGCGGGTTCTTCAGGGCCAGGTCGACCATGGCCGGGATCGCGGCGCTGTCGCGGATCCCGTTCAGCAGGCCGACGAGCGAGCCCGCGGCGCCGTCGTTGAAGAAGGTGTCGGACATCAGCTTGTCGAAGCCGGCGTAGACGAAGGTCACGCCGAGGAAGATGCGCAGCGGCAGCAGGGCGTAGCGCCGTGCCGTGTCCCGCCACGGACCCTGACTGGGGTACCGCTCCGTGTCCCGCATACCGTTCATGCCCGTTGTGCCCGTCACGCTCATGACGTCCGCCCTCTCGCACGCACCTGCCGTGGACCCCCTCCCGGACCGATTCTCCAGGAGCGCCCTGGGAGATACGTAGGCGAAGCGGCCGTCGTTCAATCAAAAAGCTCTGAATTCTCGCGGACTATCCGCTCATAGGTGGGCTGGTAGTTGATCCAGGCGACCAGATCATGTCCCAACTGCTCACGGGTGGCGATCGCGTCCTCGTGCGCGATCCACACCGGCTTGCCTGCCGCCTTCGCGCTCAGCTGCACCTGGCAGGACCTCTCCATCGTCATGAACCACCACGCCGCCGCGTCCACGGTCTCGCCGACCGTCAGCAGTCCGTGGTTGCGCAGGACCAGCGCCTTGTGCGCTCCCAGGACCACCGCGATGCGCCGCGCCTGGGCCTCGTCCACCACGACCCCGGTGTACGCGTCGAACAGCGAGTGGTCCTCGTAGAAGGCGCAGGCGTCCTGGGTGATCGGTTCCAGCCGCTCCCCCAGCGCGGCCAGCGCCCGGCCGTAGGTCGAGTGGCTGTGCACCACGGCCGTCACGTCGGGCCGCGCGGTGTGCACATGGGCGTGGATGGTGAACGCCGCCTGGTTGACGTGGTGCCGGCCCTCGACGACGGCGCCGTGCTGGTTGGCCAGGATCAGCTCGCCCACGGTGAGGTGCCGGAACGGCACGCCGAAGGGGTTCACCCAGAAATGGTCCGCCAGCTCCGGGTCGCGCACGGTGATGTGCCCGGACACCCCGTCCTCGAACCCCAGCTCCGCGAAAGCGCGCAGCGCCACCACGAGCCGCTCCTTGCGGTGGCGGCGTTCGGCCGCGGGGTCCTCGAAGGTGGGCGGCAGCGCGAAATGGAGCCGGTCGGGGGGTACGGGCTGCGGCGGCGCGGTGTCGGTCATGGCGCGGAAGTTACCCCGAGGTACCGCAGATGGACAGGGGCGATACCAGGTTTCCCCGGTATCGCCCCAAGCCTGCCCCACGCGGGGGGCTACTCCCACTCGATGGTGCCCGGGGGCTTGCTGGTGACGTCCAGCACGACGCGGTTGACGTCGGCCACCTCGTTGGTGATCCGGGTCGAGATCCGGGCCAGCACCTCGTACGGCAGCCGCGACCAGTCCGCGGTCATCGCGTCCTCGCTGGAGACCGGGCGCAGCACGATCGGGTGGCCGTAGGTACGGCCGTCGCCCTGCACGCCCACCGAGCGCACGTCGGCCAGCAGGACCACCGGGCACTGCCAGATGTCGCGGTCGAGACCGGCGGCGGTCAGCTCCTCGCGGGCGATGGCGTCGGCCTCGCGCAGCAGGTCCAGGCGCTCCTTGGTGACCTCGCCGACGATGCGGATGCCCAGGCCCGGGCCCGGGAAGGGCTGGCGCTGGACGATCTCCTCGGGCAGGCCGAGCTCCTGGCCGACCATGCGGACCTCGTCCTTGAAGAGCTTGCGCAGCGGCTCGACGAGCTGGAACTGCAGGTCCTCGGGGAGGCCGCCCACGTTGTGGTGGGACTTGATGTTGGCGGTGCCGGTGCCGCCGCCGGACTCCACCACGTCCGGGTAGAGGGTGCCCTGCACCAGGAACTCCACCGACTCGCCGTGCGCGCCGGCCTCGGCGACGATCTCGCTCGCGGCCTGCTCGAAGACCCGGATGAACTCCCGCCCGATGATCTTGCGCTTCTCCTCGGGGTCGGACACCCCGGCGAGCGCGGTCAGGAAGCGCTCCTCGGCGTCGACGACCTTCAGCTGGACGCCGGTGGCCGCGACGAAGTCCTTCTCGACCTGCTCGGACTCGCCCTTGCGCATCAGGCCGTGGTCCACGTAGACGCAGGTCAGCTTCTCCCCGATGGCCTTGTTGACCAGGGCCGCGGCGACCGCGGAGTCCACGCCGCCGGACAGGCCGCAGATGGCGCGCTTGTCGCCGACCTGAGCGCGGATCGCGGCGACCTGCTCCTCGACCACGTTGTGCGTGGTCCAGTCCGGCGCGATGCCGGCGCCCCGGTAGAGGAAGTGCTCCAGCACCTGCTGGCCGTGCTCGGAGTGCAGCACCTCGGGGTGGTACTGGACGCCGTAGAGCTTCTTCTCGTCGTTCTCGAACGCGGCCACCGGCACCAGGTCGGTGGCGGCGGAGACGGAGAAGCCCTCCGGGGCGGCCGTGCAGGTGTCGCCGTGCGACATCCACACCGACTGCTCGGCCGGGGTGCCCTCGAAGAGCGTGGAGCCGGTCTTGCCGACGTGCAGCGGGGTACGGCCGTACTCGCGCGCGCCGGTGTTGTCGACGGTGCCGCCGAGGGTGATCGCCATCAACTGGAAGCCGTAGCACATGCCGAAGACGGGGATGCCCGCCTCGAAGAGGGCACGGTCCAGCCGGGGGGCGTGCTCGGCGTAGACGGACGAGGGCCCGCCCGACAGGATGATCGCCGCGGGCCGCTTGGCCAGCATCTCCTGGACGGGCATGGTGCTCGGCACGATCTCGCTGTAGACCCGGGCCTCACGCACACGACGGGCGATGAGCTGGGCGTACTGCGCCCCGAAGTCGACGACGAGAACGGTGTCGGGGGCGGCTGGGGTCGCTGATGCCACGGTGGGCCTTCCGGCGGGTCGAACGTGGGGTCCCTGCCGATTCTACCGGGGCCCGCGGCTTTACTTCCCCGGCCCGAGGAGTCACACTGTCCGCCATGTTCAGCAGCACGCACTTCGCGTTTACCTATGGCACCGGCTGGTCCGGCTGCCATGGTCGTGCTGTCTGAGCGAGGAAACGCATCCAGACGTCACCAGGCGCCCCGGGCCACACGGCCCGGGGCGCCTGGCGTTTCCCGTCCCGGGCGGCCCGGGGGCCCGTCCCCCAGGAGGAACCCCATGAGCAGCACCCCCGCGGCACCGCCCACCACCGACCCCGCGGCTCCGCCGGCCGCCGACCCCGCCGCCGTCATCGCGGCCGCCCGCGAGCGGATCGACGACCTCGACGCCCGGATCATCGCCCTGGTGCGGGAACGGATGACGGTCTCGGCCGGCATCCAGCACGCCCGCATGCAGTCCGGCGGCCGCCGTGTCCACCTCTCCCGCGAGATGGACGTCCTGCGCCGCTACAGCGACCCGCTGGGCAGGCCCGGCACCGCACTCGCCATGACCCTGCTGGAGCTGTGCCGCGGGCGGGTCTGAAACCCCCGCGGCACCGGCCCTGTGACCCGTTCGGGGGGCATCACCCGTACGGCACGTGACCGCCTACGGACGCCTTCGTTGAATCCGGTGTCCGTGCCAGCCAGGCGCGGTCACCCTGGGCCAGGGAAGCAAGGACGTCGAAGACCACGCGTGGACACCGCTCAGACGCAGCTGGGCGGGGTGCCACCGGAGCGATGAGGCGCGCCCGCGCGAGTGGAAGCAATGCGGTCGCGCCGTGGGACCTCGCTGCGGTGATCAGTGACCGGACGGCAGGGGACAGCAGCCCGGTCACACCTCAAAGTGGCGGTCGGTTCCGGGGACGCCCGGGACCGGCCGCTCTGCGAGGAACACACTACTCATTTCGCGGCACTTGAGCAGGTATCCGACCCTCGATCGAGTGAGTCGGGCCGCACATGGCGCTCTCCGGGCGGTCCGGCGGCGGCCGGAACAGCGGCCCGAGGGCCGCGTCCCCGGCGGGCGCGGCCCCTCCTCGTGTCCGGGCGTCCACGGGCGTCCGGCGGGGTCAGGCCTTGGGCGGCACCGGCGGTACGGGGAGCACGGGCAGCCGCAGCGCGCCGAAGGCCTCCGCCGGGACGGCCGGCGCCTTGGGCTCGACCGCGGCGACGCGCCGGTAGGCCTCACCCTGGGCCGGACGCGGGTCGGCGTCGCCCTTGTTGGGCCACAGCGACATGGCGCGTTCGGCCTGGGCGGTGATGGTGAGCGAGGGGTTGACCCCCAGGTTCGCGGAGACCGCGGCGCCGTCCACCACGTGGATCCCCGGGTGCCCGAACAGCCGGTGGTACGGGTCGATCACACCGTGCTCGGCGTCCTCGCCGATCGGACAGCCGCCCAGGAAGTGGGCGGTGAGCGGGGTGCCCATCAACTCGCCGACGTTGCTGCCCGCGAAGCCGTTGATCTCCTCGGCGAGCAGGCGGGCGGCCTCGGCGCCCTCGGGGATGAAGGAGGGGTTGGGCGCGCCGTGCCCCTGGCGGGCGGTGAGCAGGCCCTTCCCCAGGCCCTTGGGTTTGCGGTAGGTGGTCAGCGAGTTGTCCAGGGACTGCATGACCAGCCCGATGATGGTGCGCTCGGACCAGCGGCGGTTGGACAGCGACCGCATCAGCAGCACCGGGTGCCGCGCGCAGTGCGCCAGGTAGGCCAGTCCGCGCGGCAGCCGGGTGCCGTGCGGGACCTGGAGGATCGACAGGCCGCCCATCGAGTTGGAGCCCTTGCCGTAGCGGACCGGCTCGATGTGGGTGTTCTCGTCGGGGTGGATCGAGGACGTGATGGCCACACCACGCGTGAAGTCCACCTGCCGCTCGCCCGTGCGCCGGCGGTAGCGGCGGCTGTCGGTCTGCGCGCCCACCAATGCCTCCGAGTTGGTGCGGGTCAGCTCGCCGAGCCGGGCGGACAGGCCCGGCAGCCGGCCCGCGTCGCGCATGCGGTGCAGCAGGGTCTGGGTGCCGTAGGTGCCCGCGGCGACGACCACGTGGCGGGCGCGCAGCACGCGCGGCTCCGCCTTGCGGCGGCGCTCGGTGGGGACGACGGTGACGTCGTGGCCGCCCTCGGGGTTCTCCGACAGGGCGGTGACGGTGGTCATCGCGTGGATCTCGGCGCCCGCCTGCTCGGCGAGGTGGAGGTAGTTCTCGTTGAGGGTGTTCTTGGCGCCGTGGCGGCAGCCGGTCATGCACTCCCCGCACTCGGTGCAGGCCCGCCGGGACGGGCCGGCGCCGCCGAAGTACGGGTCGGGGACCTCGCCGCCGGGCACCGCCCGCGCGTCGCCCGCGGCGTCCCGGCCGTCGCCGAAGAACACCCCGACCGGGGCCATGTGGAAGGAGTCGCCGACGCCCATCCGCTCGGCGGTCGCCTTGAGGTGGACGTCCGAGGGGGTCATCGTCGGGTTGAGCCGCACGCCGAGCATGCGCTTGGCCTGGTCGTAGTAGGGGGCCAGTTCCTCCTGCCAGTCCGTGATGCGGCCCCACTGGCGGTCCTCGAAGAAGGCCTTCGGCGGGACGTAGAGGGTGTTGGCGTAGTTCAGCGAACCGCCGCCGACGCCCGCGCCGGCCAGGATCATCACGTTGTCCAGCAGGTGGATGCGCTGGATGCCGTACAGGCCGAGCGCCGGGGCCCACAGGTAGTCCTTGACGTGCCAGGAGTTCTTCGGCAACGAATCCCGGGTCCAGCGGCGGCCCGCCTCCAGGACGCCGACCGTGTAGCCCTTCTCGGTCAGCCGCAGCGCCGACACGGCCCCGCCGAAGCCGGACCCGATCACGATCACGTCGTAGTCGTAGGACATCCGCTCCCCCTCCATCAGCGCAGCCTCAGCGTCTTCATCACCCGCAGGCTGCGGCTCATGAGGGCCGCGTACGCCGAGTCGTCCATGCCCAGCGACGGGGCCATCGGCAGCAGCCGCTGCGTCGCCACGGTCTGCGCCTCGGTGTACTTGAGGATGCCCTCGGAGCCGTGCCGGCGGCCGAGCCCGGAGTCCTTCATGCCGCCCATCGGGGACTGCACGCTGCCGTACGCGGAGGCGTAGCCCTCGTTGACGTTGACGGTGCCGCTGCGCAGGCGCGCGGCGACGCGGGCGCCGCGGCGGGTGTCCTTGGTCCAGACGCTGGAATTGAGGCCGTACGGCGTCGCGTTGGCGCGCTCGACCGCGTCGTCCTCGTCGGTGAAGCGGTACACGGACACCACCGGGCCGAAGGTCTCCTCGGCGCACACGGCCATCGGCGGCTCGACGCCGTCCAGGACGGTCGGCTCGAAGAAGTACGGGCCGACGTCGGGCCGGGCCCGGCCGCCGGTGAGGACGGTGGCGCCCTTGGCGACGGCCTCCTCCACGTGCCGTGTGACGGTCTCCAACTGGCGCTCCCCGGCCAGCGACCCCATCCCGGCGCCGTAGGCGAGGGCGGTGCCGAGCCGGAGGGCCCGGGTGCGCGCGGTGAAGCGCTCCAGGAAGGCGTCCGCGACGGAGGCGTGGACGAAGAGCCGCTCGATGGAGATGCACAGCTGGCCCGCCGAGGAGAAGCAGGCGCGGACCGCGCCCTCGGCCGCCTTGTCGAGGTCGGCGTCCTCCAGCACCAGCAGGGCGTTCTTGCCGCCGAGTTCGAGGGAGGCGCCGATCAGACGGGCCGCGGCGCGGGTCGCCACGTCCCGGCCGGTGCGGGTGGAACCGGTGAAGGACACGTAGTCGGCGTGCTCCACGACCGCCGGGCCGACGACCGGGCCCTCGCCGATGACGACCTGCCAGACGTCGGCGGGCAGTCCGGCCTCGATCAGCTGCTCGCGCGCCCACAGGGCGGTCAGCGCGGTCTCGGTGTCGGGCTTCATCACGACGGCGTTGCCGGCGACGAAGGCGGGCAGCGCGTCGCCGACGGAGAGTTCGAGGGGGTAGTTCCACGGCGCGATCTGGCCGACGACGCCGCGCGGGTGCCGCAGCTCCCGCACCTTGGTGAGGGTCGGGATGGCACCGGTGTGCCGCTTGGGCCTCAGGTACGACGGGGCCTTGACGCCGTAGTGCCGGGCGGCGACGGCGACCGCCAGCACCTCCTCGTGCGCGTGCAGGCGCGCCTTGCCCGTCTCCAGCTGGATCAGGTCCAGCACCTCGGACTGCCGGGCCAGCACCAGGTCGTGGAAGCGGAGCAGCACGGCCGCGCGGCGGCGCACCGGCGTCGCCGCCCACGCCTTCTGCGCCTCCCGCGCCCTCTCGTAGGCCGCCGCCACGTCCTGCGGCGTCGACTCCGGGAGCTCCGCCAGCTTCTCGCCGGTCAGCGGCGTGTGGTTCACGGTCCGGCCGCTGCCGGCCACGCCTCGCGTCAGCCGTGCCACGAGGTCCGGGGTCACCACGTCCGCGGCGGTCCTGGTGCCGGAGGGGGCGACCGGATTGCCGTTACCGGCAGTAGGAGAGTCCGTCATGGCGGGAGCGTACGATGCGGTGACACCGCGTGCATACCCGTCAGTAGCCGGTTTTCACCATGACGCCAGCAAAAGCTGGCAGGAACGCCGCGACCCGTGCCCCGCCCGCCCCGCGCGGGCACTCACCCGGCGCGGAAGGCGGCGCGGGCGGTGTCGAAGTAGTCACGGCCCCGCTCGGCCTGCTGGAGCGGCGAGGAGACCCACAGGTCGTACTGGCGGCCGCCCTCCTCCCAGCACAGGTCGAAGGTGCGGCGCGGCACGCCGTGCGTGAAGCCGTCCCAGGTGAACTCCCACAGCGCGGCCGGGTGCCCGTTCTGCGTGGTCGGGGTGACGAAGCCGTCCCGGTAACCCTGGTAGGCGGCCGGGCCGGCGGCGTCCTGGGCGCGCATGACCGCCTCGGGCCCGCGGGGGTCCGGGCGCTGGGTGCGGATGCCGACGCGGAACTCCTTGCCGGCGGAGTAGTAGAAGACGCGCGGCGGTTCGAGGGAGCGCCGGAAGCCCTCCGGCAGGGCGAGCGAGAAGCCCGCGGGGTCGTCGACGGTGCGGAATCCCGCGGGGAGCGACGGGGTGGCCGACGCGGGGTCCGCCGGAGCGGACGCGGCGGACGGGGAGGTCCGCGCGGGCGCGCCGCTCGTGACGGCGGTCCGGTCCGGAGCGGCGCCGCCCGTCGAACCGGCGTCCGGCAGCAGGGAGGCCGCCGCGACGCCGGCCCCCGCCAGCACCGCCACGCCCAGCACGGCCGCCAGCGGGCCCCGTCTGCGCCGGGCCCGGGGAAGCGGCGCGTCCTGGCGCACCGTCTCCGTGCCCGGCGCGGGCGCGGGCACCGCGGTGGGCGGCACGCCGGTCTCCGCGTACCCGGCGAGCAGCTCCTCCGTCTCCTGCGCGGTCGGCCGCCGCTCGGGCTCGCGCCGCAGCAGGGCCTCGACGACCGGCAGGAGCGGCCCGGTCCGCTCCGGCGGCCGGATCTCCTCGAACACGACGGCGTGCAGCACCTCCCCCAGGGAGTCCCGGCGGAACGGGGACCGCCCGACGACCGCCGCGCACAGCAGCACGCCCACCGACCACAGGTCGGAGGCGGGCCCCGCGGCCTGCCCGGACATCCGCTCGGGGGCGGTGTACTCGGGCGAGCCCACGAAGTCCCCGGCCTCGGTCAGCGTGGTCGCTCCGGTCACCCGCGCGATGCCGAAGTCGGTCAGCACGATCCGCCCGGTGCCGTGCTCGACGAGGACGTTGCCGGGCTTGATGTCCCGGTGCAGCACGCCGCGTTCGTGCGCGGCCCGCAACGCACCGGTGACGGCGGCGCCGATCCGGGCGGCCTCGCGCGGGGGCAGCGGGCCGTCCTGGGCGAGGACGTCGGCGAGCGAGCGGCCGTCGACGAGCTCCATGACGATCCAGGGGGAGCCGTCGTGCTCGACCACGTCGAAGAGGACGATCACATGGGGGTGGCGTATCCGGGCGACCGTGCGCGCCTCCCGCAGGGCGCGGTCCTCGTCGCCCTCGGCGTGCAGCTCCTTGACCGCCACCCGGCGGCCCAGCAGTTCGTCGTCGGCCCGCCACACCGTGCCCATGCCGCCGCGCCCGAGCCGCCCCGTGATCCGGTACCGCCCGGCGACCAGCCGCCCCCCGTCGCCCCTCATGGGGTCATGATGCCGCACCGCCGGTCACCCCGGCCGGTTCCGGCCGCCAGGTCTGCAGGGCCACCTGGAACCGGGCGGCGGAGGCCGCCCAGTCGCCGGCCGGCGCGCCCATGTAGAGGGCGTACTCGCGGCCGTCGGCCGTCACGTACGCCTGGTCGACGGCACGGCGCGGGCCCGGGTGCTCCTTGGAGTCGGTCCAGGTGAACTCCCACAGGCAGCCGTCGCCGCCCCGGAAGGTGTTCTGGTGCAGCCGCACCCGGGTGTAGTCGGGGAGCGCCTGCACGCTCTTCTCCAGTTCGAGCAGGTGCATGTACGGGTTGACGCCCGGCGCGGCGCGGCCGACGCCGACGCGCAGCCGGTGGGCGCCGCCGTCGGGCGTGTAGTCGATCTGGTCGCCGTCCAGTTGGCGTTGCCAGCCGCGCGGTACGGCGAGGCTGAAGCCCGCCGGGTCGTGGACGCGCACGTAGCCGGCCGGGACCCCGGTGGCATCGCCGGTGCCGTCGCCGCGCCCCTCGACCACCGCGAGGACGCCTCCGGTGCCCGCCAGCAGCGCCCCGGCGACCGCGGCCGCCACGAGCGCGGCGCGGCGCCCGCCGGGGCGGCGGCGCCGGGGGCCGCCCGCCGCGATGGCCGTGAGCGTGGTCGCCAGCTGCCCGGCCGGCGGGCGCGCGGCGGGCTCCTTCGCGAGCAGCGCCGCGATGACCGGGCGCAGCGGGCCGGCCGCCCGGGGTTCGGGCAGCTCCTCGTACACCACGGCCTGCAGGGTGCCGATCGGCGACGTACGGCGGAACGGCGAGCGCCCCTCGACCGCCGCGTAGAGCGTGGCGCCCAGCGACCACAGGTCGGACTCCGGGCCGGGACGGCCGCCGCGGGCCCGCTCGGGCGCCAGGTAGTCGACGGAACCGACGAGTTCGCCGGTGCGGGTGATCGCCGAGTCGCCCTCGACGACGGCGATGCCGAAGTCCGTCAGCAGGACCCGGCCGTCGCGGGCGAGCAGCACGTTGGCCGGCTTCACGTCCCGGTGGAGCACGCCCGCGGCGTGCGCCGCGCGTAGCGCCTCCAGCACGGCGGCGGCCACCGCGGCGGCCCGCCTGGGGGACAGCGGGCCGTCCTCGCGCACCGCCTCGTCCAGGGAGCGGCCGTCCACCAGTTCCATGACGATCCAGGGCCGGCCGTCCTGTTCCACGACGTCGTGGACGGTCACCACGTTGGGGTGGTTGATCCGGGCGGCGGCCCGGGCCTCCTGCTTCATCCGCTCCTGGAGCACGGCGCGGTCGTCCTCCGCGAGATGGGCGCCGAGGGTCAGCTCCTTGACGGCGACGGTGCGCCGCAGCACGACGTCCTGGGCCTCCCAGACCCGCCCCATGCCGCCGCGGCCGATGACGTCGCCGAGCCGGTACCGTCCGGCCAGCACGCTTCCGCTCCCGCTCACTCCCCTGCCCCCACGGCCTCTCCAACGCGCGCCGGGACCGGGCGGTTCCGGTCCGGGCACCGCGCTCAGGTGGTGCGGTAGGTCTCCGCGGCCTTCTCGAAGTACCGCTTGACGTCGGCGCGACGGCCGTCCGGCCCGATGACCAGGACGACGTGGTACCTGCCGTCGCGGATCATCACCAGATTGCGCGCGAACAGCTGCCGGCCTGAGCCGTCGCTCCAGCTGAACTCGCCCTCCGCGGCCGTGATCCCGCCCATGTCCAGGCGGCGCAGCCCGGAGGCCGAGGACCAGCCGGAGGCCCGGAAGCCGGAAAGCTCGGGCTCGTCGTTCTGGTAGACGATCGGGTCGCTGCCCTTGTCGGCGACGGTGTCACGGCCGGGCACGACCAGCAGCTGGTAGTCGCCGCCGGTGTAGCGGACCTGCCCGTCGGCGTTCCTGGGCGTGCGCTGCCAGCCGTTGGGGACGGCGAGCCGGAAGCCCTCCGCGTCGGTGCGCAGCGTGAAGTCGCCGCCGAGGCCGGTGGTGGCGGCGTCGTCCGCCGGGGCCGACCGTGTGGGCGGCGGGGCGCTCGTGGCCGGGGCGGAGCTGCGCGTGGCCTTGCCGGGCGGCGGGGCGGTCGTCTGCGGCCGCTCGTCACCGCCGGGCACCTGCGCGGGCAGGGTCCGCGTGGCACCGGCCGCGCCCTCGTCGTCCGTGGACCCGCCGCGCGGCATGAAGAGCACGGCGTACAACACGGCGGCGACCATCAGCAGCAGCACCAGCCCGACCAGCGTGATCCCGAGGCTGCGCGGACCGCGCCCCGAGCGCTGCCGCCGCTCCTTGGTGCGCTTGTGGCGCCCGTGCGCGGGGTGGGCGGGCACGGGGTCGGCGGCGGCCTTGCGGCGGCGCACCAGTTCGCCCCGGCGGCGTACGACGGGCAGCTTGTGCGGGTCGTCGGCGGGCACGGGCACCGTGCTCAGCCCCAGGTCCGGCTCCGGCGCGGAGCGGACGAGCGAGCGCAGCCAGCCGCGCAGTTCCTCGGCGTCCGGCCGCTCCTCGGGGTCCTGGCGCAGCAGCGACTCCACGACGGGCCGCAGCGGTCCGCACTCCTCGGCGTACGCGGGCGGCTCGGCGATGACCAGCTGGACCAGTTCCGCGGTGCTCTCCTCCGGGAACGGAGGATGCCCCTGGACGCTGCGGAAGAGCAGCGACCCCAGTGCCCACAGGTCGGCGGCCGGGCCGACGGGTGGAGCGAGCTGCCAGTTCTCGTGGACCTCGGTGGCCTGCTCGGGGGCCCACCGCTCGGTGACGGGACCGACGACGGTGAGCCGGGCCTGCCGGGCGCGCTCGAGCTCCAGCGCGGAGTGCGGGCCCTCCCAGCCGCCGCCGGGCGCCTCGCCGCCCCCGGCCATCGCGGGCACCGGCACCGGGTTGTAGCCGCACAGCGCCTCCTGGGCGGCGCCCACGGCCAGCCCCGAGAGCATCGCCCGGCCGTCGTCGCAGACCAGCACGGTCCGGCCGGTGACGTTGCGGTGCACCCAGCCGTGGGCGTGCAGCACGCGCAGCGCGGTCAGCACGTCGGAGGCCACCTCGGCGGCCCGGTAGGGGCTCAGCCGCTTGTCGGCGAGGACCGCGGCCAGCGGGCGGGCGGCGACCAGCTCGCTCACTATCCAGACGCTGCCGTCCTCGACGAAGATGTCGAAGACCTGCACCAGCCGGGGGTGGTCGGGTATCGCGGCCGCGGCCTGAGCCGCCTCCAGGGCCCGGTGGGCGGTGTCCCCGCCGTCCCCGTGGTGCGGTCCCGGCTCGGCGCTGACGACCTCGGGCAGCAGGACCTGGCGTATCAGCACCTCCTGGTTGCTGAACGTGTCCCAGGCCCTGGTCTCCACCAGTTCGAACTCGTCGGCGGGCGGCCGCGGCAGGCGGTAGCGGTCGGCCAGTACGCGTCCCGCGTAGTCGTCCACGACGCCTCCCCAAAGCGTCAGATCCGATCCGTTGTGGATGCGGACAGTCCGCAATGACTCACGATACGTGCCCGAGCGCCCTCACTTGGCCGGTTTGAAGGTGTTGAAGAGCGCATCGCGCATCTCCGTGGTCTTCTTGCTGTTCCACTCGGCGTCCGACGCGAAGAAGAGGATGGCGTAGCCGTGTCCGTCGTCCACGACGAAGCCCCGGTTGACGGCGCGCATCTTGGTGCCGCCGGACATGTAGGTGAACGTCCAGTCGGCGGCGGTGCGGTAGCCGCGGTAGTTCACGTCCTTTATGTCCACCTTCTGGTAACCGGGGAACCTGCCCGCAGCACCGGCCTCGTTCTGGCGCCAGGCGTCCGCCGCGCTCTTGCCGGGGGTGTGGGTCCAGTCGACCTGCACCCGGGGGCTGCGGCGGGCGTTGAAGATCCAGCCGTTGCCGGCCCGCTCCTTGTTCGCGGCCCAGCCGGCCGGCAGCGCTATCGAGAAGCCCTCGGAGTCGGTGTAGGTCGTCCAGCCGGCCGGAACCGCGCCGGAGCCGTCCTTCCCGCTGCCGGAGCCGTCGCCGGAGCCGGAGGAGGAAGTGTCCGAGCCCTTGCCGGAGTTGTCGTCGCCCTTCCCCTTGCCGGAGTCGTCGCCGCCCTTGCCGTCGCCGGACTCGCTCCCCTGGCCCCCCTTGTCGTCGCCGGACTTGCCGTCCTGGACGCCGTCGTCACCGGACTTGGCGCTCGCCGGGGCGGACGGATTGGCGGGCTGACGGGCGCCCGGGTCGTCGTCGCCCTGGCCGGCCCAGATGCCGATGCCCGTCCCGAGCAGCACGAGGACGACCACGATCGCCGCGAAGAGCACCGCGCGGCGGCGGCGCTCGTCCATCGACGCCAGGAGCGGCAGCCGCGGGGCGGTGGCCGGGGCGGCCGCCGGCACCGGTACGGGCGTGACCGGGGCGGACGCGGTCGCCGGGGTCGCCTCGGGCTCCGGCTTGGCCTTCGCGGCCCGCAGCGCCGCCTGGTCGGCGGCGGCGGCCCGGGTGGCCGGGGGCGCGTCGGTGGGCGTCGGCTGCGGGTCGGAGGGCGGCAGCGGCATGGTGCGCGTGGCCTCGGCGACCGGGACGTCCGGCGCGTGGGCGACACCCGTGAGCAGCGGGCGCACGCCCGCGTCGTCGAGCCGCAGCTCCGGGTCCTTGTTGAGCAGCCCGTGGATCGCGTCGGCCAGCGGGCCCGCGTTGCGCGGGGTCTGCAGCGACTCCGTCATGACGGCGGTGAGCGTGGCGATGGCCGAGCCCTTGTCGTACGGCGGCCGGCCCTCGACCGAGGCGTACAGCAGCGCGCCCAGCGACCACAGGTCGGCGGGCGGGCCCGGCTTCTGGCCGCGCGCCCGCTCCGGCGAGATGTACGAGGGGGCGCCGACCAGCATGCCGGTGGAGGTGACGGACGGGTCGCCGTCGATCTGGGCGATGCCGAAGTCGCTCAGCACGACGCGGCCGTCGTCGGCGATCAGGACGTTGGACGGCTTCACGTCACGGTGGAGGATGCCCTCCTTGTGGGCGGCCCGCAGCACGTCCAGCACGGTCAGCCCGACCTCGGCGGCGCGCTTGGGCGAGAGCGGTCCGTCCTCGCGGATCGCGTCCGACAGCGAGCGGCCCTCGACCAGTTCCATGACGATCCAGGGCCGGTCGTCCTCCTCGACGACGTCGAAGACGGTCACCGCGCCGGTGTTGCGGATCCGGGCGGTCGCCTTGGCCTCGCGCAGGGTGCGGGTGATCAGGCGGCGCTTCTCGTCCTCGTCGATGTTGTGCGGGAAGCGCAGCTCCTTCACCGCGACCGTACGGCCGAGCGTCTCGTCGACGGCCCGCCAGACGGTGCCCATGCCGCCCTTGCCGAGGACGGCGCCGAGTCGGTACCGGTCGGCGATGAGCCGCTGGTCGGTGTCGTGCGCCTGGCCCATGAATTCCCTCTGCAGTCGCTGAAGATGAAGCTCCCTCATCGCCTGCCAACGGCGACCGCGGGATGGAGACCTCCATCATCCCTGACTCGGGGCCGTGGTCCCACCCCGGCCCCGCCGTGTGCTAGTCGTGGACGACGAGTCCGGCCACCGCGTCGTCGAAGACCGTCCGGAAATCACCCCATTGGGCCGTCGGCGCGGAGAGGTAGACGGCGAACTCGCGTCCGCCGGGCTCCCCGAAGCCGAGGTCGATGGCCCGGAAGCCGCGGGCCTTGCCCTGGAAGGTGAACTCCCATATGGCGGCCGGGCGGTCACGCCAGCGGGTGCTCTGCATCCGCAGCCGCTCGTACCCGTCCAGCTTGGGGATGGTCTGCTGCTCCTCCTCCGCGAAGTGCTCCAGCGGATCGCTCGCCGCGTAGTCCAGCGTGCCGATCCGCAGGCCGGCCAGGCCGCTCGGGTCGACGTAGATGACCTGCTCGCCCTGCACCTGGCGGGTCCACCCGTCGGGGACCGGGACGGAGAAGCCGCGCTCGGGCTCCTCGGCGAGGTGGTAGCCGGCCGGCACGGGCGACGGGCCCGGAGCGGACGGGGAGGGGGGTGGGGAGGAGGACGCCGGGGAGGACGGCGACGAGGAGGTCGCCGAGTGGCTCGGGGCCGGCCGGTCGCCCTGGGTGCCGGTGGAGCCGCCGAAGTGCTGCGCGGCGTAGAAGCCGCCGCCGGCGAGGGCGGCGGCCAGCACCGCGGCGAGCAGCACCCGGACCCCGGTGCGGCGCCGCGCCCGCGGGGGCTCCGCCGGGACGGGGACCCCCGACGGAAGGGTGGGTGCGTGCGGGGGCGCGGGCTGCGCGACCGGTTCCGGGGGCCGCACGACGGTGGTCGGCGCGGTGTGCGACAGGGTCAGGCTCTCGCGGGGGACGCTCGCGGTCTCGGTCTCGGCGGCGCTCGCCCGCAGCATCCGCTCGGCCTCCGGCGCCGACAGCCGGCCCTGCGGCTCCCGCACCAGCAGCCCCGCGATCACCGGCCCCAGCGGGCCCGCGTTCCCCGCCACCGGCACCTCGTCCGTCGCGATCGCGTACGCCGTCTCGATCGCCGTGTCCCGGCGGAACGGCGAACGCCCCTCCACCGCCTGGAACAACGTCGCCCCCAACGCCCACAGATCCGCCTCAGGACCCGGCGCGCCACCGGTCAGCCGCTCCGGCGCCAGGAAGTCGATCGACCCGATCAGCTCACCCGTCCGCGTCAGCGTCGACGTCCCCGAAGCCTGCGCGATCCCGAAATCCGTCAGCACCACCCGGCCCGACTCCGCCAGCAGCACATTGCCCGGCTTCACATCCCGGTGCAGCACCCCCGCCGCATGCGCCGCCCGCAACGCCGCCACCATCGCCCGCCCGATCCGCGCCGCCTCCCCCGGCACCACCGGACCCCGCTCCTTCAGCACGTCCCCCAGCGTCGTCGACGGCACGTACTCCATCACGATCACCGGCAGACCCTCGTCGTCCACCACGTCGTGCACCACCACCACATTGGGATGGCTGATCCGCGCCGCGCTGCGCGCCTCCCGCCGGGTCCGCTCGAACAGCGTCTCCAGCTCGTCCTCGTGCAGGTGCGGCTGCGGCGGGTGCAGGCGCTTCACCGCCACCGCGCGCCCCAGCAGCTCGTCCTCGGCCCGCCAGACCGTGCCCATGCCGCCACGGCCGATCCGCTCGACCAGCCGGTACCTGCCGGCCACCAGGCGTCCGAGGTCGGACATCGTGCGCCCCTTCCTGCCACGTACGAGAAGGAACGATATCCGGCCGGGCCACGGATCCCGTCAAGGCCGTGGCCCACGCCTCACCCGGCGTACCGGCGGCGGCTCACAGCGGGACGATGTCCGGGGCGCCCAGGCGGGCGGCGTCCGCGGTCTGGTCGTCGGGCTGGCGCTGGGACTCCCGCTCGGCCTCCACCCGCTTCTCGTAGTGCTCGACCTCCTTCTCCACCTGCTCCTTGTCCCAGCCCAGGACGGGCGCCATCAGCTCGGCGGCCTCCCGGGCGCTGAGCGTGCCGCGGTCGAAGGTCTCGATGGAGATGCGGGTGCGCCGGGTGAGCACGTCGTCCAGGTGCCGCGCGCCCTCGTGCGAGGCGGCGTAGACGACCTCGGCACGCAGGTAGTCGTCGGCCCCGCTGAGCGGGCGGCCCAGCGAGGGGTCCTCCTCGATCAGCTGCAGCAGTTCCTCGGAGAGCGAGCCGTAGCGGTTGAGCAGGTGCTCGATCCGCGCCACGTGCAGGCCGGTGCGCGCCGCGATCCTGGCCCGCGCGTTCCACAGCGCGTGGTAGCCCTCCGCGCCGGCCAGCGGGACGTCCTCGGTGACGCACTCGGCGACCCGGTGCGTCAGGCCGTGCACGGCCGCGTCCACGGCGTCCTTGGCCATCACCCGGTACGTGGTGTACTTGCCGCCCGCGACCACCACCAGGCCCGGCACCGGGTGCGCCACGGTGTGCTCGCGCGACAGCTGGCTGGTGGCCTCGGACTCGCCCGCCAGCAGCGGGCGCAGCCCCGCGTACACGCCCTGCACGTCGTCCCGGGTCAGCGGCACGGCGAGCACCGAGTTGACGTGCTCCAGCAGGTAGTCGATGTCGGCGCTGGACGCGGCCGGGTGCGACTTGTCCAGGCCCCAGTCGGTGTCCGTCGTCCCCACGATCCAGTGACGGCCCCAGGGGATCACGAAGAGCACGCTCTTCTCGGTCCGCAGGATCAGCCCCGTCGCGGAGTGGATCCGGTCCTTCGGCACGACCAGGTGTATGCCCTTGGACGCCCGCACGTGGAACTGCCCGCGCTCCCCGATCAGCGCCTGCGTGTCGTCCGTCCACACCCCGGTGGCGTTCACGATCTGACGCGCGCGCACCTCGTAGACGCCCCCGGCCTCCACGTCCTCGACCCGGGCGCCCACCACGCGCTCGCCCTCGCGCAGGAACCCGATCACCCGCGCCCGGTTCGCGGCCAGCGCGCCGTAGGCGGCGGCCGTCCTGACCAGCGTCATCGTGTACCGGGCGTCGTCCATCTGCGCGTCGTAGTACTGCAGCGCCCCGACCAGGGCATCCTTCTTCAGGCACGGCGCCACGCGCAACGCGCTCTTGCGGCTCAGGTGCCGGTGGTGCGGCAGCCCGCGGCCGTGCCCGGACGACAGCGCCATCGTGTCGTACAGCGTCACGCCGGCGCCCGCGTAGAAGCGCTCCCAGAGGCGGTGCTGCAGCGGGTACAGGAACGGCACCGGCTTCACCAGGTGCGGCGCCAGACGCTGGAGCAGCAGTCCCCGCTCTTTGAGGGCCTCCCGGACCAGGGCGAAGTCCAGCATCTCCAGGTAGCGCAGTCCGCCGTGGATCAGCTTGCTCGACCGGCTCGACGTCCCGGACGCCCAGTCGCGGGCCTCCACGATGCCGGTCGTCAGCCCGCGCGTCGCGGCGTCCAGCGCCGTCCCGGCGCCCACGACGCCCGCGCCCACCACGAGCACGTCGAGTTCCTGTTCCGCCATCCGGGCGAGCGCGGAGGCACGCTCCGCCGGTCCCAGTGTCGCCGTCAGCATCCTGGCCTCCCGTCGTGACGCGGGGTCGCGCCTCAGCGCATTCCCCGTCCCCACGATCGTTACCCGTGTCGTGGCCCCCGGCTACCTCGGGCTCCGCCGGGCCGGGCTGCGTGTGGGTGTGCCCAGCGATGCGTGTGCGGCGCCGTTGTGGGTTCTGTTGGGTTTGTCCCCCACCCTCCCGCCCGATTGCCCGGCGCGATTGGTGCGGGGCTCGCTCTGTGCATGGGTGGGCCGGGGGCGGGGCCTCCGGGGTGGGCATTCTGTACCGCATATTTATGTGCATGGCGGGCAGCACTCGTCGGTGCCGTCTGTGCCGCACATCAAATACACGTCAGCGTCCAGAACGCCCACCCCTCCGACCCCACCCCCTCCGTATCCGTGGCGGCCAACGGCCGGTGGGAGGTCACAAGGCAGCCCGGGGCACCGCACCTGTCCAACGCACCCCCAACGGGACACCCTGCGCCCGCACAACGGGAAGGGGGTGTGGCGGCGTGCTCCCCTCTGGCCGAAGGCTGGGGGGGAGGCGGGTGGCAGACCCGTGCCGAATGATGCGGGCTTGAACCGCGGGGCCGTGGGGGGTCAGAGAGCGGTTCGGGGCAACCCCGGACTGCCTTCATGCCCCCCACCGGCCGTTGTGCGCCCATACGACGGGAGGGGGTGTGGCGGGGTGGGCCCATGGGGGTCCCCCCGGCCGAAGGCTGGGGGAGACGAGCGGCGGACGCGATGCCTCAGGATGTAGACGTAAACCGCGAGCGTTCTGGGGGTCCCCCCGGCCGAACGTCGGGGGAGTGTGCCGGCGCGGCCCCGACCCCACAACGAGGTGCGAGGGGTGGGTGGGGGAGAAACCCAACATCAACCACAGCGGCGCCGCACACGACAACCGGCCGCAACAACAACCACAGCGGCGCCGCACACACCCACGGACCCCGGGCATACAGAGCCGCACCGCGTGGCGTGCAGTCATATCAGCTACCTGTCTGGTTAGCCTGATTTCGCGCCATTCGGGTACCACGACGCCCCCCGTCGCAGGAGAGGACCCCCATGCCCTCAGACCTCGCAGTCATCGGACTCGGCCCCGCCGGCCTGCCCCTCGCGCAGGCGGCCAGCGCCGCCGGCCTCGGGGTCATCGGGTACGACCCGGACGAGCACGTGGTGGACGCGATCAACGCCGGCAGCCGGGTCCCCTGCGGCGCACTCGCCGCCGCCGACGTGCGGCGGATGCTCGCGGGCGGCTTCCGGGCGACCGCGGACACGGCCGCCCTGGGCCGGGCGCGGGCGGCCGTGCTGTGCGCGCCGACGCCGCTCGGGGAGGGCGGGGAGCCGGACCTGACGGCGCTGGCGGAGGCCGCCCGCGCCCTGGCCGGGCACCTGCGGCCGCACAGCACGGTGGTCCTGGAGTCGCCGGTGTACCCGGGGACGACGGAGGACTTCCTGCGTCCGCTGCTGGAGGAGGGCTCCGGCCTGCGGGCCGGCCAAGGCTTCCACCTGGCGTACGCCCCCGCACGACACCCCGGCACGCCGAAGGTGATCGGCGGGCTCACCCCCGCCTGCACGGAGGCCGCGGCCGTCTTCTACGGCCGGTTCACCGAGCGGATCGTCCGGGCCCGGGGCGTGCGCGAGGCGGAGAGCGTGCACCTGCTGGAGACCAACTACCGGCACGTCAACATCGCGCTGGCCAACGAGATGGCCGTGTTCTGCCACGACATCGGCGTGGACGTCTGGGACGTCATCCGCTGCGCCGAGACCCGTCCCCACGGCTTCCAGGCCTTCCGCCCCGGCCCGGGGGTCGGCGGCCACACCATGCCGCTGGACCCCGGGCACCCGCCGTACCAGGGCCGGGTGCACGGCCATCCGCTGCGGCTGGTCGAGTACGCGCAGGAGGTCAACGCCCGGATGCCGCGCTACGTGGTGCAGCGCGCCGCGGCCCTGCTGAACGAGCACGGCAAGTCGCTGCGCGGGGCCCGGGTGCTGCTGCTGGGCGTCACGTACAAGCCGGACCTGCCGGACGAGGAGCGCTCGCCGGCCCGGGAGATCGGCGCCCGGCTGGCCGAGCTGGGGGCGCAGCTGAGCTACCACGACCCGTACGTCCCGCGGTGGCGGGTGCTGGACCGCCCGGTCCCCCGCGCCGACTCGCTGTGGGAGGCCGCGGCGGACGCCGACCTGACGATCCTGCTCCAGCACCACCGCACCTACGACATGCAGGGCCTGGCGGTGAAGGCCCAGTTGATGCTGGACACCTGCGGCGCCACCCCGGCGGGGGCGGCCGCACGGCTGTGAGCCCCCGGTCTCAGACCGGGGAGGCGGGCGCCGAGACGCGGACGGCCCGTTCGGGCAGGCGGACGCCGCAGTCGAGGCGCACACCCGCGGGGAGTTCGTTGTGGGGGCCGACGTGGGCGCGGTCGCCGACCACTGCTTCGACGACGCTGGTGCCCTCGCCGAGGACCGCCTCGCGTCCGATCACGGACCGCCGGACGAGCGCCTGCCGGCCGATCCGCGCGCCGGGCAGGACGACGCTGCCCTCGACCACGGCCCCGGCCTCCACCACGGCGCCCGCGCACACGGCCGTGCCCGCCGTGAGGACCGCCAGCGGGTCGACCAGCGCCCCCGGCAGGATCAGGGCGTCCCCGGCCGGCCCGGGCAGCGCGGGCGAGGGCACGTGTCCGCGGACCAGGTCGGCGGAGCCGGTGACGAAGGCCGACGGCGTGCCGAGGTCCAGCCAGTACGTGTCGTCGACGACGCCGCGCAGCAGGGCGCCGGAGGACAGCAGGCCGGGGAAGGTCTCGCGCTCGACGGAGACGACCCGCCCCTCGGGGATGCTGTCGATGACCGAGCGCGTGAAGACGTAGCAGCCCGCGTTGATCTGGTCGGTGACGATCTGCTCCGGCCGCTCGGGCTTCTCGAGGAACGTCGTGACCCGGCCGTCCCCGTCGGTGGGCACCAGCCCGTACGCGCGGGGGTCCGCGACCCGGGTCAGGTGCAGGGTCACGTCGGCGCGGGAGGCCCGGTGGCCGTCCCGCAGACCCCGGATGTCGAGCCCGCTGAGGATGTCGCCGTTGAAGACGAGGACGGCATCGTCCGGCCCGCAGGTCAGGTGGCGGGCGGCGTTACGGATCGCGCCTCCGGTGCCCAGGGGCTCGGTCTCGGTGACGTACACCAGTTCCAGCCCCAGCCCGGCACCGTCGCCGTACTCCCGCTCGAAGAGCTCCGCGAGGTAGGACGTGGCGAAGACGATCCGGGTCACCCCCGCCGCCGCGGCGCGTGCCAGCTGGTGGGTCAGCAGCGGCACCCCGGCGACGAGCAGCAGGGGCTTGGGGGTGAAGGTGCACAGCGGATGCAGCCGGGTGCCCTTGCCGCCGACGAGGAGAATGGCCTCGCTCATGTCTTCTCCCAGGAGACGTTCAGGAGGGGTTCGGAGGACGCGGCCGGCACGTGCCGGTCCGGCGGGGCGGGTTGCGCGCCACGGCCGGCGGTCCTGAAGACCCACGTCCGGTAGGACCAGAAGCGGAAGAGCGTGGCGATGCCGATGCCGACGAACTTGAAGACGTTGTTGGCGAGCGTGCCGTCCCAGCCGAATCCGTACGTGGTCGTGTAGAGCACGGAGTTCTCGATGACCAGGCCGACCGCGCTGAAGAACAGGAAGAGCCCGAGCTCCCGCTTCCGGCCGCTCCGGCCCTCCGTGTCGTGGTCGCGGTCGCGGTACGTGAAGTACCGCAGACCGAGGTAGTTGGTCATGATCGCGACGACCGTCGCCAGGACGCTCGCCCGTACCGTCTGCCAGTGCGCGGCGTGCCTGATGAGGTTGAAGACGCCGAGGTTGACCACGAATCCCGAGAGCCCGACCAGGCCGAACTTCGCGATCTCGCGGTACAGGTGCCCCAACCGCGAAGGAAGCGCGTGCCGTCCGCCCATGGTGAAGTCGTCCCTTGTCTCGGCCGTCTCGCGGCTCGTGGTCCTCGTGGTCGTCGTGGTCGTCGTCCTGCATCGGTTCCTCCGCCGGCCGGGCCGCGGCCGGCGGAGTCCCGTTCAGCCCCTGCGGTTGCGCATCCGCAGCCGCAGCGGCACCAGCGCCGACTCGATCTGCGTCCCGAGCGTCATCTTCGAGACGCCTTCGGTGCGCTCCTCGAAGCGGATCGGGATCTCCACGCCGTTGTGTCCCCTCCGCGTGGCCAGGAACTTCAGCTCCACCTGGAAGCTGTAGCCGGCGCTGTCCAGCGTCCTGAGGTCCACGTCACGCAGCGTGCTCGCCCGCCACAGGTTGAAGCCGGCGGTGATGTCGCGGATCCGGGTGTCGAGGACCGCGCGGGCGTAGCGGTTGGCGAAGCGCGAGAGCAGCTGCCGGTGCTTGCCCCACTCCTTGTCCAGCGAGCCGCCGTCGACGTACCGGCTGCCCACCACGAAGCCCGCGCCCGTGGCGAGCGCCGTGCCCAGCATCTGCGGGATGACGTCGGCGGGGTGGCTGCCGTCGGCGTCCATCTGGACCACGAACTCCGCGCCCTCGTCCAGGGCGGTCAGCATGCCGTCGGTGTACGCCCTGCCCAGGCCGTTCTTGGCCGTACGGTGCAGTACACTCATGCGCGGGCGAGCGCCGAACTCGTTGTGTTTGGCGGCCAGTTCCTCGGCGAGCCGGCCGGTGCCGTCCGGGCTGGAGTCGTCCACGATCTTCAGATGCAGTCCGGGGACCGGCAGTCGCATCACGAGGTCGGTGATGTGCGGCAGGTTCGCCGCCTCGTTGTACGTCGGCATGACGACCGTGACCGGTACGTCCCCCCATGTGACGGGAAGGGAGTCCGGGAACGGGTGGTTCATGGCATCTCCTTGGTCGCCGCGCCGGCGGGAGCTGTGCCGGGTTGCTGGGCGCGCGGGTCTCGGGCGGACGGTCACGCGGCACACGTCGCCGCGCGCGTGGTGACCGTCCTGGCAGGTGTACGTGGGTCGGGGAGATCCGCGGGACCGCGGTCCTCCCCGGTGGGGTGCGGTGGCTACCGGATGCGTTCCAGTAGCAGGACGCGGACGTTGGGCAGGGAGTCGGTGTCCGCGACCTTGAACCGGCTCGACAGCAGGACCGCCGTCTTCTCCGGCATGTCGGCGAACGGTTTGCCGAGCTGGGACGTGGAGACCACCCACAGCCGGTCGGTCTTCGCGAGGCACTTGGCGGGCTCCGGGCATTCCAGGGCGCCGAAGTTGCCCATCTCCTGCGGGGTCCGCCACATCAGCACGTCCTTGGGCCAGCCGGAGGTCCCGGCGTCGCGGAACTCGTAGGCCATCGCGCGGCGCTCGGACTTCTGCCCGGAGAAGGCGATCCCGTCGCCCGGCCGGAGCCCGTGCGCGACGACCTCGGCCGCCGCCCGGTAGTCCGGCTCGGCGGGATCGTTCTGCCGGGCGAGCGCCAGGCCGGGCTGTGCCTGCCAGGCGAACACGACCGCCGCGGCCGCCACCAGTGCCCCGGCGACGACGCGCCGGGCGGTGCCGGTGCGGGCCGCCGTGTTCAGCGGCCCGGACAGCCGGGTGACGGCGGCGCTCGCCAACAGCACCCAGGCGGGCACGGTGAAGAGCAGGTACCGCGGCAGGAACAGGTGCAGTTGCGCCGCGGTCAGGTAGGTGAGGACCGGGGGCAGCAGCACCCAGGGGGCCAGCAGCACCGCGTACCTGCGGGCGACAAAAAGGCCGGCCAGGCCGAGCCCCATCACCGCCCCGCCGGTCACCCAGGAGCCGAACAGCTTCTCCGGATGGTTGACCAGGTCCTGGAAGGTGGGGTTGTTCCAGGCGATCTGCCCGCTCTGGCCGGAGCCCTGCGCCAGCATCGGGAGCACCACGGACAGACCCGTCAGCGCGGAGGCGGCGAACGCCCAGTGGGCGATGCGGTCGCCCTTGCGCTTCGCCGTGACCACCAGGCCCAGGTGTCCGGCGAGCACCGACAGGGACACCAGGTGGCTGAAACCGATCAGGGGGATCGTCACGGCGTACGCCGCCCAGCCCCTGAGGCTCGGCGTTTCCAGTACCCGCAGCAGGATCAGGGTGGACAGCAGGACGAACGCCACCGCGAAGGCGTAGGGCCGCGCCTCCTCCCCGTACTGGGTGACCGAGGGCACCGTGGCGAAGACCAGCCCGGCCAGCATCCCGGTCGCCGGGGTGAACATCCGCCGTCCGACCAGCGCGAGCAGCCCGGCCGCCGCCGCCATGGCGAACGCCGCCGGGATGCGCAGGGCGGTGGGCGAGTCCCCGGCGACCAGGACCCACAGGTGCATCACGAAGTAGTACGGGGCGAAGACCACGTCGATGTTGCGGATCAGTGCGCCCAGGTCACCGAGGGAGAGCCCGGTCGCCCACCAGGTGGCGTGCTCGTCACGCCACAGCTGCCGGTCGCCGATGCCGTGCAGCGTGAGGGCGAGCGTGAGCCCGGCGGGCACCAGGAAGAGCAGCGCGGTGGTGGCCCGGCTGCCGCCGTCCTCCGGCCGGCCGTGCCGCCGCGGGGCCGGTTCCTCCCCGGCGGCGGCGGGCGCCGGCTCGTGGGCGGGTTCGGTGAGGGTCATCGTTTCACCCAGATCCGGTAGGTGGTCGAACCGTAGGCGTCGCTGGACGGCAGCACGGACACCAGCCGGTACGCGGGGTTGCCGTGCAGCGCGTCGGTGATGGCCTTGTCGTTGGCCGTGGTGGCGTCCCCGTCGAGCACGATCGCGTCGAACCACCCCGCCCGTACGGCACTGCGGAAACCGTCGGCGCCGGTGTGGTGCTCGCCGCCCTTGTCGGTGAAGTCGATGCCGCGCGTGCCCTGCCACTGGTCCGGGCGGGTCACGTCCCGCAGGTAGTAGGCGGGGATGTCGGAGTGCTCCGCGAGGTAGCGCCCGTCCTTGCCGACGACCTTCCGCAGCGACTCCACCACCTGGCCGGAGGCCGCGGGGTGGTAGAGCGACCGGGTCTGGGCCATGCCCACGACCAGGACGCCCACCCAGACCATGATGCCGAGCTGCGGGTAGCGGAAGTGCGCCCCCACGAGCCGGGAGATGCCGAGTCCCGCCATGGGCGCGGCGAACAGCAGGCCGAACCCCACGTGCGTGAAGAGCGAGGCGTCGTCGTTCAGACAGGCCTGGCAGACGGGGGCCAGCAGGGCGGTGCCGCAGAGCACCAGGCCCAGCGCCGTACGCCGGACCGCCCCGGGGGTGTCGCCCGTCGCCCAGGGCATCTCCCCCATGCGCGACTTGCGTACGTAGTCGACGGCGCCGCCGACGGCGACCAGGAGGACCAGGCCGCCCCACTGCGCGCCGCGCCACAGCACGTCCAGCGCCGGGTCCGTGCCGTGCGCCCGTCCGGTGGTGGCGGAGACGAAGCCGTGCAGCCCGCCGAAGAGGTAGGCGCCCGCGAGGACCAGCAGCGTCCCGGCGCCGAAGAACAGGCCGCGCAGGAAGGCCCGCGCGCCCCGGTAGGGGTAGGCGGACAGCACGGCGAGGACCACCAGGCTCGGCAGGTACAGCGCGGCGACGTACTTGGTCACCGTGGCGAGGGCCGCCAGGGGGGCGGCGAGCAGCGCCAGGGCGGGGTGCGACCGGCCGGTCCGGACGAGGGCCCACGCGGCCCCGGCGATCAGGAAGAGCGCCATCGCGTCGAAGCCGGCGAGGTTCCCGAGCATCGCGGTGGACTCGACCACCGCGAACAGCGCGGCGGCCGACAGTCCGGCCCGCTCGCTGAACAGCCGGCTGGTCATCGCGTAGAGCAGCGCGGTGGCGCCCAGCATGAAGAACAGGCTGAGCAGGCGGGCGGCGAACAGGCCGCCCACCGAGTCCGCCGCCGCGGCCAGCACCGGGTAGACCGCCGGGTGGCCGGGGAGGTGGCCCGCGAGGCCGGCCGGCACGTCGGTGCCGTTGAGCAGGTGGTCGAGCCGGTAGTGGCCGACCGCCAGGTACCGCGCCTCGCTGTCGAAGGCGCGCCCGCTGATCCGGAACGACAGTCCCGCCTGGACCAGCAGGACGCACAGCACCACGCTCCGTCCGATCCAGGTGCTGCGCCGGGTGTCGACCGACCAGGCCGACACCGGCACCTCCGGAACGACGTAGCCGGGGTCGGCCGGCACCTCGGGCACGGCCTGCCGCGGGTCCGCCGGGTGGGCGTCCGTCAGCGTGTAGGGCTGCGCCGCCGCGTACGCGTCGTGCTGTTCGTACGGCTCCGGCTGGTACTGCGGGTACGCTCCGTGCTCCTGCCACGTCACGTCGGCGTCGTGCCGGCCGGTGGGCCGCGACCACGGGTCGAACGCGTCGCCGTGGGTGGGGCTCTGCTCGGTCACTGCTCCGGCACCTCGAAACCGATCCGGTCGTCGGCGACCAGGCGCTTGAACTCCGCCAGGGCCAGCGGGCTCGCCTGGAGGCGCCAGTCGGCGCGCTTGGCGATGTTGAACCAGATGAAGCCGAGCATGTCGTCGTCGCCCTCGACGCCCTCGACGAGGTTGCGGACGTCCGACCGGCGGCGCTCGCCGGGCTCGGACGCCGTCTCGGAGAGGATGAAGGGCTTCTTCGTGAACGTGCGCACCTGGCTCGTCGTCGGGCCGTACAGGGTCTCGAAGGTCGACGCCCCCGTGGCCGTCCAGTACCCGACCACGCCGACCCAGTCGACGTAGGCGTCGCCGGGCCAGTACGGCTTCAGGGCGACGTCGGGGACCGGGTTGACGACGTTCGGGCTCCAGACCCAGATGACGTTGGTGGCGCCCTCGTCCTGGAAGATGTCGTGGATGTGGCGCCATGCCTTCACGAACTGGGCCGGGGTCGTGCCCTTCGTGCCCCAGGGGTACCAGTGGCCGTTCATCTCGTGGCCGAAGCTGATGGCCACCGGTGCGTTGCCCTTGCGCACCTCGGAGGCGTAGCGCCGGATGTACTCGTCCTGCGATCCGTCGGCGATCTTCGCGATCGACGGTTTGAAGGGCTCCCAGGAGACGTAGAGCATCGCCCCCGAGTCCAGCACGCGGCGGGCTCCGTCGATGTTGAAGTCGTTGCCCCACGCGGAGTAGGAGGCGACGATGTTGGGCTGCTTGCCGACGAGGTCGGTGTACTTCGTCACCGGCGCCAGGGAGTCGGGGGCGCCGTCGAGCGCCACGCCGAAGAACTTCTTGTCGGGGTGCAGCAGGTCCGTGACGTCGTAGGCCGTCTCGGGCGCCTCGCTCGACGCGCCGGGGTCCTGCGCGGGACCGCCGCCGGGCCCGGAGCCGGTGGCGGTCGACGTGCAGCCGGCGACGCAGACGAGGAGGGCCGCGAGCGCCGCGCGGCGCAGGGACAGGGTGAACCGGCTCATGCGGAGATCTCGCTTCTCGGCTGGACCAGAACGCGTCCGACGACGAGCGCGTAGAAGAGTCCGGAGGACAGGACGAGGGCGTAGTCCGGCGGGTAGCCGTCCAGCATGCGCCAGACCGCGGCGCACACCCAGACCACGGCGGTGCCGGCGCTCCAGATGCGGATGCCGAGCCAGAACCGTCGGGTCTTGTTCTTCTTCGCCCCTGACGAACCGGTGGGCTGCCAGCCCATCCGCTGCTTGCGCAGGATGTCCCAGATCGCGAAGAAGTGCGCCCAGCCGTACATCAGCCGGGCCGACCACGCCTCCAGCCGGTACGGCGACTTGTGCCAGATCGGGAAGATGACGGTGGTGTAGACGATGCTCGGCAGCACCATCAGCAGGTGGTCCACGTCGAGCTTGTCCGGCAGGGTCAGCAGCAGCACGATCGGGATGACCGGCGCCGCGAAGGTGAACAGCGCGGTGTGGATGTAGTAGAAGAAGCCCGACAGGTAGCAGAGCCGGCTGGAGAACTTGATCCGGGCGTCCCAGAACTTCTTGCTTCCCAGCAGGCTCATCGAGCCGGAGCACCAGCGGTACTGCTGGTTGAAGAAGGCTCCCGCGTTGTCGGGGCACACCCCGGTGGAGAGCGCGACGGGGATGTAGCGCAGGTCCCAGCCCAGGCCGCGCAGGTCGAAGCCGGTGTGCACGTCCTCGGAGTGCTCGATGAGGGTCGTACCGCCGTTGGTGTCCAGGGCGGCCCGCCGGTAGACGGCGCAACTGCCGACGCAGATCGCGCCGTCGCTGCTCTGCCGGGACACCTGCACCGATCGGTAGAAGAGTTCCTGCACGGCGCCCGCGCCGCGCTCGATCCAGTTCTGGGAGTCGAGCACGCGGAAGAACTGCGGCGACTGGACGATGCCTGTCCGCTCGTCCGCCTCCATGTACGGGAGCATTTCCTCGAGGAGGTCCGAGCGCGGGGTGAAGTCAGCGTCGAGGATCAGGATGTACTTGCCATCCGACTGCCCGAAACCGAAGTGGAGGTTGCCCGCCTTCTTGAACCAGCCGCGGTTCGGGCGGGTGCCGTAACGGAATCCGAAATCGGCGGCCATTGCCTCCAGCTCCGGGCTGGCGCCGTCGTCCAGTACGAACGGGACGCACACACCCGGGTAGCGGTCGGCCAGCGCCCGGACGTGCGTCCAGGTGTTGTGCAGCACCTCGATGGGTTCACCGCACACCGGCAGGAACACGTCGACGGAGGGGTAGGCCTGGGGCCGCCATTCGCGCACCAGTTGCCGGTGGCGCTTGAGGTCGAAGCCCCGGGAGAACCCGTTCACCCGCAACGAGATCAGGTAGTAGACCACGGTGAACAGCAGCGGCGGCGCGTACAGCCACAGCAGCGGATTGGACTGGGCGAGCTTGTACTGGCTGTAGCCCAGGCAGCAGAAGCTGATCACGGAGCTGATGGTCAGCACCCACAGATTGCGCCTGGCGTACGCGTACTTCTCGCGGTCCGAGGGCGGCTTGGGCAGCAACCCGAGCTGCGGGGCGTGCTTCCGCGTCGCGTGACGGCGATTCACGGCAGGCTGCCGCCCCCGGCTTCCCCCTGCGTACGCAGGTTGAAGAGAACTCATTTCCACCCCCCGGGCCACCGGCCCGTATGCCCCCACCCTTTACTCGGCCTCCACATGTCGCACACATCGCCGAGCCCCGGCAGCATATATGCAACCTGCAGGCATGCCACATGAACAAGGAAGCCGTCATGTCCGATATGTGGACCTTGCAGGTAAGTAGAAAAAAGAACTTTCGGTTACCAATCAGCGACCATTCGGTGTGTCTCAAAACCAGCGGCGCCACGCGCACCAGACCGCGGGGCGGAGCGGGCCGAACGACGAGGGGCCCGGACCGCCTGTGGCGGTCCGGGCCCCTGTGCCGCGCCGTGGCGGCGCGGCGGCCGTCAGCGGTGGTGCGTCGGCGACACCGTGACCTCGACCCGCTGGAACTCCTTCAGCTCGGAGTAGCCGGTCGTGGCCATCGCGCGGCGCAGCGCGCCGAAGAAGTTCATGGAGCCGTCGGGCGCGTGGGAGGGGCCGAGCAGGATCTGCTCGGTCGTGCCGGCGGTGCCCAGGTTCATGCGCTTGCCGCGCGGCAGCTCCTCGTGGGTGGCCTCCATGCCCCAGTGGAAGCCGCGGCCGGGCGCGTCGGTGGCGCGGGCCAGCGGGGAGCCCATCATCACGGAGTCGGCGCCGCAGGCGATCGCCTTGGGCAGGTCGCCGCTGGAGCCGAAGCCGCCGTCGGCGATGACGTGCACGTAGCGGCCGCCCGACTCGTCCATGTAGTCGCGGCGGGCCGCGGCCACGTCGGCGACCGCGGTCGCCATCGGCACCTGGAGGCCGAGGACGTTGCGGGTGGTGTGGGCGGCGCCGCCCCCGAAGCCGACGAGGACGCCCGCGGCGCCGGTGCGCATCAGGTGCAGCGCGGCGGTGTAGGTGGCGCAGCCGCCGACGATGACCGGCACGTCGAGCTCGTAGATGAACTGCTTGAGGTTGAGCGGCTCGTGGGAACCCGACACGTGCTCGGCGGAGACCGTCGTGCCGCGGATGACGAAGATGTCCACGCCCGCGTCGACCACGGCCTTGGAGAACTGCGCGGTGCGCTGCGGGGAGAGCGCGGCGGCCGTGACCACACCGGCGTCGCGCACCTCCTTGATGCGCTGCCCGATCAGCTCCTCCTTGATCGGCGCCGCGTAGAGCTCCTGCAGGCGCCGGGTGACGGAGGCGTCGTCCAGCTCCGCGATCTCGGCGAGCAGCGGCTCGGGGTCCTCGTAGCGGGTCCACAGGCCCTCGAGGTTGAGCACGCCGAGGCCGCCGAGGTTGCCGATGCGGATCGCGGTCTCCGGGGAGACCACGGAGTCCATCGGGGCCGCGAGGAAGGGCAGCTCGAAGCGGTAGGCGTCGATCTGCCAGGCGATCGAGACCTCCTTGGGGTCCCGCGTACGGCGGCTCGGGACGACGGCGATGTCGTCGAATGCGTATGCCCTGCGGCCGCGCTTGCCCCGCCCGATCTCGATCTCAGTCACTTCGCTATGCCTTTCCTTCGTGGCCTGCCCGTCCAGTATCCCAGGCAGGGCAGCCGGAAGCCCGCGGCCGTGCGGGCCGCGGGCTCCGGTTCGTCCGCTCGTACCGTCAGCGCCCGTGGTAGTTCGGCGCCTCGGTGGTCATCTGGATGTCGTGCGGGTGGCTCTCCTTGAGCCCGGCCGCGGTGATCCGCACGAAGCGGCCCTTCTCCTTGAGCTCGGGGACCGTCGCGGAGCCGACGTATCCCATGGAGGAGCGCAGACCGCCGATGAGCTGGTGGGCCACCGCGGAGAGCGGGCCGCGGTAGGGCACCTGGCCCTCGATGCCCTCGGGGACGAGCTTGTCCTCGGAGAGCACGTTGTCCTGGAAGTAGCGGTCCTTGGAGTAGGACTGGGCCTGCCCGCGCGACTGCATCGCGCCGAGCGAGCCCATGCCGCGGTACGACTTGAACTGCTTGCCGTTGATGAAGAGCAGCTCGCCCGGCGACTCCTCGCAGCCCGCGAGGAGGCTGCCCAGCATGACGGTGTCCGCGCCGGCCGCGATGGCCTTGGCGATGTCGCCGGAGTACTGCAGGCCGCCGTCGCCGATCAGCGGGACGCCGGCCGGGCCGGCCGCGAGGGAGGCCTCGTAGATCGCCGTCACCTGCGGGGCGCCGACGCCGGCGACCACGCGGGTGGTGCAGATGGAGCCGGGGCCGACACCGACCTTGATGCCGTCGGCGCCCGCGTCGATCAGCGCCTGGGCCCCGTCGCGGGTGGCGACGTTGCCGGCCACCACGTCGATCCTGATGTTGGCCTTGACCTTGGCGACCATGTCGAGGATGCCGCGGCTGTGGCCGTGCGCGCTGTCGATGACCAGGAAGTCGGCACCGGCCTCGACCAGCCGCTGGGCGCGCAGGAAGGACTCGTCGCCGACGCCCACCGCGGCGCCGACCAGCAGCCGGCCCTCGGCGTCCTTGGCGGCGTTGGGGTACTTCTCGGCCTTGACGAAGTCCTTGACCGTGATCAGGCCCTTGAGGCGGCCCTCGTCGTCGACGAGCGGCAGCTTCTCGATCTTGTGCTTGCGCAGCAGGTCCATCGCGTCGACGCCGGAGATGCCGACCTTGCCGGTGACCAGCGGCATCGGCGTCATGACCTCGCGGACCTGCCGGGAGCGGTCGCTCTCGAAGGCCATGTCGCGGTTGGTCACGATGCCCAGCAGCCTGCCGGAGGCGTCGGTGACGGGGACGCCGCTGATGCGGAACTTGCCGCACAGGGCGTCGGCCTCGGCGAGGGTGGCGTCGGGGTGGACGGTGATCGGGTCCGTCACCATGCCGGACTCGGACCGCTTCACCAGGTCGACCTGGTTGACCTGGTCCTCGATGGACAGGTTGCGGTGGAGGACGCCCACACCGCCCTGGCGGGCCATCGCGATGGCCATCCGCGCCTCGGTGACCTTGTCCATCGCCGCCGACAGCAGCGGGATGTTCACGCTGACGTTCCGGGAGACCTTCGAGCGGGTGTCGACCTGGTTCGGCACGACGTCCGACGCGCCTGGGAGCAGCAGCACGTCGTCGTAGGTGAGTCCGAGCAACCCGAACTTCTCGGCTACTCCGTCGGCGTTCAACGTCATGACACCTTCCCCATGGTCTTGCCCGGCGAGATGTTCAATGCTAATGGCTCCCGCGGGAAACCTGTTCCGCCCCTGGGGCGGGGGCCGGGACGGCGTGCGTCAGGCGCTCAACCCGGGGGCGCCGGCGGCGGCTTCCTCCGCCAGCGCGCGCAGCCGGGACAGCGCCCGGTGCTGGGCGACCCGGACGGCGCCCGGCGACATGCCGAGCACCTGACCGGTCTCCTCCGCGGTGAGGCCCACGGCGACGCGGAGCAGCACCAGCTCCCGCTGGTGCTCCGGGAGGTTGGCGAGCAGCTTCCTCGCCCACTCCGCGTCACTGCTGAGCAGCGCCCGCTCCTCGGGCCCGAGCGAGGCGTCCGGCTGCTCGGGCATCTCGTCGGAGGGCACGGCCGTCGAGCCCGGACCGCGCATGGCGGCCCGCTGCAGGTCGGCGACCTTGTGCGCGGCGATGCCGAAGACGAACGCCTCGAAGGGCCGGCCCTGGTCCCGGTAGCGGGGCAGTGCGCACAGCACCGCGAGGCAGACCTCCTGGGCGAGGTCGTCCACGAAGTGGCGCGCGTCGCCCGGCAGCCGCGACAGCCTGGTACGGCAGTAGCGCACGGCGAGCGGGTGCACGTGGGCGAGCAGATCGTGCGTCGCCTGCTCGTCGCCGTCCACGGCCCGACGTACGAGTGCCCCTATGGCTGTCTCATTGCCGGTGGCCTCGTCGCGCATCCGTCCATAGTGCATCGCCGAGGGCCGCTCCGTGGGCTCGGACCCGTGGTTGTGCTCCGAAGCGTTATGCGGCGCGCCGTGCGGGGCGCTTCGAGGGACCGCACCGGCCGTAGTCATGTCGTGCACCCGCCGCCCCGCCCGACCGTGTCCCCGAGAGTCCATACCTCAAGCATGCGCCCTCGGCGCGGAAACCGGTACGAGCGGGGCAGCCGCACAGCCGCCCCACAGCTCATCGGCCCCTCCAGCCCTTGAAGCCGCTGCCTCAGCGCACCAGGCCCCAGCGGAAGCCGAGCGCCACCGCGTGGGCCCGGTCCGAGGCGCCGAGCTTCTTGAAGAGGCGTCGCGCGTGCGTCTTGACGGTGTCCTCGGAGAGGAAGAGCTCGCGGCCGATCTCGGCGTTGGAGCGGCCGTGGCTCATGCCCTCCAGCACCTGGATCTCGCGGGCGGTCAGGGTCGGGGCGGCGCCCATCTCGGCCGAGCGCAGCCGGCGCGGGGCGAGCCGCCAGGTCGGGTCGGCCAGCGCCTGGGTGACCGTGGCCCGCAACTCGGCGCGCGAGGCGTCCTTGTGCAGGTATCCACGGGCACCGGCGGCGACCGCGAGGGCCACCCCGTCCAGGTCCTCGGCGACCGTGAGCATGATGATGCGGGCGCCGGGGTCGGCGGACAGCAGCCGCCGTACGGTCTCGACGCCGCCGAGGCCGGGCATCCGGACGTCCATGAGGATGAGGTCCGAGCGGTCGGCGCCCCAGCGGCGGAGGACTTCCTCGCCGTTGGCCGCGGTCGTCACGCGCTCCACGCCGGGCACGGTCGCGACCGCGCGGCGCAGGGCCTCTCGGGCAAGCGGGGAGTCGTCGCAGACGAGAACGGAAGTCATGACCGTCCTCCGCAGCTGATCCGCGTCACGTTGAGCCTCCAGGCTGTACGAATCGTTCACCGGTGGGGATGACGGCCTCGGGCGCCTGCCCGATTAGTTCGACCGCCAACCACTTCCGCACCTTCAACGACCCTCACTCGAAAGAGTTACGGAGTTTGGCGGGCGACTCCCGCACTCTCCGTGCACGGACCGACACGGATCAGCAACATCCCAGGTCGCGGCCGTTCGCCGGGCCTCAAAAAGCGGCACGACGGGCGCCCGCTTGCAGCACACATCAGCCGCCGACCGGGGGGCAATGTCAGATTTTGCCTGTTTGGAGGCTTTTTACCCGCATGGCGGGAGTTCGTTGGCGATTTTGTGATGAATCATATTTACATCTACTTCGACAGTAGATGTAACGTCGACAGCACCCTCCCAGAGCTTCGCGCCTGGACGGTGTCCCTGCAGCCCACCTCTCGAGGAGATGAGCAATGGCAGACTTCTCCCGCCTCCCGGGCCCCAACGCCGACCTCTGGGACTGGCAGCTGGTCGCCGCCTGCCGCGGCGTCGACAGCTCCCTGTTCTTCCACCCCGAGGGAGAGCGCGGTGCCGCCCGGAGCGCGCGTGAGGCGGCGGCGAAGGAGGTGTGCATGCGCTGCCCCGTACGCGCCGAGTGCGCGACGCACGCTCTGACGGTCCGCGAGCCCTACGGGGTCTGGGGCGGACTCACCGAGGACGAGCGCGAGGAGATGATGGGCCGGTCCCGCAACCGGGTCATGAGCTCGCACGCCACCGGCAGTCACTGACCCACCGGACGTCAGCCGACGAGAAAACGTTTCATCACAAGCGACGGCGCGCCCGCGGTGCCGCGGGCTCAGGCCGTCCCGGGGTCGCGCAGGGCCGCGAGCCGCAGCCGCCCCAGCATCATGTCGACGGCCGGCACCTGGGCCAGGTCGGGCAGCGTCAGCGCCGCCACGTCCCGGCGTACCGCCGGCCGCAACTCGCGCACGGCCACTCCGCTCAGCCGGACGGCCTCCAGCGCCAGACCGGGCTGCGCCGAGACGCCCATGCCCGACGCCACCAGGCCGACCGCCGCCGGGTAGTCGTCGGTCGCGAAGTCGATGCGGGGCTCGAAGCCCTCCCGCCCGCACAGCTCGACCAGGTGCCGGCGGCAGTAGGGGCAGCCCGCGATCCACGGCTCGTCGGCGAGGTCGGACAGCCGCACCGGGCCCCCGTCGCGGGCCAGCGCGTGTCCGGCCGGCAGCACCGCGAAGAGCCGGTCGGTCAGCAACCGGCGCACCAGCAGCCCCTCCCAGGCGACCGCGTCCTCGGCGCCCCGGTCGTCCTCGTAGCGTTAGACCAGCGCCAGTTCGCACTCCCCGGCGCGCAGCATCTCCACGGCGCGCGGCGGCTGCGCCTCGGCCAGCGTGATCCGTACGTCCGGGTGCGCGGCGCGCATCGCGGCCAGCGCGGTCGGCACCAGGGACGGGCCGGCGCTCGGGAACGACACCAGCCGCACCCGGCCGGCGCGCAGTCCCCCGATGGCCGCGACCTCCTCCTCCGCGGCGGCGAGCCCCGCGAGGATGCCGCTCGCGTGCCGGGCCAGCGCCTCGCCCGCGTCGGTCAGCCGGGTCGTCCGCCCGCCGCGGACCAGCAGCGGGGTGCCCGCGGCGAGTTCCAGCGCCTTCATCTGCTGGCTGACCGCCGGCTGCGTGCAGCCCAGTTCGCGCGCGGCGCCCGACAGCGAGCCGGTACGGGCCACGGCGCGCAGCACACGGAGGTGGCGGGCCTCGAACACGCTCCGAGCATAAGCGTTCCTTGGGGGTCGCGTTCGGTGATCGATGATGGACTTAGGGCAGTTCGGGGCGCAGGCTGAGGAACCATGGACATCGCCGGGGAATTCGCGCTGGACGCCGGTACCACCTACCTCAACACCGCCTCGTCGGGCGTCGGCCCGCTCCGCTCCGCCGAGGCGCTGCGGACCGCCGTGGGCACCTGGTCCGACGGCACCGACGACTGGGTACGCCACGAGCGCGCCCTGTCGGCCGCCCGCGCCGCCTACGCCCGCCTCACCGGGGTCGGCGCCGACCGCGTCGCCGTCGGCTCCTCCGTCACCACGCACGTCGGCATGATCGCCGCGGCGCTCCCCGCCGGGGCCGAAGTCGTGCTGGCCGACGGCGACTTCAGCTCGCTGGTCAACCCCTTCGCCTCCCGCGCCGACGTCACGGTGCGCACCGTGCCCCTGGAGGGCGTCGCCGACGCCGTACGCCCCGGGACCGGCCTCGTCGCCGTCAGCGCGGTGCAGTCCGCGGACGGCCGGGTCGCCGACCTGGCGGCGGTCCGCGAGGCCGCGTCCCGGCACGGGGCGCGCGTGCTCGTCGACGCCACCCAGGCGGTCGGCTGGCTGCCGCTGCGCGCGGACGGCCTCGACTACGTGGTGTGCGGGGGCTACAAGTGGCTGCTCGCCCCGCGCGGGGTGTCCTTCCTGACCGTGCGGGAGGGGGCCGAGGACGGGCTGTCGGCGCAGTTCGCCGGCTGGTACGCGGCCGAGGACCCCTGGGGCGACTGCTACGGGCCGGTCGCGCACCTCGCGCGTTCCGCCCGGCGCTTCGACGTGCTGCCGCCGCTGCTGCCGTACGTGGGGGCGGCGGCCTCCCTGGGACTGATCGAGGAACTGGGCGTCGAGGCCGTCGGCACGCACGACGTCGCGCTGGCCGAGCGCTTCCGGGCGGGACTGCTGCGGCTGGGCCACAAGGCGGTGCCGTCCGGCGCGCGGGCCTCGGCGATCGTGGCCGTGCCCGGTCTGGGCGACGCGGCGGAGCGGCTGGCCGCGGCCGGCATCCGGGTCTCGGCCCGGGCCGGGAACCTGCGGGCGGCCTTCCACCTGTACAACACCGAGGCCGACGTGGACCGGCTGCTGCGGGTGCTCGCGGGCTGAGCACCCGGGCCCCGGCCGCCGGAAAACACCTCGCCGGGCGCCGGCCGGCGCCGTACGGTCGCGGGATGAAGCTGCTCTCGGTGAACGTGGGCCGGCCCCGACCGAACCCGTGGAAGACGACCGGGACGACCGGCATCGACAAGCACCCGGTCCCGGGCCCGGTGGCGGTGACCGCACCGGGCCCCAAGGGCACCGGCGCGGTCGGCCTCGCCGGCGACCGGGCCTACGACGTGGCGCACCACGGCGGCACCGACCAGGCGGTCTACGCCTACGCCCGCGAGGACCTGGACACCTGGGAGCGCCGGCTCGACCTGCCGCTGCGCAACGGCATGTTCGGGGAGAACCTGACGACCTCGGGCCTGGACGTCAACGAGGCACTGATCGGCGAGCGCTGGCGGATCGGCGGGCCGGACGGCGCCGTCCTGGAGGTGTCCTGTCCCCGGATCCCCTGCGCCACCTTCCAGGGCTGGCTGGAACAGGGCGGCTGGATCAAGACGTTCACGCGGGCCGCGCTGCCCGGCGCCTACCTGCGGGTCGCCGAGGCCGGTGAGGTCCGCCCCGGCGACCCGGTCGAGGTCGTCCACCGCCCGGACCACGGCGTCACCGTCGCGCTGACCTTCCGCGCGGTCACCCTGGAGCCCGCGCTGCTCCCCCGGCTGCTGGCGGCGGACGCGCTCCCGGCGGACGTGCGCGCCGCGGCCCGCCGGCGGACGGGGGCTCACTAGCCTGCGGGGCATGACGACTTCACTGATCACGGGAGCCACCGCGGGAATCGGCGCGGCCTTCGCACGCCGGCTGGCGAAGGACGGCCACGCCCTGGTCCTGGTCGCCCGCGACGGGCGGCGGCTGGAGGAGAACGCCGGGGAACTGCGGCGCACGTACGGCGTGGCCGTGGAGGTGCTGCCCGCCGACCTGTCGGAGGACAAGGGCATCGAGGCGGTCGAGGCACGGCTGCGGGACCGCGAACGGCCGGTCGACGTGCTGGTCAACAACGCGGGCTTCGGCAACCGGGGCGGCTTCGGCGACGTGCCGGTGGCCGACGAGCTGACCATGCTCAAGGTGCACTGCGAGGCGGTGCTCCGGCTGACCTGCGCCGCGACCGGGGCCATGCGGGAGCGCGGGCGCGGCTTCGTGGTCAACGTGGCCTCAGTGGCGGCCTTCGTGCCGCGCGGTACGTACGGGGCGAGCAAGGCGTGGGTCGTCAGCTTCACCCAGGGCGTGGCCCGGGAGCTCGCGGGCACCGGGGTGCGGCTGATGGCGCTGTGCCCGGGCTTCGTCCGCACCGAGTTCCACGAGCGGGCAGGGATGGAGACCGGCAGCATCCCCTCCTGGGCGTGGCTGGACGCCGACAAGGTGGTCGCCGCGGCCCTGCGCGACCTGGCCCGCGGGCGCTCACTCAGCGTGCCCGACCCGCGCTACAAGGTCGCGGTGGCCGCGGCCAGGCTGGCGCCGAGCGGCGCGCTCGGCCGCGTCTCGTCGAAGGCGGGGCGGCGCTTCGGGCCGGCCTACCCCCGCGACTGAGGCCGGTCCCCGGCAGCCCGAAGGCCCCCGTTCCCGGGTGGGAACGAGGGCCTTCGCGGTCCAGCTCAGTGGGAGTGGCCGTGGCCGTGACCGTGACCGGCCTCGGCGGGCTCCTCCTCCTTCTTCTCCACCACGAGGGTCTCGGTGGTGAGGAGCAGGGAGGCGATGGAGGCGGCGTTCTCCAGGGCGGAGCGGGTGACCTTGACCGGGTCGATGACACCGGACTTCACCAGGTCGCCGTACTCGCCGGTCGCGGCGTTGAAGCCGTGGCCCTTCTCCAGCTCGGCGACCTTGGAGGTGATGACGTAGCCCTCCAGGCCGGCGTTCTCGGCGATCCAGCGCAGCGGCTCGACCGCGGCGCGGCGGACGACCGCCACACCGGTGGCCTCGTCGCCGGTCTTGCCGAGGCCGTCCTCGAGCACCTTGACCGCGTGGACGAGCGCGGAGCCACCACCGGAGACGATGCCCTCCTCGACCGCGGCGCGGGTCGCGGAGATGGCGTCCTCCAGACGGTGCTTCTTCTCCTTGAGCTCGACCTCGGTGGCCGCGCCGACGCGGATGACGCACACGCCGCCGGCCAGCTTGGCGAGGCGCTCCTGGAGCTTCTCGCGGTCCCAGTCGGAGTCGGTCGAGGCGATCTCGGCCTTGATCTGGTTGACCCGGCCGCTGATCTCCGCGGACTCGCCGCCACCGTCGACGATGGTGGTGTCGTCCTTGGTGACGGTCACGCGGCGGGCGCTGCCGAGCACGTCCAGGCCGACCTGGTCGAGCTTGAGGCCGACCTCCTCGGCGACGACGGTGCCACCGGTGAGGGTGGCGATGTCGCCGAGCATGGCCTTGCGGCGGTCGCCGAAGCCGGGGGCCTTCACCGCGACGGCGTTGAAGGTGCCGCGGATCTTGTTGACCACCAGGGTGGACAGGGCCTCGCCCTCGACGTCCTCGGCGATGATCAGCAGCGGCTTGGAGGCGCCGGCCTGCAGGATCTTCTCCAGCAGCGGGAGCAGGTCCTGGATGGAGGCGATCTTGCCCTGGGTGATGAGGATGTAGGGGTCCTCCAGGACGGCCTCCTGGCGCTCCTGGTCCGTCACGAAGTACGGCGACAGGTAGCCCTTGTCGAAGGCCATGCCCTCGGTGAAGTCCAGCTCCAGGCCGAAGGTGTTGGACTCCTCGACGGTGATGACACCGTCCTTGCCGACCTTGTCGATCGCCTCGGCGATCAGCTCGCCGACCTGCTTGTCCTGGGCGGACAGCGCGGCGACGGCGGCGATGTCGTCCTTGCCCTCGATCGGGCGGGCGGTGGCGAGCAGCTCGTCCGAGACGGCCTTGACGGCCGCGTCGATGCCCTTCTTCAGGGCGGCGGGGGAGGCGCCGGCGGCCACGTTGCGCAGACCCTCGCGGACCAGCGCCTGGGCGAGCACCGTGGCGGTGGTGGTGCCGTCACCCGCAATGTCGTTGGTCTTGGTCGCCACCTCCTTCACGAGCTGCGCGCCGAGGTTCTCGTACGCGTCCTCGATCTCGACCTCACGCGCGATGGTGACACCGTCGTTGGTGATGGTCGGGGCGCCGAACTTCTTGTCGATGACGACGTTGCGGCCCTTGGGGCCGATCGTCACCTTCACGGTGTCGGCGAGCTTGTTCACGCCGCGCTCAAGGGCGCGACGCGCGTCCTCGTCGAACTTCAGGATCTTGGCCATACCGGCGGAATTCCTCGTCTTTGGGTTCTCGTCGAAGACCGCGCCCCGGGTCCCCGGTCCGTGAGGACTCGGTGTGCCCGGGGCGTGGTCACGGCATTACTCGCTTGCGCGCGGCGCCGGTCCTACTTCTCGACGATCGCGAGGACGTCGCGAGCCGAGAGGACGAGGTACTCCTCGCCGCTGTACTTGACCTCGGTGCCGCCGTACTTGCTGTACAGCACGATGTCGCCGACCTTGACGTCGAGCGGGATGCGGTTGCCGTCCTCGAAGCGACCCGGGCCCACGGCCAGGACGACGCCCTCCTGGGGCTTCTCCTTGGCGGTGTCCGGGATGACCAGGCCGGAGGCGGTGGTCTGCTCGGCATCCAGCGGCTGGACCACGATGCGGTCCTCGAGCGGCTTGATGGCAACCTTGGTGCTGGCGGTCGTCACGATCCGACCTCCCCCTTCAAAGGGCTCACGGGAGTGTCTGTCTGGGGTGGCGACCTGGTAGGCCCGTCGTCGCGGGTGCCGGACCTGCCCGTCGCGTTTGTGCTGGCACTCGGCAAGGCTGAGTGCCAGGTCCGAGATTATGACGCGCTTAGCACTCGGTCAAGCGGAGTGCCAACGCCGCGCCGTACGAGCCGCCCTCCCCCTGGTGGAACGGCGTGCCCGGCCCCACGATTCCGGCCCGCGGTTCCGGGCCCGGCGCGCCGCCGGGCCTCGGACGGCGCCCCGGGGGTACGGCCGGCCGTACGCAACGGCGGCAGAACCGGTCACGGCCCCCGGACGGCGCCCGCGGCGGCGCGGGACAATGGACGGCGTGGATCTTGACGCGTTCTCGGCCCTCCTGACCGATGAGAGCCAGTTGCTGCTGGCCTCCCTGCGGGACTACGACCCCGCCGCCGAACTGGCGACCGCGACACGGCTGCGGCGGGAGCACGACGCCGGCCTGGTGGCGGCCGCGCTGACGCAGGCACGGCTGCGGCAGCGGGCGGCGGCGAAGTTCGGCGAGGACGCGTACCGGATGTACTTCACGCCAGAAGGGGTCGAGCAGTCGACGCGGGCCTCCGTCGCCCGGCACCGGGCCGAGCGGTTCGCCGCGCTCGGGGTGCGGCGGCTGGCCGACCTGTGCTGCGGCATCGGCGGCGACGCCGTCCCGCTCGCCCGCGCCGGTGTGGAGGTGCTGGCGGTCGACCGCTCCCCGCTGACCTGCGCGGTGGCACAGGCGAACGCGGAGGCGCTGGGGCTGGCCGACCTGATCGAGGTGCGCTGCGCCGACGTGACGGAGACCGTCGTGGACGGCTGTGACGCGGTCTTCGCCGACCCGGCCCGGCGCGGCGGGCGGGGCAGGATCTTCGACCCCGAGGCGTACTCCCCGCCGCTGTCGTGGGCGGTCGCGGCGGCCCGGAAGGCCCCGCTGGCCGCCCTGAAGGTGGCGCCGGGGATCCCGCACGAGGCCGTGCCGGAGGACGCCGAGGCGGAGTGGGTCTCCGACCACGGCGACGTGAAGGAGGCGGTGCTGTGGTTCGGCACGGCCCCGGGGGCCCGCCGGGCGACCCTCCTGCCGTCGGGCGCCTCGCTGCCCGCCGCCGGCCTGCCCGACCCGCGGGTGCGCCCCGTGGGGCGCTGGCTGTACGAGCCGGACGGCGCGGTCATCCGGGCCCACATGGTGGCCGACGTGGCGGCGCGGGTCGGCGGCGGTCTGATCGACGCGACCATCGCGTACGTCACCTCGGACGAGCCGCACACCACGCCCTGGGCGACCGCCTACGAGATCACCGACGTGCTGCCCTTCAACCTCAAGCGGCTCAAGGCGCTGCTGCGCGAGCGCGAGGTGGGCGTGCTGACCGTCAAGAAGCGCGGCTCGGCCGTCGAACCGGAGGAGGTCCGCCGCCGGGTCAAGCCCCAGGGCCCGAACGCGGCCACGGTCTTCCTCACCCGTGTCGCGGGCGCCCCGAGCATGCTGCTGGGCGCCCCGGCCCGGACCGGCGGCTGACGCCGGTCACGGCCGCCCGAGGAGGCTCCTCGCGACGCCCGGCACCTCGGTGAGGGCCCCGGCGAGGGCGGTGGGCCCCGCGTCGCCCAGGGCGGGCCCGGTGTATCCCCACAGCGCGCCGATCGAGGGAACCCCCGCGGCCGCCGCGGCGGCCATGTCGGAGGGGCTGTCGCCCACGAAGCAGGCGCGCTCCGGCGGCACCCCGAGGCGGTCCAGCGCGAGCAGGATGCCCTCCCCCGAGGGCTTGGGCGCCGCGTCGCCCCACCCGACCACCACGCCGAAGTGCGCGGACAACTCCGCGGGGACGAGGCGTGCCACCCGGCTCGCCGGTTGCATGGTCACCACCCCCGTCGCCGCGCCGGAGGCCGCGAGGTCGCGCAGCACGCCGGCGGCGCCGGGGAACGGGGACGCGCCCCACGTGGCGAGGCTGAGCGCGTCCTCCCAGGCCGCCCCGAACACGGTCTCCTCGTCGGTCACGCCGAGCCGCGCCAGCAGTTCGTGGTGGGGAAGGTGGTCGAGCCCGGCCGGCAGGCGGCTGTCGTCGACGGGCTCACCGAGGGCCACGCCGGCGACGTCGAGGATCGCCCTGCGCATGGCCCGCCGGCTGTCGAGGAGGACGCCGTCGAGGTCGAAGAGGACGGCACAGCCGGGGTCGGTCATCGGGTCTTCTCGCCACCTGGGGGGAACGCCTCCCGGACACCGGTCGTCCGGCAGGACGCCTGCTCGGGGGCGCCACGGCACAAGCCCGGTCGCGTTCGGCGCCGGAGACATCCTACGACCGGCGTCCCGCGGCCAGGACCTACGCCCCCTCCCCCACCGACTCGAAGCGCCACCGGTGGACGGCCCGCCGGGCCAGCCCCCCGTCCGGCTCGGGCAGTTCGGGCAGCTCCGCGTCGTACGGGGCGTCCCACCAGGTGATGACCAGTACCCGGTCCTGGGGGGCGGAGAAGGTCTCCCGCCGCAGCGGGGCCGGCGACAGCGGGCGGGCGCGGGCCCACGCCAGCAGCTCCGGCCCGCGCCCCTCGACGGCACGGGCCTCCCACATCAGGGCGACGGTCACGAGTAGAGGTTGTCCTTGGCGAGCTCGTGGACGTGGTCGTGGTCATGGGCGTGCTCGTGGTCGTGGGTGTGACCGGGCACGGACACGTCCGTGACCTGCAGCGAGGAGTCCGCCGGCAGGTCCCAGGTGGACGAGGGCCTGCCGCGGGCCACCATCTCCGCGCCGAGGGCCGCGACCATGGCCCCGTTGTCGGTGCACAGCTTGGGCCGCGGCACTCGCAGGACGATCCCCGCGTCCTCGCAGCGCTCCTGCGCCAGGGAGCGCAGCCGGCTGTTGGCGGCGACGCCGCCGCCGATCATCAGGTGGTCGACGCCGTTGTCCTTGCAGGCCCGGATCGCCTTGCGGGTGAGGACGTCGACGACGGCCTCCTGGAAGGACGCGGAGACGTCCGCGACCGGCACGTCCACGCCCTCCCGGCGCTTGGACTCGATCCAGCGCGCCACGGCGGTCTTCAGGCCGGAGAAGGAGAAGTCGTAGAGCGGGTCGCGGGAGCCGGTCAGGCCGCGGGGGAAGCGGATCGCGTCCCGGTCGCCCTCACGGGCCACGCGGTCGATGGCGGGGCCGCCGGGGAAGCCGAGGCCCAGCACGCGGGCGACCTTGTCGAAGGCCTCGCCCGCCGCGTCGTCGATGGTGGAGCCCAGCGGGCGGACGTCACCGGTGATGTCGGGGGCGAGCAGCAGCGAGGAGTGGCCGCCGGACACCAGCAGCGCCATGGTCGGCTCGGGCAGCGGCCCGTGCTCCAGCTGGTCCACGCAGATGTGCGAGGCGAGGTGGTTGACCCCGTACAGCGGCTTGCCGAGCGCGTAGGCGTACGCCTTGGCCGCGGACACGCCGACCAGCAGGGCGCCGGCGAGCCCGGGGCCCGCGGTGACGGCGATCCCGTCGAGGTCGGAGGCGGCGACGCCGGCCTCCTTCAGGGCGCGCTGGATCGTGGGGACCATCGCCTCCAGGTGCGCGCGGCTGGCGACCTCGGGGACGACGCCGCCGAAGCGGGCGTGCTCGTCGACGCTGGACGCGATCGCGTCGGCGAGCAGGGTGTGCCCGCGCACGATGCCGACACCGGTCTCGTCGCAGGACGTCTCGATGCCGAGGACAAGGGGTTCGTCAGCCATGGGTGGTCTCTGTTCCTTGTAGTCCCGGTACGTCAGGGGAGGCCGGCAGCTCGCCGAGCCTCATCACGAGGGCGTCGACGTTGCCCGGCTGGTAGTAGCCGCGCCGGAAGCCGATCGGCTCGAAGCCGAAGCGCGCGTAGAGCCGCTGGGCGCGGTCGTTGTCGACGCGTACCTCCAGCAGCACCTCGTGGCACTCGAAGGCGGTGGCCTGCCGCAGCAGTACGCCGAGCAGCCGTGCGCCGAGGCCGGTGCCCCAGTGGTCGGCGGCGACGGCGATGGTCTGCACGTCGCCGGTGCCGGCGACGGCGGCCAGGCCCGCGTAGCCGGCGATCCGTCCGGCCCCGTCCTCGGCCACGACGTAGTGCCGGGTCGCCGAGGGGTGCCGCGCGTCGGCCAGTTCGGACCAGAACATGCCGCGCGACCACGCGTCGTCCGGGAAGAGCCGGCGTTCGAGCTCCATCACCGGGTCCAGGTCCCACCAGCGCATCTCGCGCATCACGGCGGTCACTTCGGCAGGACCGCCTTGTAGCCGGCCGGCACCTGGGCGTCCGGGCGGCGCAGGTAGAGCGGCAGCGCGGGGAGGAAGTCCTCGCCGTCCGCCAGCTTCACGGCGGCCAGCGCGGCCAGCGCGGCGGCGGACTGGTCGGCGGGCGGGCGGACGTCGGTGAAGACCCCGGGGTATAGGGCGGCGCCCGCGCCGACCGCGGGCACCCCGGCGACCTCGGCCGCGATGTCCCCGGGACGGTCCACGGCCGGGTCGGTCACCCGGGCCCGCGGGCCCTCGTACCGGGCCCAGTAGACCTCCTTGCGGCGGGCGTCCGTCGCCACGAGGAACGGGCCCTCGATCCCGGCGGCGTACGCCAGCCCGTCGAGGGTGCAGATCCCGTGCACGGGGACACCGAGGACGTCGGCGAAGGAGACCGCGGTCACGAGTCCGACGCGCAGCCCCGTGTAGGGGCCGGGGCCGACCCCGACCACGATCCCGGTCACGTCGCCGAGGCCCGTCCCGGCCTCCCGCAGCACACGGTCCACGGCGGGCATCAGCAGTTCCCCGTGCCGTCGCGCGTCGATCTCCGTCGACTCTGCGAGCACGCGCCGGCCGTCGTGCAGGGCGACCGTCACGGCAGGGGTTGCGGTATCGAAGGCAAGCAGCAGCACGCGTTCAGCCTACGGCGTTCACCGGGGTGGCCCTGCCAGGACGGGGGCTCCGCGGGCCCCCGGGACGGCGCTCCCTTCGCCGTGCGGCACGGCTGCTAACGTCAACCCAGCGTGACGCCCACCTCCGGAGGAAAGCCGTGGCAAGGATCGGTTCAGGGACGATCGTGACCGGACTGACCGCAGCCGCCCTGGCCGCCGTCGGCGTGCTCGCCGTCCAGGCCTCCAGCTCCGCCGACGAGATGCCCAAGGGCGTCCGTCCCGTGGACGCCGCGGACCCCGGCACCCCCGCCGTGGCCTCCGCCTCGCCCTCACCGCAGCGGCGGGACGAGCTCCCCGCCGGCTCCGGCAGCGGCACCCGCGTCGTCTACTCGCTCCGCTCGGACCGCGTGTGGCTGGTCGGCGAGGACGGGAAGGCGCGCACCACCTACACGGTCGTCCCGGGCACGGTCGACCCCGCCCCCGGCACCTACGCCGTGGCCTCCCGCAGCGCCACGGGCGTCGGCGGCGACGGGGTGGCCGTGGAGAACGTGGTGCGGTTCACGACCGTGGACAGCGTGGTGATCGGCTTCAGCGCGGCGAAGGACGGCTCCCTGCCGGACGCCCCGCCCCCGGGCCAGCACACCGGCGGCATCCGCGAGAAGCGGAAGGACGGGGCCGCGCTCTGGAAGTTCGCGACCATCGGCAGCAAGATCGTCGTCGTCCGCTGATTTCCCCCGGACGAGTGAACGCCTGCGGGGCCCTCACGGCACACGCGCGACGCGGCACCGGCGCCCTCGCCCTCCGCGCGACGCGCGGCGGTCCGGTCCCGGGGCGCCCCGGTGGCGGCTGACGGGGACTACGCCGCGTCCGCCTCGGGCCGCGCCGTGGGCTCGTCCTGCGCCGCGTCCGGTTCCGGCTCCTCGTGCTCCCCCGGCGGGGTGCACACCGCGTTCGCCGCCGCGGAGGCCGCGAGCAGCGCCTGCATCGAGTAACCCTGCTCCGGCTCCGGGGCCGTGTGGGCCGACATGGATGCCTCCTGGGTCCGACGGGGTCGGGTTAGGCAGCCCTAACCAGCTCCTGGACTCCAGCAGAACACGGAGGACGTGCCGTACGCAACATCTTCCCGACACCTTGTCGGAACGGTTACGCGCTCAGACGCCCAGCCCCGCCAGGTCCTCGCCGGCCCAGCGCGCGCCGACCCCGGTGACGACGACCTCGCGCACGTCGTGGTCCTCCTGTCCGTCCGCGGCGACCTCGCCCACCGCGCGGTGGATCACCAGCTGCAGCCGGTCGTCCGAGAGCTCCTCGACCCTGCCCTCGCCCCACTCGACCACGACCACCGACTCCGGCAGCGAGACGTCGAGGTCCAGGTCCTCCATCTCGTCGAGACCGCCGGTCAGCCGGTACGCGTCCACGTGCACCAGGGCCGGGCCGCCGCCCAGCGAGGGGTGCACCCGCGCGATCACGAAGGTCGGCGACGTCACCGCGCCCCGGACGCCCAGACCCTCGCCGAGGCCGCGGGTCAGCGTGGTCTTGCCGGCGCCCAGGTCACCGCTGAGGACGACGAGGTCGCCGGCGCGCAGCAGCGGCGCGAGACGGCGCCCCAGTTCGCGCATCTGGTCGGGGGTCTTGACCGTGACCCGGATCGCTTCCATGCCGATGGCTTCCATGCCCATGTGCCCGAATGCTACGCGCCGCCGGAGACCACCCGGTCCGCCCTGTCCGGACCGGCGGGCGCCGGCACGGCCAGTGCGCGCAGCGCCTGCGGGACCGGGGCGCGCGAGGCGTCGGCCGCCTCGGCGAGCAGTGCGGCCAGGTGCGTGCTGACCAGCTCGGGGTGCTCCAGCATCACCAGGTGCCCGGCCCCGGGCACCACCACCAGCTCGGTGTCCGGCAGGCGCTCGGCGATGGCCCGGCTGTGCTCACTGGGCGTCAGCAGGTCCTTGTCCCCGGCCAGTACGAGCCCGGGCAGACCGTCCAGCACGTCCAGCGCCTCGCTCTTCTCGTGCTCGGTGAAGGCCGGGTAGAACTCGGCGACGACGTCGATCGGGGTCGACTCGATCATCCGCTCGGCGAAGCGCGCGACGCCCGGGTCCACCTCGGAGCCGAAGGAGTAGCGCTTGATGATCCCGGCGAAGAGGTCGGCCGTCGCCCGGCGCCCCCGCTCCACCAGGTCGACCTGGGTGCCCAGGATCCGCAGCACCCCCGGCGCCAGTGCCCGCAGCGCCCGCGCGCCCGCGGCCGGCAGACCGAGCGTCACGCTGGCCAGCTTGCCGGAGGAGGTGCCGACGAAGGCGAAGCCGGCCACCCGCTCGGCGACCACCTCGGGGAACTGGTCGGCGAAGGCCATGACCGTCATGCCCCCCATGGAGTGCCCGACGAGCACCAGCGGGCCCTCCGGCGCGGCGGCGTCGACGACCGCCTTCAGGTCGCGGCCGAGCTGGTCGATCGTGGCGGCCCCGCCGTCCGCCTGCTCCTTGCCCCGGCCGGAGCGGCCGTGGCTGCGCTGGTCCCAGTAGACGGCGCGTATCGACCCGCGCAGCGCGGCGCGCTGGAAGTGCCAGGAGTCCTGGTTGAGGCAGTAGCCGTGGCTGAACACCACGGTCAGCGGCGGCGCCTGGCCGGCCCGGCGGAAGAACTGCCGGCGCCGACGCGGTGCGGCCGCGTCGAGCGCCGCCGGGTCCGCCTCCTCGACCTCGTAGTAGAGCTCGGTGCCGTCCTCGGCGACGGCGCGGCCCGGCATCCCGCGCAACGAGCCGTAGGGGCCGGCCAGATCCAGGGCGAGCCTGGCGCGCTTGCGCATGCCCCGCCCCACCGTGGCCCGTTCCAGCGCCACGCCCGCGGCGGCGCCCGCCGCCACGACGCCGATGGCCGCGCCGACGATCCCCGCGCGCTGCCAGCGACCGGAAGCGGCGGCCGCTCCGGCCACCGCCTCCATCGCCCCCGTTGCCCTACCGCTCTCGGTCATGGTCGTACCGCTGCTTCCCCTCGGCTACGCGTTTACGTACCCACGTAGACGCGCGGCACCCGGGACCCGATCCGAGTGACGATCTCGTACGCGATGGTGCCCGCCGCCCGCGCCCAGTCCTCGGCGGTCGGCTCACCGCGGTCACCGGGGCCGAACAGTACCGCCTCGTCCCCGGCGTCGGCGCGGTCGCCCCCGAGGTCGACCACGAACTGGTCCATCGCCACCCGCCCGGCGACCGTCCGCCACTTGCCCGCCACCAGCACCGGGCCGGTGCCCGAGGCGTGCCGCGGGACGCCGTCGGCGTACCCGACGGGCACCAGCGCGAGGGTGGTCTCGCCGGGGGTCGTGTAGTGGTGCCCGTACGAGACCCCGTGGCCGCCGGGGACGCGCTTGGCCGAGGCCAGCCGCGCCGACAGCGTCATCACCGGCCGCAGCCCGAAGTCGGCCGGGCCGCCCACCTGCGGGACCGGCGAGATGCCGTACACCGCGACACCGGGCCGGATCAGGTCGAAGTGCGCCTCGGGCAGGGTCAGGGTGGCCGGGGAGTTCGCCATGTGCCGGACCTCGGGGCGCAGTCCGGCCCGCTCGGCGGTCTCCAGGGCGGTGCGGAAGACGGCGAGCTGCGCCGCGATGGAGGGGTGACCGGGCTCGTCGGCGCAGGCGAAGTGCGACCACAGCCCGGTGACCTTGACCAGCCCCTCGGCCTCGGCGGCCCGGGCGGCGGCGACCAGGTCGGGCCACTCCGAGGGCTGGGCGCCGTTGCGGCCCAGGCCCGTGTCCGCCTTCAGCTGGACGCGCGCGGTGCGGCCCGCGGCCGCGGCGGCCTCCGAGACCTCGCGCAGCGCCCACAGCGCGCTGACCGTCACGTCGACGTCCGCCTCGACGGCCGCCCGCCAGGGGCCGCCCGGCGTCCACAGCCAGCACAGCACCGGCGCCGTGATCCCGGCCGCGCGCAGCGCCAGCGCCTCCTCGGGCGTGGCCGTGCCGAGCCAGCCGGCACCCGCCTTGAGGGCGGCCCGGGCGCACGGCACCAACCCGTGGCCGTAGGCGTCCGCCTTGACCACGGCCATCAGCCCGGAGCGGGGCGCGCGGGCGCGCAGCGCCGCGACGTTGGACCGCAGGGCGGCGAGGTCGATCGTGGCCTGGGCGCGCAGATTCGTCTCTTCCATCGCGCCCAGTGTCTCAGGCCGGGCCTGTGCCGCCGTCACACGGCGGGTTTGGCGCCCCACACGTACACCGCCTCCTGGATCTTCACGGCGTCCCACAGCAGGCGCGCGTTGCGGTTGGAGAGGTTGATGCAGCCGTGCGATCCCGGGGCCTTGTAGACGCTCCCGGGAGTGGCGTGCATCGCCTGGCCGCCGCTGAAGAACTGGCTGTACGGCATCGGCGCGTCGTAGATGTCGGAGACGTGGTTCTTGTGGCGCCAGTAGACGGTGAAGCGGCCGGTACGGGTGAGGTAGCCCTTGCGGCCGCTGCGGATGGCGACCGGGCCGAAGACGACCTTGGTGCTGCTGCTCTGCACCCACAGCAGCTGGCGGTTGAGGTCGATGCAGACGATCTTCTTGCCCCGGGCGGGGGCCGGGCACCGGCGGGAGGCGTTCGGGCCCTTCCTGGTGGCCTCGTCGAGGCGGAGGTGGCCCCAGGTGGTGGGACCGGCGAAGCCGCTGGCGGGGACGATGCCCTTGGCCTTCTGGTAGTGGCGGATCTCCGCGCAGTCGGCTTCGGACTGCTTGCCGTTCACGCGCAGCCGCAGCCGCTTCTCCACCTCGCGCTGGTAGGGCCCGGTGAAGGAGGTGCAGTACTCGGCGCTCTCCGGGCGCTCCGTGTTCTGCGGGTTCTGCGGGTTCTGCGGATTCTGCGGGTGCTCCTGGTTCTGCGGGTTCTGCGCGTGCTCCTGGTTCTCGGCGCTCTCGGGGTTCTCGGCGCTCTCGGGGTTCTCCGCGTTCTCGGGGTTCTCCGCGCTCCCGCCGTCGCCGCCGTCGCCGGCCTCCTCCCCGTCCCCGGGGTCGCCGCCCTCGTCCACGTCGTCGTACGTCTCCTGGTCCTGCTCCTGATTCTGGCTCTGGTTCTGCTCCCGCTCCCGCTCCCGCTCCTGCTCCCGTTCCCGCTCCCGCGCGGCCCGTTCCTCCTGGAACTTCCGGGCCCGCTCGGTGTCCTCGGCCGGCACGAACTCCACCAGTTGCGGGTCCACCCAGTCGTCGTCCTGGTCCTCCGCGGGCACGGCGCTGCGCACGGGCTCGGTGGGCGACATGCCGATCCGGCGCGGTGGGGCGCCCTGGTCCGGGGTGTCGACCTGCCGGGAGGCCTCGGGGCCGAAGGGGACCCCGGGGACGAGGCGGTCGACCGGCACCGGCCAGTCGTCGTCCGCGGCGGCCGTCGTGTGCGTACCGAGTGCCGCCAGGGCGATCACCGCCGCGACGAGCAGCCGGGCCCTGCTCCTGGCATACATTCCCATGTACACACAAATTGACCTGCGGCCGCCCCGCAGAACGCCGCGTCGGCGGACTCCACCCGTTTCGCCCAGTTGACGCCGGCTCAGGACCTGATGTCGCGCCAGGCGCCGGGAAGGGCGGCCGCCACGTCGTGCGCGGCGATCGGCGCGCCCACCGGGCCCGCGGCGACCCGCGCCGACAGGCCGTGCAGATAGGCGCCGACGGAGGCCGCGTCGCGCGGGGCGAGCCCGGCGGCCAGCAGGGACCCCGTGATCCCCGAGAGCACGTCACCGCTGCCGGCCGTCGCCAGCCAGGACGTCCCCGTGGGGTTGACCCGGACCGGCACCCCCGGCTCCGGGGACGCCACGAGCGTCGTGGAGCCCTTCAGCAGCGCCGTCGCCCCGAACGCCTCTGCCAGGCGCCGCACATGGTCCAGCCGCGCCGCCTCCACCTCCTCACGGGCGACGCCCAGCAGCGCCGCCGCCTCCCCCGCGTGCGGGGTCAGCACGGTGCCCGCGGTGCGGGAGCGCACGACGGCGCGGTCCAGCAGCCGCAGACCGTCCGCGTCGACGAGCACGGGCACGTCCGAGGCGAGCACGTCGTCCACCGAGCGCCGCGCCTCCGGCCCGTCGCCCAGCCCCGGGCCCACCACCCAGGCCTGCACCCGGCCGGCCTTGTGCGGGGGACCCGCCGACACCAGCGTCTCCGGGAAGCGCGCCAGCACGGCCCGCGCCCCCGGGCCCACGTACCGCACCGCCCCCGCGCCCGCGCGCAGCGCCCCCGCCACCGCGAGCACGGCCGCGCCGGGGTAGCGCTCGGAGCCCGCGACGACGCCGACCACCCCGCGCCGGTACTTGTCGCTCTCCGCGTCGGGGGCCGGCAGCAGGGCGGCGACGTCCGCGTGCTGCAGCGCCTCCAGATCGGGCGGGGTGCCGTCCAGGAAGGGGCCGAGACCGATGTCGACCAGGCGCAGGGCGCCGGCGTGCCCGGCGGCGGGGTCCACGAGCAGGCCCGGCTTGTACGTGCCGAACGTCACCGTCATGTCGGCGTGCACCGCTGCGCCCCGGACCTCACCGGTGGTCGCGTCGACGCCACTGGGCAGGTCCACGGCGACCACGACCGCCCGGGACGCCCGCGCGGCCTCCGCCACCGGCACCGCCTCCGGGCGCAGGCCGCCCTTGCCGCCGATGCCCACGATGCCGTCCAGCACGAGGTCGGCCCGGTCGACCAGCGCCACCGCGTCCACGTCGTCCGGGGCGACCGCCCGGCCGCCCGCGGCACGCAGGGCCGCCAGGCCCCCGCGGTGCGCCTTCTGCGGCGCCAGCAGTACGGCGGTCACCGCCACCCCGCGCCGCGCCAGACGGGCTCCGGCGTACAGGGCGTCACCGCCGTTGTCCCCGCTCCCGGTCAGCACGACGACGCGGGCCCCGTAGACCCCGCCCCCGGCGCGGAGCGCGTTCACGCACGCCGCCGCGAGTCCGGCTGCCGCCCGTTGCATCAGGGCCCCGTCCGGAACCCGCGCCATGAGCGCCCGTTCCGCCGCCCGTACGGTCTCCACGCTGTACGCCACCCGCATGCGGCCATGTTCCCACCGCGGGGCTGTGGTTGCGCGCCGTCCGTGCGCGCGGGTATGTCGTGGTCGCTGCCGGGGTCGTTCGCCTCCTCGTCCCGGCGGCGGTCCCGGTCGACCGGGGCGGGGACGGACGGAGGGAGTCGCCCCGGTGGGTGGGCGCGAGACGGCGCGACAGCCGAAAACCCACCGGCAGGGCGCGCCCCCGTTATCTTTTTCGCGGTCCTGCAAGAGGGCCGCTGGCCTCCGGGCCCGGTATGACTGTTGCCCCCTGTCGAAGGGATGACCTGGGGGGTGGTGTCGCCGGGTCCGAGGGGTGCCGTCGGAGACGCTGATCAGAGGCCCGACCACCGCCCGGCCGGGCGTAATGCCCGGCCGCTTTCGGGCGGCAGGTCTGCATAACGTGGATGCGCGCGAACGGACCCACCGCCGAGGCCGGCACCGGATCGAACCATGTGGGGGCACGGTGATCGAGATCGGCGAGGTGGGCGTCTTCCTCGGCCTGGATGTCGGAAAGAGCGCACATCACGGCCACGGGCTGACCCCGGCCGGCAAGAAAGTCTTCGACAAGCCGCTGGTCAACAGCGAACCGAAGCTGCGGGCCGTGTTCGACAAGCTCCGGGACAAGTTCGGCACCGTCCTGGTGATCGTGGACCAGCCCGCTTCCATCGGCGCTCTCCCCCTCACCGTCGCCCGCGACGCGGGCTGCCAGGTCGCCTACCTGCCCGG
>NZ_JBVKBW010000014.1:203299-210230 GCF_055635295.1 Streptomyces sp. NPDC111520 | reverse complement strand
ATGCTCCGCGACGGCACCTTCTACGAACCGCGCCCATCCGCAACAGCCACCGCGTGACCAGCACAGGCTTGACGAAGGACATAGAGGCACCCCCCCCCGCGCCATCGGGCACCCCCGACCGGACCGCCGCTCAGCCCTCGGCGATGACCACCGCGGACGCGACCCCCGCGTCGTGGCTGAGGGAGACGTGGAACGACCGCACCCCCAGTTGCTCCGCCCGCGCCGCCACCGTCCCCCGGACGAGGAGCCGCGGCTGCCCCGAATCCTCCGTGACGACCTCCGCGTCCGCCCAGTGGAGCCCCCCGGGGGCTCCCAGCGCCTTCGCCACCGCCTCCTTCGCGGCGAACCGCGCCGCGAGGGAGGCGCCGCCCCGGCGGGCCCCACTCGGAAGGTGGAGCTCACCGGGGAGGAAGAGCCGCTCGGCCAGGCCGGGCGTGCGCTCCAGGGACTGCTCGAAGCGCTCGATCTCGGCGACGTCGATGCCCACCCCGATGATCACGGCGCGGTCACTCGACCGTGACGGACTTCGCGAGGTTCCGCGGCTGGTCGACCTCGTTGCCGCGGGCCGTGGCCAGCTCGCAGGCGAAGACCTGCAGCGGCACCGTCGCGACCAGCGGCTGCAGCAGCGTGGGGGTCCGCGGCACCCGCACCAGGTGGTCGGCGTAGGGGACGACGGACTCGTCGCCCTCCTCCGCGATGACGATGGTGCGCGCACCGCGTGCCCGGATCTCCTGGATGTTGGAGACGATCTTGTCGTGCAGCACCGAGCGCCCGCGCGGCGACGGCACGACCACGACGACCGGGAGGTCCTCCTCGATCAGCGCGATGGGGCCGTGCTTGAGCTCGCCGGCGGCGAACCCCTCGGCGTGCATGTAGGCGAGCTCCTTGAGCTTGAGCGCGCCCTCCAGGGCCACGGGGTAGCCGACGTGGCGGCCGAGGAAGAGGACGGTGTTCTTGTCCTTGAGGGAGCGGGCCAGTTCGCGGACCGGCTCCATGGTCTCCAGGACCTGCTCGACCTGGCGGGAGATCTGGGAGAGCTCGCGGATGACGGCGACGATCTCGTCCCCCCACTTCGTGCCGCGCACCTGGCCCAGGTAGAGGGCGACGAGGTAGCAGGCGACGACCTGGGTGAGGAACGCCTTGGTGGAGGCGACGGCGACCTCGGGGCCGGCGTGCGTGTAGAGCACCGCGTCGGACTCGCGCGGGATGGTGGAGCCGTTGGTGTTGCAGATGGCCAGCACCTTGGAGCCCTGCTCGCGGGCGTGCCGCAGGGCCATGAGGGTGTCCATGGTCTCGCCGGACTGGCTGATGGCGACCACCAGCGTGCGGGGGGCCAGGATCGGGTCGCGGTAGCGGAACTCGCTGGCGAGCTCGACCTCGCAGGGGATGCGGGTCCAGTGCTCGATCGCGTACTTGGCGATCATGCCCGCGTGGAACGCGGTGCCGCAGGCGACGATGACGATCTTGTCGACCTCGCGCAACACGGAAGTGGGGATGCGGACCTCGTCGAGGGTCAGCAGGCCGCTCGCGTCGATCCGGCCCAGCAGCGTGTCGGCGACGGCCTTGGGCTGCTCGGCGATCTCCTTGAGCATGAAGTAGTCGTAGCCGCCCTTCTCGGCGGCGGAGGCGTCCCAGTCGATGTGGTACGGCCGGACGTCGGCGGGCTTGCCCTCGAAGTCGGTGACGGTGACGCCCTCCCGGCGCAGCTCGACGACCTGGTCCTGGCCGAGCTCGATCGCGTCGCGGGTGTACGCGATGAAGGCCGCGACGTCGGAGGCGAGGAAGTTCTCGCCGTCGCCGACGCCCACGACGAGCGGGGAGTTGCGGCGGGCGCCGACCACGACATCCGGCTCGTCGGCGTGCACGGCCACCAGGGTGAAGGCGCCATCGAGGCGGCCGCAGACCTGGCGCATGGCCTCGGCGAGGTCGCCGGTGGAGGAGTAGGCCTCGGCGAGGAGATGGGAGACGACCTCGGTGTCGGTCTCGGAGAGCAGGTCGTGGCCGCGCTCGGAGAGTTCGGCCCGCAGGGCGGCGAAGTTCTCGATGATGCCGTTGTGGACGACGGCGACCCGGCCCGCGTTGTCCAGGTGCGGGTGCGCGTTGGCGTCCGTGGGAGCGCCGTGGGTGGCCCACCGGGTGTGCCCGAGGCCGGCGGGGCCGGTCGGCAGCGGGCGCTCGTCCAGCAGCTTCTCCAGGTTGGCGAGCTTGCCGGCCTTCTTGGCCGCGGCCAGGCCGCCGTCGGCGAGGACGGCCACGCCCGCCGAGTCGTACCCCCGGTACTCCAGTCGCTTCAGACCCGTGATGACGACGTCGAGGGCGGACTGGCCGCCCACGTATCCAACGATTCCGCACATGGCCCGTAGCCTACGGTCCGGCCGGCGCCCGGACCTGCCGGAGCCTGCCCGACATCGGAATTTCCCACGGGCACGAACCCTGGTGAGCCGTGGATCGCAGCGGCGGGCGCGGCTCCTCCCGTACGGCAGCCCCGTGCCTCAGACCGCCTGGCCGCCGACCGCCTCGACCCCGGGCCGGACCATGATCATGCGGGAGACGATGAAGGTGATCGGCACGGCCGCCCCCGAGGCGATGAGCGGCGCGTACCAGCTGCCCACCTGCAGCACGTCGACCAACAGGTAGAGGCCGCCGGTGGTGACCACGAAGTTGGCCAGGTTGGTGAGCGGGAAGAGCAGGAAGGTCCGCCAGCTCGGCCGGGTCCGGTAGGTGAACCAGGTCGTCAGGAAGTAGGAACCGATCATGCTGAGCACGAAGGCCAGGACGTGCGCCGCCACATAGGGCAGCCGCAGCAGGAACAACAGGTACAGGCCGTAGTAGACGCCGGTGTTCGCGACTCCGACCATCCCGAACCGGATGAGCTGGCCGAGCATCAGCGGACCAGTTCCTTCTGCACCTCCGGCGAGTTCCGGCTCCCGGTCCGCGCAGAGGCGACATTGGCGGCCTTCACCAGATAGTGCGGGCGCCGCTTGACCTCGTAGTAAATTCGGCCGACATATTCGCCGGCCACTCCCAGCATGACCATCTGTACACCCGCGAGCGCCGTGATGACCACCACGAGCGTGACATATCCAGGAGTTCGCACTCCGTTAACCAACGCGCTACCGACAATCCATGCGGCGTAGGCGAAGGCGACGGAAAGCAGCAGCATGCCGAGATACAGCGCCATGCGCAGCGGCTTGTTGTTGAAGGACAGCAGGCCGTCGAGTCCGTAGTTGAGCAGCTTGCCGAACGTCCACTTGCTGCGGCCCTGCTCGCGCACGGCGTTCTGGTACTCGAAAGTGGCGGTCGAGAATCCCACCCAGGCGAAGATGCCCTTGGAGAAGCGGTTGTACTCGGTGAGCTCGAGCACCGCGTCCGTCGCGCGGCGGGAGAGCATCCGGAAGTCACCGACGCCGTCGACCAGTTCCACGTCGACCAGGCGGTTGATGAGCCGGTAGTAGGCACGGGCGGCGATCGTCCGGGTGACCCGGTCACCCTCCCTGGTCCGCTTGGCGATCACCTGGTCGTAGCCGTCGGCGTGCAGGTCGACCATGCGCCTGATGAGCTCCGGCGGGTGCTGCAGATCCGCGTCCATGATCACGACTGCGTCGCCGGAGGCGTGCTGCAGCCCCGCCAGCATGGCCGCCTCCTTGCCGAAGTTGCGGCTGAAGGAGACAAACCGCACGTGACCGTCCCGGTCGCCCAGCTGCTCGAGGATGGAGAGGGTCCGGTCCCGGCTTCCGTCGTCCACGTAGACGATTTCGAAGTCATGGCCGATCATCGCGAGTTCCATGACCAGATGGTCATGGAAGCGGGCTATGACGTCCTCTTCGTTGAAGCACGGAACCACGACGGATATGAGCATGCTTCTCGCTCCAAGCGTGCTACTGGGCCAAGTGCGCAGCGACCGTAACACGAGTCCAATTACGGGGGCGGCGGCGAAATCGGCCCGACGGACCGACAGGGTGCCCTGTGTACCCGCCGAGGATGTGCGGTGGGTAACGAAAGCAAGTCCACTTATTGAACAAGGACACCGGCACCTCCGGCCGCCCCGGCACTCCGCACGTCGTCCCCCTGCCGCGGTGCGATGTGGAGCGGGCCAGGCGGTTTAATCGTGCTGCTAGCATCCCCGAGATCAGTCCGATTTTCGGGCGATCGGTCCGGTCTTCGTACGTGCGCGCCCGTATAAGCAGCGTCCGTTATTCCGGAAGACCGTCGGGAGCGAAAGGGGCCAGATGTCAATCCGGACGCCGGACAGGGAGCGCCTGCGTGCCGCGGGACTCGCCGCGCTGCTCACGGCCGTCGCCATCTGCGCCGGCGACGCGCTGGCCCGGAGCTTCCCCTTCGGACCCCGCTCCCGCAGTGTGATCGACCTCGCCAACCAGTTCGTCCCCTTCCACACCTGGTTGTGGGACCTCCTGCACGGTCGCACGGACGGCGGCCTGCCGGTCAACTGGCAGTCCGGCTACGGCTCCAGCTCACTGCCCGACGTGGGGACCTATCTGGGCAGCCCCTTCGCGCTGCTGGTGGTGCTCTTCCCGCGGGACCGGATCGACCTGGCGCTCTACGCGATCACCGTGCTCAAACTGGCCGTCGCCGCAGCTGCGATGGCCTGGCTGTTGCTCTCCATGAGGCGCGGCCGCGGCTGGGTGGCGGCGGTCCTGGGCTCCGGGTACGCGCTGTGCGGCTGGTCGCTCTTCCAGGGCGCGATCAACCCCATGTGGCTGGACGGACTGATCGGATTCCCGGTGCTGTGCCTGGTCGGGGAGTGGGCGCGACACGGCCGTCGCCGACTGCTCGGCACGGCGCTGGTCGCGGTCGTCTGGATCGCCAACTTCTACACCGCGTACATGGCCACCATCGGCGCCGGCCTGGTGCTCATCGCCCAACTGCTGCTCAGCGACACCACGCTGAAGGAGCGCTGCACGGCCGTACTGCGCGCCGCGCTCACCACGGCGCTCGGCATCGGTCTGTCCGCGCCGCTGCTGTTCACCATCGCGCTGGGCACCCGGCACGCCTATCCCGGGTCGGTGAGGGAGTTCTCGCCCCGGGGCTGGACGGACGTACTCGCCCGGATGCTCCCCGCCACCTACAGCTCGCTGGATCCCGCCGTCTACGTGGGCACCGCGGTGCTGCTCCTCGCCTTGTGCCTGCCGTTCAACGGCGCGGTGCCCGCACGCGTGCGGGTGGTGTGGAGCCTGCTGGTCGTGGGGATGGTGGCGTCCATGCAGTGGGGGCCCACCCATCTGGCCTGGCATGCCTTCAGCACGCCCAACGGCAGCGCCTACCGGCAGGCGTTCATCTTCAGCGGGCTGCTGGTGATCGCCGCCTGGCAGGCCTTCGCGCACGGTGTACCGGGCTTCCGGCCGCTGCTCGGCGGTCTGGGGGCGCTGGCGCTGATCACCGCGGGCGCCATGCGGAGCGAGCTCATCAGCAGCTGGACGGTACCCACCCTGGTCGCGGGCACCGCGGCCGCGGCAGGCGCCGTGGCGCTGCTGGGCCTGACCGCCCGCCGGCCCCGCCGGTTCCTGGTGGCGTCCGCGGCCGTACTGCTCCTGGGGTCGCAGCTCGGACAGGCCGCCGTCAGCGCGGACTACGCGGCCCAGGCGCGGCAGCACAAGTTCCCCAGCCACCCGGTGTGGGGGGAGTACCAGGAACGCCAGAGTCAGCTGGTGGCCGAGGCGGACGGCTGGCCGCGGTACCGCACCGACCCCGGCCTCCCGCAGGGCGTCGGCAACGATCCGCTGGTCGTCGGTGGGCAGGGGGCGCAGTACTACAGCAGCCTCACCTCGATCGCGCTCAGCCGGACCCTGTTCTCCCTGGGCGGAGGCTGGTCCGCGCTCGGCCGGTCGCCGCAGAGCCTGGACAATCCCGTCACCGACGTCATCTTCTCGGTCGGCGCCCGGGTGCACCCCGACACCATGACGGTCACCCGCAGGGACGTGCCGCCGCTGGTCACCGTGCGGCCGTCCGAGCAGCCCCCCGCCTTCGGCCGGTCGGCCTTCCGCAACCAGGAACAACTGCTCGGCGCGCAGGTCTACACCCTTCCCGGCGTCTCGCTCCGCCCGGCCGACGGCCAGGCCCCCGCCCGCACCGCCGACCAGGGCTACAAGCTCTCCGGGGGCAGTGGGGCCGACGCGGGGGTCACGGACCGGCTCACCTTCTCCTGCCCGTCCGGCAGCGAGGTGTACCTGTGGGCCCCCGGTTACACCGGGACCGCGCAACTCCCCGGCGGACCGGCCGCGAAGTTCCGGGGCAAGCCGCCGCAGCTGGGCGCCGCGATGCGACGGCTCGGCACGGCCGCTGGGACGACCCCGCTCACCGTCGAGCTGAGTGCCGCCGGGTCAGGCGTGCTGCCCGAGCAGCCCGTGGGCTGCCTGGACCCGGCCCGCCTCGCCGCCGCCGTACAGCGGCTCAAGGCCACCGCGGCCACCGACGTCCAGGTCAGCGGCAGCGGTCTGGAGGCCGAACTGCCCGCCGGGAGCACGGGCACGGCCGTGATCGCCGTCCCGCGGACGGCCGGCTGGCAGTGTGCCGCCGGCGACGGTGAGGCGAAGCCGGCCGACGGTTACCTCGGCCTGATCTCGGTGCCGCTGGACGGCGACACCACCCGGATCAGCTGCGACTTCCGACCGCCGGGGCTGCGGCTGGGCTCGGCGGCCGCCGGGGGGTCGCTGCTGGTCCTGGCCTGGCCGGTGCTGCTGCGCCGGCTCCGGGGCCGGCGAGGGCAGTCGGCCCCGGACGACCCGTCCGACACCCCGGCCGCCAGGCCCGCGCAGAGTCTGACCTCGGCATAGGGCCGCATGCCGTCGTGGGGGGGGGGGGGGGGGGGGGGGGGCCGGCACCACAAAGGGGAACCCCACCCCCCCGGGGTGCCCGCACGTGGTGTCGTGTCGTCCCTTTCTTTAGACACCCCCCCCCCCGGGCCCACTCTAAC
>NZ_JBVKBW010000014.1:68941-203289 GCF_055635295.1 Streptomyces sp. NPDC111520 | reverse complement strand
AGGTCAACCGCGGAGCACCCTTCAAACACCCCGGCAGAAAGGCCAGAAAAGGGTGCGACTGGGGAGGAGGCCAAGGTGTGTCTGGGGTGTTGGCCCCTTTCCCCCCCCCCCCCCCCCCACGACGGCGACCCGCACCTCCTGGCGGCACCGGCCCGTGGCGTCGTCCGCTCCTTCGCGTGACGCACCCCACTCCGCGGTCCCGTTCGAACTCCGTTAACAATGGACTGTGATCACACCGGTCTCCTCGATGCCCCAAAGCGCCCACCGGCCCAGGTCGGAGGCGACTCCCTACGTCGACCTGACACGGGCCGAGTGGAGCGCGCTGCGCGACCGCACGCCGCTGCCGCTCACCGCGGAGGAGGTCGAGCGGCTGCGCGGCCTCGGCGACGTCATCGACCTCGACGAGGTGATCGACGTCTACCTGCCGCTGTCGCGCTTGCTCAACCTCTACGTCGGCGCCACCCACGGCCTGCGCGGCGCGGTCAACACCTTCCTCGACGACACCGGGGAGGGCCGCTCGCAGGCCGGCACCCCCTTCGTCATCGGCGTCGCCGGCAGCGTCGCGGTCGGCAAGTCGACCACGGCGCGCATCCTGAAGGCCCTCCTCGCCCGCTGGCCCGAGCACCCGCGGGTGGAGCTGGTCACCACCGACGGCTTCCTGCTGCCCAAGGCCGAGCTCCAGCGCCGCGGGCTGATGTCCCGCAAGGGCTTCCCCGAGTCGTACGACCGGCGCGCGCTGACCCGCTTCGTGGCCGACGTGAAGGCCGGCAAGGACGAGGTGCGCGCGCCCGTCTACTCGCACCTGATCTACGACATCGTGCCGGACGAGGAGCTGGTGGTCCGGCGGCCGGACATCCTCATCGTGGAGGGCCTGAACGTCCTGCAGCCCGCGCTGCCGGGCAAGGACGGCCGCACCCGGGTCGCGCTCGCCGACTACTTCGACTTCAGCGTGTACGTGGACGCGCGCACCGAGGACATCGAGCAGTGGTACCTGGCGCGCTTCCGCGAGCTGCGCGAGACCGCCTTCCAGAACCCGCTGTCGTACTTCCACCGCTACACCGAGGTCTCCGAGGAGGAGGCCATGGAGTACGGCCGCCACACCTGGCGCGGGATCAACCAGCCCAACCTGCTGGAGAACGTGCTCCCCACCCGCGGCCGGGCCACCCTGGTCCTGCGCAAGGGCCCCGACCACAAGGTGCAGAAGCTCTCCCTGCGCAAGCTGTAGTGCGCCGGCCGGGGGTAGCCTGCCCCGCATGCTGCATCTTCGGATGATCGTCCCGCAGGGGAGCACCGACGAGGTCCTCTCCCTCGTCGAGGGAACCGTCGGCGCCACCCACGTCGCGGTGCTGCCCGGCGCGGCCCGCAACCCACGCGGGGACATCGTCATGTGCGACGTCGCGCGCGAGGCGGGTGACGAACTGCTGCGGGCCCTGCGGCGCATGGGTGTCGCCGAGGCGGGCTCCATCGCGGTGGAGCACATCGACCTGTCACTGTCGGACAGCGCAGACAGGGCCGAGGAGGAGGCGCCCGGTGAGGGCGCGGACGCCGTGCTGTGGGAGTCGCTGACCGACGCCACCCACGAGGAGTCCACCCTCACCGTCACCTATCTGGCGTTCCTGGCCCTGGCGACGATGCTGGCGGCCTGCGGGGTGATGCTGGACAGCGCGATCCTGATCGTCGGCGCGATGGTGGTGGGCCCGGAGTTCGGGCCGCTGGCCGGTGTGTGCACCGGCCTGGTCCAGCGCCGCGGACGGCTGGCCCGGCGCTCGCTGGTGGCGCTGGTGGTGGGCTTCCCGGTGGCGATGGTCCTCACCGGCGGTTTCAACTACCTGATGGACGTCCTCGGCGTCTTCAGCGTGGACGACTTCACGGCGCCGCATCCGTCGACCGCTTTCATCTGGCAGCCGGACGCCAGCTCCTTCGTGGTGGCCTTCCTCGCCGGGATCGCCGGGATCCTCTCGCTGACGTCCGCCAAGTCCGGTGCGTTGGTCGGGGTGGCGATCTCGGTGACCACCGTCCCGGCCGCCGCCAACGCCGCCCTCGCGCTGTCCTACGGGGACTACCGCGAGCTGTGGGGCTCCTCGGCTCAGCTGGGCGTCAACCTGGCGGGCATCGTCATCGCGGGCGTCCTGACGCTGCTCGCCCAGAAGGGCTTCTGGGCGATGCAGCGCAGGCGGCGTACGGTGTCGCGCGCTTCCTAGCCGGCCGGGCCGATGCCGGTCTAGCCGAGCGCGGACTTCACGGCGTCGGCGAGCCGGCCGGCCACGGAGCGGGCGTGGTCGATGTCGGCGGCCTCGACCATGACGCGGACCACCGGCTCGGTGCCGGAGGAGCGCAACAGCACCCGGCCGGTGGTGCCGAGCTCGGCCTCCGCCTCGGCCACGGCCGCGGACAGCTCGGTGGAGGTCTCCACGCGGCTCTTGTCCACGTCCCGGACGTTGACCAGGACCTGCGGCAGCCGCTCCATGACGGCCGCCAGCTCGGTCAGCGAACGCCCGGTGGAGGCGATCCTGGCGGCCAGCATGAGGCCGGTGAGGGTGCCGTCGCCCGTGGTGGCGTGGTCGAGGATGATCACGTGGCCGGACTGCTCGCCGCCGAGCGCGTAGCCGTGCTCCTTCATCGACTCCAGCACGTAGCGGTCGCCGACGGCGGTCTGGACGAGGCCGATGCCCTCGCGCTCCATGGCGAGCTTGAAGCCCAGGTTGGACATCACGGTGCCGACGACGGTGTTCTTGCGCAGCCGGTCCGCCTCGCGCATGGCGACGGCCAGGACGGCCAGGATCTGGTCGCCGTCGACCTCGTTGCCCTGGTGGTCCACGGCCAGGCAGCGGTCGGCGTCGCCGTCGTGGGCGATGCCGAGGTCCGCGCCGTGGTCGATGACGGCGGCCTTGATCAGCTCCAGGTGGGTGGAGCCGCAGCCGTCGTTGATGTTGAGGCCGTCCGGCTGGGCGCCGATGGTGATCACTTCGGCGCCGGCCCGGGCGAAGGCCTCGGGGGAGACGCGGGCGGCGGCGCCGTGGGCCTCGTCCAGGACGATCTTCAGACCGTCCAGGCGGTGCGGCAGGACGGCGATCAGGTGGGCGACGTACTGGTCGAAGCCCTCGTCGTACTCGCGCACGCGGCCCACGCCGGCGCCGGTGGGGCGGTCCCAGGGGGCGCCGGTGCGGTGCTCCTCGTAGACGGACTCGATGCGGTCCTCGAGCTCGTCGGCGAGCTTGTGGCCGCCCCGGGCGAAGAACTTGATGCCGTTGTCGGGCATCGCGTTGTGGCTCGCGGAGAGCATCACGCCCAGGTCGGCGCCGAGCGCCCCGGTGAGGTAGGCCACAGCCGGGGTCGGCAGCACGCCCACCCGCAGCACGTCGACGCCTGCGCTGGCGAGCCCGGCCACCACGGCGGCCTCCAGGAACTCTCCGGACGCGCGCGGATCCCGTCCCACCACCGCCACCGGCTTGTGGCCCTCGAACGTGCCCGCCTCGGCGAGCACGTGCGCCGCCGCGACCGACAGTCCGAGCGCCAGCTCGGCCGTCAGATCCGCGTTCGCGACACCGCGCACACCGTCCGTACCGAAAAGTCGTCCCACGTCTTTCCTCCGAGATGTTGCCGTGCTCCGCCCCGTACGCTTCGGGCGTTCATCCGGTTATACGTCTATACCCCCCGAAACGCGTACGCCCCGGAGACGCACAAAGTGCCTCCGGGGCGTACGTGCAATGCAGCGCGCGCGATGCTTAGCGCTTGCTGTACTGCGGCGCCTTGCGGGCCTTCTTCAGACCGGCCTTCTTGCGCTCGATCTCGCGCGCGTCGCGGGTCAGGAAGCCGGCCTTCTTGAGCGGGCCGCGGTTGTTGTCGACGTCCGCCTCGTTCAGCGCACGGGCGACGCCCAGGCGCAGCGCACCGGCCTGGCCGGAGATGCCGCCGCCGTTGATCCGGGCGATGACGTCGTAACGGCCGTCGAGCTCAAGGATCTTGAACGGCTCGTTGACTTCCTGCTGGTGCACCTTGTTGGGGAAGTACTCCTCAAGGGTGCGACCGTTGATCGTCCACTTGCCGGAGCCCGGGATGATCCGGACGCGGGCGACGGACTCCTTGCGGCGGCCCGTACCGGCGGCCGGCTGGGGCTCGCCGAAGCGGGAGGCGAGGGACTCGGAGGTGTACTCCTCCGGGATCTCGATGGTCTCCACGATCTCGCCGTCCTCGACGAGAGGGGTCTCAGGGGTGGTCTCGGCCACGATGCTCCTCAGATGCTTTCTGTGTCGGTGGTGGCCGGGACTAGCCCTGCGCGACCTGGCTGATCTCGAACGGAACCGGCTGCTGGGCGCCGTGCGGGTGCTCCGCACCCGCGTACACCTTCAGCTTCGAGAGCATCTGGCGGCCCAGGCTGTTCTTGGGCAGCATGCCCTTGACGGCCTTCTCGATGGCCTTCTCGGGGTTCTTGTCGAGCAGCTCGTCGTAACGGACGGAGCGCAGACCGCCCGGGAAGCCCGAGTGGCGGTAGGCGAGCTTCTGCTGCTTCTTGTTGCCGGAGAGGTGCACCTTGTCGGCGTTGATGATGATGACGAAGTCACCGGTGTCGACGTGAGGCGCATAGATCGGCTTGTGCTTGCCCCTCAGGAGGGACGCGGTCTGGGACGCCAGACGGCCCAGGACGACGTCCTGCGCGTCAATGACGTGCCACTGGCGCTGGACATCGCCGGGCTTGGGGCTGAACGTACGCACGGTCGTAGCCTTCGCTTCTTCAGTGAGTGGGTACTGACAAGGCCACCCGGACGATCACGACAGCCCTATCGCCTGCGGCGACGCATACCGCAGGGCGAACGCTGGTCATCGGCCCGGTGAACCGGCGTAGCGGCCTCTCACGTGAGAACGAGCAAGCCAATACGCATAACGAACCTGCAGAATACCCGCGGCTGCCCGTTCGGGTCAAAACAGCCGGTGCGGGGGCGCGCCAGCACCCGCCGCCCCCGCCCGTGCGCCCGTCCCGCGGGCCCCGGCTCCGCGCCCGGCCCCGGCTCCTTCTCCGCCCCGGCCCCGGTCACCGCTCCCTGACGACCCGGGTCTCGTCCCACACCGGTTCCGGAACCTCCCGGACGAGCCCGTCCGAGCCGAAGACCAGGTAGCGGTCGAAGCTGCGGGCGAACCAGCGGTCGTGGGTGACCGCGAGCACGGTCCCGTCGAACGCCTCCAGACCCTCCTGCAGGGCCTCCGCCGACTCCAGGTCCAGGTTGTCGGTCGGCTCGTCCAGCAGCAGCGCCGTCGCCCCGGCGAGCTCCAGCAGCAGGATCTGGAAGCGTGCCTGCTGCCCGCCCGACAACTGGTCGAAGCGCTGGTCGCCCTGCCGGTCGAGCTCGTAGCGCCGCAGCGCGGACATCGCCTTGCCGCGGTCGCGCGCGTGCTCGGTCCACAGGATGTCGACGAGGGTGCGCCCCATCAGCTCCGGATGCGCGTGCGTCTGCGCGAAGTGGCCCGGCACGACGCGCGCCCCCAGCTTCCACTCCCCCGTGTGGCGCACGCCGGGATCCCCGGCCAGCAGCCGCAGGAAGTGCGACTTGCCCGAGCCGTTCGAGCCGAGGACGGCCACCCGCTCCCCGTAGAAGACCTCCAGGTCGAACGGCTTCATCAGCCCGGTCAGCTCCAGCCGCGCGCAGGTGACGGCGCGCAGGCCGGTGCGCCCGCCGGACAGCCGCATGCGGATGTCCTGCTCGCGCGGCGGCTCCTGCGGCGGCCCCGCCTCCTCGAACTTCCGCAACCGGGTCTGCGCGGCGCGGTAGCGGGAGGCCATGTCGGGGCTGATCGCCGCCTGCTGACGGAGGGTCAGCACGAGCTTCTTCAGCCGGGCGTGCTCCTCCTCCCAGCGCCGCCGCAGCTCCTCGAAGCGCGCGAAGCGTTCCCGCCGCGCCTCGTGGTACGTGGCGAAACCGCCGCCGTGCACCCACACGTCCGAGCCGGCCGGTCCCGGCTCCACGCTGACGATCTTCTCGGCGGAGCGGGCCAGCAGCTCCCGGTCGTGCGAGACGAACAGCACCGTCTTCCTGGTCTGCTCCAGCTGGTCCTCCAGCCAGCGCTTGCCGGGGACGTCGAGGTAGTTGTCCGGCTCGTCCAGCAGCAGCACCTCGTCGGTGCCGCGCAGCAGCGCCTCCAGCACCAGCCGCTTCTGCTCGCCGCCCGACAGCGTGCGCACCTCGCGCCACTGGGCCCGTTCGTAGGGCACGCCCAGCGCGGCCGTGGTGCACATGTCCCAGACCGTCTCCGCCTCGTAGCCGCGGGCCTCCGCCCAGTCGCTGAGCGCCTGCGCGTAGGCCAGCTGGGCGGCCTCGTCGTCCTGCGCCATGATCTCCAGCTCGGCGGCGTCGACGGCCGCGGCGGCCTCGCGGATCCGCGGCGGCGCCACGGACACCAGCAGGTCCCGTACGGTGCGGTCGTCCCGTACCGAGCCGACGAACTGCGGCATGACGCCCAGCCCGCCGCTCACCGTGACCGTGCCGCCGTGCGGCTTCAACTCCCCGGAGATCAGCCGCAGGAGGGTCGTCTTGCCGGCGCCGTTCGCCCCGACGAGGGCCACCGCGGCGCCCTCGCCCACCCGGAACGAGACGTCGCCCAGCAACACCCGGCCGTCCGGCAGGTAGTACTCCAGATGCGCAACGTCCACATGTCCCATGCCTGGATTCTCGTAGCGCGGTCGCTCACCGCCAAACGGGTTTTCTCCTCTATAGAATCCGCGCCATGACTGACGGGCCGCAGCAGCCGTACAACCCGAACCAGGGATGGACCGCACCGCCGGGACAGCAAGGCGTCCCGGGAACCCCCGGGGAGCAGCGCCAGGTGCTCCGCGGCCAGGTCGTCGGCGGCCCCGACCACCAGCCACAGCAACCCGCCTGGACCCCGCCGCCGGACTGGGCACCGCCGCAGGCCGGGCAGGGCACCCGGGGCCCCTCGCAGCCGCAGTACGCCCCGCGTGCCGGCGACCAGCCGGACTGGTCGGCGCTCGCCGACGAAGCGGAGGCCGGCGCCAGGCGCCGCCGGCGGCTGCTCCTCATAGGCGGCGGCGTCCTGGCCGCCGCGGCCGTCGCCGGGATCGTCACGGTCGCCGTGGTCAGCTCCGGCGGCAGCCCCGCCCCCTCCCCCACCGCGACCGCCTCGGCCCCCGCCTCCGACGTCGCCCTGCCGCCCGAGCCCTCCTTCTCGGAGGTCTCCCCCGGCCCGACCTACGGCCCGCTGGATTTCCTCTCCACCGCCGCAAAGGACACCGCCCCGCTCGGCGCCGGCACCCTCTTCCCCGGCAAGAAGCTGGACTACTCCGGCGGCCGCTCCTACGTGAAGACCGCGACCAAGGAGAACCGCGACTGCGCTGACGCCGCGACCGATTCGCTGGCCACCGCCCTCGAACGCAACGGCTGCACCCGCATGATGCGCGTCACGTACACCCGCGGCGGCTCCGCGGTCACCGTCGGCGTGGCCGTGTTCAAGGACGCGGCCACCGCCAAGAAGGTGGCCCGGACCAACAAGTTCCTGCGCCCGCTGAACGGCGGCGGCGTCGCCGACTTCTGCCACGGCGTGGCGTGCTGGTCCAAGTCCGGCGCCGTGGGCCGCTACGCCTACTTCACCATCGCCGGCCCCAAGGGCGGCAAGGCCGCGACCAGCTCGGACGGTTCCCGCCAGGCCGGCCAGGACGGCTTCAACTACGCCTTCAACCGCATCGTCCAGCGCGGCAGGGACCAGGCCGACGCCGCGATGGCCTCCGAGGCCGCCCCACCGGCCAACTGACCCCACCCCACCGGACCGGAACGGCATGCCCTCCCTGCGTACGCTGCTGACCCTGCCCCGCATGCTCCGCCACGGCTCCGCCGTCGGGGCCGGCCTGCCGCCGGACGAGGCCGTCGTCCTGGACGTCCCGGACCTCCCGCTGCGCGGCGCGCTCGCCGCGGCGGGCGGCGGCGACCACGGGCCCGCCCGGGAGCTGCTGTCCGCGACCCGGCTGGGCTGCCAGTGGGAGCTGCGCGACACCTACGTCTCCGAGCTGGCGCAGTTCGCCCTCCACAACCCCGGCTGGCTGGACGCCTGGCTCGCCGCCGCCCCGGAGGACCCGGACGCGAGCCTGGTCAAGGCCGACCTGCGCGTCCACCAGGCCTGGGAGATACGCAGCGGCGCCCGGGCCTCGCTGGTCTCGCCGGAGCAGTTCAAGGCCTTCTTCACACTGCTCAAGGACGCGGTTCCCGTGATCGGCGCCGCCGCCGAGCTCAACCCCGCCGACCCCGTCCCGTGGCGCGTCGCGCTCACCCACGCGCGCGGGATGCAGTCCTCGCGGGAGATCTTCGACGCGTACTGGGCCGAGGCCGTCGAGCGCGCCCCGCACCACTACGGCTGCCACGCCTCCGCGCTGCAGTACCTGTGCGCGAAGTGGTACGGCACCCACCACGAGATGTTCGACTTCGCCGAGCAGGCCGCCGAGGAGGCCCTGCCCGGCTCGAAGATCAACGCGCTGCCGCTGCTCGCCGCCGTCGAGTACGAGATCGTCGCGGGCGGGACCGCCGCCGACGACGCGTCCGGCGCGGACGCCGTCGAGCCGGCCCGCGTCGCCGCCGCCGTGGACCGCGCCCTGGAGCTGTCCGGCTGGTACGACCCGGGCGATCCGGAGGCGGCGGAGTTCCGCAACCACCTGGCGCTGATGCTGGTGCGCGCCGGCCGGTGGCAGGAGGCGCTGCGCGTCTTCCGTGACATCGGCGTGCACGCCACCGGCTTCCCGTGGGCCCACCTGGGCACCGACCCCCGCCAGGAGTTCCTGGACTTCCGCACCGGGGTGCGCATGCAGGTCGCCACCCGCACCCCGTTCTTCGGCACCCCGCCCGCGGTCCCCGTCCCGGCCGGCGGCCACGACTGGGCGCCGCGCACCCTGGCGGTGGCCTCCGCGCCCCTCACCTCCGTCGCGCAGGCGGCGCTGCTGTGCCGGACCGGGCTGCGGCTGGCCCCGGCGGGAGCGGGCTTCACCCATGTCGAGCTGACCGGGGAGGGCAGCCTGGCCGGGGCCGTCGACCTCTTCACGGCGGGCGAGAAGTGGCCTGCCGTGGTCCTGCAGCGCTCCGGCGACCGGTACGGGATCACGCTGTACGCCAAGGGCCGGAAGGTCGCCGCGCACGAATGGGCGCCGGGCGCGCCCGTGCCGTCCCTGGACACCGCCGGTGCCACGGCCGCCGCCCTCGCCGCGGCCTACGGCGTCCGCGACGCCCGGCCCCTCACGGCGCTGCTGCGCGGCATGGACGCCCCGGGGCGGCGGCTGGCGGACACGGTGACGGCACTGGGCCTGCCGGCGCTGCCGGAGGGGTTCGGTGAACGCCCGGCGGCGCTCGACGGCGTCCCCGGGGCCCGGGTACTCGCCCCGCGCGGCTTCCTCTCCGGGGTCAGGGACACCCTCACCGCGGAGCAGGGCAGCATGCCGCTCCCCCCGCGGGGCACTCCGGTGCGCCTGCCGGGCCGCTGGTGGGCGACGCGCGCGCTGTACGTGCTGCTGGTCGTCCCGGCCGCCTGCTTCTCCTGGTGGGGCGCCTTCCACGACCGGCTCCGCCCCGTCCCGCTGGTGCTGACCTCCCTGGGCTCCGGCTACGTCCTCACCCAGGTGGTCACGGCACTGCGCCGCCGCGGATGAGCCGCCGCCGCAGATGATCCGGTACGGCGACCCGGCCGCCGCTCAGGCCCGCGGCAGCGGCAGCGTGCGCAGATTGCGGGCCTCGCGGTTGCGCGCGGCCAGCAGTTCGTCGGCCGGGTAGCCGACCTCCTCCAGGGTCAGCCCGTGCGGCCGCACCACGTTGACCGCCGAGTGCCGCACCCGTCCCGCCAGGACCTCGCCGGGGAAGCCGGCCGGCCGGTGCCCGTCGCCGACCAGCAGCATCGCCCCGACCAGGGCGCGCACCATGTTGTGGCAGAAGGCGTCGGCGCGTACGGTCGCCACGGCCAGGCCGGAGGCGTCCCGTACCCAGTGCAGTTCCAGGAGGGTGCGGATGGTCGTCGCACCCTCCCGCTTCTTGCAGTAGGCCGCGAAGTCGTGCTCGCCGAGCAGCCTGCGCGCCGCCTCGTTCATCAGCTCGACGTCCACCGGCCGGTCGTGCCAGAGCACGTGCCCCCGCAGCAGGGGGTCCACCCCGCCCTGGTGGTCGCCGACGCGGTAGGCGTAGCGGCGCCAGATCGCGGAGAAGCGCGCGTTGAAGCCGGCCGGGGCCCGCGAGACCCTCCACACCCGTACGTCCCAGGGCAGCCGTCCGGCCAGCCGGCGCAGCAGCTTGTCGCCCTCCCGCTCCCAGACCTCCTCCGGCAGGTCGACGTGCGCGACCTGTCCCCGGGCGTGCACACCCGCGTCCGTACGACCGGCGACGGTCAGCTCGACCGGATCGGGCAGCCGCAGCACCGTCTGCAGGGCCGACTCCAGCTCGCCCTGGACGGTCCGCCTGCTGCGCTGCTTCGCCCACCCGGAGAACTCGGCCCCGTCGTACGCCAGGTCCAGCCGCACCCGGACGTACCCGGGCTCCACCTCATCGCTCGCCACACTCACCCGCAGATCCTCTCAAACACGCGGACGGGCCCGCCCCCAGCGATCTGGGGGCGGGCCCGTCCGGTCGGGACGTCAGGCGTCCTTGGACTCCTCGGCCGGAGCCTCGGTGGCCTCGGCCTTGTCCTCGACCTCGGCCGGAGCCTCGGTCTTGGCCTCGGACTCCTTGACCGCGCGCTTGGTCGCGGCCTCCGCCTCGCCCGTGGCCTGCTGGGCCACGGTCAGCGCCTCCACCAGCTCGATGACCGCCATCGGCGCGTTGTCGCCGCGACGGTTGCCGATCTTGGTGATGCGGGTGTAACCACCCGGGCGGTTCTCGTACCGCGGGGCGATCTCGGTGAAGAGCGTGTGGACGATGCCCTTGTCCGTGATCGTCTGCAGCACCAGGCGACGGTTGTGGATGTCGCCCTTCTTCGCCTTGGTGATCAGGCGCTCCGCGACCGGACGCAGACGGCGCGCCTTGGCCTCGGTGGTGGTGATGCGACCGTGCTCGAACAGCGACTTCGCGAGGTTCGCGAGAAGCAGACGCTCGTGCGCGGCGCTGCCGCCCAGACGGGCACCCTTGGCGGGCTTCGGCATGGTGTTTCTCCTCAGATCTGCACCGGCCGTGTCAGGTACCGGTGTCAGGAACCCCCCAGGCGGACGCCTGGAGGCAGTTCATCAGTACTGCTCGGTCTCCACGAAGCCGGCGTCGGCGTCGTCGTCCGCACCGAAGGTGTCGGCGGCGGAGGTCGGGTCGAATCCGGGCGGGCTGTCCTTCAGGGCCAGGCCCATGCCGGCCAGCTTCGCCTTGACCTCGTCGATCGACTTCGCACCGAAGTTGCGGATGTCGAGCAGGTCCGCCTCGGAGCGCGCCACGAGCTCGCCCACGGAGTGGATGCCCTCGCGCTTGAGGCAGTTGTAGGAACGGACGGTGAGCTCGAGCTCCTCGATGGGGAGCGCGAGGTCCGCCGCCAGGGCGGCGTCCGTCGGGGACGGGCCCATGTCGATGCCCTCGGCGTCGACGTTCAGCTCGCGGGCGAGACCGAACAGCTCGACGAGGGTCTTGCCGGCCGAGGCCACGGCGTCACGGGGACGCATCGCGGGCTTGGTCTCGACGTCGACGATCAGCTTGTCGAAGTCGGTGCGCTGCTCGACACGGGTCGCCTCGACCTTGTAGCTGACCTTGAGCACCGGGCTGTAGATGGAGTCGACCGGGATGCGGCCGATCTCCTGGCCCTGCTGCTTGTTCTGCACGGCGGAGACGTAGCCGCGACCGCGCTCGACGGTCAGCTCCATCTCCAGCTTGCCCTTGCCGTTCAGCGTGGCCAGGACGAGGTCGGGGTTGTGCACCTCGACACCGGCCGGGGGCGCGATGTCGGCGGCGGTGACCACACCCGGGCCCTGCTTGCGCAGGTACATCACGACCGGCTCGTCGTGCTCCGAGGAGACGACCAGGGACTTGATGTTGAGGATGAGGTCGGTGACGTCCTCCTTGACGCCCGGCACGGTGGTGAACTCGTGCAGGACGCCGTCGATCCGGACCGAGGTGACGGCGGCACCCGGGATCGAGGAGAGGAGCGTGCGGCGGAGCGAGTTGCCGAGGGTGTAGCCGAAGCCCGGCTCCAGCGGCTCGATCACGAACCGGGAGCGGAACTCGTCGACGACCTCTTCGGTCAACGAGGGGCGCTGAGCGATCAGCATGGGGTATTGCCTCCAGTCTCCGGCACCCACTATTTGATGCCGAGGCTTCAAGGGTACGGGCGGTGCGGCACAAGGTGTGCCGCACCGCCCGGGACCGTGAGCCCTGCTACTTCGAGTAGAGCTCGACGATCAGCTGCTCCTGCACCTGGGTGTCGATCACCGGGCGCTCGGGCAGGTTGTGCACGAGGATCCGCAGACGTGAGGGGATCGCCTCCAGCCAGGCCGGGACGGTCCTCTCGCCTGCCTCCCCCTGGGCCACCGCGAACGGCGTCAGGCTGCGGGAGGACTCACGGACCTCGACGATGTCGTTCGCGACGACACGGGCCGACGGGATGTCGGTCTTGACGCCGTTCACGAGGAAGTGGCCGTGACGGACCAGCTGCCGCGCATGATCGCGCGACTTGGCGAAGCCCGCCCGGTAGACCACGTTGTCCAGCCGGGACTCGAGGATGCGGAGCAGGTTCTCACCGGTCTTGCCGGACCTGCGGTTCGCCTCCACGTAGTACCCGCGGAACTGCTTCTCAAGGACACCGTAGATGCGCGCGCACTTCTGCTTCTCGCGCATCTGCAACAGGTACTCGCTGTCCTTGGTGCGCCCGCGTCCGTGCTCACCCGGGGGGTAAGGACGGATCTCGATCGGGCACTTCGCGCTCTCGCACTTGCTCCCCTTGAGGAAGAGCTTCTGCTTCTCCCGACGGCAACGCTTGCAGTCGGCCCCGGTGTAACGCGCCATTCCTGTTTTTCTCCTACCTGCTCAGCGGATTGCTGATCAGACGCGCCGGCGCTTCGGCGGGCGGCATCCGTTGTGCGGGGTCGGAGTGACGTCCTGGATCGAGCCGACCTCGAGGCCGGTGGCCTGGAGGGAGCGGATCGCGGTCTCACGGCCGGAGCCGGGGCCCTTGACGAACACATCGACCTTGCGCATGCCGTGCTCCTGCGCGCGACGCGCGGCCGACTCGGCGGCCATCTGCGCGGCGAACGGGGTCGACTTGCGCGAGCCCTTGAAGCCGACGTGGCCGGCGGAGGCCCAGGAGATCACGTTGCCGGACGGGTCCGTGATCGAGACGATGGTGTTGTTGAACGTGCTCTTGATGTGCGCGTGGCCGTGAGCGACGTTCTTCTTTTCCTTGCGGCGCACCTTCTTGGCAGCGCCCTGACGACCCTTGGGGGGCATCTACTAACTCCTACGGGAGGTGGTCGGTCCTACAGCGAAGACCGCTGACGAGCGTCCGCTGAGGACTACTTCTTGCCCGGCTTCTTCTTGCCGGCGATGGCGCGACGCGGGCCCTTGCGGGTGCGGGCGTTGGTGTGGGTCCGCTGGCCGTGGACCGGCAGGCCGCGACGGTGGCGCAGGCCCTGGTAGCAGCCGATCTCGACCTTGCGACGGATGTCCGCCTGGATCTCGCGACGGAGGTCACCCTCGGTCTTGATGTTGGCGTCCACGTACTCGCGGATCTTGACCAGGTCCTCTTCGTCCAGGTCGCGGACCCGGGTGTTCGGGTTCACGCCGGTGGCGGCGAGGGTCTCCTGGGCCAGGGTGCGGCCGATGCCGAAGACGTAGGTGAGGGCGACCTCCACACGCTTTTCGCGCGGGATGTCGACACCTGAAACGCGTGCCATTCAATGGCTCCTGTGGTGTCCGGGGGTCTTCCGCAGCACCGTTCCTGACCGCCGTACGAGGTACGGATCAGGTCTCCGGCCCCCGCCGGAGGTGCCGTCAGCCGGAGGCTCTCCGGCCGGACGGGTGCTGCGTATGTACATGTGTTGCTCGCGTCGCGCGAAGAACTGCGAGGTGCAGGTCGGCGTGCGTCAGCCCTGGCGCTGCTTGTGGCGCAGGTTGTCGCAGATGACCATGACCCGGCCGTGGCGGCGGATCACCTTGCACTTGTCGCAGATCTTCTTGACGCTCGGCTTGACCTTCATGGAATTCAGGTTCTCCGGGTCGTGAGATCTACTTGTAGCGGTAGACGATCCGTCCGCGCGTGAGGTCGTAGGGAGACAACTCCACAACGACTCGGTCATCGGGAAGGATGCGGATGTAGTGCATCCGCATCTTGCCACTGATGTGCGCGAGGACCTTGTGACCGTTCTGCAGCTCCACCTTGAACATAGCGTTCGGCAGAGACTCGATCACGGTGCCCTCGATCTCGATGGCGCCTTGCTTCTTGGCCATGTCCTGCTTTCGGGATCGGCTACCTTGGTCGGCTTTTGGCATGCCTGAAGGCATTCGCGAGCCGACGTGACAGTCTACGCCAGCCGTTCCTGAAAGACGAATCCGGGGTGTATGCCCCCGAACGAAGATCGTTAAGCGGTACGGAGGGGGCGCTCAGGCGAGCGGGTCCGGCGCGGCCGTGATCCCGTACTCCGCCAGCTTGGCCTTGCCGCCGTCGCGGGCGGTCAGGACCAGCGGGCCCTCCTCGGTCAGCGCGACGGAGTGCTCCCAGTGGGAGGACCAGGTGCCGTCGTCGGTCTTGACCGTCCACTCGTCCTCGAGGACATGGGTGAGCGGGGTGCCCAGGCTGACCATCGGCTCGATGGCCAGGCACATGCCCGGCACCAGGCGCGGGCCCTTGCCGCGCTTGCGCGAGACGTAGTTCAGCAGGTGGGGGTCCATGTGCATCTGCGAACCGATGCCGTGGCCGCCGTACTCCTCGATGATCCCGTACTTGCCGCCGCCGGGCTTCGGCTGCCGCCGGATGTACGTCTCGATGGCACGGGAGATGTCGACCAGCCGGTCGCCCTTGCGGAAGGCGGCGATGCCGGCCCACATGGACTCCTCGGTCACCCGGCTCAGCTCCACGAGCTCCGGGGCGTGACCGCTGCCGACGAAGGCGGTGTACGCCGCGTCGCCGTGCCAGCCGTCGACGATGGCACCGCAGTCGATCGAGATGACGTCGCCGTCCTTCAGGACGGTCGCGGTGTCCGGGATGCCGTGGACGACCACGTCGTTCACCGAGGTGCAGATGGTGGCGGGGAAGCCGCCGTAGCCGAGGAAGTTCGGCTTGGCCCCGTGGTCGGCGAGGACCTTGCGGGCCACGTCGTCCAGGTCCTTGGTGGTGGCCCCGGGTACGGCCGCCTCACGGGTGGCCTCGTGGATCGCCGCGACGACCAGGCCCGCCGCGCGCATCTTCGCGATCTGCTCGGGGGTCTTGATCTCCACCATCGGTCCTGGCCTTCCTTCGTCCCACGGGATACCTCAACGGTACGGCCGCGGGGTCCTGGGGGACACCGCGGCCGCAACGGTCACGCATGTGCTCAGGCGGCGCTGTCGCCCGAGTCCTTCTTGTCCTGCAGCGCGTCCATCGCCCGCTTGGTCACCTCGGTGACCTTGCCCAGGGCCGAGATGGTGCGCACCAGGCCCTGCTGCTTGTAGTAGTCGATGATCGGCTCGGTCTTGCTGTGGTACTCCTCCAGCCGGACCCGCACCTTCTCCTCGGTGTCGTCCGAACGCTGGTACAGCTCACCACCGCACTGGTCGCACACGCCCTCGACGGCCGGAGTGTTGTAGACCACGTGGAACACGTGGCCGCCGTCCTTGCGGCACAGCCGGCGACCGGCGATCCGCTTGACGACCTCCTCCTCGGGGACCTCCAGGTCCAGGACGGCGTCCAGCGCTATCCCGTTCTCGGCGAGGATCTTGTCGAGTGCCTGGGCCTGGCCCACGTTCCGCGGGAAGCCGTCGAGCAGGAAGCCGTTCCCGGCGTCCGGCTGCAGCATGCGGTCCTTGGCCATGCCGATGGTGATCTCGTCGGGGACCAGCCGTCCGGCGTCCATGTACTCCTGGGCCTTGCGGCCCAGCTCGGTGCCCTGGCTGATGTTCGCCCGGAAGAGGTCGCCCGTGGAGATGTGCGGGATCGACAAGTTCCTGGCAAGGTACGCGGCCTGCGTACCCTTGCCGGCCCCGGGAGGCCCGACGAGGACGATGCGCATCAGCGGAGGAACCCTTCGTAGTTACGCTGCTGAAGCTGGCTCTCGATCTGCTTCACGGTCTCCAGGCCGACACCCACGATGATCAGGATGCTCGTCCCGCCGAACGGGAAGTTCTGGTTCGCGTTGAACAGCACCAGCGCCACAGTGGGCACCAGGGCGATCAGACCCAGGTACATCGCGCCCGGCCACGTGATGCGGTTGAGCACGTAGCTGAGGTACTCCGCGGTGGGACGACCAGCCCGGATGCCCGGGATGAACCCACCATACTTCTTCATGTTGTCCGCGACTTCTTCGGGGTTGAACGAGATGGCCACGTAGAAGAAGGCAAAGAAGACAATCAGCAGGAAGTACGCGGTGATGTAGATCGGGTGGTCGCCCTTGACCAGGTTGTCCCTGACCCAGTTTGCCCAGGTCGAGGTGGATCCACTGAACTGGACCACCAGTGACGGGATGTACAGGAGCGATGACGCGAAGATGACGGGAATCACACCCGCCTGGTTCACCTTCAGCGGGATGTAGGTGGAGGTTCCTCCGTACGAACGACGACCGATCATGCGCTTCGCGTACTGCACGGGGATGCGGCGCTGCGCCTGCTCGACGAAGACGACCAGGGCGACCATCGCCAGACCCACCATGATGACGGCGCCGAACTCGACCCAGCCGTCCGCGATGTTCCCGGACTTCTTGATCGCCCAGAGGGCGCCCGGGAAGCCGGCCGCGATCGACAGGAACATCAGGATCGACATGCCGTTGCCGATGCCGCGGTCGGTGATCAGCTCACCCAGCCACATGATCAGGGCGGTGCCCGCGGTCATCGTGATGACCATCGTGACCGTGGTGAAGATCGACTGGTCGGGGACGATGTTGAAGCGGTCGGGGCACTGCTGGAAGAGGCTGCCGGAGCGGGCGGTGGCCACCAGGCCGGTGCCCTGCAGGATCGCGAGCGCCACGGTCAGGTAGCGCGTGTACTGCGTGATCTTCGTCTGGCCGGCCTGGCCCTCCTTCTTGAGGGCTTCCAGGCGCGGGATGACCACGGTGAGCAGCTGCAGGATGATGCTCGCGGTGATGTACGGCATGATGCCGAGCGCGAAGATCGTGAGCTGCAGAAGAGCGCCGCCGCTGAAGAGGTTCACCAGGCCGAAGAGGCCCTGGTTCCCTCCGACCGCCTTGATGCAGGAGTTGACCACCTGGTAGTCGACACCCGGGATCGGGATGTGGGCTCCCAGCCGGAACAGCACCATGATGGCCAGCGTGAACAGCAGCTTCTTGCGCAGGTCGGGCGTCCTGAACGCCCGGGCGAACGCGGTGAGCACGGTGCCTCCTGCGCCCCCCGCTTCTTGGGCGGGAGGTGACGGTGTTGAAAGCTACGAATGGTGGAACTGCAAAACGATCGGGGTTGCCTTACCCGCGTCAGCACACAGGCTCCGCAAGACTAGCCCGGCCCACCTTACCGGCGAGCATCCGTCCCCGGAATGACCAACCGGGGATGCCCCGCACGAAAGTGCGGAACATCCCCGGCTGGATGTGGCATCACACTCAGACGAGCTCGGTGACCGAGCCGCCCGCGGCGGTGATCTTCTCCTTGGCGGAGCCGGAGACCGCGTCGACGGTCACCTGCAGCGCCACGGAGACCTCGCCGGTGCCCAGCACCTTGACGAGCTGGTTCTTCCGCACGGCACCCTTGGCGACCAGGTCGGCCACCGTGACCTCGCCACCCTCGGGGTAGAGCGCGGCCAGCTTGTCCAGGTTCACGACCTGGAACTCGGTGCGGAACGGGTTCTTGAAGCCCTTCAGCTTCGGGAGGCGCATGTGGAGGGGCATCTGCCCACCCTCGAAGCGCTCCGGAACCTGGTAGCGGGCCTTCGTGCCCTTGGTACCACGACCGGCCGTCTTGCCCTTGGAGGCCTCACCACGACCGACGCGGGTCTTGGCGGTCTTGGCGCCCGGGGCGGGACGGAGGTTGTGGACCTTCAGCGGAGACTGCTCTCCCATGTCAGTCGACCTCCTCGACCGTGACGAGGTGGCGGACGGTGTGGACCATGCCGCGGATCTCCGGGCGGTCCTCCTTGACCACGACGTCGTTCAGCCGCTTCAGGCCGAGCGAACGCAGGGTGTCACGGTGGTTCTGCTTGCTGCCGATGTAGGACTTGACCTGCGTGACCTTGAGGCGAGCCATTACGCACCCACCCCAGCACGCGCCCGGAGCAGAGCAGCCGGGGCCACGTCCTCGAGCGGCAGGCCACGACGGGCGGCGATCTCCTCGGGGCGCTGCAGGCCCTTCAGAGCCTCCACCGTGGCGTGCACGATGTTGATCGCGTTGTCGGAGCCGAGCGACTTCGACAGCACGTCGTGGATACCGGCGCACTCCAGGACGGCGCGCACCGGACCACCGGCGATGACACCCGTACCGGGGGAAGCAGGCTTGAGCAGGACGACGCCCGCGGCCTTCTCGCCCTGGATCGGGTGGGGGATGGTGCCCTGGATGCGGGGGACCTTGAAGAAGTGCTTCTTGGCCTCCTCAACGCCCTTGGCGATGGCGGCCGGCACCTCCTTGGCCTTGCCGTAACCGACACCCACGGTGCCGTCACCGTCGCCCACCACGACCAGCGCGGTGAAGCTGAAGCGACGACCACCCTTCACAACCTTGGCGACGCGGTTGATCGCGACGACGCGCTCAACGTACGCGGTCTTCTCGGCGGCAGCTGCGCCGCCGTCACGGCCCTTCCGGTCCCGCCGCTCGCCGCCACCGGCACCGCCACCGCGGCGCTGGGGTCCAGCCATTGGATTACCTCTCTCTGTTTCCGCTAGCTACGGAACCGGCTCAGAAACCGAGCCCGGCTTCGCGGGCGGCGTCGGCAAGGGCAGCGATGCGACCGGCGTACCGGTTGCCACCGCGGTCGAACACGACGGTCCCGACGCCGGCCGCCTTGGCCCGCTCGGCGACCAGCTGGCCGACCTTCTTCGCCTGCTCGGTCTTGTCACCCTCGACACCACGGATCGAGGTGTCCAGGTGCGAGGCCGAGGCCAGGGTGTGGCCCTTCAGGTCGTCGATGACCTGCGCCGTGATGCCCCGGTTGGAACGGGTCACGACCAGGCGCGGACGCACCTCGGTGCCCGAGATCCGCTTGCGGACGCGGATGTGGCGACGCTTCTTGGCAGCGCCCTTGTAAGCGTCGCCCTTGGCGATCTTCACGCCGTATGCCATGGCTTACTTACCAGCCTTTCCGACCTTGCGGCGGATGACTTCGCCCTCGTACTTGACGCCCTTGGCCTTGTACGGGTCGGGCTTCCGCAGCTTGCGGATGTTCGCGGCGACCTCGCCGACCTTCTGCTTGTCGATGCCCTCGACCGAGAACCTGGTGGGGTTCTCGACCTTGAAGGCGATGCCCTCGGGGGCCTCGACGACGATCGGGTGGCTGTAGCCCAGGGCGAACTCCAGGTTGGAGCCCTTCGCCTGGACGCGGTAGCCGACACCGCTGATCTCGAGCTTCTTCACGTAGCCCACGGTCACGCCGGTGATCATGTTCGCCACCAGCGTGCGGGACAGGCCGTGCAGGGCCTTGTTCTGACGCTCGTCGTTCGGACGCGACACCTGAAGGGTGCCGTCCTCGCTCTTGACGATGTCGATCGGCGCGGCAACGGTGTGGGTCAGGGAACCCTTGGGGCCCTTCACCGAGACCGTCCGGCCATCGATGGTGACGTCCACGCCGGCGGGAACCGGGATGGGCAGCCGTCCAATACGCGACATGGCTATACCTCCGTTTCCCGACTACCAGACGTAGGCGAGGACTTCCCCACCCACGCCCTTCTTGTTTGCCTGCTTGTCGGTGAGCAGCCCGTGGGAGGTGGAGATGATCGCCACGCCCAGGCCGCCGAGCACCTTCGGCAGGTTGGTGGACTTTGCATAGACCCGCAGACCGGGCTTGCTGATGCGCTTGATGCCGGCGATCGAGCGCTCGCGGTTCGGACCGAACTTGAGGTCGATGGTGAGGTTCTTGCCGACCTCGGCGTCCTCGACCTTCCAGCCCTGGATGTAGCCCTCCTGCTGGAGGATCTCCGCGATGTGCGACTTGATCTTGCTGAACGGCATGGTGACCTCGTCGTGGTACGCGGAGTTCGCGTTCCGCAGACGCGTCAGCATGTCTGCGATCGGGTCAGTCATGGTCATGTGATGGCCTTAGGCCTCTCTCGCCGGGGTTTCCTATATGCGCCATCCCTCTCCCCCATGAGACTGGGGACGGGTGCGGCGCGGGGACCTACGGCGTAGTAAGACGGTCATGGGCGGCGGGCGCCCAACCCTTCTACCTTACGGTATGCAGGGCCGGGCTCCCGCCACTCATCTGCTTACCGAGAGCCCTGGTGGTTACCAGGAGCTCTTGGTCACGCCCGGCAGCTCACCGCGGTGCGCCATCTCACGAAGGCACACGCGGCACAGGCCGAACTTGCGGTACACGGAGTGCGGACGGCCACAGCGCTGGCAGCGCGTGTAGCCACGCACGCCGAACTTGGGCTTGCGGGCGGCCTTCGCGATAAGAGCCTTCTTCGCCACGGCTCACGCCTCCTTGAACGGGAAGCCGAGGTGACGGAGGAGCGCGCGGCCCTCAGCGTCGTTGGTCGCCGTGGTCACCACGGTGATGTCCATACCCCGGGTGCGGTCGATCTTGTCCTGGTCGATCTCGTGGAACATGACCTGCTCCGTGAGACCGAAGGTGTAGTTGCCACGGCCGTCGAACTGCTTCGGCGACAGACCGCGGAAGTCGCGGATGCGCGGGAGCGCGAGCGACAGCAGACGGTCCAGGAACTCCCACATGCGGTCACCGCGGAGGGTGACGTGGGCGCCGATCGGCTGACCCTCACGCAGCTTGAACTGCGCGATGGACTTCCGGGCCTTGGTGACGGCCGGCTTCTGGCCGGTGATCGTGGTGAGGTCGCGGATCGCGCCCTCGATCAGCTTGGAGTCGCGGGCGGCGTCGCCCACACCCATGTTGACCACGATCTTGGTGAGGCCGGGGATCTGCATGACGTTCTCGTACTGGAACTCGTCACGCATCTTGCCCGCGATCTCCTCGCGGTAGCGCGCCTTCAGACGAGGCGAAGTGGTGGCAGTCATCAGATGTCCTCACCCGTCCGCTTGGCAACGCGGATCTTGTTGCCCTCGTCGTCGAAGCGGTAGCCGACGCGAGTCACGACCTTGTTGCCGTCCTTCTCAACGACCAGCTGGACGTTGGAGACGTGGACGGGCGCCTCGGTCGTGATGATGCCGCCGGTCTTCGAACCGCGAGCGGTCTGGCCGGCCTTGGTGTGCTTCTTGACCCGGTTGACACCCTCGACCAGGACACGGTCCTCAGTGGGGTAGGCCGCGATGACCTTGCCCTGCTTGCCCTTGTCCTTACCGGTGATGACCTGGACCAGGTCGCCCTTCTTGATCTTCATCGGTTACAGCACCTCCGGCGCGAGCGAGACGATCTTCATGAACTTCTTCTCGCGCAGCTCCCGGCCCACGGGGCCGAAGATGCGGGTGCCGCGGGGGTCACCGTCGTTCTTGAGGATGACGGCCGCGTTCTCGTCGAAGCGGATGTACGAACCGTCGGGACGGCGGCGCTCCTTGACGGTGCGCACGACGACCGCCTTGACGACGTCGCCCTTCTTCACGTTGCCACCGGGGATCGCGTCCTTGACGGTGGCGACGATGACGTCACCGATTCCCGCGTAGCGGCGACCGGAGCCACCGAGCACACGGATGCAAAGGATCTCCTTCGCACCCGTGTTGTCGGCGACACGCAGTCGCGACTCCTGCTGGATCACGTCTATCTCCTGATCGTCTGCCGGTTCCCTCCGGGGCGGGCCCGGAGAGCCTGGCGGAACCGTCCTGCGGGGAACCCCCCGCAGGAATTACGTGCCGGCCGGCCGGGCGGTGTTACTTGGCCTTCTCGAGGATCTCGACGACGCGCCAGCGCTTGCTCGCGGACAGCGGCCGGGTCTCCATGAGGAGGACACGGTCGCCGACGCCCGCGGCGTTCTGCTCGTCGTGCGCCTTGAGCTTGTTGGTACGGCGAATGACCTTGCCGTACAGGGCGTGCTTCACACGGTCCTCGACGGCGACCACAACGGTCTTGTCCATCTTGTCGCTGACCACGAGGCCCTCACGGGTCTTGCGGTCACCGCGCTGCTCGCTGCTCTCAGTCACATTCTTCTCGCTCATCAGGCGCTCTCCACCGTCTCGATGCCGAGCTCACGCTCACGCATGAGGGTGTAGATCCGGGCGATGTCCTTGCGGACAACCTTCAGCCGGGAGTTGTTCTCGAGCTGTCCGGTGGCCGCCTGGAAGCGGAGGTTGAACAGCTCCTCCTTGGCCTCACGCAGCTTGCCGACGAGTTCCTCGTCGCCCAGCTGGCGCAGCTCGGTCGCCTTGGTACCGGCCGCCATTACAGCTCACCTGCCTCGCGCCGGACGATCCGGCACTTCATCGGAAGCTTGTGGGCGGCTCGGGTGAGCGCCTCACGCGCAACCTTCTCGTTCGGGAAGGACAGCTCGAACATCACCCGACCGGGCTTGACGTTCGCGATCCACCACTCCGGGGAACCCTTACCGGAACCCATGCGGGTTTCGGCCGGCTTCTTCGTGAGCGGACGGTCCGGGTAGATGTTGATCCAGACCTTGCCGCCACGGCGGATGTGACGGGTGATGGCGATACGAGCGGACTCGATCTGCCGGTTCGTCACGTACGCGGGGGTGACGGCCTGGATGCCGTACTCACCGAACGCCAGCTCGGTGCCACCCTTGGCCATGCCATCACGCTTCGGGTGGTGCTGCTTACGGTGCTTGACCCGACGGGGGATCAGCATGGGGGTCAGGCCTCCGTTCCGGTGGTCTCCGCAGCCGGAGCCTCAGCGGTGGTCGCCTCGGCCTTGGGGGCCTGGGCGTCACCCTGGGGACGACGGCCACGGCCGCCGCGCTCGCCACCGCGGCGCTGCGGACGGTCGTTGCCACCACCACGGGCCGGGCGGTTGCCGGCACGGGCGGCGGCGTTGTCGGCGCGGACCTCGGCGATGTTCTTGACATTGCCCTTGTAGATCCACACCTTCACGCCGATGCGGCCGAAGGTCGTACGGGCCTCGAAGAAGCCGTAGTCGACGTTGGCGCGCAGGGTGTGCAGCGGGACGCGACCCTCGCGGTAGAACTCCGAGCGGGACATCTCGGCGCCGCCGAGGCGGCCACCGCACTGGATCTTGATGCCCTTGGCGCCGGCCTTCATCGTGCTCTGCATGCTCTTGCGCATGGCACGACGGAAGGAGACGCGGGAGGACAGCTGCTCGGCGACGGCCTGGGCCACCAGCTGAGCGTCCGTCTCCGGGTTCTTGACCTCGAGGATGTTCAGCTGGACCTGCTTGCCGGTCAGCTTCTCCAGGTCGCCGCGGATGCGGTCGGCCTCCGCGCCGCGACGGCCGATGACGATGCCCGGCCGGGCGGTGTGGATGTCGACGCGGACGCGGTCACGGGTGCGCTCGATCTCAACCTTCGAGATGCCGGCCCGCTCCATGCCCTGCGTCATCATCCGGCGGATGGCGACGTCTTCCTTGACGTAGTCCTTGTACAGCTTGTCGGCGTACCAGCGGGACTTGAAGTCCGTGGTGATGCCGAGCCGGAACCCGTACGGGTTAACCTTCTGGCCCATTACCGGGTCCCTTCCTTGCTGCTGACGACCACGGTGATGTGGCTGGTCCGCTTGCGGATCCGGTAGGCACGGCCCTGCGCACGCGGACGGAACCGCTTGAGGGTCGGGCCCTCGTCCACGAACGCCTCGCTGATGTACAGCGACTGGGCGTCGGTGTGGTCGTAGTTGTGCGCGGCGTTGGCAATGGCGCTGTCGAGCACCTTGCCCACCGGCACGCTCGCGGCCTGCGGGGCGAAACGCAGGACCGCCTGAGCCTCCGTGGCACTCATGCCACGGATGAGGTCCACCACGCGGCGGGCCTTCATGGGCGTGACGCGGATGTACCGCGCCTGGGCCCTGGCTTCCATGGTTGTCCCTTCGGTGTCTGTCTTCGTCGTCACTGTTCCGCTCCGCAGGTCAGCGACGACGCGACTTGCGGTCGTCCTTCTCGTGGCCGCGGAAGGTGCGGGTCGGCGCGAACTCGCCGAGCTTGTGGCCGACCATCGACTCGGTGACAAACACCGGGACGTGCTTACGGCCGTCGTGCACCGCGATCGTGTGGCCCAGCATCGCCGGGATGATCATCGAGCGGCGGGACCAGGTCTTGATGACGTTGTGGGTACCGGCCTCGTTCTGAACGTCCACCTTCTTGATCAGGTGGTCGTCGACGAAGGGCCCCTTCTTGAGACTGCGCGGCATCTAAACCCGCTCCTAGCGCTTCTTGTTCGTCTTGCGGCGGCGGACGATGTACTTGCTGCTGGCCTTCTTCGGCGAGCGAGTACGACCTTCCTTCTGGCCCCACGGGCTGACCGGGTGGCGACCACCGGAGGTCTTGCCCTCACCACCACCGTGCGGGTGGTCGACGGGGTTCATGGCCACACCGCGGACGGTCGGGCGGACGCCCTTCCAGCGCATACGGCCGGCCTTGCCCCAGTTGATGTTCGACTGCTCGGCGTTGCCGACCTCGCCGATGGTGGCGCGGCAGCGCGCGTCGACCAGCCGGACTTCACCGGAAGGCATGCGAAGGGTGGCCATGGAGCCCTCCTTCGCCAGCAGCTGCACGGAAGAACCCGCGGAACGGGAGATCTTCGCGCCGCCGCCGGGACGCAGCTCGATGGCGTGGACGGTCGTACCCACCGGGATGTAGCGCAGCGGCAGGTTGTTGCCCGGCTTGATGTCGGCGCCAGGGCCGTTCTCGATCCGGTCACCCTGGCTCAGCTTGGCCGGGGCCAGGATGTAGCGCTTCTCGCCGTCCGCGTAGTGGAGCAGCGCGATGCGCGCGGTGCGGTTGGGGTCGTACTCGATGTGCGCGACCTTGGCCGGCACGCCGTCCTTGTCGTGACGACGGAAGTCGATCACGCGGTAGGCGCGCTTGTGGCCACCACCCTGGTGGCGAACGGTCACACGACCGGCGTTGTTACGGCCGCCCTTGCTGTGCAGGGGGCGGACCAGCGACTTCTCCGGCGTGGACCGCGTGATCTCGACGAAGTCGGCGACGCTGGAGCCACGACGGCCCGGGGTCGTCGGCTTGTACTTGCGGATACCCATTTCTCAGTCCTCGGAATATTCCGGACTTCGACACGTTCCGGTCCCCGTTAGGAGACCGGGCCGCCGAAGATGTCGATGCGGTCGCCCTCAGCGAGGGTCACGATGGCGCGCTTGGTGTCCTTGCGCTTGCCGAAACCGGTCTTGGTGCGCTTGCGCTTACCCTGACGGTTGATCGTGTTGACCCCGGTGACCTTGACCGAGAAGACCGCCTCGACGGCCTGCTTGATCTGGGTCTTGTTGGCACGCGGGTCGACGACGAACGTGTACTTGTTCTCGTCCAGCAGCGCGTAGCTCTTCTCGGAGACCACCGGCTTGACCAGGATGTCGCGGTGGTCCGTGAAGGTCTTGCTGGTGATCGCGGTCTGCTCGGCCATCAGGCGTCGCTCCCTTCGGTCTCGGCGGCGCCGTTACCGGTGAAGCGGTCGAAGGCGGCCTTGGTGAAGACCACGTCGTCGGAGACGAGCACGTCGTACGTGTTCAGCTGGCCGGCCTCCAGGATGTGGACCTGGGGCAGGTTGCGGGCGGAGAGCCACGCGACCTCTTCGGCGCGGTCGGCGACGAGCAGCACGTTCTTGCGGTCGCTGATCTTGCCCAGCAGCGTCTTGGCGGACTTGGTCGACGGGGCCTCGCCCTCGACGACGCCGGTCACTACGTGGATGCGGTTGTGACGAGCCCGGTCGGTGAGGGCACCGCGCAGGGCGGCGGCCTTCATCTTCTTCGGGGTCCGCTGCGAGTAGTCACGCGGCACGGGACCGTGCACGACGCCACCACCGGCGAACTGCGGGGCGCGGGTCGAACCCTGACGGGCGCGGCCGGTGCCCTTCTGGCGGTACGGCTTCTTGCCGCCACCGCGGACCTCGCCACGCGTCTTGACCTTGTGCGTGCCCTGACGGGCAGCGGCCAGCTGCGCCACGACGACCTGGTGGATCAGCGGGATGCTGACCTTGGCGTCGAAGATCTCGGCGGGGAGCTCTACGGTCCCGGCCTTGTCGCCGGCGGGCGACAGAATGTCAATGGTGCTCATATCCTCAGGCCCCCTTGGCCGCGGTGCGGACCAGGACGAGGCCGCCGTTCGGACCGGGAACCGCGCCCTTGATGAGCAGCAGGCCCTTCTCCGCGTCAACGGCGTGAACGGTCAGGTTCTGGGTGGTCACCCGCTCGTTGCCCATGCGGCCCGCCATGCGCAGACCCTTGAACACACGGCCCGGGGTGGCGCAGCCACCGATGGAGCCGGGAGAGCGGTGCTTGCGCTGGGTGCCGTGTCCGGCGCCGAGGCCCTTGAAGTTGTGACGCTTCATGACACCGGCGAAGCCCTTGCCCTTGCTCTTGCCGGTGACGTCCACCTTCACGCCGGCCTCGAACACCTCGGCGGTGATCTCCTGGCCCAGGGTGTACTCGGCGGCGTCCGCGGTGCGGAGCTCCACCAGGTGGCGACGGGGGGTCACGTCGGCCTTGGCGAAGTGACCCTTGAGGGGCTTGTTCACCTTGCGCGGGTCGATCTCGCCGAAGGCGATCTGGACCGACTCGTAACCGTCGACGTCGTTCGTGCGGACCTGGGTCACGACGTTCGGGCCGGCCTTGACCACGGTCACCGGGACGACACGGTTGTTCTCGTCCCAGACCTGGGTCATGCCGAGCTTCTCGCCCAGGATGCCCTTGATCTGCTTAGCCATCTGTTCCGCGCCTCTCAGAGCTTGATCTCGATGTCGACGCCGGCCGGAAGGTCCAGGCGCATCAACGAGTCAACGGTCTTGGGCGTCGGGTCGAGGATGTCGATCAGGCGCTTGTGCGTGCGCATCTCGAAGTGCTCGCGCGAGTCCTTGTACTTGTGCGGCGACTTGATGACGCAGTACACGTTCTTCTCAGTGGGCAGCGGCACCGGGCCCGCGACCTGCGCACCAGTACGCGTCACCGTCTCGACGATCTTCTTCGCCGAGGAGTCGATGACCTCGTGGTCGTAGGCCTTGAGCCGGATGCGGATCTTCTGTCCCGCCATGGCTACTTCGTAGTCCTGTCTGCTAGTGAACGCTCTGGAACTCGGTGGTTCGACCGTCTTCTCCGACCCACGCGGTCGGGCGTGTCGCTTCCCTTCCCTTAAATCTCCGCATGGCGGAGACCCTCAGGGAGGGGATACGTGGGAGAAGACACCCACCGAGCACCTGGCGAGCACCCCGCTGACGCTTCCCGGAAGATTCCCGTACGTCCGTCCCGCGAGGGACGACGAGTACTGTGGGACTCGCTTCCGGTCCTCCCGACGGGAGGCGCGCAGCATCGGCGCTCGACCGAGCAACCCGGCTAGTCTGCCATACCGGACGCGTCGGACGCCAATCGGGGCGCAGTACCTTACCCCCCGCCCCCGTTCCTCCAAACCCGGGTCACAGTCCGGATGTGTAGACCAGCAGCCGCGGGGTGCCCGCCGGGGCGTCGACCGGGACGCCAGGGGTGGCGTTGGCCAGCAGCCAGGCGGCGAGGGAGGGCGTGGAGGCGTCCCCGAAGGTGTCCTTGTAGAGCGCCGCCACCCCGGTCACGTGCGGTGCGGCCATCGAGGTACCGCTCATGCGGACCAGGCCGCCCCCCATGGCCGCGGAGGTGATCCCCGTGCCGGGGGCACTGATGTCCACGCAGCCGCCCCAGTTGCTGAACGACGCCTTGTGGTCGGTCTCGTCGGTCGCCGCGACGGTGAACGCGCCGGGCGCCCCCGCCGGGGAGACCTCGCAGGCGTCCTCGTCGGAGTTGCCCGCGGCGACGACCGGGAAGACGCCCGCGGCGGCCAGGCCCTCCACCGCGCGGTCGGCCGTCTCGCTGCGCGCGCCGCCGGTCGACAGGTTGGCGACCGCCGGCTTCACCGCGTGCTCGGCCACCCAGTTCATCCCGGCGACCACCGTGGCCACCGAACCGCGCCCGTCGCAGCCCAGCACCCGCACCGAGACCAGCTTCGTCGCCCGGGCGACCCCGGTGGTGGCGCCGCCGACCGTCCCCGCGACGTGCGTGCCGTGCCCGTTGCAGTCGGCGCCGTTCCCGCCGTCCCCCACCGCGTCGAACCCCGGCACCGCCCGCCCGCCGAACTCCGCGTGCCCGAAGTCGATGCCCGTGTCGATCACGTACGAGGTGACCTCGGCGCCCGTCGCCCGCACGCCGAAGGCGGCGCCGTCGCGGGCCCGGCTGCCGATCCGGGCCAGGCCCCAGGACACCTCGGCGGCGGCCGCGGCCGTCTGCGTGTCCGGCTTCGGCGCCGCGACCTCGGCGTCCTGCTCCACGGTCTCCACCCCCGGCACCGCGCGCAGCCGGGAGACCTGCCCGTCGGTCAGCCGGGCGGCGAAGCCCACCAGCGCGCTGGTGAACGTGAACATCGCCCGCGCCTCGACGCTGCGCAGCACCGAGCCCGGGTCGGTGCCCGGCCGCAGCATCACCAGGTACTGCCCGGTGATGCCGCCGTGCGCCGCCATCCGCAGCGGGGCCCCGGGCGGCTCCGGCGCCGCGGCGGCCCCGCCGAGGGCGGGCAGGACGGCCGTCAGGACGGCGGCGACGACCACTGCCCGGCGCTGGGACAGGCGCATGGCGGGGCTCCTCGGGAACTCGTACGGGTGTGCACCGAACGTCACAAGTCGTAACACCGAGTGCTCAGGCCCTGCTCGCGCAGCGCGCCAATCGGGCGAGCGGGCGCGGCGGTCCGCCGCCACGCGGACACGCCGTCACGCGGACACGCCGTCACGCCGCCGGGTCAGGTGTCGCCCCGGTGACGTACGCGCGTCGCCCGAGTGGCGCACGCCGCAGGGGCGTCCGGCAACCTCGCGGACGGAACGGCCCTCTAGCCGGGCGTGAAGATCGTTGCCACCCGCCGGCGCCTCCTCTCCGCCGCAGCCGCCCTCGCCGCCGGCACCGCGGCCGCCGCCGTGGGCGGCTGCGCCCGGCCCGGGACCGCCGCGACCGGTCCGGCGCCCGGGCCCCTGGCGTTCCGAGCCGTGCCCGCCCGGGCACGGCTGCTGCAGGTGCTGGCGCACCCCGACGACGAGCTGTACTTCATGAATCCGGACACCGTGCAGCTCGTCGAGGCGGGCGTCCCCGTGGTGTCGGTCTACGTCACCGCGGGCGAGGCGCACGGCGTCAACCGCCCACCGGGGCAACCCCGTCCGGCCCCCGACAAGGCCGCCTACTCCGCCGCCCGCCACCAGGGACTGCGGCAGGCCTACGCCGCGATGCTCGGCACCGACGTCTTCACGCCCTGGCGGCGCGGCACCACACGGCTCGCCCACGGCCTCACCGCCGAGGTCGACACGCTGCGGGTGCGCGGCCGCGAGGCGGTGCTGGTCTTCCTCAACCTCGCCATGCACGGCACGACCGTCAGGGTCGGGCTGCCGCAGTTGTGGCAACTGCCCGGCATGACGCTGCCGACCTTCACCTCGGCGGGCTCACCGAACGCCACCAAGGGCACCTACACCCACGAGCTCCTGGTGGACGTGCTCGCCGGCCTGCTGCGCCGCCACCGGCCCACCGTCGTCCACACGCTCGACCCCGACCCGGACCTGGAGGCCAACGGGGCCACCTGGCGACGGGACATCGAGCAACTCGGCTACAGCGACCACTGGGACCACACCGCGACCGCGCTGTTCACATGGAAGGCGATCGCCCGGTACGCCGACACCGTGGCCCGCGAGGAAGGCGTCGCGCCCGCCTTCCTGACGACGGCCTACCGCGGCTACTACAACCGCCACTGGCCCCATAACCTCCCGCCCGCGCTGCTGCGCCGCAAGGCCGGCTACCTCGCGCCGTACGGCGGCGCCCCGGACTGGCCGTGCGGCGACCCCTCCGGCTGCGGCGACTACCAGGTCGGCCTGGGCAGGCCGTTGACCAACCGCAAGGGCTGGGTGCGCAGCACCCACTACCGGCACCCCGGCACCCGCCTCGTGCCGGGCACCGACGCGCGGGGGCGGCTGGTCGCCCACGGCGTGCTCGGCACGCGGGCGGTGCGCTGGCGGGAGACCGCCCCCGGCAGCGGGCGCTGGGGCCCGCCGCGGGACCTGGGCGGCGGACCGCTCGCCCCCGCGCTGAGCGTCGTCACCGACCCGGTGGGCGGCGGGCCGCTGCTGTTCGCGCTGCGCTTCGCCTCGCTGGAGAGCGACCGGGCGGCCGACACCCGCGACGTGGTGGTGCTGGAGGAGGGCCGCGACTGGCAGGGGCTCGGCTGCCCCGAGGACGACCCGGACCGGGGCCGCAGGATCGGCGTGCCCGTCGCGGTGGCTGCGCCGGACGGCCGGGTGCACCTGTTCGTGCGCAACGCCGCCAAGGGCCTGAGCACCCGCGTGCGAGACCCGGAAGGCGGCTGGTCCGGCTGGCGGGACCTGGGCGGCGGCGAGGTGCAGGACGGGCTGAGCGCGGTCGTGGACCACGAGGGGCGGGTGCATGTGTTCGCCGCCGGACGCACCGCCGTCCACCACTGGTCCCAGGACGCGCCGGGCCGGCCGCTCGCCTGCCGGGCGCTGACCGCACTGCCGGTCCCCGCCGATCCCCCGGCCGCCGCGGCGGAGCCCGACGGCTCCCTGTCGCTGGCGTACCGGCCGCCCGCGAGCGACGAACTCCTCGTCCACCGGCTCGGCCTCGTCCGCGCGGCGCTCGGGTCGGACCGTACCCGGCACTTCGACGGCTACGGCCCCCTCGCCCTGGCCCACGGGCTGCTCGCCGGCCGCGCCGGCGACGGCACCGCCCACGTCGCCGGCCTCGCGCACCCGGCCGCCGCGGCCCGCCCGGGCGCCCCCGGGTACGGGTTCCCGGCGCTGCACACCGGCCCCGGGGACCGGCCGGCCGTCGTGGGCTTCGGTACGGACGCGACGCCCTGGATCTGGCGGCCGCGACTGCGCACCCCGGTGTGAGGACCCGTCCCGACCCGTCCCCGGAACGACGGCGAGGGCCCCGGCCCACCGCGTGAACGGTGGGCCGGGGCCCTCGTACGGCTCGCCTACGGCAAGCGGCAGATCGCCGGGATCCTTACTTGAGGATCTTGGTGACCTGGCCGGCGCCGACGGTCCGGCCACCCTCGCGGATGGCGAACTTGAGGCCCTCCTCCATGGCGATCGGCTGGATCAGCGCGACCGTCATGGCGGTGTTGTCGCCCGGCATGACCATCTCGGTGCCCTCGGGGAGGGTCACGACGCCGGTCACGTCCGTGGTACGGAAGTAGAACTGCGGGCGGTAGTTGTTGAAGAACGGGGTGTGACGGCCACCCTCGTCCTTCGACAGGATGTAGGCCTGGGCCTCGAAGTCGGTGTGCGGCGTGACCGAACCCGGCTTGATGATGACCTGGCCGCGCTCGACGTCCTCGCGCTTGATGCCGCGGAGCAGCAGACCGACGTTCTCACCGGCCTGGCCCTCGTCGAGCAGCTTGCGGAACATCTCGATGCCGGTGACCGTGGTGGTGGTCTTCTCGGTCTTGATGCCGATGATGTCGACGGTCTCGTTGACCTTGAGGATGCCGCGCTCGATACGACCGGTGACGACGGTGCCACGACCGGTGATCGTGAAGACGTCCTCGATCGGCATCAGGAACGGCTTGTCGACGTCGCGCTCCGGGGTGGGAACGGCCTCGTCCACGGCCTTCATCAGGCCGAGGAGCTTCTCGCCCCACTCCTTGTCGCCCTCCAGCGCCTTCAGCGCGGAGACGCGGACGACCGGCAGGTCGTCGCCCGGGAACTCGTACTCGGAGAGCAGCTCACGGACCTCGAGCTCGACGAGCTCCAGGATCTCCTCGTCGTCCACCATGTCGGCCTTGTTCAGGGCGACGACGATGTACGGAACGCCGACCTGGCGGGCCAGGAGCACGTGCTCCTTGGTCTGCGGCATCGGGCCGTCGGTGGCGGCGACCACCAGGATGGCGCCGTCCATCTGCGCGGCACCGGTGATCATGTTCTTGATGTAGTCCGCGTGACCGGGGCAGTCGACGTGGGCGTAGTGGCGCGCCTCGGTCTGGTACTCGACGTGCGCGATGGAGATGGTGATACCGCGCTGGCGCTCCTCGGGAGCCTTGTCGATCTGGTCGAAGGCCGAGGCCTCGTTCAGGTCCGGGTACGCGTCGTGCAGCACCTTGGTAATGGCGGCCGTGAGGGTCGTCTTACCGTGGTCGATGTGACCGATGGTGCCGATGTTGACGTGCGGCTTAGTCCGCTCGAACTTCGCCTTCGCCACTGGGGTCCTCCTGTGGAGTTGCTGTACGCCTTACTTCATCGGCGCCAGGGTGATCTTTGCTGGGTTACGGGCGGCCGGGGCATCCGACGCTCCCCTTGCGGTTCGCGGCGGAATGCCCCCAAGCCTCCCGGTCAAGCCTAGTGCGGGAACAACTGCTGGATTACTCGCCCTTGGCCTTCGCGATGATCTCCTCGGCGACGTTCTTGGGAACCTCGGCGTAGGAGTCGAACTGCATCGAGTAGCTCGCGCGACCCGACGTCTTGCTGCGGAGGTCGCCGACGTAGCCGAACATCTCCGACAGCGGCACCAGGCCCTTGACGACCCGGGCGCCACTGCGCTCCTCCATGGCCTGGATCTGGCCACGGCGGGAGTTGAGGTCGCCGATGACGTCGCCCATGGACTCCTCGGGCGTGGTGACCTCGACGGCCATCATCGGCTCGAGGAGGACGGGGCTCGCCTTGCGGGCGCCCTCCTTGAAGGCCTGCGAACCGGCGATCTTGAACGCCAGCTCGGAGGAGTCGACCTCGTGGTAGCCACCGTCGAGAAGGGTGACGCGGACGCCGACCATCTCGTAGCCGGCCAGGATGCCGAACTTCATGGCCTCCTGGGCACCGGAGTCCACCGACGGGATGTACTCGCGGGGGATGCGGCCACCGGTGACCTTGTTGACGAACTCGTAGGAGGCGTCTCCGCCCTCCAGCGGCTCCAGCGCGATCTGCACCTTCGCGAACTGGCCGGTACCGCCGGTCTGCTTCTTGTGCGTGTAGTCGATCCGCTCGACCGCCTTGCGGATGGTCTCGCGGTAGGCGACCTGGGGCTTGCCCACGTTCGCCTCGACCTTGAACTCGCGCTTCATGCGGTCGACCAGCACCTCGAGGTGCAGTTCGCCCATGCCGCCGATGATCGTCTGGCCGGTCTCCTCGTCCGAGTGGACCTGGAAGGAGGGGTCCTCCTCCGAGAGACGCTGGATGGCGACACCCAGCTTCTCCTGGTCGCCCTTGGACTTGGGCTCGATCGCGACCTGGATGACCGGCGCCGGGAAGTCCATGGACTCCAGGATCACCGGGTTCTTGTCGTCGGACAGCGTCTCACCGGTGGTGGTCTGCTTCAGGCCCATGACGGCGACGATGTCGCCGGCGCCCACCGACTCGATCTCCTCACGCTTGTTCGCGTGCATGCGGTAGATCTTGCCGATGCGCTCCTTCTTGCCCTTGACGGAGTTCAGCACGGAACTGCCGGACTCCAGGCGGCCCGAGTACACCCGGACGAAGGTGAGCTTGCCGAGGTGCGGGTCGCTCATGATCTTGAACGCGAGGCCGGAGAAGGGCTCGTCGTCCGACGGCTTGCGCTTGATGATCTGCTCGGCGTCGCCGACCGCGTGGCCCTCGATGGCCTCGACGTCCAGCGGCGACGGCAGGTAGCGCACGACCGCGTCGAGCAGGGGCTGGACGCCCTTGTTCTTGAACGCGGTGCCGCAGAACACCGGGGTGACGGTGACGGAGCCCGCGCCGCCCTTGGAGGCGAGGGTGATGCGGCGGATGGCCGCCATCAGCTGCTCCTGGCTGGGCTCGGTGCCCTCCAGGTACAGCTCCATCATCTCTTCGTCGTTCTCCGCGACGGCCTCGAGCAGCTTGCCGCGCCACTCGTCGGCGGCCTCGGTGTGGGTCTCCGGGATGTCGACGATGTCGTACATCTCGCCCTTGGTGGCCTCGGCGGACCACACGAGGGCCTTCATCTGGACGAGGTCGACCACGCCCTTGAAGTCGGCCTCGGCACCGATCGGCAGCTGCATGACCAGCGGAACCGCACCGAGGCGGTCCACGATCATGTCGACGCAGCGGTGGAACTCGGCGCCGGTGCGGTCGAGCTTGTTGACGAAGCAGATGCGCGGCACACCGTAGCGGTCCGCCTGACGCCAGACGGTCTCGGACTGCGGCTCGACACCGGCGACACCGTCGAACACCGTCACGGCACCGTCGAGCACGCGCAGCGAGCGCTCCACCTCGACGGTGAAGTCGACGTGACCCGGGGTGTCGATGATGTTGATGGTGTGGTCGACGTTCTCCAGCGGCCAGTGGCAGGTCGTCGCGGCCGACGTGATCGTGATGCCGCGCTCCTGCTCCTGCTCCATCCAGTCCATGGTGGCAGCGCCGTCGTGGACTTCGCCGATCTTGTACGAGACACCGGTGTAGAACAGGATCCGCTCGGTGGTCGTCGTCTTGCCCGCGTCGATGTGGGCCATGATCCCGATGTTGCGGACCCTGGCCAGGTCAAGTGAAGTGGTAGCCATAAGGCTTCAGTCTTCTCTCGGTTCTCTCGATGGGGGCGCGGACTACCAGCGGTAGTGCGCGAAGGCCTTGTTGGACTCGGCCATCTTGTGGGTGTCCTCGCGACGCTTGACCGCGGCGCCCAGACCGTTGCTGGCGTCCATCAGCTCGTTCATCAGACGCTCGGTCATGGTCTTCTCGCGGCGGGCGCGGGAGTAACCCACCAGCCAGCGCAGCGCCAGGGTGTTGGCGCGGCCGGGGCGGACCTCGATCGGCACCTGGTAGGTCGCGCCACCGACACGGCGGGACTTGACCTCCAGGGAGGGCTTGACGTTCTCCAGGGCGCGCTTGAGCGTGATGACCGGGTCCTGCCCGGTCTTCTCGCGCAGGCCCTCGAGGGCGCCGTACACGATGCGCTCGGCGGTGGAGCGCTTGCCGTGCAGCAGGATCTTGTTGACGAGCGACGTCACCAGAGGAGAACCGTAGACCGGGTCGATGATGACCGGGCGCTTCGGGGCGGGGCCCTTACGAGGCATTCTTACTTCTCCTTCTTGGCGCCGTAGCGGCTGCGGGCCTGCTTGCGGTTCTTGACACCCTGGGTGTCGAGCGAGCCGCGGATGATCTTGTAGCGAACACCCGGCAGGTCCTTCACACGGCCACCACGCACGAGCACGATGGAGTGCTCCTGCAGGTTGTGACCCTCACCCGGGATGTAAGCGGTGACCTCGATGCCGCTGGTCAGTCGCACACGAGCGACCTTGCGCAGGGCAGAGTTCGGCTTCTTCGGGGTGGTCGTGTAGACGCGCGTGCAGACGCCGCGGCGCTGGGGGGAGCCCTTCAGCGCAGGCGTCTTGTTCTTCTCGACCTTGTCCTGCCGGCCCTTTCGGACCAGCTGCTGGATCGTAGGCACCGTTTCTCCGGTTTCTGTGTGCCGACTCGATACTTCTAACCTGGGGTTTCAGCGGCTCACGCCGACCCACGCGGTCGGGTGTGTCGCGCACCTCATACGATTTCCGTCGAAGCGAAAATGCGTATTTGTCGGCGTATCGGCCTCGGTGTCCCGTACGGACAAGTGCACGCACGAGAACCCGGGCACACCCCAGGCACAAGGTCAGAGCGTACCCAGCGCTCAGCCTTCGGTCAAAACATATGGTCTCGGCCGATGCCGCACCCTCCCGCCGGGCCCCTCCGGGGCTCGCGTGAACGCACTCAGCCGTGACTGACCGCCACTACCACCATAACGACGATCGCGGTGATCGCGACCGTGAACGCGGTCAGAAGGTATCCCATCACCAGACCGCACACCGCGAGCGCGTCGCCCCGCTCACCCGTGCGCCGGATCTCCCGCCGCGCCATGTGTCCCAGCACCACGGCCGGTATCCCCGGGACCAGCAGCCCGAACATCCCCACCGCGCCGCAGACCAGCGAGGCGACCGCCTTGGCGTTGACGGGCGGTGGCGGCGTGGGCAGCCGGCGGGGGCGCGGGATGTCCGCGGTGAGTCCGTACAGCTCCTGGAAGGTCACCGCCTGGTAGGCCAGCCCGACCCGGTCCTCGAACTCCGGCTGGGTCAACCGGCCTTCGGCGAACGCCACCTTGAGCACGTCCACCGTACGCTCACGATCATCGTTGGCAGCCCGCATCGCTCCATTATGCCCGGAAAACCACGTTCCGAGGGTGTCCCGTCGCACGGTCGGCCGGACCGTGCCGCCCCTCCCCCGGCCGGACCGCCCCGCAGGGCCCCACAGGCCCTTCAGGGAAGGCGGAAAGCCGCTGGGCGGCCACCCCCGAAGGGATGGCCGCCCAGCGGCTTCGAGCGGACGACTCAGCCGTTGTACGGGCCGTAGTCGTAGTCCTCCAGCGGGACGGCCTGGCCGGAGCCGGTGCCGAACGGGCTGTAGTCGATGTCGTCGTAGCCGACGGCCGAGTACATCGCGGCCTTGGCCTCCTCGGTCGGCTCGACCCGGATGTTGCGGTAGCGGGACAGACCCGTACCGGCCGGGATGAGCTTGCCGATGATGACGTTCTCCTTGAGGCCCAGCAGGGAGTCGGACTTGGCGTGGATCGCCGCGTCCGTCAGGACCCTGGTCGTCTCCTGGAAGGAGGCGGCCGACAGCCAGGACTCGGTGGCCAGCGAGGCCTTGGTGATACCCATCAGCTGCGGACGGCCGGAGGCCGGGTGGCCACCCTCCGCCACGACCCGACGGTTCTCGGTCTCGAAGCGGCCGCGCTCGACCAGCTCGCCCGGCAGCAGCTCCGCGTCGCCGGACTCGATGATCGTCACCCGGCGGAGCATCTGCCGGATGATGATCTCGATGTGCTTGTCGTGGATCGACACGCCCTGCGAGTTGTAGACCTTCTGGACTTCCCCGACCAGGTGGACCTGGACGGCCCGCTGACCCAGGATGCGCAGCACGTCGTGCGGGTTGGTGGCACCCACGGTCAGCTTCTCGCCGACCTCGACGTGGTCGCCCTCGCCGACCATCAGACGGGCACGCTTGGAGATCGGGTAGGCGATCTCCTCGGCACCGTCGTCCGGGGTGATGACGATCTTCTTGGTCTTCTCGGTCTCCTCGATCCGGATGCGGCCGGCCGCCTCCGAGATCGGGGCGACACCCTTGGGGGTACGCGCCTCGAAGAGCTCGACGACACGCGGCAGACCCTGGGTGATGTCGTCACCGGCCACACCACCGGTGTGGAAGGTACGCATCGTCAGCTGGGTGCCGGGCTCACCGATGGACTGGGCGGCGATGATGCCGACCGCCTCGCCGATGTCCACCAGCTTGCCGGTCGCGAGCGAACGGCCGTAGCACATCGCGCAGGTGCCCACCGCGGACTCGCAGGTCAGGACCGAGCGGGTCTTGACCTCCTCGACGCCGTTGTGGATGAGCTGCTCGATGAGCACGTCGCCCAGGTCGGTGCCGGCCGTGGCCAGCACCTTGCCGTCGACCACGACGTCCTCCGCGAGGCAGCGCGCGTACACGCTGGTCTCGACGTCCTCCGTCTTGCGCAGCGAACCGTCCTCGGCACGCTCGGCGATCGCCAGCTTGAGGCCGCGCTCGGTGCCGCAGTCCTCCTCGCGGATGATGACGTCCTGGGAGACGTCGACCAGACGACGCGTCAGGTAACCGGAGTCGGCGGTACGCAGGGCGGTGTCCGCGAGACCCTTACGGGCACCGTGGGTGGAGATGAAGTACTCCAGCACGGTGAGACCCTCACGGAACGACGCCTTGATGGGCCGCGGGATGGTCTCGTTCTTCGCGTTGGACACCAGGCCACGCATACCCGCGATCTGACGCATCTGCATCATGTTTCCGCGGGCGCCCGAGTCGACCATCATGAAGATCGGGTTGGTCTTCGGGAAGTTCGCGTTCATCGCCTCGGCGACCTCGTTGGTCGCCTTGGTCCAGATCGCGATCAGCTCCTGCGTGCGCTCGTCCTTGGTGATCAGACCGCGCTCGTACTGCTTCTGGACCTTCTCGTCCTGTGCCTCGTAGCCCGCGATGATGGCCTTCTTGGCCTCGGGCACGACGACGTCGGAGATGGCCACGGTGACACCGGAACGGGTCGCCCAGTGGAAGCCGGACGCCTTCAGGTTGTCGAGCGTCGCCGCCACGATGACCTTCGGGTAGCGCTCGGCGAGGTCGTTGACGATCTCGGAGAGCTGCTTCTTGCCGACCGGGTAGTCCACGAACGGGTAGTCCTCGGGCAGCAGCTCGTTGAAGAGCGCACGGCCCAGGGTCGTGTTCAGCCGGAAGGAGTCACCGAGCTGCCAGGGCTCCTCGCCCTCGACGTCCGCCGGCGGGGTCCAGCCACGCGGCGGGACGGTCCCGATCGGGAACCGGATGTCGATCCTCGACTGCAGCGAGAGCTCGCGCGCGTCGAAGGCCATGATCGCCTCGGCGGTCGAGCCGAACGCCCGGCCCTCGCCCCGGAGCTCGCGCTCCTCCGCGTCCGTGGTGAGGAAGAACAGACCCAGGACCATGTCCTGCGTCGGCATCGTCACCGGACGGCCGTCGGCGGGCTTGAGGATGTTGTTCGAGGACAGCATCAGGATGCGGGCCTCGGCCTGCGCCTCCGCGGACAGCGGCAGGTGCACGGCCATCTGGTCGCCGTCGAAGTCCGCGTTGAACGCGGTGCAGACGAGCGGGTGGATCTGGATGGCCTTGCCCTCGACCAGCTGCGGCTCGAAGGCCTGGATGCCCAGGCGGTGCAGGGTCGGCGCACGGTTCAGCAGCACCGGGTGCTCGGCGATGACCTCTTCGAGCACGTCGTACACGACCGTGCGGCCGCGCTCGACCATGCGCTTGGCCGACTTGATGTTCTGCGCGTGGTTGAGGTCCACCAGGCGCTTCATCACGAACGGCTTGAAGAGCTCCAGCGCCATGGCCTTGGGCAGACCGCACTGGTGCAGCTTGAGCTGCGGGCCGACGACGATGACCGAACGGGCCGAGTAGTCGACGCGCTTGCCGAGCAGGTTCTGACGGAACCGGCCCTGCTTGCCCTTGAGCATGTCGGACAGCGACTTCAGCGGACGGTTGCCGGGGCCCGTGACCGGGCGACCACGACGGCCGTTGTCGAAGAGCGCGTCCACGGCCTCCTGGAGCATGCGCTTCTCGTTGTTCACGATGATCTCGGGGGCACCGAGGTCGAGGAGGCGCTTGAGGCGGTTGTTGCGGTTGATGACGCGGCGGTACAGGTCGTTCAGGTCGGAGGTCGCGAAGCGGCCACCGTCCAGCTGCACCATCGGACGCAGGTCCGGCGGGATCACCGGGACGCAGTCCAGCACCATGCCCTGGGGCTTGTTGGTGGTCTGCAGGAAGGCGGAGACGACCTTGAGGCGCTTGAGCGCACGGGTCTTCTTCTGGCCCTTGCCGGTACGGATGATCTCGCGGAGCTTGGCGGCCTCCTCGTCCAGGTCGAAGGACTCCAGGCGCTTCTGCAGCGCCGCGGCACCCATCGAACCCTGGAAGTAGGTGCCGAAGCGCTCCCGCAGCTCGCGGTAGAGCAGCTCGTCACCCTCCAGGTCCTGGACCTTGAGGTTCTTGAAGCGGGACCACACCTCGTCGAGGCGGTCCAGCTCGCGCTGGGCACGGTCGCGCAGCTGCTTCATCTCACGCTCGGCGCCCTCGCGCACCTTGCGGCGCACGTCGGACTTGGCGCCCTCGGCCTCCAGCTCGCCGAGGTCGGCCTCGAGCTTCTTCTGCCGGGACTCGATGTCCGCGTCACGGCGCTGCTCGATCTGCTGGCGCTCGACGGAGACCTGGGCCTCCAGCGAGGACAGGTCGCGCGTGCGCCGCTCGTCGTCCACCCACGTGATCATGTAGGCGGCGAAGTAGATGACCTTCTCGAGGTCCTTCGGGGCGAGGTCGAGCAGGTAGCCCAGCCGCGACGGAACGCCCTTGAAGTACCAGATGTGGGTCACGGGAGCGGCCAGCTCGATGTGGCCCATCCGCTCACGACGCACCTTGGCGCGAGTGACCTCGACGCCGCAGCGCTCGCAGATGATGCCCTTGAAGCGGACACGCTTGTACTTGCCGCAGTAGCACTCCCAGTCCCGGGTGGGGCCGAAGATCTTCTCGCAGAAGAGTCCGTCCTTCTCGGGCTTCAGGGTGCGGTAGTTGATGGTCTCAGGCTTCTTGACCTCGCCGTGGGACCACTGCCGGATGTCGTCCGCGGTCGCAAGGCCGATCCGCAGCTCGTCGAAGAAGTTGACGTCGAGCACTTTGTCGTCAATCCCTCTTTCGGGGTCGAAAGTCAAACATGTCTGAACGGTCCGGGGGAGGCGGGGAGCCGCTCACTGGCGGCTCCCCGGCCGGCCCGTCAGACCTCTTCGACGCTGCTCGGCTCGCGCCGGGACAGGTCGATTCCGAGCTCCTCCGCCGCGCGGAAGACGTCCTCGTCCGTGTCGCGCATCTCGATGGACATGCCGTCCGAGGACAGCACCTCCACGTTGAGGCAGAGCGACTGCATTTCCTTGATGAGCACCTTGAAGGACTCGGGAATGCCCGGCTCGGGGATGTTCTCGCCCTTGACGATGGCCTCGTAGACCTTCACGCGGCCCAGGACGTCGTCGGACTTGATGGTGAGGAGTTCCTGCAGCGCGTAGGCCGCGCCGTACGCCTCAAGGGCCCACACCTCCATCTCACCGAAGCGCTGACCACCGAACTGCGCCTTACCACCCAGCGGCTGCTGGGTGATCATCGAGTACGGACCGGTGGAACGGGCGTGCAGCTTGTCGTCCACCAGGTGGTGCAGCTTGAGGATGTACATGTAGCCGACCGAGATCGGGTCCGGGAACGGCTCGCCGGAGCGGCCGTCGAAGAGCCGGGCCTTGCCGGAGGGCAGCACCATGCGCCGGCCGTCGCGGTTCGGGATCGTGGCCTCGAAGAGACCGGCGATCTCGTCCTCGCGGGCACCGTCGAACACCGGGGTGGCGACGTTGGTGCCGGGAGCGACCTGGTCGGCGCCGATGGCCGCCAGGCGGCGCGCCCACTCGTCGCCGAGGCCGGAGACGTCCCAGCCCTGCGCGGCGAGCCAGCCGAGGTGGATCTCCAGGACCTGTCCCGGGTTCATCCGGGACGGGACGCCCAGCGGGTTGAGGATGATGTCGACCGGGGTGCCGTCCTCCAGGAACGGCATGTCCTCGATCGGCAGGATCTTGGAGATGACGCCCTTGTTGCCGTGACGGCCGGCGAGCTTGTCACCGTCGGTGATCTTGCGCTTCTGCGCCACGTAGACGCGGACCAGCTGGTTCACGCCCGGCGGCAGCTCGTCGCCCTCCTCGCGGTCGAAGACGCGCACACCGATGACCTTGCCGGTCTCGCCGTGCGGCACCTTCAGCGAGGTGTCACGGACCTCACGGGCCTTCTCACCGAAGATCGCGCGCAGCAGGCGCTCCTCCGGGGTCAGCTCGGTCTCGCCCTTCGGGGTGACCTTGCCGACCAGGATGTCGCCGGCGACGACCTCGGCACCGATGCGGATGATGCCGCGCTCGTCGAGGTCGGCCAGGACCTCCTCGGAGACGTTCGGGATGTCCCGGGTGATCTCCTCGGGGCCGAGCTTGGTGTCACGGGCGTCGACCTCGTGCTCCTCGATGTGGATCGAGGAGAGGACGTCGTCCTGCACCAGGCGCTGGCTGAGGATGATCGCGTCCTCGTAGTTGTGGCCCTCCCACGGCATGAACGCCACCAGGAGGTTCTTGCCGAGCGCCATCTCACCGCGCTCGGTGGACGGGCCGTCGGCCAGCACCTGGCCGGCGATCACGCGGGCGCCCTCGTCCACGACGACCTTCTGGTTGAAGGACGTGCCCTGGTTCGAGCGGGAGAACTTGGCCACCCGGTAGGTGTTGTACGTGCCGTCGTCGTTGGCGACGGTGACGTAGTCCGCGGAGACCTCCTGGACCACACCGTCCTTGTCGGCCTTGATGACGTCACCGGCGTCGACCGCGCAGCGGTACTCCATGCCGGTGCCGACCAGCGGGGCCTGCGCCTTGAGCAGCGGCACGGCCTGGCGCATCATGTTCGATCCCATGAGCGCGCGGTTGGCGTCGTCGTGCTCGAGGAACGGGATCATGGCGGTCGCGACCGACACCATCTGGCGCGGCGAGACGTCCATGTAGTCCACGTCCTCGCCGGGGACGTAGTCGATCTCGCCACCACGGCGGCGGACCAGGACGCGGGACTCCGCGAAGTGGTCGTCGTCCGTCAGCGGGGCGTTCGCCTGGGCGATGACGTAGCGGTCCTCCTCGTCGGCCGTGAGGAAGTTGACCTCGTCGGTGACGACACCGTTCTCGTCGACCTTGCGGTACGGGGTCTCCACGAAACCGAACGCGTTGACCCGGCCGTAGGAGGCCAGCGAGCCGATCAGACCGATGTTCGGGCCTTCGGGGGTCTCGATCGGGCACATGCGTCCGTAGTGGGACGGGTGCACGTCACGGACCTCGAAGCCGGCCCGCTCACGGGACAGACCACCGGGGCCCAGCGCGGACAGACGGCGCTTGTGGGTCAGGCCCGACAGCGGGTTCGTCTGGTCCATGAACTGGGACAGCTGGCTGGTGCCGAAGAACTCCTTGATGGAGGCGACGACCGGCCGGATGTTGATCAGGGTCTGCGGCGTGATCGCCTCGACGTCCTGGGTGGTCATCCGCTCGCGGACGACGCGCTCCATGCGGGCCAGACCCGTGCGGACCTGGTTCTGGATGAGCTCGCCGACGTTGCGCAGACGACGGTTGCCGAAGTGGTCGATGTCGTCGACCTCGACGACCACGGAGGAACCGTTGTCGCCGGTGGTCTCGGTCTCGCCCGCGTGCAGCTTGACCAGGTACTTGATCGCCGAGATGACGTCCTCGACGGTCAGCACACCGGCGTCCAGCGGCGCGTCGGCACCCAGCTTCTTGTTGATCTTGTAGCGGCCGACCTTGGCCAGGTCGTAGCGCTTGGGGTTGAAGTAGAGGTTCTCCAGCAGCGTCTGCGCGGCCTCACGGGTCGGCGGCTCGCCCGGACGCAGCTTGCGGTAGATGTCGAGCAGCGCGTCGTCCTGGCCCTGGGTGTGGTCCTTCTCCAGGGTGGCGCGCATCGACTCGTACTCGCCGAACTCCTCGAGGATCTGCTCGGTGGTCCAGCCGAGCGCCTTCAGGAGGACGGTGACGGACTGCTTGCGCTTGCGGTCGATGCGGACACCGACCATGTCGCGCTTGTCGATCTCCATCTCCAGCCAGGCACCACGCGAGGGGATGACCTTGGCGGAGTAGATGTCCTTGTCGGACGTCTTGTCGATCTGGCTGTCGAAGTAGACACCCGGCGAGCGCACCAGCTGGGACACCACGACACGCTCGGTGCCGTTGATGACGAAGGTGCCCTTGTTGGTCATGAGCGGGAAGTCGCCCATGAAGACCGTCTGGGACTTGATCTCGCCGGTCTCGTTGTTGGTGAACTCGGCCGTGACGAAGAGCGGCGCGGCATAGGTGAAGTCGCGCTCCTTGCACTCGTCGATCGAGTTCTTCGGAGGCTCGAAACGGTGGTCGCGGAAGGTCAGCGACATCGACCCGGAGAAGTCCTCGATCGGCGAGATCTCCTCGAAGATCTCCTCCAGACCGGACTTGGTGGGGACGTCCTGACCACTGTCCAGGGCCGCCTCGACGCGAGCCTTCCAGGCGGCGTTGCCGAGAAGCCAGTCAAAGCTCTCGGTCTGCAGCGCGAGGAGGTTCGGGACCTCGAGCGGCTCCTTGATCTTCGCGAAAGAGATGCGCAGCGGGGCGGTGCTTGCGCCGTTGTTCGTATTGGCAGTCGAGGCGTTGCGCGAGGCGGCCAAGAGGGGGTCCTTCCGAGGGCTCGGACTCACTACGCGCGTACCGGCTTCCGCCCCCGGGCGCAGACAAGGATGCCCTGGTCAGGACGGTTCCTCATGTGTGCTCAGGCTTGGGCTTGCCCCTGGTGACGGGCCAGGCGGCAGCTAACAGGCAGCGCAAAGGGTCAGTGTAGCCACTTGGCACACTGATGTCCAGTGCAGAGTTTCGGAGACCGGTGCTGCACCAATCTCGTCCTCCGGAGGGGTCCGTGGGATCCCCTTGTTGTGAGCCGTCATGCCCTCATTCGCGCTTGCCAGGTGAGGCATTCCCGCATCGCCCTCGATCCATGCCTCGGTCCATGGCCGATGTGACGACGCGTCCTGAGAATCGCGCGCCACGTGCGGTTCGTCAAGGGCTCCGCCCCGCGGAGATCGTCACAGCTGAAGGAAGCCGACGGTCCCGGAGCGGTGATGATCACCCTACCCGGGCCGGTCGCCGGAGCGGGTGACGCACCACGCAAACGACCGAGGGCGGCCACCCGAAAGGGTGGCCGCCCCGCGGCTGATCAGCCCCCCGGAAGGGGCAGGGATCACTTGACCTCGACGGACGCGCCCGCGGCCTTGAGGGACTCGGCGGCCTTCTCCGCGGCCTCCTTGTTGACCTTCTCGAGGACCGGCTTCGGGGTGCCGTCGACGAGGTCCTTGGCCTCCTTCAGACCCAGGGAGGTCAGCTCGCGCACGACCTTGATGACCTGGATCTTCTTCTCGCCGGCGCCGGTGAGGATGACGTCGAACTCGTCCTGCTCCTCGACGGCCTCGGCGGCGGCGCCACCAGCGGCACCACCGGCGACGACGGCGGCGACCGGGGCGGCGGCGGTGACGTCGAACTTCTCCTCGAAGGCCTTCACGAACTCGGAGAGCTCGATGAGGGTCATCTCCTCGAACTGCGCGAGCAGGTCGTCCTGGCTGAGCTTCGCCATGATGGCGGTCCTTCCACTAATTCGGCGGGTGCCGGATGTACATGTCGGCGGGCGTACGGGCCCGCTAGAGCACGGGAGTGGTTACTCCGCGTCCTCGGCGGGAGCCGGCGTACCGGCACCGCCCTGCTCGGCCTTCGCGCGCAGCGCTTCCACGGTGCGGACGAGCTTCGACGGCAGGGCCTGGAAGACAGCAGCGGCCTGGCCCTGCTTGGCCTTCATGGCACCCGCCAGCTTGGCGAGCAGCACCTCGCGGGACTCGAGGTCCGCGAGCTTCTTGATCTCATCGGCGGACAGCGGCTTGCCGTCAAGCACACCGCCCTTGATGATGAGGTTCGGGTTCTCCTTGGCGAAGTCACGGAGACCCTTCGCCGACTCCACCGGGTCACCGGTGACGAAGGCGACCGCCGTCGGACCCGCGAACAGGTCGTCCAGGGCGGTGATCCCGGCCTCGTTGGCCGCGATCTTGGTCAGCGTGTTCTTCACCACGGCGTACTGGGCGTTCTCACCGAGCGAACGGCGCAGCGTCTTGAGCTGCGCCACGGTGAGACCGCGGTACTCGGTCAGCACGGCGGCGTTGGAGCTGCGGAACTTGTCCGTCAGCTCTGCGACCGAACCGGCCTTGTCGGGCCTCGCCATAGAGCCTCGGCCTCCTTCCGGGTGATTCGGACCGCACGGGAAGGGGCCGGGCAAAAACAAACGCCCCGGCGCAGGCGCACGGGGCGTGACTCGACCGGAACCGCGATGCGATTACGGGAGTACATCCACTGTCACCTGCGCGGGCCGTCCGCATCAGCGGATCCTTCGGCTGCCGCACCCTCGCGGGCGCGCCAACAACCAGCGGTCTTTGGCTTCCCCAGAAGGGTACGCGAACGGCTCCGCGCCAGGCAAATCCGTTCCCGGGGCAGGTCAGCCGCCCAGGCCGGTGGTGCCCCCGTCCAGTCCGGACGCCTTCATGTCCCCCAGCATCCCGAACAGGTCGACCGTGTCCTTCGCCGGCGGCGCCTGGACGTTCACCGCGGCGCCGTAGTCGGAGTAGGAGGCGCTCATGCGGACCGTGCCCTCGGGCGTCTTGGTCCCCACGACCATCTTCACCGGGTAGTGGTCCCGGTTGACCCAGACCTCGGTGTCGTAGCCCTTGACGCCCGCCTTCTTGAGGTTGGCGATCAGGGCCTCACGCTCCTTCGCGGAGAGGACGTCGGACGACGTGTTGGCGTCCACCATCTCCTCGAAGGTCAGCGTGCCCTTGTAGTGGTCCGCCTCGACGCCGCCGACCTTCTCCGATCCGACGTGCTTGAGGTTGGGCGACTGGAGCAGCAGGGCGAGCTGCTCGGCCGGGTCCTGGTTCGTGCTGTCCAGGCCGCCGGTCATCTTCTGCTGGAGCTCCTTGCTGCCGCTGACCTCGGCCGCGGCCTTCAGGTCCAGCTTCATCCAGCGCTTGCCGCCCATCTCGGCGGCGGACTTCTCCCCCATGTCCATGTACATGGCCTGGTCCAGCATGATCATCCGGATCTGGGAGGGGGCGTCCGGGTCCGCGGCCGTGAGGGCGGCGCCGTCCATGGTGACGTCCATGACCGCCGGGTCCCATCCCTGCACGCCGGCGATGCGCATGGTGCCGCCGCCCTGGGCGCCGGCCGGCACGGTGATCGTCATACGGACCTTGGCGGACTTGGCCTCCGAGGTCTTGCGGAAGGCGGCCTGGATGGCCTCGGTGATGTCCCCCTGCGTCTGGACGGCCTCGTGGGGCGCGTCGGCCTTCTTGCGCTTCTTGCTGCCGCCGTCGCCGTCGTCGCAGCCCGCGAGCCCGACCACGACGGCCACGGCCGCCAGACCGACGCCCACACGCTTCGCTGCCGACAAGCTCATGAAAACCCCACCCCATGCCGTCCGTCGTCCACTGGTCCCGGTGGAACCGCTCGTCACGTTAACGCACCGCGCCGACACAGTCGTACGAAAAAACCGGCCCCGCACCTCCGGAGAGGAGCGGGGCCGGCTTCACAGCTGCACGGGCCTGGCGGCCCGACCCGGTCAGACGGCGGCCGGGTCCTCCTCGACGAGGAGGTTGCGGGTGCGGTTCGGGTCGAGCGGGATGCCGGGGCCCATCGTGGTGCTGATGGCGGCCTTCTTGATGTAGCGACCCTTGGCGGCGGACGGCTTCAGACGCAGGATCTCGTCCAGGGCGGCGCCGTAGTTCTCGACCAGCTGCTGCTCACCGAACGAGGTCTTGCCGATGATGAAGTGCAGGTTCGAGTGCTTGTCGACGCGGAACTCGATCTTGCCGCCCTTGATCTCCGTGACGGCCTTGGCCACGTCGGGGGTGACGGTGCCGGTCTTCGGGTTCGGCATCAGACCACGGGGGCCGAGGACGCGGCCGAGGCGGCCGACCTTGCCCATGAGGTCCGGGGTGGCGACGACGGCGTCGAAGTCCAGACGGCCCTTCGCGACCTCGTCGATCAGCTCGTCGGCGCCGACGATGTCGGCGCCCGCGGCACGCGCGGCCTCGGCACGGTCACCGGTCGCGAAGACCAGGACCCGGGCGGTCTTACCGGTGCCGTGCGGAAGGTTCACGGTGCCACGGACCATCTGGTCGGCCTTGCGCGGGTCGACGCCCAGACGGAAGGCAACCTCGACGGTGCCGTCGAACTTGCTGGTGGAGGTGTCCTTGGCCAGACGGACGGCCTCGAGGGGCGCGTACAGACGCTCCCGGTCGATCTTGGCGTCCGCAGCCCGGAGGGACTTGCTGCGCTTGCTCACTACTGCTCCTGTGTGTCTTGAGGAGTCGTGGTGCGGACCGAGCAGGTCCTACCACGGCACTGCTGGTGGAGTGGTCAGCCCTCGACCGTGATGCCCATGGAACGCGCGGTGCCGGCGATGATCTTCTCGGCGGCGTCCAGGTCGTTCGCGTTGAGGTCGGGCAGCTTGGTCGTGGCGATCTCGCGGACCTGGTCGCGCGTAAGCTTCGCGACCTTGGTCTTGTGCGGCTCGCCGGAGCCCTTCTCCACACCCGCGGCCTTGAGGATCATGCGGGAGGCCGGCGGGGTCTTGGTGATGAAGGTGAAGGAGCGGTCCTCGTAGACCGTGATCTCCACCGGGATCACCCAGCCACGCTGCGACTCGGTGGCCGCGTTGTAGGCCTTGCAGAACTCCATGATGTTCACGCCGTGCTGGCCCAGCGCCGGGCCCACCGGCGGGGCCGGGTTGGCCGCACCAGCGTTGATCTGGAGCTTGATAAGCCCCGTGACCTTCTTCTTCTTGGGAGGCATGTGCTCTCTCCGGGTCCTAGTGAGAGTTTTCCTGCCTGCGAGCAGGCATACCGCACCACGATAGCGGGTATCGTGCCGAGCCCTGAAACCGGGCAGGTCAGACAACCCCTCCCGCACCACGCGGGACCCCCGCCACGGGCATTTCCCGGGAACCGGACGGCGGCCCGCCGGCCGTCGCCGGACACGGAAGAGCCCCCGTCCCGGCGGGTGACCGCGGGCGGGGGCGCTTCGGTGGTTCGGGACCTGCTAGTTCTTCTGGATCTGGTCGAAGCTGAGCTCGACCGGCGTCTCGCGGCCGAAGATCTCCACGAGGCCCTTGACCTTCTTCGAGTCCGGGTTGATCTCGTTGATCGTGGCCTGCAGCGTCGCGAACGGGCCGTCGGTGACCGTGACCGAGTCACCGACCTCGAAGTCCAGCACCTGGACCTCGACCTTGCGCTTCGGCACGGCACCGCCCTCGCCGCCCTCGGCAGCGGCGGCGGCCTGCTCCTCGACCTCCGGGGCCAGCATCTTGGTGACCTCGTCCAGCGTCAGCGGGTACGGGTCGTAGGCGTTGCCGACGAAGCCGGTGACGCCGGGGGTGTTGCGGACGACGCCCCAGGACTCGTTCGTCAGGTCCATGCGCACCAGCACGTAGCCGGGCAGCTTGTTCTGACGGACGGTGCGGCGGTCGCCGTTCTTGATCTGGACGACCTCTTCCTGGGGCACCTCGGCCTGGTAGATGTAGTCCTCGACGTTCAGCGAGACGGCGCGCTGCTCCAGGTTGGACTTCACGCGGTTCTCGTAACCGGCGTAGGTGTGGATCACGTACCACTCGCCGGGGAGGACGCGCAGCTCCTCGCGGAACGCGGCGACCGGGTCCACCGGGGCCTGCTCCTCCGCCGCTTCCTCACCTGTCGCCTCGTCGGCCTCGTCCGCCTCGGCCTCGTCCACCTCGTCCTCGTCGACGACCTGGACGGCAGCCTGCTCGGCGGGCTCGCCGGCGGCCTCGTCTGCAGCCTCCGCCTGGTCGATGTCGCCGTCGGCTGCCTCGACGATGTCGAGCGCGGTGTCGTCGCCCTCGACGGTCTCGTCGGCGTCGTACAGGTTCGGGTCAGACACGGTCGCTGCTTCTTCCTTCACGATGTGGAACAGGCGGTCGGGCGCCGCGGGCGCCCTCCGCGGGAGGAATCACCCGAAGACGTACGAGACGCCCTTGTTGAATCCCCAGTCAATCACGGTAACGAGCGCGATGATGACCACAACGAAGACAATCACCACGCTGGTGTACGTCATGAGCTCGCTGCGCGTGGGCCAGACGACCTTGCGGAGCTCCGCGACGATCTGGCGGTAGAAGAGCGCGAGGCGCGCGAGGGGCCCCTTCTTGCCACGCTTGCCGCCGCGGCGGGGCTTCTTGGAGGTGGCGTCCGCGGATTCACTGTCGGGACGACCACTTTCAGGCGTCGCGGTGGAGCCCAGGGCTTCCGTCACTCGTCCTCACCTGAATCCGGGTCGTTGCCGAAACAATCCTCAAAGCGTCTGCCTGCTTGTAGCAGGGCCGGAGGGACTCGAACCCCCAACCGCTGGTTTTGGAGACCAGTGCTCTACCAATTGAGCTACGACCCTTTGAGTGCCCCCCAACGTACCGCATCCGAGCGGCTGCACGATGTGCGCAGCCAAGATCAGCTCGCGGGGGCCATCGACGGATGAGTGTACGTGTTCGCGGGCCGGGCGTCGAATGCGTCGCGTGTCCGGGCGCGGTTCGGAGCGGTTGCGCGCGGTTCTGCCCGGAACGTGAACTCGTGTGCTCCGGTGCCGCCGGGTCTGCGACGATGCAGACATGACCGCTGCAACTGAACGACGCGTGTCGGCCCGCATCGGGTCGATCTCCGAGTCCGCGACGCTCGCCGTGGACGCGAAGGCCAAGGCCCTCAAGGCCGCCGGGCGACCGGTCATCGGCTTCGGTGCCGGCGAGCCCGACTTCCCGACGCCCGACTACATCGTCGAGGCGGCCGTGGAGGCGTGCCGCAATCCGAAGTTCCACCGCTACACGCCGGCCGGCGGCCTGCCGGAGCTGAAGGCCGCGATCGCCGCCAAGACGCTGCGCGACTCCGGCTACGAGGTCGACGCCTCCCAGATCCTGGTCACCAACGGCGGCAAGCAGGCCATCTACGAGGCCTTCGCCGCCATCCTCGACCCGGGTGACGAGGTCATCGTCCCTGCGCCGTACTGGACGACCTACCCCGAGTCGATCCGGCTGGCCGGCGGTGTCCCGGTGGAGGTGGTCGCCGACGAGACCACCGGCTACCGGGTCTCCGTCGAGCAGCTGGAGGCCGCCCGCACGGAGAAGACCAAGGTCGTGCTCTTCGTGTCGCCGTCCAACCCGACCGGCGCCGTCTACACCGAGGCCGAGACCGAGGCGATCGGCCGCTGGGCCGTCGACAACGGCCTGTGGGTGCTGACGGACGAGATCTACGAGCACCTGGTCTACGGGGACGCCGCCGCGGTCTCGCTGCCGGCGCTCTTCCCCGAGCTGCGCGACAAGTGCGTCGTGGTCAACGGCGTCGCCAAGACCTACGCCATGACCGGCTGGCGCGTGGGGTGGATCATCGGCCCCAAGGACGTCGTCAAGGCGGCCACCAACCTCCAGTCGCACGCCACCTCCAATGTGAGCAACGTCGCGCAGGTCGCCGCCCTGGCCGCCGTCTCCGGTGACCTGGTGGCCGTGGCCGAGATGCGGAAGGCCTTCGACCGGCGCCGCCAGACCGTCGTGCGGATGCTCAACGAGATCCCCGGTGTCGTCTGCCCCGAGCCGGAGGGCGCCTTCTACGCGTACCCGTCGGTCAAGGCGCTGCTCGGCAAGGAGATCCGCGGCAAGCGGCCGCAGAGCTCCGTGGAGCTCGCCGAGCTGATCCTGGAGGAGGCCGAGGTCGCCGTCGTCCCGGGCGAGGCCTTCGGGACCCCCGGCTACCTGCGCCTGTCGTACGCCCTCGGTGACGAGGACCTCGTCGAGGGCGTCTCCCGGATGCAGAAGCTGCTGGGCGAGGCCAAGGCCTGAGCGCGGGCCCAACCCGTCCCGCGGGCCCCTGACCTGCCGGTCAGGGGCCCGCGTGTGTGTGCGGGCAAGCCCTCGTTCGGGGAAAGCGGCCGAAAGCGGTACCGGCACCCCCCACCGGTGCGGCAGGATCTGTGGATGGCACGCGATGTATCCCTCCTCCCCAAGGCGCACCTCCACCTGCACTTCACCGGCTCGATGCGGCCCGCGACCCTGCTGGAGCTCGCCGACAAGTACGGTGTGCACCTCCCCGAGGCGCTGACCTCGGGCGAACCGCCCAGTCTGCGCGCGACCGACGAGCGCGGCTGGTTCCGCTTCCAGCGCCTGTACGACATCGCGCGTTCCGTGCTCCGCTCCCCCGACGACATCCGGCGTCTGGTCCGCGAGGCCGCCGAGGAGGACGCCCGCGACGGGTCGGGGTGGCTGGAGATACAGGTCGACCCCACCTCGTACGCACCCCGCCTGGGCGGCCTGATCCCGGCCATGGAGATCATCCTGGACGCGGTGGAGACCGCCTCCCGGGAGACGGGCGTGGGCATGGCCGTCCTCGTCGCCGCCAACCGCACCAAGCACCCGCTGGACGCCCGTACGCTGGCCCGCCTCGCGGTGCGCTACACCGACCGCGGGGTGGTCGGCTTCGGGCTCTCCAACGACGAGCGCCGTGGCCTGGCCCGGGACTTCGACCGGGCGTTCGCCATCGCCCGGGAGGGCGGGCTGCTGGCGGCGCCGCACGGCGGCGAGCTGGCGGGCGCGGGCAGTGTCCGCGACTGCCTGGACGACCTGCACGCCGGCCGGGTCGGGCACGGCGTGCGGGCGGCCGAGGACCCACGGCTGATGGCCCGGCTCGCCGAGCGCGGGGTCACCTGCGAGGTCTGCCCGTCGTCCAACGTGGCCCTCGGCGTCTACGACCGGCCCGAGCAGGTGCCGCTGCGGACCCTCTTCGACGCCGGCGTGCCGATGGCGCTGGGCGCCGACGACCCGTTGCTGTTCGGCTCGCGGCTCGCCGCGCAGTACACGCTCGCGCGGGAGGCCCACGGCTTCACGGACGAGGAGCTGGCGGAGCTGGCCCGGCAGTCGGTACGCGGCTCCGCGGCCCCCGAGGGCGTGCGGACCAAGCTCCTGGCGGGGATCGACGACTGGCTCGGCGGCTGATCGGGACCGGGACGGAGCGGGCGACGGCGGCCGGGCCGCCGTCGCGCACCCGAGGCCGGTGGATCAGAGGCTCACGCCGACCGTCACCGGCTCGTTGACCAGCGTGATCCCGAAGGCCGCGTGGACGCCCCCGATGACCTCCCGGGCGAGCGCGAGCAGGTCGGCGGTCGTCGCCCCGCCCCGGTTGGTGAGGGCCAGGGTGTGCTTGGTGGAGATCCGCGCGGGGCCGGTGCCGTAGCCCTTGGTGAAGCCCGCCTTGTCGATCAGCCAGGCGGCGGAGGTCTTGGTGCGGCCGTCGCCCGCGGGGTAGGCGGGGGGCGCGGCGTCCGGGCCGAGCCGGTCCTGGACACGGGCCAGGAAGTCCGCCCAACCGGCCTCGGTGAGGACCGGGTTGGTGAAGAAGGAGCCCGCCGACCAGGTGTCGTGGTCCTCGGGGTCCAGCACCATGCCCTTGCCCGAGCGCAGCTTGAGCACCGTCTCGCGGGCGGTGTCCAGCGGCACCCGGTCGCCCGGGCCGGCGCCGAGGGCGCGGGCGACCTCGGCGTACTTCAGCGGGCCGGACATGCCGTCGGCGTCCTCCAGGCGGAAGCGCACCCGCAGCACGACGTAGCGGGCGGGGTCGGCCTTGAAGCGGCTGTGCCGGTAGGAGAAGGCGCACCCGGCGTTGTCCAGGACGACCGTCTCGCCGGTGGTCCGGTCGTACGCGATCACCTCGCTGATCGTGCCGGCGACCTCCTGGCCGTACGCGCCCACGTTCTGGATCGGTGTGGCCCCGGCGGAGCCCGGGATGCCGGCCAGGCACTCGACGCCGGCCAGGCCCGCCTCGACGGTGCGGGCGACGGCGTCCGTCCACACCTCGCCCGCCGCCAACTCCAGCTCGGTGCCGTTCAGCTCGAAGCCGCGGGTGGCGATGCGCAGCGCGGTGCCGGCGAAGCCCTCGTCGGCGATCACCAGGTTGCTGCCGCCGCCGATGACCAGCAGCGGCGTCCCGGCCGCGTCCGCCTCCCGTACGGCCTCGACGACCTCGGCGTCCGTGGTCGCCGTCACCAGGCGCGTGGCGGGGCCGCCGAGGCGGAAGGTGGTCAGGGGCGCGAGCGGGGCGTCGTTGAGTACGTGCACGGCATTCAGGGTACGGGGCGGGCCGGCCCGGCCAGGGGCGCCGCCCGTCCCGTACGGGTCACAGCGCTTCGAGGACCGTCGCGTTGGCCAGCCCGCCCGCCTCGCACATGGTCTGCAGCGCGTAGCGCGCGCCCCGGGCCCGCATGGCGTGGACGAGGGTGGTCATCAGCCGGGTGCCGCTGGCCCCGAGCGGGTGGCCGAGCGCGATGGCACCGCCGTTGACGTTGACCTTGGCGGGGTCGGCGCCGGTCTCCTGGAGCCAGGCGAGGACCACACTGGCGAAGGCCTCGTTGACCTCGAACAGGTCGACGTCCGCGAGGTCCAGTCCGGCGCGGCGCAGCACGCGTTCGGTGGCCGGGATGACGCCGGTCAGCATCAGCAGGGGGTCGGAGCCGGTGACCGCGAAGCTGTGCAGCCGGGCGAGCGGGCGCAGGCCCAGGCGCTCGGCGGTCTCGCCGCTGGTGATCAGCACGGCGGAGGCGCCGTCGTTGACCGGGCTGCTGTTGCCGGCCGTGACCGACCAGTCGATCTGCGGGAAGCGCTCGGCGTAGCCGGGGTCGGCGAAGGCGGGGCGCAGTCCGGCGAGGATCTCCGGGGTGGTCGTGGGGCGGACGGACTCGTCCGTGGTGAGCCCGGCGAGCGGCGCGACCTCCGCGTCGAAGGCGCCGGCCGACCACGCCGCGGCGGCCCTGCGGTGCGACTCGGCGGCGAAGTCGTCCATCGCCTCCCGGCTGAGCGACCACTTGGCGGCGATCAGCTCCGCGCTGATGCCCTGCGGCACGAGTCCGCCGGGGAAGCGTTCGGCGACGCCCGGGCCGAACGGGTCCGCGCCGGGTGGCACGTTGGACCACATGGGCACCCGGCTCATGGACTCCACGCCGCAGGCCACGACGACGTCGTAGGCGCCGGCGATGACGCCCTGCGCGGCGAAGTGCACGGCCTGCTGGGAGGAACCGCACTGCCGGTCGACCGTGGTGGCCGGGACGGAGTCGGGGAAGCCCGCCGAGAGCCAGGCCCAGCGGGTGGTGTTCATGGCCTGCTCGCCGACCTGGTCGACGGTGCCGCCGATGACGTCGTCGACGAGCGCCGGGTCGATCCCGCTGCGGCCGACGAGCTCCTTCAGGGTGTGCGCGAGCAGCTCCACCGGGTGCGTCCCGGCGAGCGCCCCACCCGGCTTGCCCTTGCCGATGGGGGTGCGGACGGCTTCCACGACGACGGCGTCGCGCATGGCGTTCTCGCCTCCTGTGAGGGGGGTGTGCGGGGCGGCACCAGTTAGTTTGATTTTCCAACTCTCTGGTGGGGTCGAGGGTAGGGCGAGTGGGTTTGGAATCACAACCCGCTGTGTGAGACTGGTCCGGTGAGCCCGACCACACCTGTGCCCCCGCTGCCGGGGCGCCCCTGCTCCGCCGCCGCGGCCCTGCACGTCGTCGGCGAGAAGTGGGCGCTGCTCGCGGTCCGGGAGATCCTCTACGGCAACCGGCGCTTCGACGCCGTCGCCCGCAACACCGGTGCCCCGCGCGACCGCCTCACCGCCCGGCTGCGCGCCCTGGAGGAGGCCGGCATCGTCGAACGGCGGGCCTACAGCGAGCGGCCGCCGCGGTACGAGTACCACCTGACGGAGGCGGGGCGCGATCTCGCGCCGGTCATCCGGGCGCTGGTGGCGTGGGGCGACAAGTGGGCGGTGGACGAGCCGCCGGTCGTCCTCCGGCACCGGGACGACCACCCCCTGGACGCGGTCGAGCACTGCCGCACGTGCGGGGAGGAACTCCACGACCGCGACCTCGCCCTCGACATCCGCAGCGAGGGCTGGACCACCGCGGGGCCGGCGGCGTCCGGCTGAATCGGGACGGGCGGCCCGTGCGGCGGGCGACCCGTAAGGCGGGCGGCCGGCAGGGCGGGTGCGCCGAGGTGACGCACCCACCCCCGGGCGATGCAACCGTCAGGGCGTCGCGTCGACCAGCGGCTCGACCGGGGCCGGGGCCGCCTCGGCGGCTGCCGCGGCAGCCGCCTTCGCGGCGCGCCGGGACGGGACGAGGAGCGCCGCGAGCGCGCCGACCGCGACGGCGGCCGCACCCACCCAGAGGGCCGGGGTGAGGCCGTCGACGAACCGCGTCCCGGACTCGTAGCCGCCCTGGGCGGAGAAGACCGCCGCGAGCGTCGCGACGCCGAGCGCCCCGCCGACCTCGCGCAGCGCGTTGTTGGCGCCCGAGGCGATCCCCTGCTCCTCCGGCCGCACGCTGCCCATGACGATGTTGGCGCTCGGGGCGAAGTACATCGCCATCCCGACGCCGCTCACGATCAGCGCCGGCACCTGCGCCGCGTACGACATGCCCGGCTCGACGACCAGGGCGAACCAGCCGAGACCGACCGCCTGCAGGGCAAGTCCGGCGGCGACCACCGGCCGGCCGCCCACGCGGTCGGAGAGGAAGCCCGCGATGGGCGCGACGATCATCGGCATGCCCGTCCACGGCAGCATGCGCAGCCCCGCCTCCGTCGGGGAGTAGCCCGCGACCCCCTGGAGGAACTGGCTGAGCAGGAAGATCGAGCCGAACATGCCGAGGAACATCAGCAGGCTGGCCGCGTTGATCGCGGCGAAGGCCCGGCTGCGGAAGAGCCGCATCGGCAGGATCGGGTTGCGGGCCCGCATCCCGTGCCGGACGAAGCCCGCCAGCAGCACACCGCCGCCGACGAGGCCGCCGAGGACCGGACCGCTGGTCCAGCCGTCGGCGTTGCCGCGGACGAGGGCGTAGACGATGCCGAACAGGCCCACGCTGGCGAGCACCGTGCCGGTCGCGTCGAGCCGCGGGTCGGGACCGCGGCTCTCGGCGAGCCGCAACCGGGCGAGGGGCAGCAGGAGAAGACCGATCGGGACGTTCAGCCAGAAGATCCACTGCCAGGAGATGTGCTCGGTGAGCGAGCCGCCGATCAGCGGTCCGGCGGCGACCGCGAGGCCGTTGACGGCCCCCCAGATGCCGAACACCATGCCGCGCCGCTCGGGCGGCACGGTGGCGGAGAGCAGGGTAAGGGTGAGGGGCATCAGGATCGCGGCGCCGACGCCCTGGACGGCGCGGGCGGCGATGAGTTCGCCCATACCGGGGGCGAGCGCGGCGGCGGCCGAGGCAGCGGAGAAGACGCCGAGGCCCACGAGGAACATGCGGCGGCGGCCGAAGCGGTCGCCCATGGCGGCGCCGAACATCAGGAGGACGGCGAAGGTGAGCGTGTAGGCGCTGACCGTCCACTCCAGGTCCTCCAGCGCCCCGCCGAGGTCCGCGCGGATGGAGGGCAGCGCCGTGGTGACGACGAGGTTGTCGAGCGCCGCCATGAAACCGGCGACGCTGGTGATGACGAGGGCCCAGACGACGCTGCCGCGCCTGGCCTCCGTCGGGTGCTGTGCCATGAACTCCCCCACCTGATTAGTAATTGATCAATAACTTTCTTGGACATGAGTGGGCCCGGGCAGGACCCGCGCGACCCGTCAGCCCTTCTCCGGGAAGCGGTCCGCGTAGAGGCCGTCGATCCCGGCCCAACTGCGCTCGTGCTGTGGGACACCGAGCGCCACCAGTACGTTCACGAGCATCCCCGTGCCGAAGAACTCCGCCGCGTCGCGGTCGCCCACCCCGGTACGCGTCGTGATGTAGTCCCACAGGCCCAGCCAGCCGCGCCGGCAGGCCTCGCGGATCTCCTCGTCGTCGACGGCGGCCACGTACATCTGCAGCTGCATCCGCAGGACGTCGCCGCCCCCGACGAGCTCCCGGTACGAACCGCACATCGCCTCGTACGCCTCCTCCCCCTCCAGCCCTTCGGCCGCCTTCTCGAAGTGCGCCTCGATCGTCTCGACGCACCGCGCCGCGGCGGCCAGGAACAGCGCCTTCTTGTTGGGGAAGAGCCGGAAGAGGTACGGCTGCGACACTCCCATGCGCTTGGCGATGACGCCGGTGGAGGTGCCGTTGTAGCCACCCGTGCCGAACTCCGTCATCGCCGCGCGGACCGCCGCCTCGCGGCGCTCTTCCGCGCTCATCCGCATCCCGTCACCTGCCATGCGAAGTAAGTTATCAGTCAATAACAAGCCGGGACAAGAGGAAGGCGGCGGGAACGCCCGCCGCCTTCTCCTCACGGCCACAGGAGCCGGACCACCTCATGAGGCCTACCCCGCGGGCCCCAATGCGCGGGCCCCAATGCGCGGGCTACGCGAGCCGGACCACCGCGCGGGACATGCCCAGCACCTTCTGGGCGGCGCTGACGGCCGTCAGGTCCACCCGGACCGTGCGCTCGTCGTCGTCCAGCTTGGCCGCGACCTTGGCGCTGACCTCGATCAGCGCACCCGTGCCGTCGTTCGGCACCACGACCGGCTTGGTGAAGCGCACGCCGTACTCCACGACCGCGCCCGGGTCGCCGGCCCAGTCCGTCACCACGCGGACCGCCGAGGCCATGGTGAACATGCCGTGCGCGATGACGTCCGGCAGGCCGACCTCCTTGGCGAACTTCTCGTTCCAGTGGATCGGGTTGAAGTCACCGGAGGCGCCGGCGTACCGCACGAGCGTGGCACGGTCCACCGGGAAGGAGCCGCCCGGCAGTTCGGTGCCGACCTCGACCTCGTCGTAGGAGATCTTCGCCGTCATCGGTTCACTCACCCTCCGGCGCGCGCGCCACCAGTTTCATCAGCGCCGTCACCACGTGCTCGCCGCTCTCGTCGTGGACCTCGCCGCGGACGTCCAGGACGTCGTTGCCCGCGAGCGACTTGATGGCATCGATGGCGACCGTCACCGAGAGGCGGTCACCGGCGCGGACGGGCCGGGTGTAGCTGAACTTCTGGTCGCCGTGCACCACACGGTCGTAGTCCAGTCCCAGCTCCGGGTCGAGGACGACCTGCCCCGAGGCCTTGAACGTGATCACGAACGGGAAGGTCGGCGGCGCGATCACGTCCGGGTGGCCCAGCGCCTTGGCGGCGTCGGGGTCGGTGTAGGCCGGGTTCGGGTCACCGACGGCCTCGGCGAACTCGCGGATCTTCTCCCGGCCCACCTCGTACGGAGCAGTGGGCGGATACGTCCGCCCCACGAAGGACTGGTCCAGCGCCATCGGCACCTCCGGAACTCGGTCTGCGCGTCGACGGGTCCGCCAACGCCAAGAGGCCGCCCCCGGTGACAGGGACGGCCTCTTTGGGTCTTACGGCCTGGGTCAGCGCGTCTCGCGGTGCGCGGTGTGCGCGTTGCAGCGCGGGCAGTGCTTCTTCATCTCAAGACGGTCCGGGTCGTTGCGCCGGTTCTTCTTGGTGATGTAGTTCCGCTCCTTGCACTCCACGCAGGCCAGCGTGATCTTCGGGCGGACGTCGGTGGCGGCCACGTGAGTGCTCCTTGACGAACGGCAATAAGGTTTGAACACGGAAAGAGTAGCCGATTGAAGGACCGATCCCACAATCGGCTACGCGGGGTAGCGGCGACCGGACTTGAACCGGTGACACAGCGATTATGAGCCGCTTGCTCTACCGACTGAGCTACGCCGCTTCGATGAAGAGATCACCCGCCGGGTGGCGGGTCATCCGATCATCAGAGCCCCAATACGGAATCGAACCGTAGACCTTCTCCTTACCATGGAGACGCTCTGCCGACTGAGCTATTGGGGCGAGCGAGGAAGACATTACACGGTCCGCCGCCGAAGGTGAAATCCGTATCTTGCGGACGGTCGCGGGACCACCTCCCACCTCCGCGGCCCCAGCCGCTCGGCCCCATACGTCACTTGACGTCACCAGTACGACTATTCGCTCTTCCCGGACGTACCGGGCGGCGCGCCCTAGGCTCGGAACCGCGTGATCTTGCCTCCGGCCCCGAGGAGCGCGATGACCGACAGCCAGCCGCAGCAGCCCACCGACCCGCCGCTCGGCGAAGCCGCCCCAGCCCCCGCCCTCCTGCTCTGCGGTGCCCGCCTCGCCGACGGCCGCACCGTCGACGTCCGCCTGGCCGGAGCGCGCATCGAGGCCGTCGGCACCGCCGGCAGCCTCCACGAGGGCACCCGGGTCGACCTCGGCGGCTACCTCCTGCTGCCCGCACCCGCAGAACCCCACGCCCACCTCGACACCGCCCTGACCGCCGGCTCCGCCGGCCCTCCGTCGTACGACGCCGAGGACGTGCAGCGCAGGGTCACCGAGGGCGCCCTCCACCAGCTCGGCCACGGGGCGACCGCGGTCCGCACCCACATCCGCATCGGCGACGTCCAGGGGCTGCGCGCCCTGGAGGCCGCGCTGCAGGCCCGGCGGGCACTGCGCGGCCTGGTCGACGTGCAGACCGTGGCCGTGCCCCGGGTCCTGACCGGGCCCGCCGGCGCGGACGGCCTCGCCGTGCTCCGCGACGCCCTCAAGATGGGCGCCGACGTGGTGGGCGGCTGCCCCGACCTCGACCCCGACCCGGCCGGCTACGCGGAGGCCGTGCTCGGCGTCGCCGCCGAGTTCGGCCTCCCCGTCGACCTGCACACCGACGCCGCCGACCCGGCCCGGCTCTCCCGGCTCGCCGCGATGGCAGGGGGGCTGCGCCCCGGCGTCGCCCTCGGCCCCTGCGGGGGCCTGGCCCGGCTGCCGTACGACACCACCGTCCGGCTCGCCGGACAGCTCGCCGCCGCCGGGGTCTCGCTGACCGCCCTCCCCCAGGGCGCCTGCGGCGCGCTGGAGTCGGTGCGCCGGGGCGGCACCGCACCGGTGCGCACGCTGCGTGCGGCCGGCGTCCGGATCGCCGCGGGCAGCGGCGCCCTGCGCGACCTGACCAACCCCGTCGGCCGCGGCGACCCCCTGGAGGCCGCCTTCCTGCTCGCCTCGCACGGCGAGTGCGCCCCCGGCGAGGCGTACGAGTCGGTCAGCAGGGACGCCCGTGCCGTCATGGGGCTGCCCGAGGTGCGGGTGGAGGCGGGCTTCCCCGCCGAACTGCTCGCGGTGCGGGCCGACCGGCTGGAGAGCGCGCTGTCGCTCGCGTACAGCCGGATCGTCATCCACCGCGGGCGGGTCGTCTCCCGGACCAGCGCGGTACGCGAGTACACCGACACCCTCGCGCTCGACCTGCCGCGTCAGTCGAGGAGTCGCCGTGACCCGGCATGAACGGCACGCCGGGCGTAGCGTCGGTGGCATGCGCACTGTGATCGCTGGTGGACATGGACAGATCGCGCTGCGGCTGGAACGCCTGCTCGCCGCGCGCGAGGACGAGGTGGCAGGCATCATCCGCAGGCCGGAACAGGCCGGTGACCTGCGCGAGGCCGGCGCCGAGCCGATCGTGCTCGACCTGGAGTCGGCGTCGGTGGACGAGGTGGCCCGGGCGCTGTCCGGTGCCGGCGCGGTCGTCTTCGCGGCGGGCGCGGGGCCGGGCAGCGGCCTCGCGCGCAAGGAGACCGTGGACCGGGACGCCGCCGTACTGCTGGCGGACGCGGCGGAACGCGCGGGCGTACGCCGTTACCTGATGGTCTCCGCGATGGGGGCCGACGCCGATCCACGCCCCGGCACGGACGAGGTCTTCGCCGCCTATCTGCGGGCCAAGGGCGCCGCCGACGCCGAGGTGCGCCGGCGCACCGGCCTGGAGTGGACGATCGTGCGCCCCGGCCGTCTGACCGACGACCCCGGCACGGGGCGGGTCCGGCTCGCCGCCTCGACCGGGCGCGGTTCGGTGACGCGCGACGACGTCGCGGCGGTCCTCGCGGAGTTGCTGGAGACCCCTTCGACGGCCGGGCTCACGCTGGAACTGATCGAGGGTCACACCCCGGTGTCGGTCGCGGTGAAGGACGTCGCCGGCAACTGAACCGGGCCCGCGGCGGGCGGCTTCCCCCCCCCGTGGCCCCGATTCCGCGCGGCGCGGATGCGGGCACGGGCGGGCGGGTAGAGGGGGGAACGGCCGGGATGCGATCAGCCCGGCTCTGGGCTGCACTTGATCGTATCGGGACGGCCGGCGCCATCCCCCCGACGTCACGGAGACATCATGCCGATGAAACCCCCGGCACCCCCGTTCACCCGCGAGACCGCGATCGAGAAGGTCCGCCTCGCGGAGGACGCCTGGAACAGCCGCGACCCCGAGAAGGTGTCCCTCGCCTACACGCCGGACAGCCGGTGGCGGAACCGCGGCGAGTTCGTCAACGGGCGGGAGGAGATCGTCGCCTTCCTCACCCGCAAGTGGACGAGGGAGCAGGAGTACCGGCTCATCAAGGAACTGTGGGCCTTCGACGGCAACCGCATCGCGGTCCGCTTCGCCTACGAGTGCCGCGACGACTCCGGCAACTGGTACCGCTCCTACGGCAACGAGAACTGGGAGTTCGACGACGAGGGCCTGATGCGCGTACGGCTGGCCAGCATCAACGACACCCCCATCGCCGAGTCGGAGCGCGCCTACCACTGGCCGCTGGGGCGGCGGCCCGACGATCACCCGGGTCTGTCCGACCTCGGGTTCTGAGTGGCCCGCGCCTGCTGCCGCAACTCCACCCGGGCCGCGGGCGAGCGGCCCGCGCCGGTGTGCCAGTACGGGTGCCAGAACAGCCGGCAGGACAGCCACAGCAGGCGTCGTCTCAGGATCGCCGCGTGGGCCGGCTCTGCGGCGAGCTGCGCGTAGGTGAGGTGCCATTCGCGCTGCGCCTGCACCAGATCGGGCGGGAACACGGTGTTGGCCATGCCCGTTATTCAATCACGTGTTCGATTTTCTCCGCACGCCCCCACGCGTCACTCGTAGGGGTGAGCTTGCGGCGGGGGCACCCACGCGTCCGACCGGCGCCGGATGTCCCACGACCCCGGGGCTCCCCCGCACCCCGGGGTCGTACGGGTGCGTGCCGCCGGTACGGGGACCGGCCTAGAGGTTCAGGACGACCAGCGCCCCCACGCCGCCGAGGGCGAGCGCGACGACCGCGTCGGCCCAGCCGCCCCTCCCCCAGCGGAACCAGCGGTCCAGCGCGAGCCGCCCGGGGCCGATGGCGGCGACGCCCAGGGCCACGACGACGATCGCCAGGTTGTACTCGATGCCGCCCTGCTCGTCCCACAGCCCGCGGGCACCGGTCACGGTGACCATGGCGTTGATCATGACGCCGATCAGCGCCGCGGCGGCGAGCGGGGTGAACAGCCCGAGGGCCAGACCCACGCCGCCCAGGAACTCCGAGGCCCCGCCGATGGCGGCGTAGACCTTGCCCGGCGAGAAGCCCAGCTGCTCGAAGCCCTTCCCGGTGCTGGTGAGCCCCTGGCCGCCGAACCACCCGAAGAGCTTCTGCAGCCCGTGCCCCGCCATCAGGACGCCGAAGGTGAGCCGGATCAGCAGCAGGCCGCAGTCGCCGGCGGTCACCCGCGGCTGCGGCGGCACGGCGTCCTCGGTCTGCGGCGGGACGCGCAATCGCTCAGCTATGTAGTTCATGGGGAACCCTCTTCCGCCCCCGGGGCACCGGCGGGCGGTGCCGGCCGATCCCCGGGGACCAGCGGAGCGTGTCGGTGCAGTGATCGCGGATCACACGCACATCCCTCCTCCCTTTCCAGGAGTGCGCGACGGTGTGCCGCTTTCAACCACTTTCCCCTCTTTCGTACATCTCATCCCGAAATATCGGAAGTGCTGAGTGGTACCGGGGCCGCGCCGCGCGGGGCCCGGTCGTGCGGGGGCGTCCGGGCGCGGAAGCGGGAGAAGGGGCCGAGCGGATCGTGACCGGGTGGTGCTCGCCGGCGGCCCCGCTGACCGGAGTGGACCGCGCCGGCGCTCCGCGCACCGAGTGCGGGCGATCCGGCCGCCGTGGAGGCCGGGACCACGGGCCCGGCCGGCCCCGGAGCAACCGCCGGCCGCCCGACGCCACCGCAGGACTGCGGCCTCAACTCCCATCGTTGCGAACGAAGTTGTACGGCCGTGCAACCCTCCGCGCAGATTCGGGAGTACCTACGAACGGACGTCCAACGTGGCGGCCGCCGCATCCGGTGGTCACCGCGGGCCGGCGCGCGGGCCCACCGCGCCGGCCGTCAAGGACCGCCCGGCGCCGTGCCGGGCGGCAGCTTCGAAGGAGAAATGCTCCGTGGCTCTCAGTTTTGCCAGGAAGGCGGGCATCGCGACCGCCGCGGCCGTCGCCATCGGCGCGGTGTCCCTCGGCGCCACCGCGGTGGCGGCGCCGTCGGGCCAGGCGGCCCCGGCCGCGCAGCGGGCCGGCGCACCCGCCGCCGTGGCCGCCGCGGCGGTCGCCGCGCCGAAGAAGCAGGCGTCCCCGGTCGTCACGCAGCTGATCGGCAAGGGCCGGGTGGACGGCAAGCTCTGGTCGGTGTCGCTGGAGTTCCACAAGACGTTGCCGGAGGGCTACGAGCTGCCGACCGCGCCCGACGGCACGCCCGCGTCCGGCACCGCACTGCTGTGCCAGCGCATGTACATCGACGGGGTGCGCATCGACCACCAGGGCGGACCCTGGTCCGACTGCCAGCCCGTCACCGGCGCCCACGACCCCGCCGGCTCCGGCGGCATGGGCCTGTGGGGCTTCCAGGACAAGGGCACCAGCGGCACCCGCCTCATGGTCTCCAACCCCGAAGCGGCCGTCGCGTACGGCGTCATCACCTTCAGCGACGGCACCCACCGGAAGGCCGCCACGGTCACCGTCCCCGGCACGGACTACCGCGCCTGGGCGATCGCCATACCCGACGGCAAGACCATCGACACCGTCGACCAGTACGACAAGCGCCACCAGCGCCTCACCCACGACACCTACTGGCGCTGACCCCGGGAAGAAGGACGGGCACCTCCTGCCGTGCAGCAATGTGACGACCGAGCCGAGGACGTCGGACCGGACGCGGAGTTCACCCGGTTCGTCGCCGCCCGCTGGCGCGCCCTGACCCACACCGCGTACCTGCTCACCGGGGACTTCCACGAAGCGGAAGACCTCGTGCAGTCGACGCTGGCCAAGGTCTACCCGCACTGGGGGCGGTTGCGGCCCGAGCACGCCGAGCACTATGTGCGGCGGGCGCTGGTCAACACCAACCGCAGCCGGTACCGCCGCCGCAGGATCGCCCACCTCCTCCTCCCGTCGCTGCCCGACACCCGCACCGTCCCCGAGGACGGTGCGGGTGTCGGGGCCGTGGACGGCTACGACGCCCTGGCCCGGCTGCTCGCCGGGCTGCCGGAGCGGCAGCGGGCGGTCGTCGTGCTGCGCTACTGCGAGGACCTGTCGGCGGAGGAAGTGGCGGACGTCCTCGACTGCTCGGTCGGCACGGTGAAGAGCCAGGCCTCCCGGGCCCTGGACAAACTGCGCAACCGGACGACGCTCGCCCGCCTCCACCCGCCCAGCCGCCCCGCAGAGGCACGATGACTCCCGACCACGACCGACGACGCCCCGCCCAAGAGGACTGGCTGCGCGACGCCTTCGCCCGGTCGCGCGACGCCTACCCCTCTTCCCAGGCCCCCGTGGACCGGATCCTCGCCACCGCGCGGGCGCGCAGGAAGCGCCACCGCGCCGCCGCCGCGGTCGGCGCCGTGACCGGTGCGGCCTGCGTCCTCGCCGTCGCCCTGGCCCTCCCGTTCCACGGCCCCCGTCCCCCCGCCGGACCCGCGCAGCGTCCCTCGCCCGCGTCGAGCCCCACGGTCACCGCGAAACCGGGACCCGTCACCGTGGCTGTCGGCGGCGGCACGACGGACGGCACTGCCTGGTCGGTGGCCCTGGAGTTCCACAAGACGTTGCCGGAGGGCTACGAGCTCCCGACCGCACCCGACGGCACGCCCGCGTCCGGCACCGCACTGCTGTGCCAGCGCATGTACATCGGCGGCGTACGCATCGACCACCAGGGCGGCCCCTGGTCCGACTGCCAGCCCGTCACCGGCGCCCACGACCCCGCCGGCTCCGGCGACACGGGCCTGTGGGGCCTGCACGACAAGGGCACCACCGGCACCCGCCTCATGGTCTCCAACCCCGAAGCCGCCATCGACTACGGCATCGTCACCTTCAGCGACGGCACCAGCCTCAAAGCCCCCACCGTCACGGTCCCCGGCACCGACTACCGCGCCTGGGCGATCGCCATACCCGACGGCAGGACCATCGACACCGTCGACCAGTACGACAAGCGCCACCACCGCCTCACCCACGACACCTACTGGCGCTGACCCCGAAGCGCGCAGCCGCTGTCACATTCCGCTCGGCCGCCCTGTCCTCATGGACGAGGCACACCGGCCACGGAAGGTGGGGTTCCCCGTCATGGGCGTCGAGCAGTCGCAGCGGGCCGAAGGCCGCATCCCCACGGACCACCCGGCCCGGTACCTGGCTCAACTGTGCACGCGGGCGGGCGTGACGGACACCGCCGCACAGCACGAGGACCACGCCGCGTGGTCCGACACGCACGGGACCATCGAGGCCGAGGGCGGCCGGTGCACCCTGGAGGCCGGGCCCGGCTCGCTGACGCTCCACGTCGAAGCGGCGGACCAGGAAGGTCTCCGGCGCATCCAGCACCTGGTCGCCGGACGGCTGCGGGAGATCGGCGGCCCCGAAGCACCGGAAGTCACCTGGCAGCCGGCCGCAGCCGCCACGCCACGCCCGCGAACGCGAGGGACGAAGCTCGGCATCGCGGCCGTCGTCGTCCTGGTCGTCGCCGCCCACCTGGGCCTCGGCGGCCTCCTGCTCACGTCCGGCCCCTGGAAGCACTGGGCCCTCGGCGCCCTCCTGGCCGTCCTCCTGGCCAAGGCCGTCCACCTGCTCCGGCGTCGCGCCGGTCACCGCGGCAAAGCCCGCCGGCACCGCTGATCCGCGGCAGCCGCCGTAGCCGGCGGCACACGTCACGGCCGGTCGCGGGAACGCCGTCCGCTCGCATCACGTCGAGACCGCCGGCTCTCCATCAGCCGCCCCGCCGACGCGTGACGCCGAGGGACTCGGCGAGTTTCTCGACCCGGCGAGTGGAGACCCCGAGGAGGTAGGCGGTGGCGACCACCGAGATCAGGGCCTGTTCGGCCCTGCGGCGTCGTTCCAGGAGCCAGTGCGGGAAGTAGCTGCCGCTGCGGAGCTTGGGGATGGCCAGCTCGACGGTGCCGGCCCTGGTGTCCCACTCGCGCGGGCGATATCCGTTGCGGTGGTTGACGCGCTCACCGCTGACCTGCCCGTATTCCGCGCTGCAGAGGGCATCGGCCTCCGCGGACATCAGCGCGTCGGCGAACGTCTTGACCATCGCGCGCAACAGATCGGGACTCGCCGCGGCGAGGTTCTCCTCGGCGAGGGCGTGCAAGGGCAGACTGTCAGGTGCGGTCATCGTGCTGATCTCCTTCGAGGCTTCGACACTTCGAAGATCAGCCGGTGGCCGTTTGTCTATGCGGGCACCAACCCGGACGCCGGGGCAACCCCCGCATCAGGTCCAACCCGTTACACCACTTCCAAGGACGCAACCTGAGCCGGAAGATGAGGTAGGGGTAAGGCCGTCTTGCCGACCATCGGTACGCCCGCATGCACACGGAGGATGTGTGCCCGTAATCGCGCACGGGTGCCTGCCCCACTGAGAGCGCGAAGCACATAGCTGAAACAGAAGGGCGGGACACCCGGGACTGTCACCCCGCCGAACGTGTGGGGTCGTTTCAGCAGGTCAGGATTGCTTTCGAGACACCGGGACACACCTCGACCTCGTGGAAACGAAGTGTCGTGTCTAGGAGGGCAAGAAGCCGGGCTTCGCGCGACCGAGGTCTTGTAGGTGCTCAGGTACTCCTGGGCCGCCGGCTCGGTGCTGTAGCGGTTGCGGACAACGGCGGCGAGTTCACGGCTGACCACTGATGAGCGACGGAACGGACTGACGCTCGCCCTTCAGGGCTGCCTCGCCATAGCTGACCGCCTGCTCAAGGTCGCCCTCCCGCGCGGCGGCGACTCCGAGGGTCACCTTGGCCTCGGCGTTGCGCATCGGGGAGCGCTCCGTGCCGTCGAAGTCCGTGCCGGTGCGGATCACCTCGGTCGCCAGGGTGCGGGCCAACTTGTCCTCGCCCACCAGGCGGTAGCAATCCATGGCGTAGAAGTCGAACTTGTACGGGTCGACCACGAAGTGGTGGTCCAGGTTGTCCGGGTGCAGGAGTCCTTCGAGTAGGCGGCGCCCGCGGTCCAGGGCGACCTCCGTCTGCCGGCGATCCCCGAGCCGGGCCCACGCCTTGGCCTCCTGGGCGGCAAGCTGCACCGCGACGCCGTGGCTCCCCGCCGCCTCTGTTCCAGCCCGCGCAGCTGCGATGACCCCGTGGTAGTCCCCGGTCGTCAGGGCGAACCACGCCTTCATTTCGTGCGCCCACCCGCCGATCTCGGCATGGTCGGCTTCCTGGGCGATCTGGAGCGCGGCCCGCCGCGTGGCTTCGGCGCCGTGCCGGTTGCCGCTGTCGTACTCGACGCAGCCCACGAGCAGGGCGAGCCATCCGGACAGAGCCAGGACCTCGCGGTGCTGGGCGAGGGTGAGGTTCTGCCGAGTCAGGTCCACCACCCGACGGAGCCATTGCCTGCCCTCAATGAGCAGCTGCTCGCTGGGCATGAACGGGTACTCCGAGCACAGCCGGTCGCCCGTGATCCGCAGGGCGTCAAGGGTCGCGTTGTCCACGTCGGACTTGGCCAGCCGTCCGCAGAGCTGGTGGCGTTGCTGCGCTGGCACGTGACGGTGCACGGCGCTGGGCCGGACGGCCGGATCTTCCGTACAACACGCGGCGGCATGGTGCAGGAGAGCGGCTACGGCGAGGTCTGGGCGCGCGCCCGAGCGGAAGCCCTCTCCCCTGCGGAGCAGGCAACGAAGCTGGCGAAACGCCCCTACGACCTCCGCCACGCCGCCGTGTCCACGTGGCTTAGCTCGGGCGTAGAACCACAGCTGGTGGCGGAGCGCGCCGGCCACAGCGTCGCTGTGCTCTTCCGGGTGTACGCGAAGTTCCTGAAGGGCGGAGACGAAGCCGCCAACGCGAAGATCTCTACCCGTCTGCGAGAACACGGCGGCTCCGCTTTGTAGTCGCAGCAAGGGCGGCGGGTGCATCTGGGTAGTCGCCGCCCTTGCTGTCCGGCAATGCCAGCACGGTCGCCTCGGCTTCGATGCGCGTACAGCTCAGACCACGCCCCCGCGGCCGGGTCTACTGCAGGCTCAGGACTGACGCGCTCCATCCCAAAGCTTCGGGTGTGTGCCACTGTGGCTGCTCTCCCGTTCGGGCCATGTTTTGACCTGCCAAGAACGCTTGCCGACGATCGGCGTTGCGTTCCTGAACCCGCTCCCAAAGCGCACGCGCCTGTGGCACACAACCGGAACTGACGAGGAACTCGAGCAGATCCTGAGCAAAGCCCCACGCGGTGAGCAGAGCGTCAGGCGCCGTACGAGCGATCTGCTCGGGGTCGGCCGAATTGGCGAACCATGGGAGAGCAGTGTCACGAAGGTGGCCTGCGAACCGCTCCAGCCTTGCCTGTCGCTCCTCGGGGCGAGTGAGCGCCACAGAGTATTCGGTGGACAAGTTCAGGAAGCTGGATGCGCAGACGATCGCTTCAACAGACTCGGGGCGGCGAACGGTCAGCTCGGGGTTGGCCCGGCGCCACGCGCCCAGGCCGTCATCGAAGACGGTCAGGCTTGCCACGGTGAACTCGATCAAGTGTCCCGATCGGTTCCACTTGCTCTTCTCTACCGCCATCACCTCGCGGCGCTCCGAGACCCGCCGCTCCAGCGCCTGCCGCGAGCTGACCCAAGCGAAACCATCAAGCATCTGCGCCAGACAAGCGGCCCCAGCGCGGACGACGTCGGCCGGTTTCTCCGACCGCACCAAGGCCATGAGTGCATCAGGTTGCGGCGATTTCACCCCACCCATGATGCCGCACGGAGATCCGCCGGCCTGAACCTCTAGTCGGCATCGTGGTCTGACCTCACCCAGGCCAGCTGCGCATCACTCAACTCAGGCGTGAACCCGCCGGGGAACATCAGCATGAGCGGCTGCGGCCACATGTTCTCGGCCCCGTGCAGCTCGCAGTGCAGTTCGATGCGGTGTGGACCATGACCGCAGGCCTCGTGCCGGTAGACCCGGTCGTGGGCCTGACAGACGTACCAGAAAACCGAGCACTCGTCCTCTTCGAGAGGGTCGTAGAAGCCGGGATCACGGACCACCTGTGTCACCGGCTCCTGGCGATTGAGCCTGGGAATCGGCCGAGGATCACGCCACAGCAGTCGGGAGGGGAGCACGCGCCCATCCTGCCGCAGCGGGGAGTCCCCCACGGATGCCCCACAGCCGCAGGCCAGGCGCCGGATTCCCGTCCACGCCCCGTCCACAACCGCTGGTAGCGACCGTGCAAGAACGGGACGGAGCGAGACAGTGACGCGCACCCGCCGGAGCAACCAAAACAGCCCCTGATCCGCGTTTCCGCAGCTCAGGGGCTGTGTTTCCACTGTGGCGGCGCCAGGATTCGAACCTGGGTAGGCTAAGCCGACGGATTTACAGTCCGCTCCCATTGGCCACTCGGGCACACCGCCTGGGAAGTGTCTCCGCGGGCCGCTTGTGTGCGGTCCCCGTGGCGACGTCGTAAACAATACCCGATGCGCGGGGGTGCTCCGCCACCCTATTGATCAGCGCTTCGGGCGGGTCCGGTGGCTAGGCTTGCGGGGGCGGCCCGGAGGCGGGTCGCGGACCCGACGGATCAGAGCCAAGGAGCCAACTGAAGATGGCCGACTCCAGTTTCGACATCGTCTCGAAGGTCGAGCGGCAGGAGGTCGACAACGCCCTCAACCAGGCCGCCAAGGAGATCTCGCAGCGCTACGACTTCAAGAACGTCGGCGCGTCGATCTCGTGGTCCGGGGACAAGATCCTGATGCAGGCCAACTCCGAGGAGCGGGTCAAGGCCATCCTGGACGTCTTCGAGACCAAGCTGGTCAAGCGGGGTATCTCGCTGAAGTCGCTGGACGCGGGCGAGCCCCAGCTGTCCGGCAAGGAGTACAAGATCTTCGCGACCATCGAGGAAGGCATCTCGCAGGAGAACGCCAAGAAGGTCGCCAAGATCATCCGCGATGAGGGGCCCAAGGGCATCAAGGCGCAGGTCCAGGGCGAGGAGCTGCGCGTGACGTCCAAGAGCCGGGACGACCTGCAGGCCGTCATCGCACTGCTGAAGGGCAAGGACCTCGACTTCGCGCTGCAGTTCGTGAACTACCGCTGAGCGAGGCCCTGCCGAGGCCCCGGCCGGGAGGAGGCGGCCGGGGCCTTCGCCACGCGCACGACGGGGCGCATTCGGAGGGTGCCGCCCGGGAAGCCGCCGCAGGTGCGTAATGTCTTCCTGTTAGGTCTCCCCAGGACCGCCCCGCCCGTCGACGGCGGACCCGGGGCAGCGTCTCGAGGATGGAGCCGGGCATGCACAGCCGCACCGCTTTGGTCGAGGACCTGATGAGCCGCTTCCCGCACGTCCCCCGCGAGGCGGTCATCAAGGAGGACCTGCTGCGCGGCGGGATCGCGTTCGACGAGTCGGCGCTCAGCGGCAACGAGGACGGCGACGTCAAGCCGAAGTCGTACTTCATCTTCTCCTTCGACCACCGCACCCTCCCCGAGTTGGGCGCCGCCGCGCTGAAGCGGCCGCCGGAGGAGATCGTGCTCACCGGCGGGCCGTACGACCTGCGCCGCACGGTGGTGTCGGTGCGGGTGAACCCGGCCTCGCCGTACCGCGTGCGGGCGGGCGGGCGCGGGGTGCTCGGGCTCTACCTCGACGGGGTGCGCATCGCGGACGTCGGCCTGCCGCCGATGCCGGCGTACTACCGGCACACCCTGGAGAACGGGAAGTCGGTGATGGAGGTCGCGCCGACGATCCAGTGGGGCTACCTGATCTACCTGACGGTCTTCCGCGTGTGCCAGTACTTCGGCGCCAAGGAGGAGTGCCAGTACTGCGACATCAACCACAACTGGCGCCAGCACAAGGCGGCCGGCCGCCCCTACACGGGCGTGAAGCCGGTCGAGGAGGTGCTGGAGGCGCTGGAGATCATCGACAAGTACGACGAGACGAAGTCCTCCACCGCCTACACCCTGACCGGCGGGGCGATCACCTCCAAGGTCGCCGGGCGCGACGAGGCGGACTTCTACGGCCACTACGCGAAGGCCATCGAGGAGCGTTTCCCCGGCCGCTGGATCGGCAAGGTCGTCGCGCAGGCGCTGCCCAAGGAGGACGTGCAGCGCTTCAAGGACTACGGCGTGCAGATCTACCACCCCAACTACGAGGTGTGGGACCGCCGTCTGTTCGAGCTGTACTGCCCCGGCAAGGAGCGTTACGTCGGCCGGGACGAGTGGCACCGCCGCATCCTGGACTCGGCGGAGATCTTCGGCCCGCGCAACGTGATCCCCAACTTCGTGGCGGGCGTGGAGATGGCGGAGCCGTTCGGCTTCACCAGCGTCGGGGAGGCGATCGACTCCACGGCGGAGGGCCTGCGCTTCTTCATGTCGCGGGGCATCACGCCGCGTTTCACGACCTGGTGCCCGGAGCCGACGACCCCGCTGGGCAAGGCGAACCCCGAGGGCGCGCCGCTGGAGTACCACATCCGCCTGCTGGACGTGTACCGCTCGACGCTGGAGGAGTACGGGCTGAGCTCGCCGCCCGGGTACGGCCCGGCCGGTCCCGGCAACGCGGTGTTCTCGGTGAGCTCGTTCATGGACAGCCTGCCGGCGTCGGCGCCCGCCGGAGTGAGCTGAGTGCCGGGCCTGCTGATCGCGCATCACACGCCGTCGCCCAACCTGCAGGCGATGTTCGAGGCGGTGGTCGCGGGCGCGACCACCGACGAGATCGAGGGCGTGGACGTGGTACGGCGGGCCGCCCTCGCGGCCACGGCCTCCGACGTGCTCGCGGCGGACGGCTACCTGCTGGGCACGACGGCGAACCTCGGCTACATGTCGGGGGCGCTCAAGCACTTCTTCGACCAGGTCTACTACCCCTGCCTGGACAGCACGCGCGGCCGCCCGTTCGGCTTCTACGTGCACGGCGGCAACGACGTCACGGGGACGGTGCGCGGGATCCGGTCGATCACCACGGGCCTGGGCTGGGAGCAGGCGGCGGCGGAGGTGACGGTCACCGGGGAGCCGTCCAAGGCCGATCTGCGGGCCTGCTGGGAACTGGGCGCGACGCTGGCCGCCGGCCTGGCGGAGTGACCGCACGGGCCCGGCGCCGACGTGCCGGGCCCATGCCCCCGTCCTACCGTGGAGGTGGAGGGAAGGGGGCAGCACCTATGGCACCCCGTGTCCTGGACGACGCGGCCCTGGACGCCCTGCGCGACGGCTTCGCCGGCGAGGTCGTCGCACCGGGGGACGCGTCGTACGACGAGAGCCGCACCCTGTTCAACGCGATGATCGATCGCCGGCCGTCCGTGATCGCCCTGTGCGAGACGGTGGACGACGTCGCCGCGGCCATCCGCTTCGGCCGCGAACGCGGCCTGGAGGTCTCCGTCCGCGGGGGCGGGCACAGTGTCTCCGGCAACGCGCTGACCGACAGCGGCATCGTCGTCGACCTGCGGCGCATGCACGCCGTGGTGGTCGACCCGGCGGCGCGCACGGCGCGGGTGGGCGGGGGCGCCACGATGAGCCACCTGGACCGGGCGACGCAGCCGTTCGGCCTGGCCACCACGGGGGGCCGGGTGTCGACGACCGGGGTGGGCGGTTTCACCCTCGGCGGCGGATCGGGCTGGCTGGAGCGGAAGTTCGGGCTGGCCTGCGACAACCTGGCGGAGGCCGAGCTGATGACGGCGGACGGCACCATGGTGCGGGCCGCCGAGGACGAGAACCCGGAGCTGTTCTGGGCGCTGCACGGGGGCGGCGGCAACTTCGGTGTCGCCACCTCGCTCACGCTGCGGCTGCACCCGCTGCCCGCCGCCACCCTGGCCGTGCTGCTGTGGCCGCCCGAGGCCGGTCCCGAGGTGCTGCGCGCCTACCGCACCTTGCTGGCGTCGGCGCCGGACGAGGTGGGCGGGGGCGTGCTCTTCCTGACCGGGCCGCCGGAGGAGTTCGTTCCCGAGCACCTGGTGGGCACGCTGGCCTGCGCCGTGGTCTTCACGTACGCGGGCACCGAGGACGCGGCGCGCGAGGTGCTGGAACCGCTGCTCGCGCTCGCCCCGCACGGCCGCATGGTGGCGGAGATGCCGTACGCGGACCTGCAGTCGGCGCTCGACGACCCGCCGGGCTACCGGAACTACTGGTCGGCGGAGTACCTGGACGACTTCCCGGACGCGGCCGTGGAGCGCTTCTGCGCGCGTGCCCGGGACATGGTGGTCCCCTCCCCCTCCCAGCACGTGCTGTTCCCTGTGGGCGGAGCCGTGGCGCGCCCTCCGGCCGACTACCCGCTGCCCTGGCGCCGGGCGCCGTGGGTCGCGCACCCCTTCGGCCTGTGGGCGGATCCGGCGGACGACGAGCGGGCCCGGAAGTGGGCGCACGACGTCCGCGCCGACCTGCGCCAGTGGTCCTCGGGCGCGGTCTACCTGAACTTCATCGGCAACGAGGGCGAGGGCCGGGTGATCGCCGGTCTCGGCGCGCACAACCTGGGGCGGCTGGGCCGGGTGAAGACCGAGTACGACCCGGAGAACGTGTTCCGGCTCAACCACAACATCGAGCCGGGCTGAGGCCCTGCCGGGGCGTGCCGGGCGCCGGGTTCAGCGGGTGGCGTACGGGGCGTCCACGGGGACGATCTCGCGGCCGAGCGGCACCAGGGAGATAGGCACCATCTTGAAGTTGGCGATGCCGAACGGGATGCCGATGATCGTCAGGCAGAAGCCGATGCCCGCGATCACGTGGCCGATGGCGAGCCAGATCCCCGCGAAGACCAGCCAGATGATGTTGCCGAGCAGCGACCCGACCCCCGCGTCGCGGCGTTCCACCGTGGTGCGGCCGAAGGGCCACAGCACGTAGTTGGCGATCCTCAGGGACGCGATCCCCCAGGGGATGGTGACGATGAAGATGAACATCAGCAGGCCCAGCAGGGCGTAGCCGATCGCCATCCACAGGCCCCAGATCACCAGCCACACGACGTTCAGGACGATGTTGACCGCCTTCATGGCCCAAGCCTCCCATGCGTCCGGTGGCCCCGCCCGTCAGGTGGGCGGGAGCCGCCGCTCCGTCAGGCGTCCCCCACAGGGCCCGTACCCGCGTACGGGCCGGACCGCACGCCGGTGTCAGCGGCGGTGGCCGGCCATCTCCTCGAGGCGGGCGATGCGCTCGCCCATCGGGGGGTGGGTGGAGAAGAGCTTGGAGACGTCGCCGGGGCGGAACGGGTTGGCGATCATGAGGTGGCTGGTCGTCTCCAGCCGGGGCTCGGGCGGCAGCGGGGCGCGCTTGGTGCCCGTCTCCAGCTTGCGCAGCGCGGAGGCGAGGGCGAGTGGGTCGCCGGTGAGGCGGGCGCCGGAGGCGTCGGCCTCGTACTCCCGGGAGCGGCTGACGGCGAGCTGGATGAGGGAGGCGGCGACGGGGCCGAGGATCATCATCAGCAGCAGGCCGAACAGGCCGGGGCCCTCGTCGTCGTCGGAGCGGCCGACGGGGATCAGCCAGGCGAAGTTGACCAGGAACACGACCACGGAGGCCAGGGCGCCCGCGACGGAGGAGATGAGGATGTCGCGGTTGTAGACGTGGCTCAGTTCGTGGCCGATGACGCCGCGCAGTTCGCGCTCGTCGAGGAGGCGCAGGATGCCCTCGGTGCAGCACACGGCGGCGTTGCGCGGGTTGCGGCCGGTGGCGAAGGCGTTGGGGGCCTCGGTCGGGGAGATGTAGAGCCGCGGCATGGGCTGCCGGGCGGAGGTGGAGAGTTCGCGCACCATGCGGTAGAGCGCCGGCGCCTCGAACTCGCTGACCGGGCGGGCGCGCATGGAGCGCAGCGCGATCTTGTCGCTGTTCCAGTACGCGTAGGCGTTGGTCCCGAGGGCTACGACGAGTGCGACGATCAGTCCCGTACGGCCGAAGAAGCTGCCGATGACCAGGATGAGAGCCGACATTCCGCCCAGGAGCGCGGCGGTCTTCAGGCCGTTGTGCCGGCGGTGCACGGTACACCCTCCAAGTTGTGCATCGGGAGGACCTTCTCTCCTCGTCCAAGGAGAACCTCCCGTAGGGGCCAACGCCACCGGAGGGGCGTTAGTTCCCTTGTGCACCTTCCTGCCGGGTGCTCAGAGCAGGGTCGCGGAGGCGAAGCGGAGGACGAGCTGGGGCGCTCCGGACAGTACGACTCCGACGACGGCGGTGAGCGCGATGGCGGCGCCGAGCGGGCGCGAGGGGCCCGCCGGGCGGACCGCTGCGGCCGGCTCCGTGCCGGGCTTCGCGAAGAGCAGGAACGTCCACCGCAGGTAGTACACGAGGGCGATCACGACGTTGACGGCCATGACCGCGGCCAGCCAGCCGAGGCCCGCGTCGACGGCCGAGGAGAAGACGGCGACCTTGGCGAACAGGCCGATGACGCCGGGCGGCAGGCCGGCCAGGCAGAGCAGGAAGAAGGCCATGGCGAGCGCGGCGAGGGGGTGGCGGCCGTGGAGGCCCCGGTAGTCGGTGAGCCGGTTCTGCGGGGCGGAGCGGCCGACGAGCGCGGCGACGCCGAAGGCGCCGAGGTTCACGGCGGCGTACATCAGCGCGTAGGCGAGGGTGGTGCCGACCTGGCGGTCGGGGTCGGTGTACGCGGCGGCGGCGATCGGGACCAGCAGGTAGCCCGCCTGGCCGATGGACGACCAGGCCAGCAGGCGGACGGCGCTGCGCGGGCGGTCGGGGCGCTGCACCAGCGCGGCGACGTTGCCGACGGTCATCGTGAGGGCGGCCAGGACGGCGACGGCGGGGCCCCAGACGTGCGCGTACGGCCGGAAGGCGACGACCGTGACGAGGATGAGGCCGGCGAACCCGGCGGCCTTGCCGACGACAGACAGGTAGCCGGCGACGGGGAGCGGGGCACCGGTGTAGGTGTCGGGCACCCAGAAGTGGAAGGGGGCGACGGCGAGCTTGAAGGCGAAGCCGACGACGGTGAGGGCGGCGCCCGCGGCGGCCAGCGTGTCCAGGCGGGGGTCGACGTTCTGCAGTCCCTTGGCCATGGCCTCCAGGTGGAGGGTGCCGGTGGCGGCGTAGACGAAGCTGACGCCCAGCAGGGTGACGGCGGTCGCGGCGACCGAGGAGAGGAAGAACTTCAGGGCCGCCTCGCTCGACAGCCGGTCGCCGCGGCGCAGGCCGACCAGGGCGAACGAGGGGAGCGTGGTGACCTCCAGGGCGATCACGAGGGTCGCCAGGTCGCGGGAGGCGGGCAGCAGCGCGGCGCCTGAGGCGGAGGAGAGCAGCAGGAACCAGAACTCGCCGGCGGGCAGCTCGTCGAGGGTGTGCACCGACAGCAGGGCGGCGACGAGCGCTCCGGCCAGCACCAGCAGCTGCACGACGAGCGTGAAGCGGTCGGCGACGTAGGAGCAGTCGGCGGGGCTGCCGACGAGGCAGAAGGTGGTGCGGTCGCCGTCGAGCAGCGGCAGCAGGCTGAGCCCGGCCAGCACGAGTCCGGCGAGGGTGATCGCCACCAGGGGCCGCTTGCGGCCCTCGGGCAGGAAGAGGTCGGCGACCAGCACGACGATCGCGGCCACCGCCACGATGCCGGGCGGGGCGATCGCGGCCCAGTCGACCGACTGGACGACGGAGGTGGCGAGGGTGCTCATCAGCTGCCTCCGAGCAGGGTGCGCACGGCCGGGTCGGTGAGGCCGAGCAGGGCGGCGGGCCACAGGCCGGCGAGGACGGTCAGGACGACGAGCGGGGTCCAGGCCGCGAACTCGTAGCCCCGGACGTCCGCGAGCTCCGGCGCGGCGTGGACGGTGTCGCGTTCGCCCATGCACACGCGGCGTACGACGACGAGCAGGTACGCGGCGGTGAGCAGGGTGCCGAAGGCGGCGACCGCGGTGAAGACCAGGTAGGCGCCGCGGTCCAGGCCCGGGGCGGGCTTGAAGGAGCCGAACATCGCCAGCATCTCGCCCCAGAAGCCGGCCAGGCCCGGCAGGCCCAGGGAGGCGACGGCCGCGAAGGCGAGCAGGCCGCCCATGCGGGGTGCCTTGCCGTACAGCGCGGCGCCGGTCTGCCCGGCGAGGGTTTCCAGGTCGGTGGAGCCGTAGCGGTCCTTGAGGGCGCCGACCAGGAAGAAGAGCAGGCCGGTGATGAGCCCGTGGGCGATGTTGGCGAAGAGCGCGCCGTTGACGCCGGTGGGGGTCAGGGTGGCGATGCCCAGCAGCACGAAGCCCATGTGGCCGACGGAGCTGTAGGCGATGAGGCGCTTGAGGTCGCCGCCCCCGCCGCGCCGGGCGAGGGCCAGGCAGGCCAGCGACCCGTAGACGATGCCGACGACCGCGAAGGCGGCCAGGTAGGGCGCGAAGGTCTGCATGCCCTCGGGGGCGGCCGGCAGCAGGATCCGTACGAACCCGTACGTGCCCATCTTGAGCAGGACGCCGGCCAGGAGCACCGAGCCGACCGTGGGGGCGGCGGTGTGGGCGTCCGGGAGCCAGCTGTGCAGCGGCCACATGGGAGCCTTGACGGCGAGGCCGAGGCCGATGGCGAGGACGGCGATCAGCTGCGTGGAGTGACTGAGCGGTGACCCGTTGTCAGTGGCGAGTGCCACCATGTCGAATGTGCCCGCCTTCAGCCCGATGAGGAGCAGGCCGAGCAGCATGATCACGGAACCGAGCAGCGTGTAGAGGATGAAGCGGAGGGCGGACTTCTCCCGCTTCTCGCCGCCCCAGCGGGCGATGAGGAAGTACATCGGGATGAGGACGGTCTCGAAGGCGAGGAAGAAGAGCAGCAGGTCGAGCACGGCGAAGGTGGCGAGCGTGCCCGTCTCCAGGAGGAGCAGGAGCGCCACGAAGGCCTTCGGGGAAGGACCCGCGGGCATCTTGAAGTAGCTGTAGAGCGCGCAGAGGAAGGTCAGCAGCGCGGTCAGGACGAGGAGGGGGAGGCTGATGCCGTCGATGCCGAGGTGGATGCGGACGCCGAGCGCCGGGATCCAGCTGATGTCGGTGTTCGCCTGCATCGTCGCGGGGTGGTCGTGGTCGAAGCCCGCGGCCAGGACGATGCTCAGGACGAGGACGAGCCCGGTGACGGTGACGCCGTGGCGGAGCACCGCCTGGTCGGGGTTCTTCCCCTTCAGACCGGGCGGGGGCGGCAGCAGGGCCGCGGCGGCGCCGAGCAGCGGCAGGAGGACGGCGGCCGCGAGGACGTACTGGAGGACGGTGTCGTTCACGGCTCACGCTCCGACGGCGACGAGGACGGCGAGGATCACGGAGCCGGCCAGCAGCACGCTGATATAGGTCTGCACGTTGCCCGTCTGGGTGCGGCGTACGAGGGCGCCGAGCAGCCGGGGCAGTCCGCCCGCGCCGCGGACGTACGTCTCGACGACCTCGCGGTCGAGGAAGCGGACGAGGCCGGAGGCGGCGAGCACGGGGCGGACGAAGAGCGCCGCGTAGAGGGCGTCGAGACGGAAGCCGTGCGAGGCGGGCCCGAAGAGCGGGCCGAGCAGCAGGCGTCCGGGGTCGGCGGGGTCCTGGGCGGCGGCGACGTCCCCGTAGACCTGCTCGTGGGTCTGCAGAGCGGCGGCCTCGGTGAGCGCCGGCTCCTCCTCGGCGGCCTCGGCGGTGACGACCGCGCCGAGCGGGGTGCCGCGGCGGGACGCGGTCGCCTGCCAGGCGCCGTAGGTCGCGAGGATGCCGACGACGGCGAGGCCGACGCCGAGGATCGAGGTGACCAGGGTCGGGGCGAGGGCGTTGCCGTCCAGCCAGGAGGGGAGGTCGAGGAGCGAGGGCACGAGGGCGACGGCGCCGAAGGCGAGGGTCGGGACGGCCAGCACCCACAGGACGAGGGTCATGACGGCCGGTTCCCTGCCGTGGGCCTCGGGGAGCGTGGCGCCGTGGCCGCGGAAGGCGAGGAGGAACAGGCGGGTCGCGTAGCCCGCGGTGAGCACGGCGGTGATCAGCGCGGCGACCAGGACGAGCCAGCCGACGGCCGAGGGCACGCCCTCGGCGTGGCCGGAGGCGGCGTGCTCGGCCGCCCGCAGCACCGATTCCTTGGAGAAGAAGCCGGAGAAGGGCGGGACGGCGGCCAGGGCGGCCAGCGCGATGGCCATGGTCCACATGGCGTCGGGGACGCGCTTGCCGAGGTCGCCCATGCGGGACATCGCGGCCAGCGAGTTGGTGCCGGCGGCGTGGATGACGACGCCGGCGGCGAGGAAGAGGAGAGCCTTGAAGGCACCGTGCGAGACGAGGTGGAACACGGCGGCGCTGCGGTCGCCGACGGCCAGGGCGGCGGCCATGTAGCCGAGCTGGCCGATCGTCGAGTAGGCGAGCACGCGTTTGATGTCGTCCTGCGCGAGCGCGGCCAGTCCCGAGCCGATCATGGTGATGGCGGCGAGCACACCCAGCACCGCCAGGGTGACGGTGGAGGCTTCGAAGACCGGCAGCAGCCGGGCGACGAGGTAGATGCCGGCCGCGACCATCGTGGCGGCGTGGATCAGCGCGGACACCGGGGTGGGGCCGGCCATCGCGTCGGGCAGCCAGGTGTGCAGCGGGAACTGCGCCGACTTGCCGGCGACCCCGGCGAGGAGCAGCAGACCGACGACGGTCGGGTGCGCGATCTGGCCGTGGGTGGCGGCGGTCAGGATGCCGTTGATCCGGAAGGTGCCGGCGTCGGCGGCGAGCGCGAACACACCGATCAGGAAGGGGACGTCGCCGAGCTTGGTGACGAGGAAGGCCTTGAGGGAGGCGGCCCGGGCGACCTCGGTCTCCCAGTAGTGGCCGACCAGGAAGTACGAGCAGATGCCCATGATCTCCCAGCCGACCAGCAGCACCATCAGGTCGCCGGTGTAGACGACCAGGAACATGGCGGCGGTGAAGAGGGAGACGAGGGCGGAGTAGGAGGCGTAGCGCGGGTCGTGGCGCAGGTAGGCCGTGGAGTACAGCTGCACGCAGGTGGCGACCAGGCCGACGAGGACGGCGATCAGCACCGCGAAGCCGTCGAGGTGCAGGGCGAGGTCGACGGGCACCGAGCCGGTCGGGGTGAGCCGGGTCGCGGCGTCGGTGGCCGGGCCGCTGCCCTGCCGTACGGCGACGACGACGGCCAGCACGAAGGCGGTCGCGGTGGGCAGCACGGCCAGCGGCCGGAGGAAGCCGGGGGCGGTGCGGCCGAGCAGCAGGCCGCCGACGGCGCCGAGGAAGGGCAGGAGGGGGACGAGGACGGCGAGGGTCGTCAGGGTCACGCTGCGGCCTCGGCCTTCTCTTCGGGTGCGGAGGGCCCGTCCCCTTCGCCCTGCGGGTCGTGCGGGTCGTGCGGTCCGTGCTCGGCGAGGTCGGTGAGGCGGTCGATGTCCGAGCTGCCCCGGTTGCGGTACACGAGCAGGACGACGGCGAGGCCGATGCCGATCTCGGCGGCGGCGATGACGATGACGAACAGTGTCAGCGCCTGCCCGGCGTGGAGGGTGTCGCGGAGCCAGACGTCGAAGGCGACCAGGTTGAGGTTGACCGCGTTCAGCATCAGCTCGACCGACATCAGGACGAGGATCGCGTTGCGCCGGGCGAGGACGCCGTACAGGCCGACGGAGAACAGGAGGGCGGCGAGGACGGCGGGGTAGGCGAGATGCATCAGCGCTCTCCCGGCTGCTGACGGGACTGCTTGCGGGACAGGACGATCGCACCGACGAGCGCGGCGAGCAGGAGCACGGACAGCGCCTCGAACGGCAGCACCCAGTGCCGGAAGAGGATCTGTCCGGTGACCTTGGTGGAGCCCTGCGCGGCGCCGTCCACCTCGATCCAGGTGGCCCGGAAGGCGTCGACCACGACCCACACGAGCGTGCCCGCTGCGGCCACCGCCACGGCCAGCGCCGCGATCCGGTTGCCCGAATCGGCGTCCGGGGAACGGCCGATGGGCGCCTTGGTGAGCATCAGGCCGAACAGCACGAGCACGACGACGGACCCGACGTAGATCAGCACCTGCACCCAGGCGATGAACTCGGCGGTGAGGAGGAGGTATTCGACGGCCACGCCACCGAGCGCGACGACCAGCCACAGGGCAGCGTGCACCAGTTGCTTCGTGGTGACGCTGACGACTGCGGCGGCCAGGGTCGCCACGCCGACGAGGACGAAGACGATCTCGACGCCGGTCGGGGACAGGAAACCGGGGTGGGCGGCGGTGAGGTTCACGCGTCGCCCCCCGGCTCCTCGGCCTGGGTCTGGGTGGCCGCCTGGGCCTCGGCCTCTGCGGCGGCTGCCGCGGCGGCGGCCTTCTCCGCGGTCTTGCGGGCGGCGCCGATCTCCTTGGGCTCCTCGGCGGCGGGGTCGAGCGGCGGCGGGGCCGGCACCGTCCACATCCACTCGCGCAGCTTGTCGCGCTCGTGGGTGAGTTCGAGGATGTCGGTCTCCGCGTACTCGAACTCCGGCGACCAGAACAGGGCGTCGAAGGGGCACACCTCGATGCAGATGCCGCAGTACATGCAGAGCGAGAAGTCGATGGCGAAGCGGTCGAGCACGTTGCGGCTGCGTTCGCGGCCGGCGGGGGTGGCGGCGGGCACCGTCTCCTTGTGGGAGTCGATGTAGATGCACCAGTCGGGGCACTCGCGGGCGCACAGCATGCAGACCGTGCAGTTCTCCTCGAACAGCGCGATCACACCACGGCTGCGGGGCGGCAGGTCGGGCTGCACCTCGGGGTACTGCGCGGTGTGCGAGCGGCGGGTCATCGTGCGCAGGGTGACGGCGAGGCCCTTGGCCAGGCCGGAACCGGGGACGCCCATCAGGAGATCACCACCTTCACCACGCCGGTGAGCGCGATCTGGGCCAGGGCGAGCGGGATGAGGACGGTCCAGGCGAGCCGCTGCAGCTGGTCCTCGCGCAGCCGGGGGTAGGTGACCCGCAGCCAGATGACGACGAAGGCCAGGGCCGCGGTCTTGAGCAGTGTCCACAGCCAGCCGACGCTGCCGGACCAGGGGCCGTGCCAGCCCCCGAGGAACAGGACGGTGGTCAGACCGCACAGCACGACGATGCCGGCGTACTCGGCGAGCAGGAACAGGGCGAAGCGCATCCCCGTGTACTCGGTGTACGCACCGAAGATGATCTCCGAGTCCGCGACGGGCATGTCGAACGGCGGGCGCTGGAGTTCGGCGAGGCCGGCGGTGAAGAACACGACGGCGCCGATCAGCTGCCACGGCGTCCACCACCAGGCGTACGCGTCGACGATGCCGGGCAGCGAGAGCGTCCCGGCCGCCATGGCGACGGACGCGGCGGCGAGCAGCATCGGCAGCTCGTACGACATCAGCTGCGCGGCGGTGCGCAGACCGCCGAGGAGGGAGAACTTGTTGGCGGAGGCCCAGCCGGCCATCAGCGAGCCGAGCACGCCGACGCCCATGACGGCGAGGACGAAGAACAGGCCCGCGTCGATGTCCTGGCCGACGAGCCCGTCGGGACCGACCGGGATCGCGACGAGCACCAGGAGGTAGGGCAGCAGCGCGACGGCGGGCGCGAGTTGGAAGATCTTCCGGTCCGCGTCGGCCGGGACCACGTCCTCCTTCTGCGCGAACTTCACGCCGTCGGCGACGAGCTGGGCCCAGCCGTGGAAGCCGCCGGCGTACATGGGCCCGAGGCGGCCCTGCATGTGGGCCATGACCTTGTGCTCGGTCTGGCCGACGACCAGGGGCAGGACGAGGAAGGCGACGAGCACGGCGAGCAGCCGGAGGATCACTTCGAGGGCGTCGCTCACGGTGTGCTGCCTCCTCCTGCGTCGTCGGGGTCGGGGGTGCCGGCGGCGTCGCCGCCCGGTGCGGGCCGCGCGGGTTCGTCCTCCGCGCCGCCGGCCGGTGTGGCCTGCCCTGCGGGAGGCCGGTCGCCGTCGGCCGCGTCGGCGGCGGCGGGTGCCTGCGGGGCCGCTTCCGGCGCCGGGCCGGTGGCGGGCGTGTCACGCGGGACGTCCCAGGGGGCGTCCGGGGTGCGTTTGCGGGGCGTCGCGGGAGCCGCGGGGGTGTCCGTGGCCGGCGCCGCGGGGGTCCCGGCGGGGGCACCGGTCTGGCTGACGGAGCCGTCGCCGGCCGAGCGGGTACGGCGCGGGGTCGCGGCAGGGGCGGCCGGGGCCGCGTCGCCCTGGCTCGCGGAGCCCTCGGTGACGCTGCGGGTGCGCCGTGCGGGACGCTCGGCGGCGCCCGCCGCACCGGCGCCTGCCGCACCGGCCGCGCGCGGGGTGCGGGCGGGTCGCGCCGGGGCGGGCGGCAGCTGCCCCTTCAGCGGGCCCCACTCGTTGGGGTCGGGCACGCCCGGCGGCAGCATCTGGCGGCGCTTGGGCCCGCCGTGCTCGGACTCGCCCGGCTCCTTCGCGCCCGGCCAGGCCTTGGCGACGCGCGCCGCCAGCACGAAGTCCTTGCGCAGCGGGTGCCCCTCGAAACCGTCGGGCAGCAGCAGCGGCACCAGGTGCGGGTGGCCGGTGAAGCCGACGCCGAACATCTCGTGCGTCTCGCGCTCGTGCCAGGCGGCGCCCGCGTAGACGCCGGTGGCGGTCGCCAGGGCCGGTGCCTCGTGCGGGACGGTCGTACGGATCATCAGCCGCCGCACGGAGCCGACCGCGGGGGCCACGACGTGGGCGCAGACCCGGAAGCCGGTGCCGGGTTCGTCGACGGCGCTGAGCCAGTCGAAGAAGGTGCAGCCGAGGGTGTCCCGGGCGGCCCGCAGGGCGTCCGTCCACGACGCGGCGGGGACGTCGACGGTGAGCAGACCGTACGCCTCCTCCGCCGTGGCCCCGGCGCCGAAGACCTCGGCGACGGCGTCCGGCTCGGGGAGCCGGTCGAAGGGCGTGGTCACTTCGTGGCCTCCCCGGGCGGCGGCGGGGCCTGGACGAGGCCGCTGCGCAGCGCCGCGGTGGACGCGTGCGGGGTGCCGCCGTCGCCGTAGCGCTCGCCGAGCGATTCGCGGGCGATCTTCTCCTGGAGCTTGAGGATGCCCTGCAGCAGCGCCTCGGGCCGCGGCGGGCAGCCGGGCACGTAGACGTCGACGGGGATGATCTGGTCGACGCCCTTGGTCACCGAGTACGAGTCCCAGTAGGGCCCGCCGCAGTTGGAGCAGGCGCCGAAGGAGATGACGTACTTCGGCTCGGGCATCTGCTCGTACAGCCGCTTGACGGCCGGGGCCATCTTGTCGGTGACGGTGCCGGAGACGACCATGAGGTCGGCCTGGCGCGGGCCGGGCGCGAAGGGGATCACGCCGAGCCGGATGAAGTCGTGCCGGGCCATGGACGCGGCGATGAACTCGATGGCGCAGCAGGCGAGCCCGAAGTTGAAGACCCACAGGCTGTAGCGGCGGCCCCAGTTCAGGACCACCTTCATCGGTTCCGGCGCCAGGCGCGCCAGCGTTCCGAGGCGGCGCGGCTCCGGCAGGTACTCGGGAGTGCTCACATCGGTCACTTCGGTCACGTCCATTCCAGGACGCCCTTCTTCCAGGCGTAGAGCAGACCGACGGCGAGGAAGCCGAGGAAGACGAACATCTCGACCAGCGTCGTGCCGCCGTACCCCTCGGCGGCGAACACCGTCGCCCAGGGGAAGAGGAAGATCGCGTCGACCGCGAAGATGACGTAGAGGAAGGAGTAGACGTAGTAGCGGACCTGGGTGTGCGCCCAGCCCTCGCCGACGGGGTCGACGCCGCACTCGTACGTGAGCATCTTCTCCTGCGTCGGCACGACGGGCCGCAGCAGGCGACCGGCTCCGAAGGCCACGGTCACGAAGAGCACCCCGAGCACCGCGACCAGCCCGACGACCGAGTAGCCGTGGAAGTAGTCCACGTCCGTCCGCCCCTCGTTTCTCGTCGTAAGCGCGTTGTCCAGCGATCCCGGTGGATCTTTAGACGATCTGTACGAACGGAGTCTAGGCCCTGCCCCCCGGAGCCGAACCACCCGTCCTGACCGGTGGTACGGATAACCCCACCTTGTCCTGGCAGGCGCACCCCATGGCGGTGGCCGCCCCGTCCCCGGCAGGCTTGGCGTCATGACCATCAACTCCCAGCGCGGGGAAGCCGCCCCGCTGCCGCCGGCGCGCTTCGCCTTCGACGCCGTGACGTGGAAGGAGATCGCGTATCTCCTGGCGAACCTGCCCGTGGACCTCGTGGGCTTCGTCTTCGTGGTCGTTGTGCTCTACCTCGGCGTCGGGCTGTCGGTGACCGTGATCGGACTGCCGCTGCTGGCGCTGGGACTGGCCGGCTGCCGGCTGCTGGGGCGGCTGGAGCGGATACGGGCGCGCGCCATGCTCGGGGTGGCCGTGGAGGAACCCCGGCAGCTGCGTCCCGGGCGGATGGGCTTCTTCCCCTGGCTGTGGACCTCGTTGAAGGACCCGGTGGGGTGGCGGCACGCGCTGTACTTCTTCATCCGGCTGCCGTGGGGGATCGCCACCTTCACCATCGCCCTGACCTCGCTCTTCGTGGCGTGGCCGGTGCTGCCGTTCATCGCCAGGGGGCTGGCCAACGCCGACCGCGCGATGGTCCGCGGCCTGCTGTCGCCCTCCGACGAGCTGGAGCGGCGGATCGCGGAGCTGGAGTCGGACCGGGGCACCGTGGTGGACACCGCAGCCGCCGACCTGCGCCGCATCGAGCGCGACCTGCACGACGGGGCGCAGGCCCGGCTCGTGGCCCTCGCCATGGACCTGGGCCTGGCCAAGGAGAAGCTGCAGGAGGACCCGGAGGCGGCGGCGAGGATGGTCGACGACGCCCACGGCGAGGTGAAGCTGGCCCTGCAGGAGCTGCGCGACCTGGCCCGCGGCATCCACCCGGCCGTCCTCACCGACCGCGGCCTGGACGCCGCCCTGTCCTCGGTGGCCGCCCGCTGCACGGTGCCGGTGCAGGTCCAGGTGGACCTGGCGAGCCGCCCGGCGCCGGCGATCGAGGGCATCGCGTACTTCACCGTCTCCGAGCTGCTGCAGAACATCAGCAAGCACAGCGGGGCCCGCCGGGCCGTCGTCGAACTGTGGCGCTCGGACGGCCGGCTGATGATCCAGGTGCGTGACGACGGCCGGGGCGGGGCGACCACGTCGGGCGGCAGCGGTCTGGGCGGGCTGGCCGAACGGCTGGACTCGGTGGACGGTCTGCTGGTCGTCGACTCCCCGACGGGCGGCCCGACGACGGTGACGGCCGAACTGCCCTGGCGGGACCGCGCCTGAGCCGCACACGGAGAAGGCCGGCGCCCGTGGGGAGGGCGCCGGCCTTCTCCTGTTGCCGTCAGGCGGCGAGTCCGGCCTCCGCCGCCGGGGTGGCGGCGGGCTCGGGCCGGCTGTCGCGCATGACCAGGGCGGCCAGCAGGGCGGCGGCCAGGACGCCGACCGCGCCGATGGTGAAGGTGGTCGACATCGAGGCGGTGAACGCCTCCCGGGCCGCGCGGACCATGGCGCCGTCGCCGTGGGCGGCGGCCAGCGCTCCGGCGATGGAGTGCCTCGCCTCCTCGGGGGTGCCGGCGGGCATCCCGCGGGAGAAGCCGCTCGCCAGCAGCGAGCCGAGGATCGCGATGCCGAGCGCGGTACCGGCCTGCTGGATGGTGTCGTTCAGGGCGGAGCCGACGCCCGCCTTCTCCGCGGGGATGGTGCTCATCAGGGCGCCGACCGCGGCGGGCATCGCCAGGCCCGCGCCGAGGCCGAGCAGGCCGAGGGCGACCGCGGGGACGGTGAAGCCGCTGCCCTCGGTGACGGTGGCCAGCAGCGCGAAGGAGGAGGCCATGACGAGCATGCCGCCGAGGATCAGCGGGCGGTTCCCGGTCCGCGCGGCGATCCTGGCGCCCAGGACGTTGCCGGCCAGCGCGGCGACGGCCAGCGGCACGAAGGCGGCGCCCGCCTTGACCGGCGAGTAGCCGAGCACGAACTGCAGGTACTGGGTGAGCACCAGCAGCAGGCCGCCGTTGCCGATCTGCACCAGGGTCAGCGAGAGCGAGCCGCCGCTGAAGTTGCGGTGCCGGAACAGGACCAGCGGCACCATGGGCGCGGCGGTGACGTTCTCCCAGGCCACGAAGGCGCCGAGGGCGACGACCGCGACGGCCAGGGTGGTCCCGGAGCGGCCGCCGACGGCGCCGTGCTGCGGCAGCTCGATGATCCACCAGACCAGGGCGGTCATGCCGGCCGCGGACAGCACGGCGCCGAGCGGGTCGGGCTTGCTCCAGGGGCCCTTGGACTCCGGCATGAGGGTGAGGCCGGCGAGGACGGCGAGCGCGACGACGGGGACGTTGATCAGGAAGATCGCGTGCCAGGAGAAGTGGTCGATCAGCACGCCGCCGAGCACCGGGCTGCCGACCAGGCCCAGCATCGACACCGAGCTCCACGCCGCCATCGCCTTGCCGCGCTCCTCCTCGTCGAAGACGGTGATGAGGATCGAGAGCGTCGAGGGCATGATCAGCGCGCCGCCGAGGCCCATCGCGACCCGTACGGCGATGACCTCGCCCGGGCTGGTGCAGAAGGTGGCGGCCAGCGAGGCGGCCCCGAAGAACAGCAGGCCGACGATCATCACCTTCCGGCGTCCGAACCGGTCGCCGAGGCTTCCCGAGGTCAGCAGCAGACCGGCGAAGACCAGGATGTAGGAGTCGAGGATCCACTGCGTGTCCTGGGCGCTCGCGCCGATGTCCCCGGTCATCGCGGGCACCGCCACGGTCAGCGCCATGCTGTCGACCACCAGGACCAGCGAGCTGAGGCACAGCACGATCAGGATCCACCAGCGGCGTGGGTTGCGGGTTTCCATGGGGTGTCCTTCCCGGGACCTCGGTTCGTGCGTACACCGTTCCTTCGATGCGCACACTGTACGCATGGCGGAACAGTGTGCGCAACACCCATTCCTGTACGCTGATGCGAACGCTGTACGCAGCAGTCCCCGCCCCGACACCTCGGCCACCGCCCGCAGGTCCCCGAAGGAGTGCCATGGCCGCAAGGACGAAGCCGAACCCGATCCCCTCCGTGTGGGCCCGCCGGCAGCGCGAGGCCGACCAGCCCGCGCTCAGCCGCGACGCGATCGTCCGCGAGGCGGTCGCCGTGCTGGACGCCGAGGGGATCGAGGCCCTCAGCATGCGCAAGCTCGGGGCCCGGCTGAACGCGGGCGCGACCTCGCTCTACCGGCACGTCGCGACCAAGGACGAGCTGATGGAGCTGGCCGTCGACGAGGTCGCCGCCGAGATCGCGGTCCCCGCCGCCGGCGGCGCCGACTGGCGCGCGGCGGTCACGGAGGCCGCCGGGTCCTTCCGCGCGACAGCGCTGCGCCACCCGTGGCTGTCCTCGGTCCTGGGCCAGGCGGGCCTCGCCTACCTGGGCCCCAACCTCATGTCGTACTCCGAGCGGCTGGCCGCCCTGTTCGCCGGCGCCGGCTTCCCCGAGCCGGGCCGGGCGATCGACACCCTGCTGAGCTACGTGATCGGCATGAGCACCACGGAGGCGGCCTGGCTCACCACGGTGGCCCGCTCCGGCGAGAGCGAGGCCGACTTCATCGCCCGCCTCATGCCCGCCGCGCAGGCCGCCGCGGCCCCCCACGACCACCTGTCCGCCTCCTACGCCGACCCCGCGGAAGCCGTCGGGGACCCGGTCGCGCTGCGCGAGGCCAAGTTCGCCTACGGCCTCGACGTCGTCCTGGACGGGCTGGCGCTGCGGCTGCCCCGCTGACCCCGCCCCGGTGCGGGCCGCCGCAGCCCGGGGGTGGGGTTTTCCCCAGGTCCGAGACGCCGATCCGCACCATGGGCGCGAGGTCCCCGGAAGAGGAGGCTGAAGGCATCACAGGCGGAGACAGGCCGGTACGACGAAGAGGACGGACGTGACCATGGCATACGGATTCCCGGAGCCGCGCCAGCACCGGCTGCCCGCGGCGCTGCGCGCGCCGTTCGAGGCCCGCACCTGGCGCGAGCTCCTGTATCTGCTGCTGAACCTGCCGATGGGCGTCATCGGCTTCGTCTTCACGGTGACGATGCTGTCGCTCGGCGCGGGCCTGCTGGTCACCTTCCTCGGGCTGCCCGTCCTGGCCGTCATGCTGGCCGGCTGCCGGGGGCTCGGCGTCGTGGAGCGCGAGCGGGCCCGCCAGTGCCTGCGCATCGACGTGGCCGCGCCCGAGCCGCTGCGCCGGCGCCCCGGCCAGGGCTTCATGTCGTGGCTCGGCGGCCAGCTGACCAGCGGCGCCTCCTGGCGGCACATCCTGTACTTCTTCGTGCACTTCCCGTGGGGCGTGTTCACCTTCTCGGTGGCCGTCTCCTTCGTCACCTACGGCTGGGGGCTCCTCACGTACCCGCTGTGGCAGTGGGTCTTCCCGGCCTACACCGACCAGCCCGGGCTCCAGCTGTACGGGGACGGGAACGGCAACGGCTGGTGGCTGGACACGCCGTTCGAGGTGGCCATGACCTCCGTGCTCGGACTGCTGCTGGTCCTGGCCACCCCCTGGCTGATCCGCGGCATGGCGTACGTCGACCGCGGCCTGGTCGCCGGGCTGCTGGGGCCGTCACGGCTGGCCAGCCGCGTCACGGAGCTGGAGTCGGACCGGGGCACGGTCGTGGACACCGCCGCCGCCGACCTGCGCCGCATCGAGCGCGACCTGCACGACGGCGCCCAGGCCCGGCTCGTGGCGCTCGCCATGGACCTCGGCCTGGCCAAGGAGAAGCTGCAGGAGGACCCGAAGGCGGCCGCCACCATGGTCGAGGAGGCGCACGGCGAGGTGAAGCTGGCCCTCCAGGAGCTGCGCGACCTGGCCCGCGGCATCCACCCGGCCGTCCTCACCGACCGCGGCCTCGACGCCGCCCTCTCCTCCCTCGCGGCGCGCTGCACCGTGCCGGTGGAGGTGAGCGTGGACCTGCCGGGGCGCCCCGTGCCCGCGATCGAGGGCATCGCGTACTTCACCGTCTCCGAGCTGCTGCAGAACATCAGCAAGCACAGCGGCGCCTCGCGCGCCGCGGTCGACCTGTGGCGCTCCGGTGACCGGCTGATGATCCACGTCGTCGACAACGGTCGCGGCGGCGCATCCACGGGGCGGGGCTCGGGTCTGGCGGGGCTCGCCGAGCGGCTGGGGGCGGTGGACGGCGTCCTGGCGGTCGACTCCCCCGCCGGCGGCCCGACCACCGTCGCGGCCGAGCTGCCCTGGCGGACCTGACCCCGCGGAGCCCGCGGTGCCGCTGGACCGGTGAGGACCGGAAGACCCGAAGACCGCAGAAGCCGCAGAAGCCGAAGAAGCCGAAGAAGAACCTAGAGGACGCTCACCGCGCCCCCCTCCGTCCCTCCCCCGCACTCCGCCCCGGTGGCAAGGCCGTGTGCCGGCCGCCGGAAGCTGGAATGCTGGGGAGGGACACGTCGACGTCGACACGGGGGAGCCGGTAGCGGTGGAGGACAGGGTGCGGGTGGTCATCGCCGAGGACTCGGTGCTGCTGAGGGAGGGACTGACCCGCCTGCTGACCGACCGCGGGCACGAGGTCGTCGCCGGGGTCGGCGACGCCGAGGCCCTGCTGAAGGTGATCGGGGAGCTCGCCGCCGAGGAGGCGGTGCCCGACGTTGTCGTGGCCGACGTGCGGATGCCGCCGACCCACACCGACGAGGGCGTGCGCGCCGCGGTGCGGCTGCGCCGCGACCACCCGCAGCTCGGGGTGCTGGTGCTGTCGCAGTACGTGGAGGAGCAGTACGCCACCGAGCTGCTGGCCGGCAGTTCCCGCGGGGTCGGGTATCTGCTCAAGGACCGGGTAGCCGACGTTCGGGAGTTCGTCGACGCGGTCGTACGGGTGGCCGGCGGCGGTACCGCCCTGGACCCGGAGGTGGTGGCACAGCTCCTGGGGCGCAGCCGCAAGCAGGACGTGCTGGCCGGTCTCACCCCGCGGGAGCGCGAGGTGCTGGGACTGATGGCCGAGGGCCGGACGAACTCGGCGATCGCCAAGCAGCTGGTGGTGAGCGACGGGGCCGTGGAGAAGCACGTCAGCAACATCTTCCTGAAGCTCGGGCTTGCCCCCAGCGACGGCGACCACCGGCGTGTCCTGGCCGTGCTCACGTACCTGAATTCCTGATCCTCTGACGTATCGTCAGAGGCACCCGCGGAGGCGAGAACCGGAGCGGCGCCAGGAGGCGTCCCATATGGAGGAAACAGGCAGCACGGGCTCCGGGGGGCGGTGACCGTGACCCATCAGGGCACAAAGGGAGCTCAGCGCGGCGCTCACGTTGCGGGTAGGCCCGGGAAGGCGACCCTTACCCACGTACGATGGCGCGTGGGACACAAGGTCACGGCCCCGGTCGTGAGCCGCCGCCTCGAAGGAGGTCCGATTCAGTGACCAGCCAGGTCAGCAGCCCGACAACCCCCGATCGTCCCGTTCTGGGAGAGCAGCGGAAACCGGCCAAGGAGACCAGGAAGCTCGATCGGGTGGTGATCCGCTTCGCCGGGGACTCCGGCGACGGCATGCAGCTCACGGGAGACCGGTTCACCTCGGAAACGGCGTCGTTCGGCAACGATCTGTCGACCCTGCCGAACTTCCCGGCCGAGATCCGGGCCCCGGCAGGCACCCTGCCGGGCGTCTCCAGCTTCCAGTTGCACTTCGCCGACCACGACATCCTCACCCCGGGCGACGCCCCGAACGTCCTGGTCGCGATGAACCCGGCGGCACTGAAGGCGAACATCGGCGACCTGCCGCGCGGCGCGGAGGTCATCGTCAACACGGACGAGTTCACCTCCCGCGCGATGGGCAAGGTCGGCTACGCGGCCTCGCCGCTGGAGGACGGCTCGCTGTCGGGCTACGCGGTGCACCCGGTACCGCTGACCACCCTGACGGTCGAGGCGCTCAAGGAATTCCCGCTGACCCGCAAGGAGGCCGAGCGCAGCAAGAACATGTTCGCGCTCGGGCTGCTGTCGTGGATGTACCACCGTCCCACCGAGGGCACCGAGGACTTCCTGCGCAAGAAGTTCGCGAAGAAGCCCGAGCTGGCCGAGGCGAACGTCGCGGCCTTCCGGGCGGGCTGGAACTTCGGCGAGACGACCGAGGACTTCGCGGTCAGCTACGAGGTGGCCCCGGCCGAGGCGGCGTTCCCGGCGGGCACCTACCGCAACATCTCGGGGAACCTGGCCCTGTCGTACGGCCTGGTCACCGCGAGCCGGCAGGCGGACCTGCCGCTCTTCCTGGGTTCGTACCCGATCACCCCGGCCTCGGACATCCTGCACGAGCTGAGCAAGCACAAGAACTTCGGCGTGCGCACCTTCCAGGCCGAGGACGAGATCGCCGGCATCGGCGCCGCGCTCGGCGCGGCCTTCGGCGGCTCGCTGGCCGTCACCACGACCTCCGGTCCGGGCGTCGCGCTGAAGTCGGAGACCATCGGGCTCGCGGTGTCGCTGGAGCTGCCGCTGCTGGTCGTCGACATCCAGCGCGGCGGCCCGTCGACGGGCCTGCCGACCAAGACCGAGCAGGCCGACCTGCTGCAGGCGATGTACGGCCGCAACGGCGAGGCGCCGGTCCCGATCGTGGCGCCGTGCACCCCCGGCGACTGCTTCGGCGCGGCGCTGGAGGCGGCCCGCATCGCGCTGACCTACCGCACCCCGGTCCTGCTGCTCTCCGACGGCTACCTGGCCAACGGCTCCGAGCCGTGGCGGGTCCCCGAACTGGACGAGCTGCCCGACCTGCGGGTGCAGTTCGCGACGTCGCCCAACCACGTCGCGGAGGACGGCACCGAGGAGTTCTGGCCGTACCTGCGCGACCCGGAGACCCTGGCCCGCCCCTGGGCGGTACCGGGCACTCCGGGCCTGGAGCACCGGATCGGCGGCATCGAGAAGCAGGACGGCACCGGGCACATCTCGTACGACCCGGCCAACCACGACCTGATGGTGCGCACCCGGCAGGCCAAGATCGACGGCATCGAGGTGCCCGACGTGGTCGTCGACGACCCGGACGGCGAGGCACGGACGCTGGTCGTCGGCTGGGGCTCGACGTACGGGCCGATCACGGCGGCCGTACGGCGCATCAGGGGCGCAGGGGGCGCGGTCGCACAGGTCCATCTGCGCCATCTGAACCCCTTCCCGCGGAATCTCGGGGAGGTCCTCGGTCGTTACCAGAAGGTAGTGGTCCCGGAGATGAACCTCGGCCAGCTCGCCCACCTGCTGCGGGCGAGGTACCTGGTCGACGCACGCTCGCACACCCAGGTCACCGGCCTGCCCTTCAAGGCCGAGCAACTCGCTGCCGCCATCCAGGAGGAGAGCGCAGATGTCTGAGGCTCCTGCCGTCGAACACCGCACGCCCGGGCTGCCGGCGCTGTCCCTGGTCCCCAAGGCCGAGGCCAAGCAGTCCATGAAGGACTTCAAGTCGGACCAGGAAGTGCGCTGGTGCCCCGGCTGCGGTGACTACGCGATCCTCGCCGCGGTGCAGGGCTTCATGCCCGAACTGGGCCTGGCCCGGGAGAACATCGTCTTCGTCTCGGGGATCGGCTGCTCCTCCCGCTTCCCGTACTACATGAACACCTACGGGATGCACTCCATCCACGGCCGCGCCCCGGCCATCGCGACCGGGCTGGCCGCCTCACGACGCGACCTGTCGGTGTGGGTGGTCACCGGTGACGGCGACGCGCTGTCCATCGGCGGCAACCACCTGATCCACTCGCTGCGGCGCAACGTGAACCTCAAGATCCTGCTCTTCAACAACCGGATCTACGGCCTGACCAAGGGGCAGTACAGCCCGACCTCCGAGCTCGGCAAGATCACCAAGTCGACGCCGATGGGCTCGCTGGACGCGCCCTTCAACCCGGTCTCGCTGGCGCTGGGCGCGGAGGCCTCCTTCGTGGCCCGCACCGTCGACTCCGACCGCAAGCACCTCACGAGCGTGCTGCGGGCGGCCGCCGCGCACCCGGGCACGGCCTTCGTGGAGATCTACCAGAACTGCAACATCTTCAACGACGGCGCCTTCGAGGTGCTGAAGGACCGGACCTCCGCCGAGAACGCGGTGATCCGGCTGGAGCACGGGGAGCAGATCCGCTTCGGCGCGGACGCCGCCAAGGGCGTCGTGCGCGACCGGGCGACCGGAGACCTGAGGGTCGTCGACGTCGACGCGTCGAACGAGGACGAGGTGCTGGTCCACGACGCGCACGCCGCGACGCCCACGACCGCCTTCGCCCTGTCCAGACTCGCCGACCCCGACACGCTGCACCACACGCCGATCGGCGTGTTCCGCAGCGTCGAACGGCCGGTCTACGACGCCCTGATGTCCGAGCAGCTGGAGCAGGCCGTCGAGCAGCACGGCAAGGGCGACCTCGCCGCCATGCTGGCCGGCACCGACACCTGGACGGTCGTGGGCTGAGCCCACCCGCCCACGGCGCCCACCGAGGCCGCCGTACGGGGCCCGGGCCTGACGATCAGGCCCGGGCCCCGTCGTACGTCCGGCGGGCCGCCATGACCTGCTCGGTGCGCCGCTCGGTCCAGCGGGCGAGCGCCCAGACCTGGTCGGCGGCCTCCTTGCCGAGCGGGGTGAGGGAGTACTCGACGCGCGGCGGGATGACGGGGTGCGCCTCGCGGTGCACGAAGCCGTCGCGCTCCAGCGTCTGCAGGGTCTGGGCGAGCATCTTCTCGCTGACCCCGCCGACCGTGCGGCGCAGCTCGCTGAAGCGCAGGGTGCCGTCGGTCAGCGCCGCCAGCACCAGCACACCCCAGCGGCTGGTCACGTGCTCGAGGATCACGCGCGAGGGACAGTTGCGCGCGTTCACGTCGGGGGGCGCCTGGAGCACCTCGCTCAGCTCTTCCCTTACGTCCATACCACTAGCTTACTTTGAAGTGGGTACTTTCTGGAAGTTAGTACCAGCCCTAGGGTTAGTCCAGTCATCACCGACGGGGACTAAGGAAACTGGAGTGAACCCCTCATGAGCATCGTCGTCACCGGAGCCACCGGACAGCTGGGCCGCCTCGTCGTGGACCGGCTGCTGGCCGAGGTACCGGCCGAGGCGGTCGTGGCCGTCGTGCGCGACGCCGACAAGGCCGCGGACCTGGCCGCCCGGGGCGTCGAGCTCCGGGTGGCCGACTACAACGCACCCGGGACACTCAAGGGCGCCTTCCAGGCGGGCGACGTGGTGCTGCTGATCTCGGGCAGCGAGGTCGGGCAGCGCGTCGCCCAGCACACCGCCGTGATCGAGGCCGCCAAGGAGGCGGGGGTCGCGCGGCTCGCGTACACCGGCATCCTCGGCGGACCGGCCGCCGACTACCTGCTCGCCGCCGAGCACCACGCCACCGAGCAGGCCCTGCTGGACTCCGGCCTGACCTACACGATGCTACGCAACGGCTGGTACACCGAGAACTACACGGCGCAGATCCCCACCCAGCTGGAGCACGGCGTCGCGGGCAGCGCGGGCGAGGGCCGCGTCGGCTCCGCCGCCCGCCGGGACTACGCGGACGCCGCCGCGGCCGTGCTGACCGGCGAGGGGCACGAGAACGCCGTGTACGAGCTCAGCGGGGACGAGGCCTGGACGATGGCCGAGTACGCCGCCGAACTGGCCCGCCAGTCCGGCCGGCCGGTGGCCTACGCCGACCTGCCCGCAGACGCCTTCCTGGCGGTCCTGACCGGCGCCGGGCTGCCCGGGCAGATGGCCGCGGTCTACGTCGACGTGGACGTCGCCGGCATCTCCCGCGGCCTCCTCCAGGGCGGCAGCGGCGACCTCGCCCGGCTGATCGGACGTCCCACCACCCCGCTCGCGGACACCATCGCGGCGGCGCTCAAGAGCTGACCCCGGGCGGCGGGGCGGCGGGCGGCGCTCCACTCGCGGGGCCCGTCCGCGGCCCGCCCGCGGCCCGTCCCGGCGCGTTCCCGACCTGCGGCGAAGGTGTCATGACCGTCATGCGATACGCAGATGACGGGAGGAGGCCCCGCACGCTACCTTCGAGCAGTCGGCGAGCGTCCCGGGAGGAACGAGTGAGCGAGCAGCGTGCCGGTCTGCTGTACGGATTCGTTGCCTACGGGCTCTGGGGGCTCTTCCCCCTCTACTGGCCGCTCCTCGAACCGTCCGGCGCGGGCGAGATCCTCGCGCACCGCATGGTCTGGTCGCTGGTCGTCGTCTCCGTCGTGCTGCTGGCGATGCGCCGCTGGGCGTGGGTCCCCGAACTCCTGCGGCAGCCGCGGCGGCTCGCGATGCTCGCCGTGGCCGCGGCCGTCATATCCGTGAACTGGGGCCTGTACATCTGGGGCGTCAACAGCGGCCACGTCGTCGAGACCTCGCTGGGCTACTTCATCAACCCGCTGGTCACCATCGCCCTCGGCGTCCTCGTGCTGCACGAGCGGCTGCGGCCCGCGCAGTGGGCGGCCGTGGGCGTCGGCGCCGCCGCCGTCCTGGTGCTGACCCTCGGGTACGGGCGGCTGCCCTGGATCGCGCTGACGCTGGCCTGCTCCTTCGCCACGTACGGCTTCATCAAGAAGAAGGTCGGCATGGGCGGCCTGGAGTCGCTGGCGGCGGAGACGGCGATCCAGTTCCTGCCGGCCCTTGGCTACCTGCTCTTCCTCGGCACCCGGGGGGAGACAACCTTCGCCTCGCACGGGGCCGGGCACGCCTCCCTGCTGGCCGCCTGCGGCGTCGTCACCGCGGTGCCGCTGATCTGCTTCGGCGCGGCGGCCATCCGCATCCCGCTGAGCATGCTGGGGCTGCTGCAGTACCTGGCCCCGGTCTTCCAGTTCGGGCTCGGACTCCTCTGGTTCCACGAGGAGATGCCGGCCGAGCGCTGGGCCGGCTTCGGCCTCGTCTGGCTCGCCCTGGCCCTGCTGACCTGGGACGCGCTGCGCGCCGCCCGGCGCGGCCGGATCGCGGTGCGCGACGCCGCCGTGGTGCCGGACGAGGCGGCGCCACGCGGGGCCGTCACGGGGTGAGCGGCGGCGTCCGCGTCTGCGGCGCCTCCCGGCGGGAGCGGTGGGCACGGACCTTGTGGCGGTTTCCGCAGTGCTCCATGGAGCACCAGCGACGCCTGCCCGGGCGCGAGGTGTCCACGAAGACCAGCCGGCAGTCGTGGGCGGAGCATTCCCGTACGCGGTCGGCGTACGGGCCGGAGAAGAGCTCCACCGCGTCCCGCGCGACGGCCGCCAGGACCTGGTTCCCGGTGACCGGGGTGCGCCAGCTGCGGCTCCCGTCGGGGGCCAGGCGCAGTGCGGGGGGACGCCAGGCGGCCGCCTCGTTGAGGACGACGAGGTCGGGGGCGGGGAGCGGCTCCCCGTGGACGCGGGCGACGGCGATGCGCCAGAGCGCGTCGCGCAGGTAGCGGGCCACGGCGACGTCGTCCGGGGAGACGGTGAGGGCGCCGGGGTAGGGGCGCAGCCGGGACGCCGCCGCCCAGCGGGCCAGGTCGGCGGGGCCCTGGAGGACCTCGTGGCCGGCGTGGGCGCCGGGGCCGCCGGTGGGCAGCAGTTCCAGGCCGAGAGCGCCCGGGTCGAAGCGGTAGGCAACTCCTTCGGATGAATGGAGGACCAGACCGATTGCGGGCTCCGTCATGTAACCAATATAACTGGTTACGAGCGTCGGTCGCGGCCGGCGGGGACGCGAACGAGGGGGCTCGTCATGGCAGTTCACTGGAAGCTCGTGATCGACGCGGCGGATCCGCATCAGCAGGCCGCCTTCTGGGCGGAGGCCCTGGAGTACACGCTCGAGGACCACAGCGTGCTGATCGGGAAGCTGCGGGGCTTCGGCGCCGTCACGGAGGAGATCCTGACGGAGGTCGCCGGCCGTGCGGCCTGGCGGGACCTGGCCGCCGTGCGGCATCCGGACGACCCGTACGACGAGGAGAGGGGCAGCGGCCTCGGGCGGCGCATCCTCTTCCAGCGGGTGCCCGAGGCCAAGACGGCGAAGAACCGGCTGCACATCGACCTCCACCCCGGCGAGGGGCGACGGGAGGAGGAGGTGGCCCGGCTGGAAGCGCTCGGCGCGAAGGTGCTGCGGCGGATAGCCGAGCCCTCGGGCACCTGGGTCGTCATGGCCGACCCGGAGGGCAACGAGTTCGACGTCGCATAGCCCTCGTGCGCTCGCCTTGACGGCGGAGGCGGAGCGGTGAAAACATCTCCATGCGTACGCAACTAATGCACACGCAAGGAGATGACGGGGTGTCGGACTCAGAGCGGTCGTTCCTCTTCCTGGTGGGAAGCAGCCGCGCCGACGGCAACACCGAGACGCTGGCGCGGCAGGCGGCCGAGCAGCTTCCGCCCACGGCGGACCGGCGCTGGCTGCGGCTCAAGGACCTGCCGCTGCCGCTCTTCGAGGACGTCCGGCACGAGGGCGAGGGCCGCTATCCCGCGCCGTCCGGGCATGCCGCGACGCTCCTGGAGGCCACCTTGGCGGCCACCGACATCGTGGTGGTCTCCCCGCTGTACTGGTACAGCGTCTCGACCTCCACCAAGCTCTACCTGGACCACTGGTCGGGGTGGATGCGGGTGCCGGGGCTGGACTTCCTGGAGCGGATGCGCGGCAAGACCCTGTGGTCGGTGACCGTGCACGGCGGCCGGAACCCGGCGACGGCGGCCCCGCTGGTGGGCACCCTGCGCCACACGGCGGACTACGCCGGGATGCGCTGGGGCGGGGCGTTGCTGGGCTACGGCAGCAGGCCGGGCGACATCCTGCGGGACACGGCGGCACTGGGCCGGGCGAAGAACTTCTTCAGCTGACCGGCGGCCGGCGGTCGGTGGCCTCAGGCCGTGACGTCGCGGGTGGTGAAGCGGGCCCAGGCCGCGGATCCGAACACGGCGACGTAGAGGGCCTGGAGCTGGAAGTTGCTGCGCATCTCGTCCCAGTAGACGGGGTCGCGGACCAGGTCGGCGAAGCTCAGCCAGTAGTGCGGGAAGAGGTAGGGCTGCACGGCGTGCAGTTGGGGGATGGTGTCGACGATCTGCACGGTGATCAGCAGGCCCACGGTGGTCGCCATGGCGGCGATACCGCTGGTGGTGAGCGTGGAGATGAACAGGCCCAGCGCGGCGATGCCGGTGAGCGAGGCGGCCACGACCAGGGCGACCAGCAGCGCGCGCAGCAGCCCCTCGGAGAAGGGGACGGTCGTGCCCGACAGCAGGGTGACGTCGCCGAGGGGGAAGAGCAGCGCGCCGGTGACCAGTGCCGAGACGGCCACGACGAGCGTGCCGATCAGGCAGAAGGCCAGGACGGAGGCGTATTTGGAGACCAGCAGACGGGTGCGCCCGGCCGGGGCCACCAGCAGGTAGCGCAGGGTGCCCGCGTTGGCCTCGCCGGCGATGGCGTCGCCCGCCACGACACCGATCGCCATGGGGAGGAAGAAGGGCAGGGTCGCCGCGAGTGAGGCGAACACCAGGAACAGACCGTTGTTGGTGATCAGCGCGACGAAGGCCGGGCCGTCCCCGCCACCGCCGCCGGCCGAGCCGCCGTCACCGGTCTCGATCCGCACCGCGATGCCGATGAGCACCGGGACCCCGGCCAGGACGGCCAGCAGGGCGAGGGTGCGCCAGCGGCGGAGCACGGTCACCAGTTCGCTGCGGAACAGCCCGAGCGAGCGGATCGGCCACACCGACCTGGTCAGGGTGTCAGCCTGCGACATCGAAGCCCTCTCCGGTCAGCGCGACGAACGCGTCCTCCAGCGACGCCCGTTCGACGCCGAAGCCGCGGACGCGGACTCCGGCGGCGACGAGTGCGGCGTTGAGAGCGGCGAGTTCGGGGAGCGCCGCCGGGTCCTGCGGCAGTTCCCCGGTGACCCGGTCGCCGTCGGCGGCGAGACCGGTGACCCCCTGCTCCTTCAGGACGCGCACCGCCTCGGCGGGGTCGGGGGTGCTGACCACCAGGCGCCCGGCGGAGGACAGCGCCTCCACCGGGCCCTGGGTGATCAGCCGGCCGCGGGACATCACGGCGGCGTGCGTGCAGACCTGTTCGATCTCGTCGAGGAGGTGGGAGGAGAGGAAGACCGTGGTGCCGTCCGCGGCCAGTTCCCTGACGAGCGAGCGGATCTCCCGCATGCCCTGCGGGTCCAGGCCGTTGGTGGGCTCGTCCAGCACCAGCAGCTCCCTGGGCCGCAGCAGCGCGGCCGCCAGGCCGAGCCGCTGCTTCATGCCCAGCGAGTAGGCCCGCGCCTTCTTGCCCGCCGCGGCGGCCAGGCCCACCCGCTCCAGGGCGGTGTCGACCCGCGCCCGGCGGGTGCGGGGTCCGGCGGTCGGATCGGCGGCGTCGAAGCGCAGCAGGTTGTCCCGGCCGGAGAGGAAGCCGTAGAGGGCAGGACCCTCGATCAGCGCGCCCACGCGCGGCAGGACGCTGCGCACCGCGCGCGGGATGGGCTCGCCGAGCACCCGCGCCGTGCCGGAGGTCGGGGCGATGAGCCCCATCAGCATGCGGATCGTCGTCGTCTTCCCGGAGCCGTTGGGCCCCAGGAAGCCGAAGACGCTGCCGCGGGGGACGGCCAGGTCGAGGCCGTCGACGGCGAGCTGTCCGCCGCGGTACCTCTTGGAGAGCCCGCTCGTGGAGATCGCGTGCTCACCGGTCTGGGCGGACGGCTCCCCCATCGGCGCTCCTTCGCTCTGTGACGGTGCCCTGCTCCGCGCCCTACTTCGCGGCCGCGTCGGCGGCCTTGATCAGGGCGTCCTGGGTCACGGTGCCCACGTAGACCTTGCCGCTGTCGGTGATCAGGGCGTTCACCAGGCGGGTGCTGACCACCGTGCCGGTGCCGAAGTCGCCCTTGACCTCCTTGCCGAAGGTGCCGAGCAGCCCCTGCCCGCCGAGGCCCGGGGCCCCTTCGCCGCCCTTGGAGGGTTCGGCGTTGAGCGCCTCCTGCGGCAGCCGCAGCTCGGCGATGGAGTCCCAGCCCTTGCCGAGGACGTCCAGGCCCTGCAGGCCCTCCAGGCCGCCGCCGAGGCCACCGAACTCCTCGTGCGCCCCGCGGCCCTGCTGCCCGGGCTTCTCCGCCGCCTTCTCGCCGGCCTTCTCCGTCGTGACCTCGGCGCCCTTGGGCAGGGTGAAGTCGAAGGTGGAGGCGGCGGGCCGGGAGAAGTCGACCTTGGTGAAGGCCACGTCGACGATGGCCTTCCCGCCGCCCCGCGGGGCGAGGGTGAACTTCAGCGGCACACCGGTGCCGGCGTCGACGCCGATCCGGATCGCCCCGACCGTGGAGTCGGTCGCCTTGGGCGTGACCACCAGCTGGTAGGCGTCCCGCCCGGCGATGCGCGCGGTGCCGTCCACGCTGACGGTGGAGGTGTCGTCCGCCGCGTCGAGGATCTTCTTGGCGGCCTCCTGCGGGGTGGCCGGCCAGCCCTCGGGCAGCTCGTGCCCGCCCTTGGCCCGGTCCTCACCCTGCGTCTCCTGCGGGAGGCCGGTCAGGTGGTAGGCCTGGTTGCTGCCGCTGTCGTAGGCCCAGACCTCGTCACCGTTGTGGATGAGGCTGTACTCGGCGGCGTTCTGGACGATCGACACCTTCTGCCGCTGCGGGCCGTCGGCCGCCACGCGCAGGGTGTGGGAGCCGGCCAGCAGCTGGGGCAGCTGCTCCTGAGGGTCGGCCGAGGAGTCCCCGCGGCCGCCGCCTCCGCCGAACGGCCCCGCGGCGCCCGTGGCGCCGGTCAGCACGGCCGGCAGGCCGAAGTCCGTGCTGATGCGGACCGATCCGGAGATCGTCTCGGTGTCCGAGGCCGCGACCTTGGCGATCAGCTCCTCGGCCGTGATCCTGGGCAGATCCGGGCTGCCGGCGCTCGCGAGCGCCGGTACGAGCCCGATGGTGGCCGCGGCGACTCCCGCCGCCGCCACCGGGACCGCGTAACGTATCGCCTTGGCCCGGCGCCGGGGCTCCCGGTCGTCGTCCATGGGCTGGATGGGTGCCATTACGTCCCTACCTCCGTTGTCAACGGCGGGTTCCCGTCAGCGTCGCACTCGTCCACCTCGGGCCATTGTCACCCGATCCGCCGTGTGGTGGTGCCTCTTATCCCATCAATCCCGCCACCCGGGCGCATCGCCCGCCGGGATCAACTCCGCGTACACCTCTGGGATGACGTCCCCTGACAACGGCTCAGGGCATCCGGCACCCCCGCCCCCGTGGCCGCGGGGGCCGCGTGGGCGCCGGGGACGGACCGTCGCGGGCCGGCCCGGGCGGGACTAGCCCGCGCGGTGCACCACGGCGTCGCAGAGGCCCTCCAGGGCCCGCTTGGCGGCGCAGTCGGGCAGCGGGGCCAGCAGGGCCCGCGCCTCGTCCGCGTAGCGCACGGTGTCCCGGCGGGCCTGCTCGAGCGCCGGGTGGGCGCGCAGCAGCCCCAGTGCCTCGGCGTGCCGCCGGTCGTCCGTCAGATCGCCGTCCAGCAGTTCGCACAGCCGCCGGTCGTCCGCCGAGGCGAAGCCGCCGGCCTTGGCCACGGCCGCACGCAGGTGCAGCACCGGCAGGGTCGGCACGCCCTCGCGGAGGTCGGTGCCCGGGGTCTTGCCCGACTCGTGCGAGTCGCTGGCGATGTCCAGCACGTCGTCGGCGAGCTGGAAGGCCGTGCCGACGCGCTCCCCGTACTGGGTGACGATGTCGACGACGCCCTCGTCGGCGCCGGACATCATCGCGCCGAAGCGGCACGAGACGGCGATCAGGGAGCTCGTCTTGCCGGCGATGACTTCCAGGTAGTGGTCGATCGGGTCGCGTCCGTCGCGCGGGCCGACGGTCTCCAGGATCTGCCCGGTGACCAGCCGCTCGAAGGCCTCGGCCTGGATGCGTACGGCCTCCGGCCCGAGGTCGGCCAGTATGTGCGAGGCCTTGGAGAACAGGAAGTCACCGGTCAGCACGGCCACCGAGTTGTCCCAGCGGGCGTTGGCGCTCGCCACCCCGCGGCGCACGTCGGCCTCGTCCATGACGTCGTCGTGGTACAGCGTGGCCAGGTGCGTCAGTTCCACCACGACGGCCGACGGCACGATGCCGGGCGCGTGCGGGTCGCCGAACTGGGCGGCCAGCAGGGCCAGCAGGGGACGGAACCGCTTCCCGCCCGCGTGCACGAGGTGGCGGGCCGCCTCTGTGATGAAGGGCACATCGCTCTTGGTGGCCTCCATGAGGCCTTCCTCGACGGCGGACAGCCCGGCCCGGACCCCGGACTCGAGGTCCTCGTCCATGACGCTCAGCCCGAAGGGCCCGACGACGGTCGTCACCTGGGATTCTCCTGTCGCTGAGATCGCTTCTGCGGCTTGCGGCGTGGCGCTTTACTACACCGGCAGAGTAACCGGTCGCCTCTCGATCACTGCGAGGGCATGGCCCCCTCGGGCCACTACGCCCGGTTTTGCCCGCCTGTGCCACCGGCCCGTCCCGGTCCCTCGCACCGCCTCGGCCCCGCTCCGCCGCCCGGCCGCCGTCCCACCGCCGCCTCGGACCACCCCTGACGGGGCGCCCGGAACGGGCCCCGCGCGGGGACTTCCCCGCTGTCCCGCCTTCCCCGCGGACCGCCCGCCATGCGTCCGCCGTGCCCCCGCCGTGTGCCGCCCCGGTACGTCCCCGGCGCGCACGGCGAACGGCGCGGCCCCCCGCCAAGTGCGGGGAGCCGCGCCGTGGATGGCCGCGCGAGCCCTCTCCGAGCGGAACCGGTCCGGGTCGGCCCGGACCTCCTAGCGCCCGTACGTCTTCGCCACCGCCGCCGCCAGGCGCGGCGAGGCCCACTCCGTACCGCACACGAAGCGCAGCACCGGCCCGAAGGTGGCCGCGGCAGGCAGGCCGGTGAAGTACAGCCCAGGGACGGAGGAGCCGAAGTCGGCGCCCAGCCGGGGCGAACCGCCGGTACGGGCCAGTTCGGCGCGCAGCTCCGGGCCGAGGAAGTCCAGCGCCTCCAGGTCGACGCGGTAGCCGGTGGCGGCCATGACGTGGTCGGCGCGGAACTCGGCCGCCCGCCCGCCGGGAGCGGCGGTGGACAGCACGACCCCGCCGTCCTCGTCCAGGCGGGCGCTGCGCAGCGTGTGGCCCTCGCTGACGGCGACCTTGCCCTCGAAGCGCTCCCGCAGCCACCAGGCCCCCAGCGGCCCCAGCACGCGCCGCACGAGGTACAGCCGCAGCGGCGCGGGCAGGCCGCGGAAGTACTGGGCGTGGTACGTGAAGGCGTACAGCGACCAGGCCCGGCCGAAGGGCGACGGGGGCCGCAGGCGCGGCTGCCGGTCCGGGGGGTCGCCGAAGCCCACGGCGCGCCGTCCGCGGGCCAGCAGCCGTACGGTGGCGCCCGCCTCGGCGAGCAGCGCCGCGCTCTCCAGGGCGGACTGCCCGGCGCCGACGACGACCACCTCGCGTCCGGCGAGCCGGCCCGGGTCGGTGTGCTGGGAGCTGTGCGAGACGGGCCCGGCCGCGGACGGCCCGTCGGGGGTGACGCGGCGCAGCACGTCGGGCGTGTACGCCAGGCCGTGCAGCCCGCTGGCGACGACGACCGCCCGGGCCCGGAACTGCTCGCCGGAGTCCAGCTTGAGCTCGAAGCCGCCGCTCGCGGCCCGGTCCACGGACACCACGTCGACCTGCTCCAGGTCGGGGACGAGCCGCTCCTGGAACCAGTGGCCGTAGCGGACGAAGGTCTCGGCGGGGATCAGGTCCCAGTCGGTGACCAGCGGCTTCTCCCCGGCGTCCAGGCAGAAGTCGCGCAGGGTGTGGCCCGGCCGGGCGGTGGAGATGTCGGAGGCGGCGGGGGTGGACTTCAGCACCATGGCGGAGGGCATGTTCTCGCGCCAGCTGACCATCGGGTTGCCGAAGGTGCGTACGGGAACGCCCCGTTCGCGCAGGTGTGCGGTGGTGGACAGACCGTACGGACCGGCGCCGATCACGGCAACGGGCGTCGTCATGGGTGTTCCCTTCGCATCGCGGTTCGACGTCGTGACCGGTACATCTGCATCAGGTGCCGGGCGCCCGGTCGCACGAAGCGGGCGAGCATCGTGACGAACGGCCGCGGGTCGTCGGCGGCCAGCCAGGCCAGTTCGGTGCCGGTGGCGCGGGCGGGGGCGTGGGGCGTCGTGTAGCCGCTGCGGCGGTAGGCCAGGAGGGCGGGCAGGTCGATGTTCTCGACGACGAAGCGCCGGCCCTCCAGTTGCCCGGCCCGGGGGATCTCCCGGCCGGTCAGGTCCAGGTGCTGCGCGCGGACGACGTCGATCCCGGCCGCGGATTCGAAGAGCCGGAACTGGGCGCCCATGCGGGGGTTGAAGTCGAGCAGTTTGTAGCGCCCGTCGCGGCGGTCGTAGCGCCAGTCGAGGTCGGCGATGCCCCGGAATCCGATGGCCGCGCAGAACCGGCGGGCCGTCGCGGCGAGTTCCTCGTTGGCCACCACGTAGGCGCAGGCCGTCATTCCGGCGTGCGGCGGCCAGGAACGCACCTTGACCCCGGTGAACACCACCGGCTCCGTCGCGCCGTCCCCGAAGTAGGCGTGCACGATCCAGTCCTCGGCCTCCTCGCGCGGCAGGTACTCCTGGAGGATCACGCCGGGCTTCGGTCCCCAGCCGCGGGCCAGCGCCAGCAGTTCCTCCGCGTCGTCGATCCGGGTTGTGCCGGGTACGGCGGGTGCCCGGCGCCGCTCGAAGGCCTCCCGGTTCTTGGCGACGACCGGGAAGCGGGCGTCCGCCGCGAACTTCTCGACCTCCTCCGGCGAGTCGGGGAAGGACGCCCGGGGCGTCGGCACCCCGTGCCGGACGCACAGCTCGTGCAGACCCTGCTTGCTGGCCAGGCGCCGGGACAGCCCCGGGTCGTCGGCGCGCGGGAAGAGGAAGAGGTCGTCCAGTTCCGCGGCGTGCTCGGCGATGAGCACGGCCGCCTCCTCGTCGGTCGGGACGAGCACCGTGGGGCGCCCGATCCGGCGGCCGATCCGGCGCAGTCCCTCGACCAGGCGCTCCGCCGGTTCCAGTCCGGTGGTCGGCCAGACGAACCGCCCGCGCAGGTAGCGGGAGGCCGCGGCGGGCGTGCGCCGGTCCTCGGTGACGGCGTACATGGGGACCCCGAGCCTCCCCAGGCTGCGGATGGCCCCCACGCCACCGTGGTGCAGCGGATAGTTCCCGATCTTCACGATCAGCCCCGGCACGGCAGGGTCGACCGCGAACGCGGACTTCACCACGTAATCCCCCCAATGATCACGGTATTGATCGGCCCCTCCCGACCGTGACCTGAAAGGAAGCTAAGCCCGAATTGACCATCGCTGCAAGACTTTTCCGGACATTGCGAACTCTTTAGACAATCGAGAATCGCTGTTCACCGGGGCACGAAGTGGCCGAATCCATCGGGGTGTCGGGGGCGCACGCAGGTCAGGAAGTCGGCACCGGAGGGGAATTGGCGCGATCAAGGCGTGACAGGCCGAATGGGCGGCCCGTTGTGCGGCTCAATGGGCGGCCCGGAGTGCGCCCCGGCGCGCAGGTCACGGCAGCACGACGCCCCGCGACCGGGGAGCCGGTCGCGGGGCGCTCGGGCCGTGCGAGGGGGTCAGCGGACGAAGACCCCCGCCTGGTTCGCGAGGTCCAGGAAGTACTGGGGCGCGACGCCCAGCACCAGGGTGACGGCCACGCCCACCGCGATGGCCGTGGAGGTCAGCGGCGAGGGCACCGCGACCGTGGGGCCGTCGGCCTTGGGCTCGCTGAAGAACATCAGCACGATGACCCGGATGTAGAAGAACGCGGCGATCGCGGACGAGATCACACCCACGATCACCAGCGGCACCGCGCCACCCTGTGCGGCGGCGCTGAAGACCGCGAACTTCCCGGCGAAGCCCGAGGTGAGCGGGATGCCGGCGAAGGCGAGCAGGAAGACCGCGAAGACCGCCGCCACCAACGGGGAGCGCCGCCCCAGACCCGCCCAGCGCGACAGGTGCGTGGCCTCCCCGCCGGCGTCGCGCACCAGCGTGACGACCGCGAAGGCGCCGAGCGTCACGAAGGAGTACGCCGCCAGGTAGAAGAGCACCGAGGAGACGCCCTCCGGCGTGGTCGCGATGACACCGGCCAGGATGAACCCGGCGTGGGCGATCGAGGAGTACGCGAGCAGGCGCTTCACGTCGGTCTGGGTGACCGCCACGATCGCGCCGACCAGCATCGTGAGGATCGCGACGCCCCACAGCACCGGCCGCCAGTCCCAGCGCAGCTCCGGCAGGACCACGTAGAGCAGCCGCAGCAGCGCGCCGAAGGCGGCGACCTTGGTGGCCGCGGCCATGAAGCCGGTGACCGGGGTCGGGGCGCCCTCGTAGACGTCGGGCGTCCACATGTGGAAGGGCACGGCGCCCACCTTGAACAGCAGCCCCATGCCGACCAGCGCGGCGCCGATCAGCAGCAGCGCGTCGTTGCCCGCCGAGTCGGCGAGCGCCGGGGTGAGCTTGGCGGTGCCGTCGACCACCGACGCGATGCCGGAGTAGGAGACGGTGCCCGCGTAGCCGTACAGCAGGGCGATGCCGAAGAGCAGGAAGGCGGAGGAGAAGGCGCCCAGCAGGAAGTACTTGACGGCCGCCTCCTGCGACATCAGGCGGCGCCGCCGGGCGAGGGCGCAGAGCAGGTAGAGCGGGAGGGAGAAGACCTCCAGGGCCACGAAGAGCGTCAGCAGGTCGTTGGCCGCGGGGAAGATCAGCATGCCGCCGATGGCGAACATCAGCAGCGGGAAGACCTCGGTGGTGGTGAAGCCGGCCCGGACGGCCTCCTTCTCCTGGTCGCTGCCGGGCACCGCGGAGCCCTGCGCGGCGAAGGAGTCGACGTGCCGGCCGTGCGCCTTCGGGTCGAGCCGGCGCTCGGCGAAGGTGAACACCCCGACCAGGCCCACCAGCAGGATCGTGCCCTGCAGGAAGAGGGCCGGGCCGTCGACGGCGACCGCGCCCATGGCGGCGATGTGGGCCTTCGTCGTGGCGTAGCCGCCCGCCGCGAGCGCCACGACCGCGGCGAAGGAGGCGGCCAGGCCGACGACCGCGAGGCCGACCTGCCCGGTGTAGCGGAAGCGCCGCGGCGCGAACGCCTCGAGGAGGATGCCGAGGACGGCCACCCCGAAGACGATCAGGACCGGGGCGAGCTGGGCGTACTCGATCTTCGGCGCGGTGATCTTGTCGGCGGCGAGCGGTGCCGCCGTTGTCCACAGGCTGTGGACAGCAACTGTGCTGCTCACTTGGATGCCTCCAGCGCCGGCTTGGGGTCGGTCTTGTGCACGTCGGAGAGCGTCTGCCCGACCGCCGGGTTGACGACGTCGGTCAGCGGCTTCGGGTAGACGCCGAGCAGGAGCAGCAGCGCGATCAGCGGCGCCACGACGGCGAGTTCCCGGACCTTCAGGTCGGGCATGCCCTCGACCCCGGCCTTCACCGGGCCGGTCATCGTCCGCTGGTAGAGGACGAGGACGTACAGCGCGGCGAGGACGATGCCGGCGGTGGCGACGATCCCGATGGCCGGGTAGCGGCTGAACGTCCCGACGAGGACGAGGAACTCGCTGACGAAGGGCGCGAGCCCCGGCAGCGACAGGGTGGCCAGTCCGCCGATCAGGAAGGTGCCGGCCAGCACCGGGGCCACCTTCTGCACCCCGCCGTAGGAGGCGATGAGCCGGGAGCCGCGGCGGGAGATCAGGAAGCCCGCGACCAGCATCAGCGCGGCGGTGGAGATGCCGTGGTTGACCATGTACAGCGTCGCGCCGCTCTGGCCCTGGGAGGTCATCGCGAAGATGCCCAGGATGATGAAGCCGAAGTGCGAGATCGACGCGTAGGCGACCAGCCGCTTGATGTCGCGCTGGCCGACGGCGAGCAGGGCGCCGTAGATGATGCTGATCAGCGCCAGCACCAGGATCACCGGCGTCGCCCACTTGCTGGCCTCCGGGAAGAGCTGGAGGCAGAAGCGGAGCATCGCGAAGGTGCCGACCTTGTCGACGACCGCGGTGATGAGGACCGCGACCGGCGCCGTGGCCTCGCCCATGGCGTTGGGCAGCCAGGTGTGCAGCGGGAACAGCGGGGCCTTGACCGCGAACGCGAAGAAGAAGCCCAGGAACAGGGCGCGTTCGGCGGTGGTGGACATGTCGAGCTTGCCGGACGCCCGGGCCTGGAGGATCTCCTGGAGGGAGAAGGTGCCCTGCCCGAGCTGGTCGGCGGTGACGGCGTAGAGCCCGATGACCGCGGCCAGCATGATGAGCCCGCCGGCCAGGTTGTAGAGCAGGAACTTCACCGCCGCGTAGGAACGCTGACGGGCCGCCTCCTCCTCACCGTGCTCGTGCGCACGGTCCCCGAAGCCTCCGATGAGGAAGTACATCGGGATGAGCATGGCCTCGAAGAAGATGTAGAAGAGGAAGACGTCCGTGGCCTCGAAGGAGATGATCACCATCGCCTCGACCAGCAGGATCAGCGCGAAGAAGCCCTGGGTGGGCCGCCAGCGGCGGTTGGGGTTCTTCTCCTCCAGGGGGTCTGCGTCGTGCCAGCCCGCGGCGATGACGAACGGGACGAGCAGCGCGGTCAGCGCGATCAGCGCGACGCCGATGCCGTCGACGCCGAGTTCGTAGCGGACGCCGAAGTCGGCGATCCAGGCGTGGGACTCGGTGAGCTGGTACCGGGCCCCGCCGGGGTCGAAGCGCACGAAGACGACGGCGGCCAGCACGAGCGTCGCCAGCGAGACGAGCAGCGCGAGCCACTTGGCGGCCCCGCGCCGCGCGGCCGGCACGGCGGCGGTCACGATCGCGCCGAGCGCCGGCAGGCCGGCGGTCAGGGTGAGCAAGGGGAACGACATCAGGCAACACCCCTCATCAGCAGCGTCGCGGCGACCAGCACCGCGGTGCCCGCCAGCATCGACACGGCGTAGCTGCGCACATAACCGTTCTGGAGACGCCGCATCCGGCCGGAGAGGCCGCCGACGGCGGCAGCGGTGCCGTTGACGACGCCGTCCACACCCTTGTGGTCCACGTAGACCAGACCGCGGGTGAGGTACTCGCCGGGCAGCACCAGGGCGACGTGGTTGAAGTCGTCCTGGAGCAGGTCGCGCCGGGCGGCGCGGGTGAGCCAGGAGCCGCGCGGGGCGACGGCCGGAACCGGACGGCGTCCGTAGACGGCCCAGGCCAGGGCCACGCCGAGCACCATGACCACCATGGTGGCGCCGGTGACCGCGCCCGCGCCGATCGGCGGGTGGCCCTCCTCGTGACCGGTGACCGGCTCCAGCCACTTCACGAAGGCCTCGTTCCAGCTGAACAGGAAGCCGGCGAAGACCGAGCCGAAGGCCAGGACGACCATGGGGATCGTCATCGACTTCGGCGACTCGTGCGGGTGCGGCTCGTGGCCGTCCGCGTCGGGCTGCCAGCGCTTCTCGCCGAAGAAGGTCATCAGCATCACGCGGGTCATGTAGAACGCGGTGATCGCCGCGCCCAGCAGGGCCGCGCCGCCGAGGATCCAGCCCTCGGTGCCGCCCTTGGCGAAGGCGGCCTCGATGATCTTGTCCTTGGAGAAGAAGCCGGACAGGCCCGGGAAGCCGATGATCGCCAGGTAGCCGAGGCCGAACGTGACGAAGGTGACCGGCATGTACGTGCGCAGGGCCCCGTACTTGCGCATGTCCACCTCGTCGTTCATGCCGTGCATGACCGATCCGGCGCCGAGGAAGAGCCCCGCCTTGAAGAAGCCGTGGGTGACCAGGTGCATGATCGCGAAGACGTAGCCGATCGGGCCGAGGCCCGCGGCCATCACCATGTAGCCGATCTGCGACATCGTCGAACCGGCCAGCGCCTTCTTGATGTCGTCCTTGGCGCAACCGACGATCGCGCCGAAGAGCAGCGTGACCGCGCCGACCGTCACCACGGCCACCTGGGCGGTGGGCGCGGCGTCGAAGATCGCGCCGGAGCGGGTGATCAGGTAGACGCCCGCGGTCACCATCGTCGCCGCGTGGATCAGGGCCGAGACCGGGGTCGGGCCCTCCATCGCGTCGCCGAGCCAGGACTGCAGCGGGACCTGGGCCGACTTGCCGCAGGCGGCCAGCAGCAGCATCAGGCCGATGCCGGTCAGGACGCCCTCGCCCGCCCCGTCCACCGCGCCGAGGACCGGCCCGAAGGAGAAGGTGCCGAAGGTGGTGAACATCAGCATGATCGCGATGGACAGGCCGACGTCGCCGACGCGGTTGACGATGAAGGCCTTCTTGGCCGCCGTCGCCGCGCTGGGCTTGTGCTGCCAGAAGCCGATGAGCAGGTACGAGGCGAGGCCCACGCCCTCCCAGCCGACGTACAGCAGCAGGTAGTTGTCGGCGAGGACCAGCAGGAGCATCGCCGCGAGGAACAGGTTGAGGTAGCCGAAGAAGCGGCGGCGCCGCTCGTCGTGCTCCATGTAGCCGATCGAGTAGATGTGGATGAGCGTGCCCACACCGGTGATCAGCAGCGCGAAGGTCATCGACAGCTGGTCGAGCTGGAAGGCCACGTCCGCCTTGAAGCTCCCGACCGAGATCCAGGTGAAGGCGGTCGAGTGCAGCGCGCGGTCCTCGCCGCCGCGACCGAGCATGTCGAAGAAGAGCACCGCCGCGACGGCGAAGGACGACCCCGCGAGCACGGTGCCGATCCAGTGGCCCGTACGGTCCAGCCTCCGGCCGCCGGTGAGCAGCACACCGGCGCCCAGCAGCGGCAGGAGGACGAGCCATCCGATCAAGTAGTCCACTGTGGCTACCCCTTAGAGCTTCATCAGGCTGGCGTCGTCGACCGAGGCCGAGTGGCGGGAGCGGAAGATCGTCACGATGATCGCCAGGCCCACGACGACCTCCGCGGCGGCCACGACCATCGTGAAGAAGGCGATGATCTGGCCGTCGAGGTTGCCGTGCATGCGGGAGAAGGTGACGAACGCCAGGTTGGCGGCGTTCAGCATCAGCTCGACGCACATGAAGACGATGATCGCGTTGCGCCGGATCAGCACCCCGGCCGCGCCGATGGTGAACAGCAGCGCCGACAGGTACAGGTAGTTGACCGGATTCACTTCGACGCCTCCTCGGAGCGCTGTTCCAGCTCGGCGACCTTGGCGACCGACTCCGCGGAGACGTCCCGGTACTGGCCGCGGCCGCGCAGTGTCGGGCTGACGCTGAGCTCCGAGACCGTGCCGTCCGGCAGCAGGCCGGGTACGTCGACCGCGTTGTTGCGGGCGTAGACGCCGGGCGCGGGGAGCGGGGTGACCTGCTTGCCCTCGCGCACGCGGCGCTCGGCCAGTTCGCGCTGGGTGGCGCGGGCCTCGGTGCGCTCGCGGTGGGTGAGGACCATCGCGCCGATGGCGGCGGTGATGAGCAGCGCGCCGGTGATCTCGAAGGCCCACACGTACTTGGTGAAGATCAGCGAGGCGAGTCCTTCGACGTTGCCGCCGGCGTTGGCCCGGCCCAGCCCCTCGAAGTTCTTGAGCGAGGCGTTGGCGATGCCGGCGACCAGCAGCACGCCGAAGCCGAGGCCGGCTCCGGCGGCCAGCCAGCGCTGCCCCTTCAGCGTCTCCTTGAGCGAGTCGGCGGCGGTGATGCCGACCAGCATGACGACGAAGAGGAAGAGCATCATGATCGCGCCGGTGTAGACGACGATCTGGACGACGCCGAGGAAGTACGCGCCCTGGGCCAGGTAGAAGACCGCCAGGACGATCATCGTCCCGGCGAGCGACAGTGCGCTGTGCACCGCCTTCTTCATCAGCACGGTCGCGAGCGCGCCGAGCACCGCGACGGTGCCGAGCACCCAGAACTGGACCGCCTCCCCGGTGGAGGTGGTGTACGCGGCCGCAGTGGTCAGCGTGGTCACGCCGTTCATGCCTCGCCTCCCGTCCCGGCCGGGGCGGTGCCGCCCGTCGCGGGGACCGTCGTGCCCGCACCGTCCTGCTCGCGCTGGTCGTCCGGCACCGTCTCGTCCGGCTTCTCGCCCTTGGAGACCGCGACCTGGCGCTCGGTGCCCGGTGCCGCGTGGGTCACCGCGCCGCGGTAGTAGTCGCCCTCGTCCATGCCCGGGAAGATCGCGTGCGGGCTGTCGACCATGCCCTCCTCCAGGCCGGCCAGCAGCTGCTCCTTGGTGAAGATCAGCGACTCGCGGCTGCTGTCGGCCAGCTCGTACTCGTTGGTCATGGTCAGGGCGCGCGTCGGGCAGGCCTCGATGCACAGCCCGCACAGGATGCAGCGGGCGTAGTTGATCTGGTAGACGCGGCCGTAGCGCTCACCCGGCGAGTAGCGCTCCTCGTCGGTGTTGTCGGCGCCCTCGACGTAGATCGCGTCCGCCGGGCAGGCCCAGGCGCACAGCTCGCAGCCCACGCACTTCTCCAGCCCGTCCGGATGCCGGTTGAGCTGGTGGCGGCCGTGGAACCGCGGCGCGGTGGGCTTCTTCTCCTCGGGGTACTGCTCGGTCAGCCGCTTCTTGAACATGGCCTTGAAGGTCACGCCGAAGCCGGCTACCGGGCCCAGGAACTCAGGCATCGTCGGCCTCCTTGCCTACGAGTTGACGCTCCGCACGGGACGGCCGCCGCGGGACGGGCGGCAGCTCCTGGCCGGGCAGCGGCGGTACGGGGAACCCGCCCGCCATGGGGTCGAACGGCTCCTGCGGACCGGCCTCCTCGGCCGCCTCCCTGGCCTTGTCCCCGCGGTCGCGGAAGACGTCGAAGACCAGCGAGACCAGGAGCAGCAGGACCACGCCGCCGCCGACGTAGAGCACGATCGACTGGAAGTCGTAGTTCTCGTTGCGCAACGCCCGGACGGTGGCGACCAGCATCAGCCAGACCATCGAGACCGGGATCAGGACCTTCCAGCCCAGCTTCATCAGCTGGTCGTAGCGCACTCGGGGCAGCGTGCCGCGCAGCCAGATGAAGAAGAAGAGCAGCAGCTGCACCTTGATCACGAACCAGAGCAGCGGCCACCAGCCGTGGTTGGCGCCCTCCCAGAAGGTGCTGATGGGCCACGGGGCCCGCCAGCCGCCCAGGAAGAGCGTGGTGGCCACGGCCGAGACGGTCACCATGTTCACGTACTCGGCGAGCATGAAGAGCGCGAACTTGATCGAGGAGTACTCGGTGTTGAAGCCGCCGACCAGGTCGCCCTCGGACTCGGGCATGTCGAACGGCGCCCGGTTGGTCTCGCCGACCATGGTGCCGATGTAGATGATGAAGGACACCGGCAGCAGCAGCACGTACCAGCGGTCCTCCTGCTGGGCGACGATCTGCGAGGTCGACATCGAGCCGGAGTAGAGGAAGACCGACGCGAAGGCGACGCCCATCGCGATCTCGTACGAGATCATCTGCGCGCAGGAGCGCAGTCCGCCGAGCAGCGGGTAGGTCGAGCCGGAGGACCAGCCGGCCAGCACGATGCCGTAGATGCCGACCGATGCGGTGGCCAGGATGTAGAGGACGCCGATCGGCAGGTCGGTGAGCTGCATCGGCGTGCGGTGGCCGAAGATGGAGATCTCGTTGCCCGCCGGGCCGAACGGGATCACCGCGACGGCCATGAAGGCCGGGATGGCCGCCACGATCGGGGCCAGCACGTAGACGACCTTGTCGGCCTTCTTGACGATCAGGTCTTCCTTGAGCATCAGCTTGATGCCGTCGGCGAGCGACTGGAGCATGCCCCAGGGGCCGTGCCGGTTGGGGCCGATGCGCAGCTGCATCCACGCGACGACCTTGCGCTCCCACACGATGGAGAAGAGCACGGTCACCATCAGGAACGCGAAGCAGAAGACCGCCTTGATGGCGATCAGCCACCACGGGTCCCGTCCGAACAGGGACAGGTCCTCGGCGGCGAGCGTCGTCAGTCCCGTCACGGGGTCACCTCCGGTGCGGCAGCGGCGTCCACGGCGGCCGGGGCGATCCGGACGACCTGGCCCGGCAGGGCACCGGTGTCCGAGGCGACTCCCCCGCCGGCCGAGTTGAGGGGCACCCACACGACCCGGTCGGCCATCGCCGTCACCTGCAGCGGCAGCCGGACCGTGCCCAGCGGACCGGACACCTCCAGCGGCTCGCCGTCGGCGACGCCGATCTCCTTCGCGGTGGTCGCCGACAGGCGGGCGACCGCCGGGTGGCGGGTGCCGGCGAGGGCGTCGTCGCCCTGCTGCAGCAGGCCCTGGTCGAGCAGCAGCCGGTGGCCCGCGAGGACCGCCTCGCCGCTGCCGGGCTTCGGCAGCTGGCGGCCGGTCTCCTGCGGGGCCGCGGCGCGCGGGCCCTCGTACGGGGCGAGCCGGGACAGCTCGGCGCGGGCCGAGCGGACGTCCGCGAGGCCGAGGGGGACGTCCATCGCGTCGGCCAGCATGGTCAGCACCCGGGCGTCCGGGTACTGGTGGCGCTGGACCTGCTGGCCGGGCTTGATCGCGGCCTCGAAGAGCCGCACCCGGCCCTCCCAGTTGAGGAACGTGCCGGCCTTCTCGGCGACGGCGGCGACCGGCAGGACGACGTCCGCCCGGTCGGTGACCTCGCCGGGACGCTGCTCCAGGCTGACCACGAAGCCCACCGCGTCCAGGGCCGCGCGGGCCCGGGCCGGGTCGGGCAGGTCGGCCGGCTCGACGCCGCCGACGACGAGCGCACCGAGCTCGCCGCTCGCGGCCGCCTCCAGGATCTCGCCGGTGTCGCGGCCGTGGCGGGACGGGAGCGTGGCCACGCCCCAGACCCCGGCGACCTCGTCGCGGGCCCGCGGGTCGGTGACGGGGCGGCCGCCGGGCAGCAGCCCCGGCAGGGCGCCCGCCTCGACGGCACCGCGCTCGCCCGCGCGGCGCGGGATCCACGCCAGGTTGGCGCCGGTCGCCTGCGCGAACCGCACGACCGCGGTCAGCGCGCCGGGTACGGCCGCCAGCCGCTCGCCGACCAGGACGACCGAGCCCTCCTCGCGCAGCGCCTCGTGGGCGGTGAGGCCGTTGCCGTCCAGGCCCACGCCGCCGGCGAGGGCGTCCAGCCACTCGGTCTCGGTGCCGGGCGCGGCGGGCAGCAGGGTGCCGCCCGCCTTCTCCAGCCCCCGGGTGGCGAACGGGGCCAGCGCGAAGGTGCGCTGCTTGTGCCCGCGCCAGGCCTTGCGGAGCCGCAGGAAGACGCCGGGCGCCTCCTCCTCGGCCTCCAGCCCGGCCAGCAGGACGGCGGGGGCCTTCTCCAGCAGGGTGTACGTGACGCCGTCGCCGGACAGGTCCCGTCCGCGGCCCGCCACGACGGACGCCAGGAAGTCGGCCTCCTCGGCGGAGTGCACACGGGCCCGGAAGTCGACGTCGTTGGTGTCGAGTGCGACGCGGGCGAACTTGGCGTAGGCGTACGCGTCCTCGACGGTGAGCCGGCCGCCGGTCAGCACGCCCGTCCGGCCACGGGCCGCCGCGAGGCCGCGCGCCGCGGCCTCCAGGGCCTCGGGCCAGCTCGCCGGCTCCAGCTCACCGGTGTCGGCGTCGCGGACCAGCGGGGTGGTCAGCCGCTCGGGGCGCTGCGCGTAGCGGAACGCGAAGCGGCCCTTGTCGCACATCCACTCCTCGTTGACCTCGGGGTCGTCCTGCGCGAGCCGGCGCATGACCTTGCCGCGCCGGTGGTCGGTACGGGTGGCGCAGCCGCCCGCGCAGTGCTCGCACACGCTCGGCGAGGAGACCAGGTCGAAGGGCCGGGACCGGAAGCGGTAGGCCGCCGAGGTCAGGGCGCCGACCGGGCAGATCTGGATGGTGTTGCCCGAGAAGTACGACTGGAAGGGGTCGCCCTCGCCGGTGCCCACCTGCTGCAGCGCACCGCGCTCCAGCAGCTCGATCATCGGGTCGCCGGCGATCTGCTGCGAGAAGCGGGTGCAGCGCGCGCAGAGCACGCAGCGCTCGCGGTCCAGCAGCACCTGGGTGGAGATCGGCACCGGCTTCTCGTAGGTCCGCTTGCGTCCCTCGAAGCGGGTGTCGGCCTGGCCGGCGGACATCGCCTGGTTCTGCAGCGGGCACTCGCCGCCCTTGTCGCAGACCGGGCAGTCCAGCGGGTGGTTGATGAGCAGCAGCTCCATCACCCCGCGCTGGGCCTTGTCCGCGACGCCGGAGGTGAGCTGGGTCCTGACGACCATCCCGTCGGTGCAGGTGATGGTGCAGGACGCCATCGGCTTGCGCTGGCCCTCGACCTCGACGATGCACTGGCGGCAGGCGCCCACGGGGTCGAGGAGGGGATGGTCGCAGAAGCGCGGGATCTCGATGCCGATCATCTCGGCGGCGCGGATCACCAGGGTGCCCTTGGGCACGGAGATCTCGACGCCGTCGATGCTGACGGACACCAGGTCCTCGGGCGGCACCGTCGCCTCACCGGAGGCGGCGTTGGTCGTGACGGTCACGCGTTCACCTCCAGGTGAGACTTGTCGGCCCAGACCGTGGACTTGGCCGGGTCGAAGGGGCAGCCGCGGCCCTCCAGGTGCTCCACGTACTCGTCGCGGAAGTACTGGAGGGAGGAGAAGATCGGGCTGGCCGCTCCGTCGCCGAGGGCGCAGAAGGACTTGCCGTTGATGTTGTCGGCGATGTCGGCGAGCTTGTCGAGGTCCGCCAGGGTCCCCTTGCCCGCCTCGATGTCGCGCAGCAACTGGACGAGCCAGTACGTGCCCTCGCGGCAGGGGGTGCACTTGCCGCAGGACTCGTGGGCGTAGAACTCGGTCCAGCGGGTGACGGCGCGCACCACGCAGGTCGTCTCGTCGAAGCACTGCAGCGCCTTGGTGCCGAGCATGGAGCCCGCGGCGCCGACGCCCTCGTAGTCCAGCGGGACGTCGAGGTGCTCGTCGGTGAACATCGGCGTCGAGGAGCCGCCCGGGGTCCAGAACTTCAGCTTGTGGCCGGGCCGCATGCCGCCGCTGAGGGTCAGCAGCTGGCGCAGCGTGACGCCCAGCGGGGCCTCGTACTGGCCGGGGTTGGCGACGTGGCCGCTGAGCGAGTAGAGCGTGAAGCCCGGCGACTTCTCGCTGCCCATCGAGCGGAACCAGTCCTTGCCCTTGAGCAGGATCGACGGCACCGAGGCGATGGACTCGACGTTGTTGACCACCGTCGGGCAGGCGTAGAGGCCCTCGACCGCCGGGAAGGGCGGACGCAGCCGGGGCTGGCCGCGGCGTCCCTCCAGGGAGTCCAGCAGCGCGGTCTCCTCACCGCAGATGTAGGCGCCCGCGCCGGCGTGGACGGTCAGCTCCAGGTCGAAGCCGCTGCCCAGGATGTCCTTGCCGAGGAGTCCCGCCTCGTACGCCTCGGCCACCGCGTGGTGCAGCCGCCGCAGCACGGGGACGACCTCGCCGCGCAGGTAGATGAAGGCGTGGTTCGAGCGGATCGCGTGGCAGGCGATCACCATGCCCTCGATGAGCGAGTGCGGGTTGGCGAAGAGCAGCGGGATGTCCTTGCAGGTGCCGGGCTCCGACTCGTCCGCGTTGACGACGAGGTAGTGCGGCTTGCCGTCGCCCTGCGGGATGAACTGCCACTTCATCCCGGTGGGGAAGCCCGCGCCGCCGCGGCCGCGCAGGCCGGCGTCCTTGACGAGGGCGATCACGTCGTCCGGGGGCAGGGCCAGCGCCTTGCGCAGGCCCTCGTAGCCCTCGTGGCGACGGTACGTCTTGAGGGTCCAGGACTGCGGATCGTCCCAGAAGGCCGAGAGAACGGGTGACAGTACCTTCTCCGCCGAGTCGACCATGGTCACCGGTCCTCCTCGCCTTCGGTCGGGCGCTCCGTGACCGGTCCCGCCGGGTGCTCCGGGTCGGAGACCGCGGAGTCCAACGGGGCGTCGTGGGAGCTGGGATGGGCCGGGGGCGTCTCGTCCTGCGGCGGCGCGGAGGTCTGCCGGGGCACGCCGGCCCCGGTGCCGGGCAGCGACTCGCCGCGGGCGAGCCGCAGGCCCGCGAGCGAGGCGGGGCCGGCGCCGCCGCTCGCCTCGACGGCGCCGGGGCGCTCGTCGGGGAACCCGGCGAGGATCCGGGACGTCTCCTTGAAGGAGCAGAGAGGGGCGCCGCGGGTGGGTTCGACGGTGCGGCCGGCGCGCAGGTCGTCGACGAGCCGCTTGGCCGACGCGGGGTCCTGGTTGTCGAAGAACTCCCAGTTGACCATCACCACGGGGGCGAAGTCGCACGCCGCGTTGCACTCGATGTGCTCCAGCGTGATCTTGCCGTCCTCGGTGGTCTCGCCGTTGCCCACGCCGAGGTGCTCCTTGAGCTCCTCGAAGATCGCGTCGCCGCCCATGACCGCGCACAGGGTGTTGGTGCAGACCCCGACCTGGTACTCGCCGGAGGGCCCCCGCCGGTACATCGAGTAGAAGGTGGCCACCGCGGTGACCTCGGCCGTGGTCAGCCCGAGCTGCTCGGCGCAGAAGCGCACGCCGGTGCGGGAGACGTGGCCCTCCTCCGCCTGCACCAGGTGCAGCAGCGGCAGCAGGGCGCTGCGGCTGCCGGGGTAGCGCGCGATGACCTTCGCCGCGTCCTCGGCCAGCCGGTGCCGTACGTCGGCCGGGTACTCCGGCGCGGGCATCGCGGGGATGCCGAGTGATACCTCTGTCACCGGTCGACGCCTCCCATCACGGGGTCGATGGACGCCACCGCGACGATGACGTCGGCGACCTGGCCGCCCTCGCACATCGCCGCCATGGTCTGCAGGTTGGTGAAGGACGGGTCGCGGAAGTGGACGCGGAAGGGGCGGGTGCCCCCGTCGCTGACCACGTGGACGCCGAGTTCGCCCTTGGAGGACTCGACGGCGACGTACGCCTGGCCGGCCGGGACCCGGAAGCCCTCGGTCACCAGCTTGAAGTGGTGGATCAGGGCCTCCATGGAGGTGCCCATGATCTTCTTGATGTGGTCGAGCGAGTTGCCGAGCCCGTCCGGCCCGAGGGCGAGCTGCGCGGGCCAGGCGATCTTCTTGTCGGCGACCATGACCGGGCCGGGCTGCAGCCGGTCCAGGCACTGCTCGACGATGTCCAGCGACTGCCGCATCTCCTCCAGGCGGAGCAGGAACCGCCCGTAGGAGTCGCAGGTGTCGACGGTCGGCACCTCGAACTCGTAGTTCTCGTAGCCGCAGTACGGCTGCGACTTGCGCAGGTCGTGCGGCAGACCGGTGGAGCGCAGGATCGGGCCGGTGGCGCCGAGCGCCATGCAGCCGGCCAGGTCCAGGTAACCCACGTCCTGCATGCGGGCCTTGAAGATCGGGTTGCCGGTGGCGAGCTTGTCGTACTCGGGCAGGTTCTTGCGGAACTTCTTCACGACCTCGCGGACCTGGTCCACGGCGCCGGGCGGCAGGTCCTGGGCGAGACCGCCCGGGCGGATGTACGCGTGGTTCATCCGCAGGCCGGTGATCAGCTCGAAGAGGTCCAGGATCAGCTCGCGGTCGCGGAACCCGTAGATCATGATCGTGGTGGCGCCGAGCTCCATGCCGCCGGTGGCGATGGCCACCAGGTGCGAGGAGATGCGGTTGAGCTCCATCAGCATCACGCGGATCACCGAGGCGCGGTCCGGGATCGCGTCGGTGATGCCGAGCAGTTTCTCCACCGCCAGGCAGTACGCCGTCTCGTTGAAGAACGGCGTCAGGTAGTCCATGCGCGTCACGAACGTGGACCCCTGGGTCCAGGTCCGGAACTCCATGTTCTTCTCGATGCCGGTGTGGAGGTAGCCGATGCCGCAGCGGGCCTCGGTGACCGTCTCGCCGTCGATCTCGAGGATCAGCCGGAGCACGCCGTGGGTGGAGGGGTGCTGCGGGCCCATGTTGACGACGATGCGCTCGTCGTCGGCCTTGCCGACGGTCTCGGCCAGTTCGTCCCAGTCGCCGCCGGTGACGGTGAAGACCCGGCCCTCGGTGGTCTCCCGCTCGGAGGCCTGCTGGGGTGCGTGGTGAGTGCTCACGAGTACGACCTCCGCTGGTCCGGAGCCGGGATCTGGGCGCCCTTGTACTCGACGGCGATGCCGCCGAGGGGGTAGTCCTTGCGCTGCGGGTGGCCCTGCCAGTCGTCCGGCATCATGATCCGCATCAGGGCGGGGTGCCCGTCGAAGACGATCCCGAAGAAGTCGTAGGCCTCGCGCTCGTGCCAGTCGTTGGTCGGGTAGACCTCGACGAGCGACGGGACGTGCCGGTCCGCGTCGGAGACGCTCACCTCCAGCCGGATCAGCCGGTTGTGGGTGATCGAGCGCAGGTGGTAGACGGCGTGCAGTTCGCGGCCCTTGTCCTCCGGGAAGTGGACGCCGCTCACGCCCGTGCAGAGCTCGAAGCGCAGCGCGGGGTCGTCCCGCAGGGTCCTGGCGACCAGGGGCAGGTGCTCGCGCGCGACGTGGAAGGTGATCTCGTCGCGGTCCACGACGACCTTCTCGACCGCGTTGTCCGGGACGAGGCCCTGCTCCTCGAGGGCCCCCTCGAGCTCGTCGGCGACGTCGTCGAACCAGCCGCCGTAGGGACGGCTCGCCGCACCGGGCAGCCGTACCGTGCGCACCAGACCGCCGTACCCGGAGGTGTCGCCGCCGTTGCGGGCACCGAACATGCCGCGCTGGACGCGGATCGCCTCCCCGTGGTCGCCACGCTGACCGGGCAGCCCGGCCGCGTTGACGTCCTTGTCCGGGTTGGGGGTGTCCGGGGAATCCGTCATCGGAGGAGCCCCTTCATCTCGATCGTCGGCAGCGCCTTCAGCGCCGCTTCCTCCGCCTCGCGCGCGGCCTCTTCGCGGTTCACGCCGAGCTTGCTGTGCTGGATCTTCTGGTGGAGCTTGAGGATGGCGTCCATCAGCATTTCGGGACGGGGCGGACATCCAGGGAGATAAATGTCAACAGGCACCACATGGTCAACACCCTGCACAATTGCGTAGTTGTTGAACATCCCGCCGCTCGATGCGCAGACCCCCATCGAGATCACCCACTTGGGGTTCGGCATCTGGTCGTAGACCTGGCGCAGGACGGGCGCCATCTTCTGGCTCACCCGGCCGGCCACGATCATCAGGTCCGCCTGGCGGGGGGACCCGCGGAAGACCTCCATGCCGAAGCGCGCCAGGTCGTACCTCCCGGCCCCGGTCGTCATCATCTCGATGGCGCAGCACGCGAGGCCGAAGGTGGCCGGGAAGACCGAGGCCTTCCGGACCCAGCCGGCCGCCGCCTCGACGGAGGTGAGCAGGAACCCGCTCGGCAGCTTCTCTTCAATACCCATGGCTATTCTCCGCCCCTAGTCCCATTCCAGACCGCCGCGACGCCATACGTAGGCGTACGCGACGAAGACCGTGAGCACGAAGAGGAGCATCTCGACGAGCCCGAAGACCCCGAGGGCGTCGAAGGTGACGGCCCAGGGGTAGAGGAAGACGATCTCGATGTCGAAGACGATGAAGAGCATCGCCGTCAGGTAGTACTTGATCGGGAAACGGCCACCCCCGGCTGGATGCGGAGTCGGCTCGATGCCGCACTCATACGCCTCCAACTTGGCCCGGTTGTACCGCTTCGGGCCGATGATGGAGGCCATGACCACGGAGAAGATCGCGAAGCCGGCCCCGAGGCCGCCCAGCACGAGGATGGGCGCGTAGGCATTCACGTCCCCGCTCCTTCCAGTCGACGATGACTGATGACGGACCGTGCCCGAACGTGCGCCCCGTGCCACCTGGATCCGCTCCATGTGAGGCAGTTCACAAGCCCGGACTGCCCGCATCCTATGCCTCCTGGTCTGTGATCTGCGACACGGGGTTCAGTCTCGCTCTTGTGATCTCTGCCACCAGTCGAACGATCATGAACGGGGATGAGCGGTGATCTTCTCACTCAGTAATCCCAAACGATCACCAGAAGTCACATTTACCTGCGTTTCCGCTGGTAAACAGGGGTGCCGCACTATCAGGCACTCGCGAGCCGAGGCAAATTGGAGCTGGGTCGGGGGACGTGATAGCGCCTCCCCACCCGTGCGGGTGAGCCGCGAAACCGCGCGCTGACGGCGACCGGAGGCACGTGAACGCGCGCACGAGGATTTGTACTTGGGTGTCCCTATAGTCCTGAATAAGGAAGATCAAAAAGGGGACAATACCACTGGTCGTGAGCCAACTGTGGCGCATCACACTTTTGTTGAACGGAACCGACCTGGCCTGATACCCAAGTCTTCATGTCCCTTCAGACCTCGCATATAAGCCGCCGGCGACGAGCCGCGCAGAGCCCCAACTGGGTGCGCCGCGCAGGAGTCGCCGGCGGCGTCATCGGAACGCTCGCCCTGACCGGAATGTCCGCCCCGGCGAACGCCGAGCCCTCGGCCGCCGACCCGGCGACCACGGGGAGCATCCCCGTCATCCCCGCCCTCTCCACCGCCGCCTCCGCCGCGCAGGCCGCCGACGCCGTCGACGAGACCGTCGTCGAGCAGCAGCTGGACGCCGCCCGCGCGCAGGCGCGCACCGAGGCCATGAAGGCCGCTCAGAAGAAGAAGGCCGCCGCCGACGCGCGGTCGCGCGCCGCGGCCAAGGCCGCCAAGGCGCGCGAGACCGCGACCGCGTCCCGTTCCGCCGGACGCACCGCGCTGGCCGCCTCCTCCTCCACTTCCGCGACGGGCAGCGTCGCCTCCGTCCTCGCGTTCCTGAAGGCCCAGGTCGGCAAGCCGTACGTCTACGGCGCCACGGGCCCCAGCGCGTACGACTGCTCCGGTCTCACCCAGGCCGCCTTCCGCACCATCGGCGTCGACCTGCCGCGCACCTCGCAGGCGCAGTCGACCTTCGGCACCCCGGTGTCCGTGAGTGCGGTCCAGCCGGGCGACCTCCTCTTCTGGGGCGGGGTCGGCTCCGCCTACCACGTGGCCGTCTACATCGGCGGCGGGCAGTACCTGGACGCGGCGAACCCGAGCAAGGGCGTCGTCATCCAGCAGATGTCCAACTACATGCCGACGTCGGCCGTCCGCGTGCTCTGATCACGGGCCCCGTCCCCACGGAGGCCGCCGGCCCGCACCCGGGCCGGCGGCCTCCTCCGTTGCACCCGCGTACGGTCCTCCGCCGCCGCGAGGGGGGCCGCCGCACCGCGCCCCGCGGCAGGCGGCCGGGCCCGGCCCCGCCGCAAGGAGAGGTACCGCACGCGGGGCCGGGCGACCGGGGAGCCCCGTACGGGGCTCACGCGCCGGAGCCCGGCTCCGCCGTGGCGGGGGACCGGGCTCCGGGCGACGGGTTCACCGGCGGCAGTCGTGGCCTCCGCCGTGCCAGACCCTGACCCACTGGCCCGGCGTGCGGACCCATTTGACGCGACCGTGGCTGGACACGCGCACCAGGCGTCCGGGGCGGTACTCCAGCTTCCAGGAGCCCAGACCGACCGAGCACTGACGCTGCCGGTCGCCCCGCCGGTCGTCGCCCCGCCGGTCGTCGCCGCGGCGGTCGTCGCCGCGGCGGTCGTCGCCGCGGCGGTCGTCGCCACGACGGTCGCCGTCCCGCCGGTCGTCGCCACGGCGGTCGTCACCACGACGGTCGCCGTCCCGCCGGTCGTCACCGCGCTGGTCGCCCGCACGGTGGTCAGCGGAGGCCGCGGAGGCCGGGCCGGCTGCGAGCACGCCCCCTCCGGCGAGCAGGAACGAAGCGGCCGCGGCGGCGAGGACCTGGGTTATACGCGTGCTCATGTCTGCACCCTTCTGTTGATCACGGATCCCCGAGCAGTGATCAAAAGTATGAGCACAGCGCCTCAAATCCCGCATTTCGGGCGCGAGCTGACTCCGGGGCAGGCGCATCTGACATCGATGTCAACGACATCGATGTCAAAGGACCGGCGGCCCGCCCCGCCCGCGCCCCTCCGCCCCGGTCCGCGCGAACCGTCCATCCGGAAGGGGGAGTTCACCACCCCGCCCGGTACGCAGCGCCGCCCGGAGGGACAACGGGCGCCGCACCGGGCGGGGTTCGCCGCCCAGGGACAGACGGCGACCCGGTCAGCCGAGGCGGGCGTCGAGCGCTTCGAGGTCGTCGACGAACCACGTGCGGTCGCCCCGGTTGCACTCGCGGACCAGGTCCCGGAAGGCCGTGCTGGCCGCCGTGTGGGCCGAGACGTCGCCCACGACGACGAGCCGGACGCCGTAGTTGACGAACTTCTGCAGGACCTCCCCCGCGAGGCCCGACCGCAGGGCGAAGAACCGCTCGTCCAGGCGGGCGACGGGGACGGCCACCACGTCCGCCCGGTGGTAGGCCGATCCGATCACGTCGAGCGCGTCCTGGACGCCGGAGATCCTCGCGCCGTCCTCGCCGCAGACGAGGACGGGCACGCCCCGCCGCTCGGTCACCACGTCAGCCACGGCCCGCCTCCGGGTCCTCGGTGTGCTCCTCCGGGAACATGTCGTTCCCCCCTCCCATGACGTCGTCGATGGTGCGCAGGACGTCCGCCGTCGCCGCGGCACCGCCGAGCACCACGACCTTCAGCCGCGAGCGCTCGTCGTCGTAAGCGATCCGGACCCGGGCCAACTCGTGGGGGTCCCGCGCCATCTGGGCACCGGCCACGAGAAGGGTCCCGAGGCGGTCGGCGGCGGCCGGCCCGATGCCGTCCACCTCGACGATGGCCGAGACCTCCACCCGCTGCCGGGCGGCGGCCGCCGGCACGCCGGTGAGGGCGTCCAGGTCGGCCCGGGCGACGCGGTACTGCTTGCCGATGCGCACGGCCTTGAGCCGGCCGTCGCGGATGTAGCCGCGGACGGTGCGCACGTGCAGTCCGAGCCGGTCCGCGACCTGCTCGACGGACAGCCATTCCCTCTCCATGGTGCCGCATCCTACCCTGCGAAGGTAAGGAAAGGGATGTATACGTACCCCCGCGCACCTCCGCGCGCCTCAGCGCGTCCGGCTCCCTCCGGTCTCACCGCAGCAAAAAGCCGCGCCGGCCCGTGCAGCACGGGCCGGCGCGGCGAGCGGGATGCCGGGGGTCAGGAACGCGGCGCCACCTTCGACAGACCGTTGATCACGCGGTCCATCGCGTCGCCGCCCGACGGGTCGGTGAGGTTCGCCAGCAGCTTCAGCGTGAAGCGCATCAGCATCGGGTGCGTCAGGCCGCGCTGGGTCGCCAGCTTCATGACCTTCGGGTTGCCGATCAGCTTCACGAAGGCCCGGCCGAGCGTGTAGTAGCCGCCGTAGGTGTCCTTCAGGATCCGCGGGTACGACTGCAGCGCCAGCTCCCGCTGGGCCGCGGTGCCGCGCGCGTGCGCCTGGACGATGACGTCGGCCGCGATCTGGCCGGACTCCATCGCGTAGGCGATGCCCTCGCCGTTGAACGGGTTGACGAGGCCGCCGGCGTCGCCGACCAGCAGCAGGCCCTTGGTGTAGTGCGGCTGGCGGTTGAAGGCCATCGGGAGCGCCGCGCCGCGGATCGGCCCGGTCATGTTCTCCTCGGTGTAGCCCCAGTCCTCCGGCATCGAGGCGCACCAGGCCTTCAGCACCTCACGCCAGTCCAGCTCCTTGAAGGAGGCGGAGGTGTTGAGCACGCCGAGGCCCACGTTGGAGGTGCCGTCGCCCATGCCGAAGATCCAGCCGTAGCCGGGCAGCAGCCGCGGGTTGCCGGGGACGCGCCGGTCCCACAGCTCCAGCCAGGACTCCAGGTAGTCGTCGTCGTGCCGCGGGGAGGTGAAGTACGTGCGGACGGCGACACCCATCGGGCGGTCCTCGCGGCGGTGCAGGCCCATCTGCAGGGAGAGCCGGGTGGAGTTGCCGTCCGCGGCGACCACCAGCGGCGCGTGGAAGGTGACCGGGGTCTTCTCCTCACCCAGCTTGGCCTCGACGCCGGTGATCCGGCCGGTGCGCTCGTCACGGATCGGGGCGCCGACGTTGCAGCGCTCGTAGAGCCGGGCGCCGGCCTTCTGCGCCTGGCGGGCGAGGAGTTCGTCGAAGTCCTCGCGCCTGCGCACCAGGCCGTGGTCCGGGAACGAGGCCAGGTCCGGCCAGTCCAGCTGCAGCCGGACGCCGCCGCCGATGATGCGCAGGCCCTTGTTGCGCAGCCAGCCGGCCTCCTCGGAGATGTCGATGCCCATCGCGACCAGTTGCTTGGTCGCCCGGGGCGTCAGGCCGTCGCCGCACACCTTCTCGCGCGGGAAGGCGGTCTTCTCCAGCAGCAGGACGTCGAGTCCCGCCTTCGCCAGGTAGTAGGCCGTCGTGGAACCGGCGGGCCCGGCACCGACGACGATCACATCGGCGCTGCGTTCCGAAGCGGCGGTCTCGGTCACAGTGCGGCACTCCTCGCTGCTGTGGGCTGTTGCGGGCCTGGCTCCGGCCGCCGGCGGCGGCCGGACCGGACCCCGAGCAGTCTATGGGCCCCCTCCGCGGACGGGCCGGGCGGCCCGCCTTCAGCGCACCGCGCGGTGCAGCGCCACGATGCCGCCCGACAGGTTGCGCCAGGCGACCTCCGACCATCCGGCCTTCTGCAGGCGCCCGGCGAGGCCGGGCTGGTCGGGCCAGGCGCGGATGGACTCGGCCAGGTACACGTACGCGTCGGGGTTGCTGCTGACCGCCCGGGCGACCGGCGGGAGGGCACGCATCAGGTACTCGGTGTAGACCGTGCGGAACGGCGCCCAGGTGGGGTGGCTGAACTCGCAGATGACGACGCGGCCCCCGGGCCGGGTGACCCGCAGCATCTCGCGCAGCGCGGCGTCGGTGTCGTGCACGTTGCGCAGCGCGAAGGAGATCGTGACGGCGTCGAAGACCCCGTCGGCGAACGGCAGCCGGGTCGCGTCGCCCGCGGTGAGCGGGAGGAAGGGGTGGCGGCGCTTGCCCTCGCGCAGCATGCCCAGGGAGAAGTCGCAGGGCACGACCCGGGCGCCCGCGCCGGCGAACGGCAGGGAGGAGGTCCCCGTGCCGGCGCCGAGGTCCAGCACGCGCTCGCCGGGACGTACGGCGAGGGACTGCGCGACGACCTTGCGCCAGCGGCGGTCCTGGCCGAGCGACAGCACGTCGTTGGTCAGGTCGTAGTTGGCGGCGACGTCGTCGAACATCGCGGCGACTTCGTGCGGCTGCTTGTCCAGGGAGGCTCGGGTCACCTCCCCATTGTTCACCCGGCGTCCCCGCACCCCGCGCAGGGGCCCCGCCGCGGTCGTGGAACGTCGTACGGCACGGCCCGCGCGGCCGGTCAGGCCCTGCGGTGCAGGAGCCGCCCGGCGACGACGGTGGCGAGGCAGGTGCCGTGCTCGTCGAAGACGGCGAAGTCCGCCCGGGCGCCCGGCTCCAGGGACGGGGCCCGGCGCGCCGGCAGCAGGCCGCTGCGGTCCAGCGCGGAGCGCAGCGCGGGGTCGTCGGGGGCGGTGGCGACGGCGGTGACCCCGCGCACCAGCAGGGCGTGCACGCGTTCGCGCGGGGTGGGGGCGGGTGGCAGCGCGCCCTCGTGGGTCAGGCCCGGGCGCAGCGCACCGGGCCAGTTCCGTACCCGGGCGCCCGGGTGGGCGGCCCGCAGCGCGTCCTGCTGGTCGACGGCGGCGAGGAGGCCGCCGTCGACCAGCAGGGCGGTGCCGTCGGTCCCGGAATGGATCGTCAGCATCGGTGGCGCGGTCAGGAGGTGCTGAGCAGCTTCAGCTCCGGGTGCGCCGTGCCGCCCTCGATGGCGGTCGACGACAGGTGGGAGACGACGTGGTCGTCCACCGGGTCGTTCGCCGGGTCGTCGTGGACGACGAGGTGCTCGTAGGTGGTGGCGCGCTGCGCGGGGACCCGGCCGGCGGCGCGGATCAGGTGGATCAGCTCCATGCGGTTGGAGCGGTGCTTGGCGCCGGCCGAGGAGACCACGTTCTCCTCCAGCATCACCGAGCCGAGGTCGTCGGCGCCGTAGTGCAGCGACAGCTGGCCGACCTCCTTGCCGGTGGTGAGCCAGGAGCCCTGGATGTGGGCGACGTTGTCCAGGAAGACCCGCGCGATGGCGATGATCCGCAGGTACTCGAAGAGCGTGGCCTGGGTCCGGCCCTTCAGGTGGTTGTTCTCGGGCTGGTAGGTGTACGGGATGAAGGCGCGGAAGCCGCCCGTGCGGTCCTGGACGTCGCGGATCATGCGCAGGTGCTCGATGCGCTCGGCGTTGGTCTCGCCGGTGCCCATCAGCATGGTGGAGGTCGACTCCACACCGAGCTTGTGCGCGGTCTCCATGATCTCCAGCCAGCGCTCGCCGCTCTCCTTCAGCGGGGCGATCGCCTTGCGCGGCCGGGCCGGCAGCAGTTCGGCGCCGGCGCCCGCGAAGGAGTCCAGGCCCGCGGCGTGGATGCGGCTGATGGCCTCCTCCACCGTCACCTTGGAGATGCGGGCCATGTGCTCGACCTCGGAGGCGCCGAGGGAGTGGATGACCAGTTGCGGGAAGGCCTGCTTGATGGCGCTGAAGTGCTTCTCGTAGTACTCGACGCCGTAGTCCGGGTGGTGGCCGCCCTGGAACATGATCTGGGTGCCGCCGAGTTCGACGGTCTCCGCGCAGCGGCGCAGGATGTCGTCGAGGTCCCGGGTCCAGCCCTTGGCGGTGTCCTTGGGCGCGGCGTAGAAGGCGCAGAACTTGCACGCCGTCACGCAGACGTTGGTGTAGTTGATGTTCCGCTCGATGATGTACGTCGCGATGTGCTCGGTACCGGCGTAGCGGCGGCGGCGCACGGCGTCGGCGGCGGCGCCGAGGGCGTGCAGGGGTGCCGAACGGTAGAGGTCGAGCGCCTCCTCGGGGGTGATGCGGCCGCCGTCGGCGGCACGGTCGAGGACGGACTGGAGGTCGGCGTTCTCGCTCACCGGGCATCCTTCCGAGGGGTGTGACGGACCCGCCCAGCCTACGCCAGGGGGTCAGCCGCCCTGCTTCCTGAGGTCCCCTTCCGGCTGACCGGCCAGCGAGTCGCCCGAGCGGTAGTGCAGGGAGCCGTCCGCGTTGAGGGTGAACCGCTCGTCGGCCGAACCGTCGGAACAGATCCCCGGATGCGGGTTGGTGCCGCCGCTGGTGTCGAGCACGACGCCCTTCTCCGTGGCCTCGGCGAGCTTCCAGTCGCCGCTGCAGTCGTAGGACTGGCCGAGCAGGTCCAGCACGCTCTTGTCGCGGCCGACGACCGCGCCGACCTTGCCCTCGCGCAGGGTGATCTCCATCGTGCCCGGCACTCCGCCGGCGGTGACCGTGCTGCCCTTCCACGTGCCGACGAAGGCCTTGGGAAGGGCGTCCACGGGCGGTCCCGAGGCCGGGGGCGAGGACGTGGTCGAGGAGGACGTGGTCGAGGACGGGGAACCGTCCCCTGACCCCGCGCTCCGCGAGGGGGTGCGCTCCCCGCCCTTGGCCTGGTTCGAGCCGTCGAGGAGTCCCGGCAGCACGAGGGCCAGGGTCACGGCGGCCGCGACGAGCAGGATGCCCGTCGCGGCGAGCGCCGCGGCGCGGCCGCGCCGGCGGCCCGGGACGGGCGTGGGCGGCGGAGTGGCGGCGAACGGCGGCGCGTCCCGGGGCGCGGTCAGCGAGGGCGGCGGGCCGAACGACCCGTACGAGGGGTGCGAGCCGTACGAGGTGTGCGAGCCGTAGGAGCCGTGGCCGCCGGCCGATCCCCCGCCGTTCCCCTCGGCGGTGCCGTTGCCCGGGGCCACCGGGCCCGGGTGCGGGGTCGGTTCGAGGTCGAGCAGTTCGACGGCCTGCCGCCCGAGGCGCTCCGTCAGCGGGGCCGGCAGCCAGCCGGCGCGCACCAGCGACGCGGCGTCGCCGCCGGGCGCCAGCAGTTCCGCGAGCCGGCGGGGCGTCGGGCGCACCTCCGGGTCCTTGGCGAGGCAGGACTCGGCGATCCGGCGCAACTCGTCAGGTACGCCGTCGAGTTCGGGCTCCTCGTGGGCGACCTTGTAGAGCAGGACGGCCGCGCTGTCCCCGGTGAAGGGGCCGCGGCCGGTCGCGGCGAAGGCCAGCACCGCGCCGAGGGCGAAGATGTCGGCGGCGGGGCCGGTGGGTCTTCCGGTGACCTGCTCGGGCGCCATGTAGCCGGGCGAGCCGACGACCACGCCCTTGCTGGTCAGGGCGGCCGTGGCGTCCATGGCGCGGGCGATGCCGAAGTCGATCAGCACCGGGCCGTCGAGCGAGAGCAGCACGTTGGACGGTTTGATGTCGCGGTGCACCAGGCCGCGTCCGTGCACGGCCTCCAGCGCCTCGGCGAGTCCGGCGCCCAGCGCCCGTACGCCCTGCGGCGACAGCGGCCCGAAGGTGGCGACGGCCTCGGAGAGGGCGGGACCGGCGACGTAGCGGGTGGCCACCCAGGGCACCGGCGAGTCGGTGTCGGCGTCCAGCACCGGGGCGCTCCACGTACCGCCGACCCGGCGCGCGGCGTCGACCTCGCGCTGGAATCGGGTGCGGAACTCCAGGTCGTCCGCGAGTTCCGAGCGCACCACCTTCACGGCCACCGTCCGGCCGCCGGGGCTGCGCCCCAGGTAGACCCGGCCCATCCCGCCGGCGCCCAGCCGGCCGAGCAGACGGTACGGGCCGATCGACGGGGGGTCGTTCGCTTGCAGGGGCTGCATCTGCGCGCCTCTCGCCGGTGCGGAAGGTCAGTGGAGTTGTACCCGTGGCCGCCGTGGTCACCCCAGCCGGAGCGGGGGGCCGCCGCCGATCGTAGTCGGCCCGGGGAACGGGCCCGGGCCGGCGGGGGGGGTGCCCGCCGGCCCACGGGGTCAGCCCCCGGCGCCCAGCAGCTCGACGCGCGCCTGCTCCGGGAAGCCCACCCGGCGGGCGAACTCGGCGATGCCGGTGAGCTGCTCGGGACCGAGCGAGAAGTCCAGGGTGGTGAAGTAGCGCTGGAGGGTGCGGGCGTCGAAGGACTCCCAGCGGGCGGCCTGCTCGGCGACCTTCTCCACCTCCTCCATGCTCAGGTCGCGGGAGGAGAGGAAGGCCCGGTGCACCTCGTGCACCACACCGGGACGGGCCTCCAGGTAGTCGCGGCGGGCGGCCCAGACGGCGAAGACGAACGGCAGCCCGGTCCACTCCTTCCACATCAGCCCGAGGTCGTGGACCTCCAGGCCGAGCCGCGGCGCGTCGTGCAGCGAGGCGCGCAGCGCCGCGTCCCCGATCAGGACGGCGGCCTGGGCCTCCTGCATCATCAGCGAGAGGTCGGGCGGGCAGGTGTAGTACTCGGGCTCGACCCCGTACTGATCGGCGAGCATCAGCTGGGCCAGGCGGACCGAGGTGCGGCTGGTGGAGCCGAGGGCGACCCTGGCGCCGTCCAGGGCGCCCAGCGGGACCTGGCTCACGATCACGCAGGACATCACCGGGCCGTCGCAGCCGACGGCGATGTCCGGGAGCGCGATCAGGTCCTCGGCGTGCCGGAGGTACTCCATGAGGGTGATCGGGCCGACGTCCAGGTCCCCGGAGACGAGCTGGGCGCTGAGCTTCTCGGGGGTGTCCTTGGTCAGCTCCAGGTCGAGCAGGGCACCCGTTCGGGCGAGTCCCCAGTAAAGGGGCACGCAGTTCAGGAACTGGATGTGCCCGACGCGGGGCCGGGTCCGGCGCACACCACTGGCGGATGGAAGAGGCGCAGATTTGTCCACATCAGGAGGCTAGACCCCCGCTCCCCGGAACTTCCGGCGGGTCCCGCCCCCCACGCCGGGCCGCCTCCGGCCGGGCGCCGGAGGAACCCCGCGCCGGGCCGCCGCGCGGCACTTGTGAAATCCGATCTTGTCGCTCTTCCCCGGCGCAGATGCTCCGTGCTACTGTCGTCGCAAGTTGCAGTTTGGTTTCCCTTGCAGTACAGAGCCTGCGGAGCATGTGACCGCGGGCTTTTGTAGTTTTCAGACTTCTTGCAGTGAGCAGGGCAGGTTCTGGAGCAGGGCAACCCTTTGGCCCAAGGAGGGCTTATGGCTACCGGAACCGTCAAGTGGTTCAACGCCGAGAAGGGCTTCGGCTTCATCGCCCAGGACGGCGGCGGCCCCGATGTCTTCGTCCACTACTCCGCGATCAACGCCTCCGGCTTCCGTTCGCTGGAGGAGAACCAGGCGGTGACCTTCGACGTCACCCAGGGTCCGAAGGGCCCGCAGGCGGAGAACGTCTCCCCCGCCTGATCGCGGACTGACGCGCAGTAACCGACGAGCAGTACCCAAGGAGCCCCGCACCCTCGTGCGGGGCTCCTGCCTTTTGCGGCGCGCCCGTCAGGATCAGGGCGCGGGCAATTCGCTCCCGTGTGCGAAGTCGGCTGCGCCGAATCGCGCTGCAACGTTTCATGGGTGGGTGGGACGGCGCGAATGCCGCGGGAATTCGGCCGGCGGCGCGAGCGGTCTATGGATCCGGCGCGGGAAATGGCGGGAATTCGCCCGGGCGGTCCGCCGCGGCGGCGTTCGCGCGCATTGCCCCGGTGACGTCGCCGTCGGTGGCGCGGCGGCCGGACGCCGCGAGGAGGCCGCCGCCGCGGGCGGAGTCCGCCGTACGTCCCATCCGGCGCCCGTACGCCTCACGTCCACGACCGCCCCACCGACCCCGCGGGAACCCACGATGCCCCTGCTGCTCACCCTCGCCCGAGGCGCACTGACCGGGGCCGGCAAGCGCCCGGCCGCCGACGCGCCGCTGCCCGCCGACCGGCTGACCCTTCCTGCCGTCCGGGTGGACCCCCGGCGGCTCGCCGCGTACGCCGAGGTGTGCGGCTTCCCGCCCGGGACCGGGCTGCCCCTGACGTACCCGCACGTCCTCGGCTTCCCGCCGGCCGCCCGGCTGATGGCCCGGCGGAGCTTCCCGCTGCCGCTGCTCGGCCTGGTGCACACGTGGATCGAGATCGTCCAGCGGCGGCCGCTCCTGCCCGGCGACCGGCCCGGCATCACCGTCCACGCCGAGGAGTTGAGCCCCCACCGGCGCGGCGTGGAGGTCGTGATCGTCACGGAGGCGTCCCTCGACGGCGAGGTCGTCTGGCGGGACCGCAGCGGCTACCTCGCCCGGACCCGCACGCGCGGCGCGACCGGCGGCGGCCCACCGGCCGCGGCGTACACGGACGCGGACGCGGAACCGTCCGTCGTGGCGGAGTGGCGGCTCCCCGCCGGCCTCGGGCGGCGGCACGCCGCCGTCTCCGGCGACTGGAACCCGATCCACCTCCACCCGCTGACCGCGCGGCCGCTGGGCTTCCCGCGCGCCATCGCCCACGGGATGTGGACCGTCGCCCGCTGCGCCGCGGAGGCCGTCCCCGCGGACGCCGAAACGGTCACCCTGCGGGCCGAGTTCAAGGCCCCGGTCCTGCTGCCCGCCACCGTCACCTACCGGGCCTCGGGCGCCGACGCCTCCGGACCGGGCGGGGTGCGCAGCCTCGCCGTGCGCTCGGGGGGACGGC
>NZ_JBVKBW010000014.1:0-68843 GCF_055635295.1 Streptomyces sp. NPDC111520 | reverse complement strand
GCTCCACCTCACCGGTACGGTCGGCCCCTGAGGGCCGGCCCGCCCGGGTGCGTCAGCTGCTCTGCGCCGCCGCGCGCGAGGCGTCGTCCGCCTCGTTCTCCTGCGCCGCGTTGGCCGCGAGGTTCGCCTTGGTGCGCTCCACCCGCGCGGAGACCTGCACGGACGCCTCCTCACGCACCCCGCGCAGCACCACGAAGCTGAGCGGCGCACTGACCGCCAAGAAGCAGGCCGAGACGCAGCCTCGCCGTGCGCTCGGGGGGACGGCTCCACCTCACCGGTACGGTCGGCCCCTGAGGGCCGGCCCGCCCGGGTGCGTCAGCTGCTCTGCGCCGCCGCGCGCGAGGCGTCGTCCGCCTCGTCCTCCTGCGCCGCGTTGGCCGCGAGGTTCGCCTTGGTGCGCTCCACCCGCGCGGAGACCTGCACGGACGCCTCCTCGCGGACCCCGCGCAGCACCACGAAGCTGAGCGGCGCACTGATCACCAGCGCGAGCAGCATCACCCACAGCAGGTTCGAGTCGCCGAGCCCGGAGGGGAGCACGCGGACGTAGACCAGGCCCCAGATCACCAGGAAGCAGGCCGCGAACAGGCCGAGACGCATCAGGGAGTAGCGCAGCATGGGGCTCGGCTTCCAGCTCACGGTCGTTGCCACTTCCTTCGTTTCCCTCGTCACGGCCTGCGGGACGTACCGGACGTACCCCTATCAGTGAAGCACGGGGCCGTGGCGGTCAGGTCAGCGGGAGCCACATCGTGATGTCGTCGCGGTCGTCGTCCGGGGCGACGCGTATCGCCGAGGGGACGCGCCCGACCTCCTTGTAGCCGGCCGAGGCGTAGAAGCGCTCCAGGCCCATGCCGCTGCGGCAGGTGAGCTTCAGCGCCTCCAGACCGAGGTCGCGGCCCGCCCGCTCCGCCGCCTGCATCAGTTCCGCGCCGTGCCCGCGGCCCTGGAGGGACGGGTCGACCATGACGGTGTAGAGCCAGGCCCAGTGCCGCATCAGGCGGTGGGTGTTGAAGGTGAGGAAGGTCGCGGCGGCGAGCCGGTCCCCGTCGAAACCGGCGACCATGTGCGCCCTGCCCTCGGCCAGCGCCGAGTAGTGCCGTTCGGCTTCGAGGGCGACGTCCGCCCGGCCGACGGGCGGGACGAAGCCGACGGCGCCGCCCGCATTGGTGACGTCGGTCCACAGGGAGACGAGCTGTTCCCGCAGACCGGGGGTGAGCTCGGGGTCGAGGGTGTAGCGCAGTGCCATGGCGCACACCTTAGGCACCGAGGCTGACTGCGTTCGACGGGCGCCCGGCCACCGGAAGACATCGGGGTTAAGGCGAGGCCTCGGCGGGCCGGGCGGTGCCGTCCGGGTGCGGGCCGTCACACGACGTCACGCACCCGGTCACCCGCCCGGCCGTCCGGTGTCACAGGCGCATCGGCTGCGGCGACTCGCGGCGCGCCGCGTCGGGACCCGGGTACTCGCGGATGATCTCGTACCGGGTGTTGCGCTCGACCGGGCGGAAGCCCGCGTCCTGGATGAGCTCCAGCAGGTCGTCGCGGGTGAGCTTGTTGGGCGTCCCGTAGTTGTCGGCGTCGTGCGTGATCTTGTACTCGACGACCGAGCCGTCCATGTCGTCCGCGCCGTGCTGGAGCGCCAGTTGGGCGGTCTGCACGCCGTGCATGACCCAGAACACCTTCACGTGCGGCACGTTGTCGAACAGCAGCCGGGAGACGGCGAAGGTCTTCAGCGCCTCGGCGCCGGTGGCCATCGTGGTCCGCGCCTGGAGGGTGTTGCGGACCTTGCCGTCCTTCAGGTCGACGAAGTCGTGCTGGTAGCGCAGCGGGATGAAGACCTGGAAGCCGCCGGTCTCGTCCTGCAGTTCGCGCAGTCGCAGCACGTGGTCCACCCGGTGCCGGGGCTCCTCGATGTGCCCGTACAGCATGGTGCACGGGGTCTTGAGGCCCTTCTCGTGCGCCAGGCGGTGGATGCGCGACCAGTCCTCCCAGTGGGTGCGGTGGTCGACGATGTGCTGCCGCACCTCCCAGTCGAAGATCTCGGCGCCGCCGCCGGTCAGCGACTCCAGACCGGCCTCGATGAGCTCGTCCAGGATCTCGCTCGCGCCCATCCCGGAGATCGTCTCGAAGTGGTGGATCTCGGTGGCGGTGAAGGCCTTCAGGGAGACGTTGGGCAGGGCCTCCTTCAGCGCCTTCAGCGACCGCGGGTAGTAGCGCCACGGCAGCGTCGGGTGGAGGCCGTTGACGATGTGGAGTTCGGTGAGGTTGTCCCCCTCCATCTCCTTCGCCAGGCGGACGGCCTCCTCGATGCGCATCGTGTACGCGTCCTTCTCCCCCGGCTTGCGCTGGAAGGAGCAGTACGCGCAGGAGGCGGTGCAGACGTTCGTCATGTTGAGGTGGCGGTTGACGTTGAAGTGGACGACGTCGCCGTTCTTCCGCGTCCGCACGTGGTGGGCGAGACCGCCCAGCCAGGCGAGGTCGTCGGACTCGTAGAGGGCGATGCCGTCCTCGCGGGTCAGCCGCTCACCCGCGTAGACCTTCTCCTCCAACTCGCGCTTGAGCCCCGCGTCCATCGCCCGCCTCGCCTTCACCATCCGAAATCGACCGTTCGACCTTACGCCTAGATGTTCTCGGGGAGTTCCCCGACCCGGTCCTCCCACTTCGTGGACAGCACGATCGTGGTGCGGGTGCGGGCGACGCCCTTGGTGCCGGACAGCCGGCGGATGGTGTGCTCCAGGCCGTCCACGTCGGGGACGCGCACCTTGAGCATGTACGAGTCGTCGCCCGCGATGAACCAGCAGTCCTCGATCTCGTCCAGGTCGCGCAGCCGGGTCGCCACGTCCTCGTGGTCGGCGGCGTCGCTGAGCTGCAGGCCCACCAGCGCCGTCACGCCGAGGCCGAGGGCCGCGGGGCGGATCGTGGCGCGGTAGCCGGTGATCACACCGGCCTGCTCCAGCCGGTTGATCCGGTCGGTGACACTCGGTCCTGACAGGCCCACCAGCCGGCCCAGCTCGGCGTACGAGGCCCGGCCGTTCTCACGGAGGGCCTGAATGAGCTGCCTGTCCACCGCGTCCATCAGACTGGACCCCTTCATTCGTGCCGCGACTGCGCTGCCAGGACAAGAATCTAAGGCATGAACGGGGATGTGCCCTGCGCATCAATCCGCGGCAGCTGCGTCGGCACCGGCCCCGGCGACGCCCAGCTCGCCCTCCCAGCGGCGGTACAGCTTGTGCGGCACCCGCACGGCGTCCAGCACCCGTCCCGCGACGAAGTCGACCAGGTCCTGGATGTCCCTGGCCCCCGCGTAGAAGGCGGGCGAGGCCGGCAGCACCACGGCGCCCGCCTCGTCCAGCGCGACCAGGTGCCGCAGCGTCTGGCCGCCCAGCGGCGTCTCCCGTACGGCGACCACCAGGGGGCGGCGCTCCTTCAGGGTGACGCTCGCCACCCGCTGCAGCAGGTCCTTGGAGAGCCCGAGGGCGACGCCCGCCACGCAGGCCGTGCTCGCCGGCACGATCAGCATCCCCTTGACCGGGTACGAACCCGAGCTGGGCCCGGCCGCGAGGTCACCGGCGGACCAGTACCGCACCCGGCCCAGGTCGGTCTCGAACCGGTCCGGGGTGCCGTCCGCGCCGCGGGCCAGCCAGCGGCCGAGGTCCTCGCGCCAGTGCGCGTCCCGGAAGGGCGACCCGGTCTCGTCCAGGACGGTGAGCCGGGCGGCCCGGCTGACCACCAGGTCCACCGACTCCCCGGCGTGCAGCAGGGCCCGCAGCACCGCCGCGGCGTACGGCGTCCCGGAGGCCCCGGAGACCCCGACCACCCACGGCGTCCCGCGCTCGCTGTCGTCCATGCGGCGAGCCTATCCGGCCGCCCGCACAACCTTCCGCCCACCTCGTGGGTCCTGCTGTTGTTCGTGTACCGACCAAGGAGAACACCATCAACGCCACGCGCAAGGGCATCGCCGCCGTCGGCTGTGCCGCGTTCATCGCCACCACCGCCGCCGCGTGCGGCACCGCCGGGAACCTGAGCGCCGGTGCCAAGGTCCAGCAGGCGCTGGACCGGCTCGGCGAGCAGAAGGCCGTCACGGTGTCCGTGGGCTTCGAGGGCGGCGAGCAGCAGATCTGGTCCGCGCTCAAGGGCTCGGACGGCTTCACCCGGGACGACGCGAAGATGCTCGCCGGTCTCGAGGTCTCGCTCTCCGCGAGTTCCGCCAGGCCGCTGAAGGACCTCAAGGCGGACGGCGCCTCGGTGGCGCTGCGGGTCTCGCTCGGCCCCGGCCGTGACCTGCTGGAGGTCCGGAGCCTGGCGGGCGAGCAGTCCTACCTGCGGGTCGACCTGCGGCAGTTCCTGTCGCTCGCGGACGACCTGGCCACCGGGCGGGACAAGGGCGGCATGCAGGAGTTCCGGCAGTTCCTGGACGCCGCCGACGACCTGCCCTCCTCCTACAAGTCGGTGAAGGACGCGATCGGCGGCAAGTGGGTCTCCGTCGATCCCAAGGCCTTCGAGGAGTTCTCCAAGAGCATGGCCAAGGAGGGCCCGGCCGGTTCGCCGCTGCCTCAGGCACCGACGCTGGACGCCAAGACGCAGGAACGGATCACCAAGGCGCTGCGCGGGGCCGTCGAGCACAACGCGAAGTTCACCGACGCCGGCAGCAAGGACGGCGCCGACCACGTCGAGGTCACGGTGCCCGCGGGCAAGGTGGCCGACGCGCTGGCCGACGCCCTGGAGCCGGTGGCGGACCAGCTGCCCGACGGGCTCTCGCCCGCCGACCTGAGGGACGCGCCCGACCAGGACGTCACCGTGGACGTGGCCGTCAAGGAGGGCGTGCTGTCGGGCATCAGCCTCGACCTCGACCAGTTCGACACGGGTGATGAGATCCACGGCGCGCTGCCGCTGACCGTCGGCTTCGCCCCCGACGCCGGGCCCGTCGCGGCTCCGGCCGGCGCCACCCCGCTCAACCCCCAGGACATCATGGGCGCCATGGTGCAGTTCATGATGGGCGGAATGGACGAGTAGGCCCGGGAACCGCCGCGGATGCCGTCGTCGTTGTCTACCGTGAGGGAAGCCCGGCCCGCCGGGCGGGCGGTGGACAACCACGAGGGGGGACCTGTGGCGTACGAACCCATCGCGGGGCACGACGCCGGTGACGCCCGGCGGCGCGTGCGCGGCCACGCGCTGCCCGGTCCCGGCGAGCGGGCGAAGACCGCCGCGGCGATCATGTTCATCTGGGTGGGGCTGCTCTGGCTGATCGAGTGCGTCGACGTGATGACCCATCACGCGCTCGACACCTTCGGCATCGTGCCGCGGCAGATCGGCGAGCTGCGGGACATCATCCCGGCCGCCTTCATCCACTTCGGCTTCGACCACGTCGCCGCCAACAGCCTGCCGCTGCTGGTGCTCGGCTTCCTCGCGGCGCTGCGGGGCACCGGCCGCCTGCTCAGCGTGGTCTTCGTCATCGTCATGACGAGCGGCGGCGGGGTCTGGCTGGTGGCCCCGGAGCACACCAACACCGCCGGTGCCTCCGGCGTCGTCTTCGGCCTGTTCGGCTACCTGCTGGTGCGCGGCTTCGTCGACCGGCGCCTGATCGACATCGCGGTCGGCCTGATCGTCGCGGTGGCGTACGGCTCGATCCTGTGGGGCGTGCTGCCGACCGCGCAGGGGGTCTCCTGGCAGGGCCATCTCTTCGGCCTCGTCGGCGGCGTCGTGGGCGCGTTCCTCTTCCGGGACCGCCCCGCGGACGGGCTGATCAGATGAGGTCGTAGGATCCGGGGACGACGCGACGGGGGGGCGGTTCTCCATGACCGATTTCGGCAAGCACGACGACGTACCACCGCGGGACACGGCACCGCCCGTGCCGCCGCAGCAGGGCCCGGCGCCCGGCCCCCACGCGATGCCGTCGCCGCCACCGCCCTACCCGCCGCCGGCTCCCCCGCCGCCGCCGTACGGCTACGGCTACGCGCACGGGCCGCTGCCGTACCCGCCCCCGCCGCTGCGGCCGCCGACCACGCCGGCCATGTGGGCCCATCTGGGGGCGCTGCTCACCCTGGTGGCGGGCAGCAGCATGTGCTGCGTCGGCTGGGCGCTGACCTGGATCGCCCCGCTGGTCATCCGCTCCAACGAGCGGAACAAGCACGACCCCTTCATCCGGCACCACGCCGCCCAGGGGATCAACTACGGCATCACGACGGCGATCGTGGGCCTCCTCGGCGTCCTCGGCTACGGCGGCGGCTTCGCCGCCCTGGCCGCGTACGAGCACGGCGGGCCGGTCTGGCTGCCGTTCGTGGCGTTCGGCCTGCTGGCCCTGGCCGGGCTGCACCTCCTGGCCGGACTGGTCTTCTGCATCATCGGCAGCACCAAGGCCAACGGCGGCCAGTGGTGGAGCTACCCGAAGTTCTTCGCCCTGCCGTTCGTGCGCGGCTGAGCGACCGCGGCCGGCCGCGGCCCGGGCGTCAGACGCCCAGGCCGCGCACCGCGAGGTCCAGCAGGGCGCAGAGGAACAGCGCCATGCCGATGAAGCCGTTGACCGTGAAGAACGCCCGGTTGAGCCGGCTGAGGTCGCCGGGCTTGACGATGCTGTGCTCGTAGACGAAGGCGCCGCCCACGATCAGCATGCCCACCCACCAGAAGGCCCCCGCGCCGACCGCCAGCCCGTACCAGACGAGCAGCACGGTCGTCACGACGTGGCTCGCGCGCGCACCGTGGAGCGCGCCGTCCACGCCGAAGCGGGCCGGGACCGAGCGCACCCCGTGGACGCGGTCGGCCGCGACGTCCTGGCAGGCGAAGATCAGGTCGAAGCCACCGATCCACACGCCCACCGCGAGGCCGAGGATCACGGCGTCCCACGACCAGGAGCCGGAGACCGCCAGCCAGGCGCCGACCGGACCCATGGCCTGGGCGAGGCCGAGGATGGCGTGCGGGTAGTCGGTGAACCGCTTGCCGTACGGGTAGACCACCATCGGGACCACCGCGACCGGCGCCAGCGCCAGGCAGAGCGGGTTGAGCAGCGCGGCGGCGCCCAGGAAGAACACCACGGCGATCAGCGCGCCGGTCCACGCCGAGCGCACCGACACCGCGCCGGTGACCAGTTCGCGTCCCGCGGTGCGGGGGTTGCGGGCGTCGATCTCGCGGTCGATGATCCGGTTGCAGGCCATCGCGAAGGTCCGCAGGCCGACCATGGCGACGGTGATCAGGAGGAGCTGGAACCAGTGGACGGACCGGTCCTCGGCGAACATCGCGCTGAGCGCGGCGATGTAGGCGAAGGGCAGCGCGAAGACCGAGTGCTCGATCATCACCAGCCGCAGGAACGCCCGGACCTTGCCGTCCGGGCGGGGCGAGGGTCCGAAGAGGTCCGGGGTCGCGGACTCGGCGCTCACAGGCCGTACTCCTTCCAGCGGCGGTCGACCTTCGCGGCGGTCTCCGGGTCGGGGAGCACCATCTCGGGCCAGCCGCCGTCGCGGGTGTAGCCCTCCTCGGGCAGCTTCCTGGTCGCGTCGATGCCGGCCTTGCCGCCCCAGAACTGCTGGTAGGAGGAGTGGTCGAGGTGGTCCACGGGCCCCTCGACGACCGACAGGTCGCGGGCGTAGTCGGTGTTGCCCAGCGCCCGCCAGGCGACCTCGTGCAGGTCGTGCACGTCGCAGTCGGCGTCGACCACGACGATCAGCTTGGTCAGCGACATCATGTGCGCGCCCCAGATGGCGTGCATCACCTTCTGGGCGTGCTTGGGGTACTTCTTGTCGATCGAGACGATCGCGCAGTTGTGGAAGCCGCCGGCCTCGGGCAGGTGGTAGTCCACGATGTCCGGCACGATGACCTTCAGCAGCGGCAGGAAGAACCGCTCGGTGGCCCGGCCCAGCGGACCGTCCTCGGTCGGCGGCCGGCCGACCACGATGGACTGCAGCAGCGGCCGGCGGCGCATCGTCACGCAGTCGATGGTCAGCGCCGGGAAGGGCTCCTGCGGGGTGTAGAAGCCCGTGTGGTCGCCGAACGGCCCCTCGGGCAGCATCTTCCCGGGCTCCAGCCAGCCCTCCAGGACCACCTCGGCCTGGGCGGGCACCTGCAGCGGCACGGTCCTGCAGTCGACCATCTCGACGCGCCTGCCCCCGACGAAGCCGGCCAGCAGGTACTCGTCGATGTCGCCCGGCAGCGGCGCGGTGGAGGCGTACGTCACGGCGGGCGGGCAGCCGAACGCGATGGCCACCGGCAGCCGTTCGCCGCGCCGCTGGGCCACCTGGTAGTGGTTGCGGCTGTCCTTGTGGATCTGCCAGTGCATCCCGATGGTGCGGCGGTCGTGCCGCTGCAGCCGGTACAGGCCCAGGTTGCGGACGCCGGTCTCGGGGTCCTTGGTGTGCGTCAGGCCGAGGTTGAAGAAGGAGCCGCCGTCCTCGGGCCAGGTGAACAGCGCGGGCAGCGCGTCCAGGTCGACGTCGTCGCCGGTGAGGACGACCTCCTGGACGGGCGCGTCCTTCACCTTCCTCGGCGGCACGTGCGTCATCCCGGCGAGCTTGCCGAAGGCCTCGCGCACGCCGACGAAGCCGTGCGGCAGCTCCGGCTTGAGCAGCCCGCCGATGCGGTCGCCGATGTCGGCGTAGGAGGTCAGGCCGAGCGCCTTCAGCAGCCGGCGGTCGGTGCCGTAGACGTTCATCGCCAGGGGCATCGAGGAGCCCTTGACGTTCTCGAACAGCAGCGCCGGGCCGCCCGCCTTGTTGACGCGGTCGACGATCTCACCGACCTCCAGGTACGGGTCGACCTCTGCCTTGACGCGCTTGAGGTCGCCCTCCTTCTCCAGGGCCCTCAGCAGCGAGCGAAGATCGTCGTATGCCATGCGGTCCAGTATCCGGCACGCACTACCCTGTACCCGTCACCGGGGCCCGCCGTGCCCCGCCGCCGCTGCCTGGGGGGCACTTCCGCGATGATCCGGTACATCCCGTTCCTGCTGGTGCTGGCGTTGTGGATCTACGCCTTCATCGACTGCCTCAACACGCCCGAGGAGCAGGTCCGCGGCCTCCCCAAGGTCATCTGGGTCATCGTCATCCTGCTCTTCGGCGAGGTGCTGATCGGCCCGATCGCCTGGCTGGTGGCCGGCAAGCTCCGCACGGCCCCGGCGGGCGGCAGCACCCCCGCGGAGTGGCACCGCAACCACCGCACCCAGTGGGTCGCGCCGGACGACAACCCGGAGTTCCTGCACTCGCTCCGCGAGGAGAACAAGAAGGACGAGCAGCTGCTGAAGAGCTGGGAGGCCGACCTGCGGCGCCGCGAGGAGGAGCTGCGGCAGCGCGAGGGCGGCTCGGGCGACGGCCAGGACAACCAGCCCCGCGGCTGATCCTGCGGGACACTGGGCGTCATGGACGACGCGCGGGCGATGCTGGCGACGGCGGTGGCGGAGGCGCGGGCGGGCCTCGCGGAGGGCGGGATCCCGGTCGGGGCGGCCCTGTACGGCCCGGACGGGCACACGGTGCTGGGCCGCGGCCGCAACCGCCGCGTGCAGGACGACGACCCCTCGGTGCACGGCGAGACGGCGGCGTTCCGCGCGGCCGGACGGCAGCGCTCCTACCGCGGTACGACGATGGTCACCACGCTGTCGCCGTGCTGGTACTGCAGCGGCCTGGTCCGGCAGTTCGGGATCCCCCGGGTCGTCATCGGCGAGGCCCGCACCTTCCACGGCGGCCACGACTGGCTGGCGGAGCACGGCGTGGAGATCGTCCTGCTGGACGACCCGGAGTGCGTCGCCCTCATGACGGAGTTCGTCGCGGCCCGGCCCGACCTGTGGAACGAGGACATCGGCGCATGATCCCCACCATCGACCTAGGGCCCTGGCTCACCGGCGACGCCGCCGCCCGCGCCCGCGTCGCCGCCACCGTGGACGAGGCGCTGTGCTCGGCCGGCTTCCTGCTGGTCACCGGGCACGGCGTCGACCCGGCACTGCGCGCGGCGATCCGGGAGGCCGCCCGCGGCTTCTTCCGGCTGCCGGCCGCCGTCAAGGAGCCGTACGCGGTACGGGTGGGCGGCCGCGGCTGGCTGGGCCCGGGCGCGGAGGCCAACGGCCACGCGGAGGGCACGGCCACCCCGCCGGACCTCAAGGAGTCCTGGTCGTTCGCCGCCGAGGAGCCGACCGGCGACCCGGTGGTGGACGCCGAGTGGTTCCTGCCGAACCTCTGGCCGGCCGAGGCACCGCGGCTGCGGCCGCTGGTGGGGGCGTACGTGGCGGCGATGCGCGAGCTCTCGGACCACCTGCTGGAGCTGCTGGCCGCCGCCCTGGGCGGGCCCGGGGACCTCTTCACCCGGCACACCCGCCACCCCACCTGGGGCTTCAACATCAACTGGTACCCCGGCACCGACGTGGTCGGACCGCCCGAGCCGGGGCAGTTCAGGATCGGGCCGCACACCGACTTCGGCACGGTCACCGTGCTCGACCGCCAGCGGGGCAGGGGCGGCCTCCAGGTCCACACCGACGAGCACGGCTGGCAGGACGCGCCCTGGGAGCCGGGCTCCCTCACCGTCAACATCGGTGACCTGATGGCCCGCTGGACCGGCGACCGCTGGCGTTCCGGGCGGCACCGCGTTCTCCCCCCGCCGGCGGACGCCCCGGCGGAGGAGCTGATGTCGCTGGTGTGGTTCTACGAGTGCGACCCGGGCACCCGCGTCGCACCGCTGCCCGCCCCCGTCGGCAGGCACGCGTACGAGCCCGTGGACTCGCACGCGTACCTGCGGGCGAAGCTGGACGCGATCGGCCTGGGCTGAGCCCCGGCCGGGTCAGACGCCGGCGTAGGAGTGCTTGCCGGTGATGAAGATGTTCACGCCGTAGTAGTTGAACAGGAAGCAGGCGAAGGCGAGCAGCGCCAGGTAGGCGGCCTTGCGGCCCTTCCAGCCGGCGGTGGCCCGGGCGTGCAGGTAGGCCGCGTAGACCACCCAGGTGATGAAGGACCAGGTCTCCTTGGGGTCCCAGCCCCAGTAGCGGCCCCAGGCGGCCTCGGCCCAGATCGCGCCGGCGATGATCGTGAACGTCCACAGCGGGAAGACCATGGCGTTCACGCGGTACGCGAACTTGTCGAGGCTCGCGGCGGACGGCAGCCGGTACATGATGTTCGCCCAAGCGCCCTCGTTGCTGCCGCCCGGGGCCGCGAGGCCGGTCTCGTAGCGGTCGCGGAAGAGGTAGAGCACGTTGGAGACCGCGCCCAGGTAGAGCACCGCGCCGGAGATGATGGCGCAGGAGACGTGGATCCAGAGCCAGTACGAGTGCAGGGCCGGGACCAACTGGTCGCTGTCGGTGTAGAGGACCGAGACGGCGAGGCCGAGGTCGAGCAGCACCGAAGTGGTCAGGAAGAGCCCGATCCAGCGGACCTTCTTGCCCAGCAGGAGCAGCACCAGGTAGGCGGTGACCGCTGTGGCGCCGAAGGTGGTGGAGAACTCGTACATGTTGCCCCAGGGGGCGCGCTGCACCGAGATGGCGCGCGCCGCGACGGCACCCACGTGCAGCGCCCACGCCAGCACGGTCAGGGACACCGCGATGCGGCCGTACAGGTCGCCCTGTTCGGTGTCGCCGGCCGCGCCGGGGCCGTCGGCGAAGCCGCGGTCGGCGGCGGAAGCACGGGTGACGACCTCGGGACGCGCCAGGGTGGCGGTGCCGCCGCCCTGCTTCACGGTCACGGTGACCGCGGGAGCGGACCCGGCGGAGCCGGAGGCGAGCGCGGCGGAGGTCCTGGCGACCTTGCTGCGGCCGCCGAAGACCCACTCCGCGATGTGCGCGAGGAAGGCCAGCGTGTAGACCGCCATCGCCGAGTAGATCAGTAGGTTGCTGATGTGGGCGACGTTCTCGTTGACCGCGGCAGCGGTGGTCACGCGCGCGCTCCTTCGTCGTGGGGCAGGGGTTCTTCTGAGGCTTCGGGGTCCGCCGCGGGCAGCGGCGGGGCCGTGGCCGCGAGGCCGGCGGCGAGTTCGCCCAGCTCGTCGGCGATCCGCGCCGACTCGCTGCGGCCGAGACCGGCCAGCTCGACGACGGTGGTGCCGTCGGCGCCGCGCACCGCGCGCACCCAGATCCGGCGGCGCTGGATGAACAGCGAGCCGGCCAGTCCGGCGATCGCGGCCACGGCGCTGACCAGCGCCCAGCCGTTGCCGACCTGGTGGGAGACCTGGAAGGTGGCCCAGGTCTTGACGCCGTCGAAGGTGAGCGAGCCGTCGCCGCCGGGCAGCGCGAGCGTGTCGCCCGGCCGCAGCATGTCGCTGAGGACCTCGCCGTCGGCGTCCTTGTACTGCTTCATCTTCTTGGTGTCGAGCTGGTACACGTTCTGCGGCAGGCCGGCGTCCACGCCCAGGTCGCCGTGGAAGGCGGTCAGGACCAGCACCGGGTAGTCCAGGGCCGGGAAGGTCGAGTGCGGGCCCTGCTGCGCGTCGAGCGCGAAGGTCGGGGTGAACAGCCCCTGGAAGGCGTACTGGGTCTTCTTGCCGGCGTGGTCGCGGACGTCCATCGCCTTGATCACGCCGGGCGAGGTCTGGTTGCCGTCCCGCGGCAGGAACGGGACCGGGCCCTGGAAGACGACGTTGCCCTGGCCGTCCTTGACGGTGACGACGGGCGCGTAGCCGTGGCCGATCAGGTAGACCTTGGAGCTGCCCACCTCCAGCGGCTCGTTGACCTCGATCGCGGTCTTCGTCCGCGCGCCGCCCGGGCTCGTCCAGTACTGGATGTTGGCGCGGAAGGTGCGCGGGGTGCCCTTCTGCGGGCCGCTGCGCGCGTACGAGGCGGTGAAGCCGTCCAGCTTGAAGCCGAAGGTGTCGAGGTCGTCGGCGTTGTAGAAGGTGCCCGGCTTGAAGTCGTCGTACTGGGTGAGCGTGTTGTTGAAGCCGTCGCCCTCGACGATCAGCTTGCCGCCCTCGGCCTTGAACAGCCCGCCCACCGCGAAGGAGATCAGCAGCCCGAACAGGGCGACGTGGAACAGCAGGTTGCCGGCCTCGCGCAGGAAGCCCTTCTCCGACGCGACCGCCGTGCCGGCCACCTGGGTGCGGAAGCGGCGGCCGCGCAGCGCGCGCTGCGCGGCGGTGAGCACGGCCTCCGGCTCGGCCTCGGTGCGCCAGGTCGCGTACGCCGGGAGCCGGGTGAGGTGGCGCGGCGCCGCCGGGGGCTTGGCGCGCAGCTGGCCGACGAACTGCCAGCTGCGCGGGACGATGCAGCCGGCGAGCGAGACGAACAGCAGGATGTAGATCGCCGAGAACCACACCGAGCTGTAGACGTTGAACAGCCCGAGCTTCTCGTAGAGCGGCGTCAGCGTGGTGTGGGCGGCCTTGAAGTCCTGCGCCTTGATCTCGTCGACGCTTGTCTGCGGCACCAGCGAGCCGGGGACGGCGGCCAGCGACAGCAGGAAGAGCAGGATCAGCGCGACCCGCATCGAGGTGAGCTGACGCCACGTCCAGCGCCCCCAACCCACGGCCTCGCGGCCGGTCCAGGCGATGGCGCCGGCCGTGCCGGGCCCGCGGACACCTCCGAAGGAGCCGGGGACGGCCTGGCCCAGGTCCTCGACGGGCGCGGTCGACAGCTGGGCGCCGGCCGCGCCGAGGTCGGCGGCACTGTCCGCCGCCGCGCCGGGGGACGTCCCCGCGGTGTCTTTGGAGCTCATGGATCAGATCCCTGGAGTGAAGCCGGACGACCAGATCTGCATCTGGTAGACGATGTGGTCCCACACGCCGGTGACGAGCAGCAGGCCCACGGCGACGAGCATGCCACCACCGATCCGCATCACCCACACGTAGTGGCGCTTGACCCAGCCGAACGCGCCGAGCGCACGGCGGAAGGCGACGGCGGCCAGTATGAACGGCAGGCCGAGGCCGAGGCAGTAGACGGCGGTGAGCAGAGCCCCGCGGCCCGCGCTGGCCTCGTTGAAGGCGAGCGTGTTGACGGCGGCCAGGGTCGGGCCGATGCACGGGGTCCAGCCGATGCCGAACAGCAGGCCGAGCAGCGGCGCCCCCACCAGGCCCATGGTGGGCCTGCGGTGGAAGCGGAACTCGCGCTGGGTGATACCGCCGACCAGGCCCATGAACGCCAGGCCCATGACGATGGTGAGTGCGCCGAGCACCTTGGTGATGACCGCCTTGTGCTCCTGCAGCGTCCAGCCGAAGTTGCCGAACAGCGCGCCGCCGGAGACGAAGACGGCGGTGAAGCCGAGCACGAACAGCGACGCGCCGGCGAGCATCCGGCCGCGCCGGGCCTCGGCGAGGTCCGTGCCGGTGACGCCGGTCACGTACGACAGGTAGCCGGGGACGAGCGGCAGCACGCACGGCGAGAAGAACGAGACCAGGCCGCCCAGGAGGGCGATCGGCACGGCGGCGATCAGGGCGCCGTTCATCACGGTCTGGTTGGCGCCGGCGGCGAGTGCGCTCACGTCACTTCTCCGCGATCACCGGGTCGAGGACCTCGTGCAGTTCGTCGGCGCCGAGCTCCTTCAGGGCGCGCACCGCGATCTTCCCCTGGCGGTCGATGATCAGCGTGGAGGGGATGGCCTGCGGGTTGACGCTGCCCTTGGGGAAGCGCAGCACCAGGTCGCCGGACGGGTCGTAGAAGCTCGGGAAGGGGATGGCGAACTCCTTCTCGAAGGCCTTGGCCTGGGCGGTCTGCAGGTCCCGGGTGTTGATGCCGAGGAACTGCACGCCCTGGGACTCGGTCTCCTTCGCCACCTTGGCCAGGTGGGGCGCCTCGGCCCGGCAGGGCGGGCACCACGAACCCCAGATGTTGAGGACGACGACCTTGCCCTTGTGGTCGGCGAGGCTGAGCGGGGCGCCCTCGACGGACTTCCCGCTCAGCTCCGGTGCGGCCACCCGGTGCCCCCGGTCGACGGTGGAGATCTCACCGGTGCCGCCGACGTAGTTGGTCCCGGAGCCGGTGCCGTTGGAGGACGCGGTGGAGGTGGAGCAGGCCGTGACGGCCAGCGCGAACGCGGCTGCCCCGGCGAGTGCCGCGGCACCGCGGAGCGGACGGCGTCGGAGGGCGCGCGTAGGACTCATGTGAAAAGTTTCGCATGAGGCCTGGGGCGATCTTGCGCACCCCCGACAGCTTTGCCGAAAGCGGCAAATGCCCCAAGTAAGCGACGGCTAATCGGCGCTCCCGGCCGTTTGCGCGAACTCCTCCACCAGGGCGTCCCGGAAGGCCTTGAGGTCACCGGGCCCACGGCTGGTGACCAGCACGTTCGGGCCGTCGCAGTCGACCACGACCTCCTGGTCGAGCCAGGTGCCGCCGGCGTTGGTGACGTCGGTGCACACGCTGGGCCAGGAGGTGAGGGTGCGTCCGTGCACGACGCCGGCCTCCACGAGCAGCCACGGCGCGTGGCAGATCGCCGCGACCGGGCGGCCCTCGGTGAAGAAGTCCCTGGTGAAGCTCACGGCGTCGGCGTCCGTCCGCAGCAGGTCGGGGCCCGCCAGGCCGCCGGGGAGGACCAGTGCGTCGAAGTCCGCGGCGATCACTTCCCCGAGCGTGTCGTCGACGGGGAAGGTGGCGGCCCGGTCGAGGTGCTCGAAGGCCTGGACCCGGCCGTGGCGGGTGGAGATCAGCCGGGGCGTGCCGCCCGCCTCGCGTACGGCCTCCCACGGGCCGGTGAGTTCGGCCTGCTCGACGCCCTCCGGCGCCACCAGGAAGGCGATCTTCCTCCCGTGCAGGGTCGCGGGCATGGCTTCCGTCCTCCTCGGTCCGGCGCTGCGGGGCGTTCCCGCCCACCACCTCGCCTGCCCGCCGCTATCGGGACGAAACGGATGGACGGGCTAAGAGGGAGAGGAGGGGGCGGAAGGAGAGAGGGAGGAGGAGGGGGACCCGGAGGAAGGAGACCTGGAGGAACGTTCCTGCGCGAGGAAGCGGCGCCAGCCGCCCGCCGGGCGCTGCCCCGGCCCGAGGGTGCGCAGCTTGGCCAGGACCTTCGGTTCCTGCGCGTCCATCCAGTCCACGAACTGGCGGAAGGACACCAGCCGTACGTCCCGGTGGCCGGCCATGCGCCGCAGCGCGTCCTCGACGGCGTCCATGTAGATCCCGCCGTTCCACTGCTCGAAGTGGTTGCCGATGAACAGCGGCGCGCGGTTGCTCCCGTACGCCCGGCTGAAGCCCGCCAGGTAGGCGTCGCGGGCCTGCCGCTTCCAGGCCGGGTAGTGGGCGGGGTTGCCGCGGGTGGAGTTCACCGACTGGTTGGCCAGCATGTTGTAGTCCATCGACAGCACCTCGAAGGAGCGGCCGGGGAAGGGCACCGCCTGCAGCGGCAGGTCCCACAGCCCGTGGCTCTTGCCCGGCCACACCTGCAGACCGCCCGGCCCGCTGGCGTCGTACCGCCAGCCCAGGCGGGCGGCGGTGGGCAGCAGCGAACGCTGGCCCAGCAGGCAGGGGGTGCGGCCGCCGACGAGCTCCTTGCGGTAGTCGAAGGGCAGCGGCGGCAGGTCGGTGAAGCCGGTGTGGGTGCGCCAGTTCTCCACGAAGCCCACGGCCTGGTCGATCTCGCTGCGCCAGTCGGCCGGGCTCCAGCGGCCCACCGAGCCGGATCCCGCGCAGAAGTGGCCGTTGAAGTGCGTGCCTATCTCGTGGCCCTCCAGCCACGCCAGCCGCAGCTGTTCGAGGGTGGCGCGGACGTGGGCGTCGGTGAGGTACCCGATGTCGGAGGCGCCGACGGGGTTGCGCGGCGGCTTGTAGAGCCTCTTCTTCGATTTCGGGAGCAGGTAGACGCCCGAGAGGAAGAAGGTCATCTTCGCGTCGTGCTCGACCGCGAGCTTCCGGAACCGTGCGAAGAGGCCGTTGTCCAGCTCGCCCGCCCCGTCCCAGGAGAAGATCACGAACTGCGGCGGCGTCTGCCCCGGTTCCAGGCGCTCCACCACGGGCTGGTGGGGCTGCGGCCCGGTGTCGGCCGTGGAGCCGTCGCCTATCGTCCGCACCGACGGGGACGGGGAGGGCCGCCCGTGCGTGCTGCTCGCGGAGGGCGACGACGACGGCGTGGACGCCCCGCCGGCGTGCCGTCCGCCCGCGCCCTCCCCGGCACAGCCCGCCAGCCCGGCGGCGGCCGCTCCGGCCGCCAGGCCCAGCACTCCTCGTCGGCTGATGTCCCGCATTCCGCGCCCCAATTCCCGTACCTCGCCTCGGCCTCACCGCGCTAGATGCCGTACGCGCGCGACGGGTTCCTTCCCGGCGGGCGGTATTTCACCGGGACGGGCACGGATCGGGCCGCGCGACGGCGGGCGTCACGGTAGGTGCCGGAAGGAGCCCGTTTCCGTGACCTGAGCCTGCGGGAGGAAGGCTTCGTCCCGACGCGTCCGGCCCGCGCCGGCAGGCTCCCCCGGCCGTTGGCCCGGGGAGCCCGACGGGCGCTGCCTACGCGCCGAAGCCCTTGCTGCCGCCCTTGACCGGCTTCGCCCCGGCCAGCAGGTGTGCCGGGACCAGGTCGCGGGCGGGCTCGGCGTAGCCCACGGAGACGATCCGGTCGTCCTCGAAGGTGAAGGACGTCAGGCTCGCCAGCGTGCACTGCCGCTTGCGCGGGTCGTGCCACAGGCGCCGCTGTTCGACGGCGCTGCGCACGATCCAGATCGGCAGCTGGTGGCTGACGCACACCGCCTCGTGGCCGCGAGCCGCGTCCCGGGCCGCCTCCAGCGCGGCCGTCATGCGGACGACCTGGTCCGCGTACGGCTCGCCCCAGCTCGGCCGGAGCGGGTTGACCAGGTGCTTCCAGTTGGCGGGACGCTTGAGCGCGCCGTCGCCGACGCCGAAGGTCTTGCCCTGGAAGACGTTGTCCGCCTCGATCAGCCGCTCGTCACTCGCGACGTCCAGACCGAGCAGCGCGGCGATCGGCGCCGCGGTCTCCTGGGCGCGCTCCAGCGGGGAGGCCACGACGTGGCGGATGTCGCGGCCCGCGAGGTGTTCGGCGACCCGGTCGGCCATCTTCCGTCCCAGGTCGGACAGGTGGTAGCCGGGCAGGCGCCCGTAGAGGACGCCGGTGGGGTTCTCCACCTCGCCGTGCCGCATCAGGTGGACGACCGTGATCTCGCTCATGCCGTGGCCTCCGCGGCGGCGCGGGCGGCGGCCGGCAGGGCGGCGGCGACGCGTTCGAGGGCGGCCGAGTCGTGCGCCGACGACACGAACCACGACTCGAAGGCGGAGGGTGGCAGGTACACGCCCTGGGAGAGCATCGAGTGGAAGAAGGCGGTGAAGCGGAACGCCTCCTGCTTCCTGGCCTCGTCGTAGTCGGTGACCGGCCGCTCGGTGAAGAACACCGAGAACATGTTGCCCGCGGTCTGCAGGCTGTGCGCCACGCCCTCCTTGGCGAGCGCGGCGGAGACCAGGCCCGACACCTCCGCGGCGACGGAGTCGACCGTCCCGTACACCGCGTCGTCCAGCAGCCGCAGCTGGGCGAGGCCCGCGGCGGTGGCCACCGGGTTACCGGAGAGCGTGCCCGCCTGGTAGACGGGGCCGGCGGGCGCGAGGTGCGCCATCACGTCGGCACGGCCGCCGAACGCCGCGGCGGGGAAGCCGCCGCCCATCACCTTGCCGAAGGTCATCAGGTCGGGGCGGACGCCGTCGATGCCGTACCAACCGGCCTTCGAGACGCGGAAGCCCGTCATGACCTCGTCGGAGACGTACAGCGCGCCGTTCTCCCGGCAGAGGTCGGCCAGGCCCTGGTTGAAGCCCTCCGCCGGCGGCACGACGCCCATGTTGCCGGGCGACGCCTCGGTGATCACGCAGGCGATCTCGCCGGGGTGCGCGGCGAACGCGGCCCGTACCGACTCCAGGTCGTTGTAGGGGAGCACGATGGTGTCGCCGGCCTGCGCGCCCGTCACCCCGGGGGTGTCGGGCAACCCGAAAGTGGCAACGCCGGAACCCGCGGCGGCCAGCAGCGCGTCCACATGACCGTGGTAACACCCCGCGAACTTGATCACCTTGGCCCGGCCGGTGAACCCGCGCGCCAGCCGGATCGCCGACATGGTGGCCTCGGTGCCGGAGGAGACCAGCCGCACCTGCTCCACCGGCGCGACGCGCGCCACGATCTCCTCGGCGAGTTCCACCTCGCCCTCACCGGGCGTGCCGAAGGACGTACCCCGCGCAACCGCCGCCTGCACGGCGGCGATCACCTCGGGGTGGGCGTGGCCGAGGATCATCGGCCCCCACGAGCAGACGAGGTCGACGTATTCGCGACCATCCGCGTCCTTCAGGTAGGGACCGGATCCGGACACCATGAACCGGGGCGTACCGCCCACCGCACGAAAGGCGCGTACCGGGCTGTTCACCCCACCAGGGGTCACGGCGGCTGCTCGATCGAACAAGGTCTGAGAAACTGGCGCTTCGTAGGCGTACGGATAGCTCACAAGCACATGCTCTCAAATGCCGGGCGTTGCGCGACGAGGTATCGACCGTGCATCTGAGACGATGATCGGGTTGCGCGGTTGGGTCTGCGGATGGTCGGGTAGTGGAATGCAGCGCGGTGGCGAACGCGGTGACGTGGGCGGCGGGGCGGACGACCCCGACGCGGAGCACGCCCGCCCCACCGGTCGGCGCCGCCGGCCGCCGAAAGAGCGCGACATGGCCGTTGAGAAAAGCGGGAGCAGGGGTGGCCGAGTGGGGGTGACCTACAAGTACTTCGGCGCACCCGATGGTGCGACCGCCGCGCGGGTCCCCATCTCGATGCGGCCCGAGGAACTGGGCGGCGACGAGCTGGGCCAGGGCATGTACACGAAGGTCAAGCCGGAGACGATGGCCGCGATGGTGCTGACCGGGATCGAGGGCATACCCCCGGCGAAGGTCCCGCCGCTGGAACTCGTCGTGCTCCATCCCGACTACGCCGTCGTCAAACTGCCCCACTCCGTCGTCGAGCCGTTGCGCAAGGCCGACGAGGAGGCCCTCGGCGCCGCCGCCTTCATCTGGTCCACCGTCCCCGACCGCCGTGGCCCCCGGGACGCGTTCGTGATCTACAAGATGCTGCACGAGTGGCAGGACTTCGCCCAGCGCTGCCACGAGAGCGGGCACCAGCTGTACTGCCTGGTGTGGCCGTGACGGGCGCCGGGCGGACGCGGGTTCACTGAGGGTTACAGCACCACCACGACGACGCCGTCGTCGTAGCGGTCGCCGTAGCCGTAGCCGCCGTAACCTCCGAAGCCGTAGCCGTAGCCGCAGTCGTTGGGGAAGTGGTGGTTGTAACGCCACCCGTAACCCCAGTCGCCGTAGCCCCGGCAGCCGTCCCCGTGGGAGACGACGGACTGGTGCGAGGCGGGAGCCGCCTGCTGCGGCGCCGCGCCGGCCGCACCGGCTCCGACGAGGGCGAGGATCGGTGCCGCCAGTGCCGCTGCGGCGACCCGGCGGATGGTCATGCTCTGGACGCGCATGGTCGTTCCCTTCGAGGTGCGGAAACGTCGGCGCCGGTCGCGTACGACCGTGCGCGGGTCGCACCGACGGTGCGCGTGGCACTGGTGCGACGGAAGGTGCGCCCGGGCCTCGGGTGGCGGACGCACCATCACGGACCTGAACTGTCGGACGGGGTGCGGCTCCTAGGAGTCACCCTCTGACATGAACCTTAGGTTCCATTACTCCCCGCAGTCAATACATAGGGTGAAATCCCCTAATTTCGGACGTCATTCATGCGGTAGGAACTTCTCCACTCACGAAGGGTGACGAAGTCGGTGACGGTCCGCCGCCCACCGGTCACCCGGGGGCGCCCCCGGGGCCGGGCCGTTCGGAACGTGCCGGCGACACGGGGCGAGGGCGGGGCGCCGTCCACCGGGGCCGAACTCACCGGAACCGCAGGCGCGTTGGACCGCCCGCCCGGCCCCGTCGGCCACAGCCCGCCCGCCCCCGGCGTGGCGGCGATCGCCGGAGGCGCAGGGCCCGGACATACTGGACCAGCTACCCGATAAAGGACATGACCCACCCGGAGGCACCACGATGCCGGTGTACGAGATGCGCGCGGAGTACGACACCGAGGACGGCGGCCCGGCCGGCGACAGCCCGCTGCGGGCGTGGCACATGGTCGAGGACGGCGCCGCGACGGGGCTGTGCGGGCGGGAGCTCTCCCCCGCGGCGGCCGTGCAGGCGGAGGACGTGTGGGGGACGCCGCAGGCGCAGCCGTTCTGCCACAGTTGCGGCGCGCTGTATCTGCGTCACACCGCCTGAGGCGGCGGAGGATAGCCGCTCGAACGCTTGTCCCGCATGCGGAACCGCGAGATTCCGGAGCGGGTGGAATCATGTGCGGATGCTGCTCACCGAGATCGACGCCGTCAATTGGAATGCCATTCCCACGCCGCGGCCGCGCCCTCGGACCGAGGACGCCCGGGACGGCCTGAGGGCACTCGCCGCCGCGCGCGACCTCGACTCGGTCGCCTCCGCGGTGGAGGCTCTGACCAGTAGTTCCCTGCTGCGTGGACGTACCGGGGAGGTGCTTCCCGGTGCCGTCGTCGCGGCTCCGTTCCTGCTGGACATCGCCGAGCACGGCCATCCGCACGCACGGGAGTCGGCGGTCGTCCTGCTCGACCGCGCGATGCGGTCCGCGCCGCTCGCCGAATTCAGCCGTTTCCGCACGGCGGCCGGACATGACGCGCCGTTGTGCTGCGCGATAGCCGAACTGGTCCGCGCCCGGGGGGATTCCCTGGCGGAATACGGGAGGTCCGGGAAATACCTCCTCAAAGCGAGCGACGCCCATTGGCGTTTCGACATCCGTGAGGCCTCCGGCGCGTCCGGCGACGTCGTCGCCCTCGGCACCCTGCAGGGCGGGCTGCCCGCGCCGTCCTCCACCGGCGAACTCCATCACGTCGGCTCGGTGACCGAGGTCGCCGCCGTGCGGGTCGAGTGCCCGCCTGTGGACGCCACCGCCGAGGCCTGCCTGCGGCTGTCCGGCCTACGGGCGGACGCCGCGGACGACGGCGGCCTGACCGGCGCCGTGCTCTACCCCGCTGCGTGCGGCGACCATGAGCGCTGAGCCCGCCGTCGGCTGGGAGCCGGGCGCACCGGGGGTGCTGCGACTGCCGTCGGGCCGGCTGGTGCGCGGACGGGGTCTGCGGCATCCGCTGCCCGCCGGGCCGCTCCCCGGGTTCGGGCTGTACCTGCTGGGCCACGAACCCCCGGAGACGGCCTGGGAGGCCCGCTGGGTGCGCTGGCCGGACTTCCGGCTGCCTGCGAACCGGGCCGCCGCCGCGGAGGCACTGCGCGGGGCGTGGCGCCGGGCGGCGGACGAGCGGGTGGAGGTCGCCTGCCACGGCGGGGTCGGCCGTACGGGGACGGCCCTGGCGTGCCTCGCGGTGCTGGACGGGGTGCCGTCCGGGGAGGCCGTCGCCTACGTGCGCGAGCACTACGCCCGGCGCGCGGTGGAGACGCCCTGGCAGCGCCGCTACGTGTCGCGCTTCGGCTGACGGCGCGGGCCGGCGCCCGGACCGCGTCGGACACCGGTCGTGGTGGTGCGCGGACCCGTGCGCGGCGCTCGCGCCCACGGCTTCGCGCGGCCGGCCCGAGGGCGGCCGGCCCGAGGGCGGGCGGCCGTCCCTCCCCCGGCCTCCGGCACGTCGCTCACGCTCCCCCGGCCGGCAGGCGGGGCAGCCGCGTCCCGTGCAGCCACGGGTGGAAGACCAGGGCCTCCAGCGGCCGGTCGGTGTGCTCCTGCGCCAGGGCGGTGAACTGCCCGGTGGTCACGGTCCCGTGGCGGTGGGCGGCGGTCCAGGCCCGCAGCAACCGGAAGAACGCCGGGTCGCCCATGACCGTGCGCAGCGCGTGCAGGGTCAGGGCACCGCGCTTGTAGACCCGGTCGTCGAACATGCGCCGGACACCGGGGTCCGCGAGCCGCAGGTCCTGGGGCTGGGCGGCGAGCCTGGCGTGGGCGCGGGCCGCGTTGCGGGCAGCGGTCATCTCGCCGCAGGCTTCCGCCCACAGCCACTCCGCGTACGCGGCGAAGCCCTCGTTGAGCCAGATGTGCCGCCAGTCGGCGAGGGCGAGGCTGTTGCCGAACCACTGGTGGGCGAGTTCGTGGGCGACGAGCCGTTCGGAACCGCGACGCCCGTCCAGGTGGTTGCGGCCGAACACGGACAGCCCGTGCGCCTCGACCGGCACCTCCAGCTCCTCGTCGACCACCACGACCCCGTACTCGTCGAAGGGGTAGGGCCCGAAGAGCTCGGTGAACAGCTCCACCATCCGCGGCTGGCGCCCGAAGTCGTGGGCGAAGTCCGCGGTCAGGCGCGGCGGTACGGCGGCCGGCTGGGGCAGCGGACCGCCGAGGTGGTCGATCAGCTCGTACTGGCCGATCTGCACGGTCGCCAGGTACGGCGGCATCGGCCGCGGCTGGTCGTACACCCAGGTCGTCGTGGAGGCGCCCACCCGGTACGACTCCAGGCCGCCGTTGGCGACGACGGTGTACGGCGAGGGCGCGGTCACCGTGATCCGGTAGCCCGCGCGGTCGCCGAGGTGGTCGTTGCAGGGGAACCAGGACGGGGCGCCGATCGGCTGGCTGGCGACGAGCGCGCCGTCCTCCAGCTGCTCCCAGCCGAGCTCCCCCCAGTCGCGGGAGCGGACGGGCCTCGGGTTGCCGACGTAGCGGACCTCGACCGCGAACGGGCCCTCGGGCAGCGCCTTCGCGGGCCTGACGCGGAGCTTCCCCGCGCGGTGGGTGTAGCGGGCGGGGCGCCCGTCGACCAGGACCCGGTCCAGGCGGAACGCCCCCAGGTCGAGGCTGAACGCGGAGAGGGCCCGGTCCGCCACCGCGGAGATCCGGGCCCGGCCCGACAGGCGGTTGGCCGCCGGGCGGTAGTCCAGTTCCAGGTCGTAGTGGGTGACCCGGTAGCCGCCGTTGCCGTGCTCGGGGAAGTAGGGGTCCGCGGACACCTCCGCCCCGGGCGTGGCGGGGACGACGGCCCCGCCACGCACGCGCTTGCCGTTGCTCACCCTGTGCGGGCCCCCTCTGTGTGCCAGGCGGAGATCGGGTTGCCGAGCCAGCGGGTGCCCTCGGGCACGCCCTCGCCCCGCATGACGAGCGAGGCCGGGCCGATGGCGCTCCGGGCCCCGACCGTCGCGCCGGGCAGCACGATGCCGTGCGGGCCCAGGCTCGCGCCCTCCCCGAGGACGACCTCGTCCATCCGCAGGATCCGATCGTGGAACAGGTGTGTCTGTACCACGCAGCCGCGGCCGACGGTCGCGCCGTCCCCGACCCGGACCAGGTCCGCCTCCGGCAGCCAGTACGTCTCGCACCATACGCCGCGCCCGATCCGCGCCCCCATGCACCTCAGCCACAGGTTCATCAGCGGGGTGCCGCCGACCGCGCCGACCAGCCACGGCACGGCCAGCACCTCGACGAAGGTGTCGGCCAGCTCGTTGCGCCACACGAACGAGCTCCACAGCGGGCGTTCGCCCGCCCGCACCCGCCCGACCAGCAGCCACTTCATCACCACGGCCACCGCGCACGCGGCCGCCCCGGCGCCCGCGAGCAGCGCCCCGCCGGCGGCGAACGCCACGGGCACCCCGTACCGGCCCGCGACCGCCGCGTACCCGGCGAGCACCAGCACCACCAGCGCTACCGCGCACATCACGGGCACGATCCGGCACAGCTCGACGGCCGCGCGGGCCAGCACGAGCCGCCGGGGCGGCGCGAAGGTGCGGCTGCGGTCGCCCTCCTCGGGGACCCGGGGCAGCCGCATCGGCGGCATGCCCAGGTACGAGCTGCCCGCCTTGGCGCCCTTGGGCGTCGCCGAGAGCACGCCGACCAGGCCGTTCTTCGGCACCGAGCGGCCGGGGGCGGTCATGCCGGAGTTGCCGAGGAAGGCCTTCTTGCCGATCCGGGCCTCCGCGATGCGCATCCGGCCGCCGCCCAGCTCGTAGCTGCCCACCATGGTGTCGTCGGCGAGGAAGGCCCCGTCGCCGACGGTGGTCATCGTGGGCAGCGCCAGGACGGTGGACGCCTCCACGTGGCGGCCGACCTTCATGCCGAGCGCCCGCAGCCACACCGGCGTCAGCAGGCTGGCGTAGAACGGGAACAGGTGCGCGCGGGCCCGGTCCATCAGGCGGGCCGTCGTCCACGCCTGCCAGGCCACGCGGCCGTGCACGGGGTGGTGACCCTCGCGCAGCCCGACGCCCAGCAGGCGCACCCCGGCCAGTACCAGCAGGGCGTACGTCAGCAGCCAGGCGAGCGTGGCCAGGGGGACGGCCGCGAGCGCGGCGGTCAGCGGCGCGGCGCCGGTGCCGTGGAGGAACCAGGCCGTCACCAGCAGGGCGGGCAGCGCCGACACCGCGGGCAGCAGCTCCAGGAGGAAGGCGGTCACCTCGTACGCCGCCGCCCAGCGCAGCCGCCGTGGCGGCCGGGCGTCGCCGCCGCGGTGCGGGGCCTTGCCGGTGCGGACGGCGGGCACGCCGCCCCAGCGCTGCCCGGCCCGGACCGCGCCGACGACGCCGGAGCCGGGGGCGATCTCGGCGCGCTTGCCGATCCGGGCGCCGGGCAGCAGGGTGCTGCGCGAGCCGACCGTGGCGCCCGCCCCGACGCGGATCTTGCCGATGTGCAGCAGGTCGCCGTCGAGCCAGTGCCCGGACAGGTCGACCTCGGGCTCGACGGCGCTGCCCTTGCCGAGCTTGAGCATGCCGGTCACCGGCGGCAGCGAGTGCAGGTCGGCGCCGTCGCCGACCTTGGCGCCCAGCGCGCGGGCGTAGTGGCTCAGCCAGGCACCGGTGAGGTTGACGGCGCCGCTGACCTGCGCCAGGCGTTCGGCGGCCCACAGGCGCAGGTGCACCGCCCCGCCGCGCGGATAGGTGCCGGGGCGCACCCCGCGCAGCAGCAGCCGGGCGCCGCCGGCGGAGATCGCGACCCGGGCGGCGGGGCTGATGAGCAGCGCCCAGCCGGCCAGCACCCACCACCAGGAGACGGCCGGGACCCACGGCAGCGGGCCGGCCAGGAGCAGCGCGTTGCCGATGGCGGCGGCCACGACGCCCCAGCGCAGACCGGCCAGGACGAGCAGCGGCAGCATCAGCGCCAGCTGGGCGGTGGCGGCCCGCCGGGGCACCGGCCGTACCGGGCGCGCGGCGGTGCGGCGCGCGTCGGCCTCGTCCAGGCGGGCGGCGAGCGCCCCGAGGGTGGGGTGCTGGTAGATGTCGCCGACGGCGGCCGCGGGGTAGCGGGTGCGCAGCTGGGAGACGAGGCGGGCGGCGGTCAGGCTGCCGCCGCCGAGCGCGAAGAAGTCGGCGTCGGGCCCGGTGACCGGGGCGCCGAGGATCTCGCCCCACATCCCGGCGAGCAGTCCCTGGGTGCCGGCGAGGTCCGCGGCGGGTACGTCCAGCCCCGGCAGCGGCCAGGGCAGCGCGTTCCGGTCGACCTTGCCCGAGGTCCGGGTGGGCAGGGTGTCCACGACGGCGACCAGCGGGACGAGCGCCGCGGGCAGCGCCTCGCGGAGCCGGGCGAGCGCGTCGGCCTGGTCGAAGTCCTCGGTGACCGCGACGTAGCCGACCAGGATCTGGTTGCCGCCCTTGGTGGTGCGCACGGCGGCGGCCGCGCCGGCCACGGCGGGCAGCGCCTGCAGGGCCGCGTCGATCTCGCCCAGTTCGATGCGCCGGCCGCCGAGCTTGACCTGCTCGTCGGCACGGCCGACGAAGACCAGGCCCTCCCGGTCCGCGCGGACCAGGTCGCCGCTGCGGTAGGCGCGGTCCCAGCCGAGGGCGGGCAGCGGGGCGTACTTCTCGGCGTCCTTGGCGGGGTCCAGGTAGCGGGCGAGTCCGACGCCGCCGATGACCAGCTCGCCGGTCGCGCCCATGGGCAGCGGTTCACCGTGGGCGTCCACTACGGCCAGTTCCCAGCCGTCCAGGGGCAGCCCGATGCGGACCGGGCCCTCGCCGGTGAGCTGGGCGGCGCAGGCGACGACGGTGGCCTCGGTCGGGCCGTAGGTGTTCCACACCTCGCGGCCCTCGACGGCCATCCGCTCGGCCAGTTCCGGCGGGCAGGCCTCACCGCCGAAGATCAGCAGACGGACGTCGTCCAGCGCCTCGACGGGCCACAGCGCGGCCAGCGTCGGCACGGTGGAGACGACGGTGATGCCCTGCTCGACCAGCCACGGGCCGAGGTCCAGGCCGGTGCGGACGAGGGAGCGGGGCGCCGGCACCAGGCAGGCGCCGTGCCGCCACGCCAGCCACATCTCCTCGCAGGACGCGTCGAAGGCCACCGAGAGCCCGGCCAGCACCCGGTCGCCGGGGCCCAGCGGCTCCTCGGCGAGGAAGAGCCGGGCCTCGGCGTCGACGAACGCGGCGGCCGAGCGGTGGGTGACCGCGACGCCCTTGGGCCTGCCGGTGGAGCCGGAGGTGAAGATGATCCACGCGTCGTCGTCCGGGCCGGGGCGGCGGCCGACGGTGCCGTGGGGCTCGGCGTACGGGGTGATGGTGAGGTGCTCGCCGATGACCGCGCACACCTGCGCCTCGGAGAAGACCAGACGGGCGCGTTCCTCGGGGTCCTCGGCGTCGACCGGGACGTAGGCGGCGCCCGCGGAGAGCACGCCGAGCACGGCCACGTACAGGTCGGCGGTGCCCGAGGGGACCCGTACGCCGACCCGGTCGCCGGCGCCGATGCCGGCCTCCGCCAGGCGGCGGCGCAGGCGCTCGGTCGCGGCGGCGAGGGTGCGGTAGCTCAGCGTCGTGGTGCCGTCGTCGACGGCGGGCGCGGTGGGGTGTGCCCGGGCGGTGGCGGCCAGGACCCCGAGCAGGGTGCGCTCGGGGGCGGCGTCGCCGGCCCGGAAGAGCGCCGGAGCGGGGCCGGGTGCGCACAGGACACCGGTGACGCCCGCGGGCGCGGGCTCCTCCCGGAGCGGGAGGGGCGACTCGACGAGCGTCATGCGGCGCTGCCCGGCTCGGGCGAGCCGGGGGTGGGTGGCGCGGCGGCGGACGTGCGGGGCATCTTGTTCCGGTCGCTCAGGGCCAGAGACGGACGCATGTCAAACCCTCCAAAGGCTCAGGACCACTGCGGTGCCGGGTGGCTTCGGCCGGCCGGCCGGGGACCACGGCGTCCCTGCGCGCGGGCTCGTCCCCGCGTTCGGCGTACGCCCGGTGTCCCGTACCGCGGCCGTCCCGGACGGACGGGCGACGGGTCCTCCCACCTGGCGTCACATATGGCGGACAGGCAGTTTACCGGGGCTTAATCCCCGCGGCCTGTCGAAAAGAGGGCAAGTGGTCCCTCTCACAGCCGTGCCGGGCCTCGGCGGGGCGCCGGAAACCGCCTCCTCGCGCGTCCGGTCCGGCCGTCCCGGCACGCACGGGACCACCGGCGGGGAGCGGCGCATCCCCCGCGCGGCGCATCCGGGACGCCCCCGGGACGGCCGGACCGGGCCCGGTGATCACCCGCCCGTCACATCGCGTTGACGGACGGGCGCTTACGGGCAGCTCCGGCGTACCCGCGGTCGTTCCCCGCGCGATCCCGGGCAGAGTCGGTCCCGCCTGGCGGTCCCGCCCCGCGCGCTCCTAGCCTCGGCAGCTCGGAAACCTGGGGGTGAGCACGGATGCCTGCCGCGGATGTGCGGGTCGTGCCGGTGCAGCGGATGCGCTCCGGCGACCACGCGTTCGTCAGTTACGACGGCGACGACACACGCTGGGACGTCCTGGCCGCCTTCGCCCGGCTCGGCCTGGCCGCGGGCGAACGGGTCATGGTCTTCGCCGCCCCCGGCGTGCCGGACCGGGAGGTGCTGGCGCACCTGGGGCCGGCCGACGACGCCGGGCGGGCCGGGGACGCCGACGTGTGGGTGCGGTCGGCGCGGCGGCGCGGACAGCTCGTGCTGAGCAGCATGCGCGAACTGGTGAGCCCGGACCGCGATTTCACCGCCGTACGGCAGCAGGGCCGGCTCGCCGAGGAGACCGACCGCGCCGTCCGCGACGGGTACGCGGGCCTGCGCGCGTACATCGACATGCACTGGGTGCGCGACATGGGCGCGCCCATCGACGCGATGGTGCACCGCGAGACGCACGCCGAGCACCTCTTCGCCGGACGCCCGTACGCGGAGGTCTGCGCCTACGACCGCCGGTGGTTCACCGGGGACGTGCTCGACGCGATGGCGCAGGCGCACCCCCGCAACCTGCTGACCCGGCTCGGCGCGCTCCACGCGACGCGCGCCGAGGGCCTGCTGCGGCTGCTCGGCGAGGCCGACCTCAGCACGCGGCAACGGTTCCGCGGCGCGGTCGGGGACGCGCTGCGCCGCACCGCGGAGGGCGGGCGGCTCGTGCTGGCCCTGCGCGACCTGCACTTCCTCGACGTGGGATGCGCGGCGGAGCTGCTGACGCTGGTGGCCGCCGCCGGGGAGCGGGGGGTGCGGGTGGAGGTCCGCTGCTCGGCCTTCCACCTGACGCTGCTGCGCAGGCTGGGCGCGCCGTCCCTGCCGGGGCTGACGCTGATCGAGGTGAGCGGCTGATGCTGGACGAGCTGCGCGAACCGTCCGCCGGCGACCCGGCTGCCGGCGGCTGTTGGCTGGAGCACGACTTCGCGGAGGGCGACCTGCCCCGGCTGCGGGTGCTGACCGAGGAGTTCGCGACGTGGGCGGGCCTCCCGGCCGCGCGCCGCGGGGAGTTCGTCCTGGCGGTGAACGAGGTGGCCTCCAACGCGATCGTCCACGGCGGCGGCCGCGGCCGCCTGATGCTGCGCCGGGCCGACGGCGAGGCGCAGTGCCGGGTCGTCGACCACGGCCCCGGCTTCGACGCCGCGGTCATCCCGGAACTGCTCCCGGGCCTCGACTCCCGCCCCGGACGCGGCCTGTGGCTCGCCCGCCTGGTCACCGACCGCCTCACCATCGGTCCGGGACCGGTCGGCGCGGTCGTCACCCTGGCCATCCGCCTCCACTGAACCGGCCGTGCCCGCAGCGGGACGGCGGACGCTACGGGAGGTCGGGCAGCGTGGCCGCGTGGGGGACGTGGATCCAGCCCTCGACGCCGGCCGCACGGACCTGCTCGGGACCGGACGGGGCGCGGGTGAGCCCCCGCTGGACGGCGCGGGCGGCCAGGGCGGCGATCAAGGCGTCGAAGGCGTGCTCGCTGCCGTCGTACGCGGCGCGTTCGGCCGGCCCGCAGCGCAGCCAGGGCGCGGCCGCGAGGAGTGCCGCGGAGGAACGCTCGGGTCCCAGGCCCCACCGTCTGCGGGACGCCGCCGGATACACCTCGGCGATCCGGCCGGAGCCGTCGCGGGCCACCGGCCGCCCCCGGGCGGCGAGTTCGTCGGCGAGGTGGGCCCAGCGGGCGGCGGTGGCGCCGAGCCGGTCGAAGGCGACGGACAGCGGCCACCGGCCGCCGAGTTCCTCGTGGGTGAGGATGTCGGTGCGGCGGTGGCGCAGGGTCGCCCGGTGGGCGGTGCTGTCGGTGCCCCGCCCCGGCCAGGGCGTACCCGCCGCGTGCGCGGCGACGGCCTCGACGAAGGGGATCGGCCAGCCGAAGGGGCAGTCCACCCCGGCCCGTTCCCCCGGTTCCAGGCCGCACAGCAGGTCCACCAGCACGTCGTCGGCGCAGCCGAGCAGCGGCGGGGCGACGGCGGCCGTGCCGTCCCCGGGCCAGGTGACGACCGCGACCGCGGTCGTCCGGGGGCTCGCGGCGAGGTCGATGCCGAGGGTGCGCACGCTCCCATCATCCCCGCCGCGCGGCGGGCGCCGCGCGGGCGCGGGCTGAACGTTCCGGTGCCGGGGTGCGTATCCCCTGGCGTACCGCACTGCAGCCGACGGTGAGGACCGGCCGATGAACACTCAGAGCAACGTCCCCTTCCAGGGCCTCCAAGCGCTCCCCGACGGCGAGGCGGAACTGCCCCTCGTCGTGCACCTGCGGTGGGAGGACCTCGCGGCGCTGGGCCGTGAGGCGAGCCGGCTGGCGGTGCGGCTGCAGCGGCCCGTGAGCCTCGACGAGGCGGCCGGGCACCACCTGCGGACCCGGTTCGGGGTGAGCCACGCGCCCGACAAGGACGAGCACCCGAAGACGGAGGCCACCCGCGCGGTCACCGCGGCGGTGCCCTCCGCCGCCCCGATGGCGATCGCCCCGGGCACCGCCCAGCAGTCCGGCGGCGCCCACGCGGCCCCCACCCCGCACACCGCCCCGGCGCACACCTCCGGCCACGCGGCCGGCCACACCTCCGCCCACACCTCCGCCCACGCGGCCGGCCACGCCTCGGCCCACACCGCCTCCCCCGCCTCCGCCCCGTCGTCCCTCCCGGCGTCCGGCCCGGGGCTGACGCCCGGTCAGCCGGCGGACCCGTCGGGCAGGGTGGCACCGCTCGGCGGCCGGAACGTGGTGGAACAGCCCACGAGCGCCGCGGGGTAGCTCCCGCCGAAGGGGGCTCGGCCCAGGCGGTGTCCGCCGCTTCGGCCGGGGATTCAGGCCCCGGACACCTCGTCCCGCGTCACGGTCCCGAGTTCCGCGAGCCACCCGCCGAGGACGCCGCGGACGTGGTCGGCATGGTCGGCGGGGTAGCCCCGCGGACCGCACTCGACGACGAGGATCAGGCCCAGGTAGACCCGGTAGAGGGCCAGCCGGTGCAGCGTGGAGGGCCCGAAGTCCAGGGTGCCGCCCGCCTCCCGGTAGCCGGCGACGAGGTCGCTGCCGGGGCCGGCGTCACCGCCGAGGGCCAGGGAGACCAGTTCGGCCACCGGGTCGCCCCAGAAGGCCCGCTCGTGGTCGATGAGTCCGGTGACGGCGGAGCCGTCGTCGGCGACGAAGACGTTGCCGGGCCACAGGTCGAAGTGGACCAGCCGCGGCTCGGTCACCTCCGCGAGGACGTCCGCGCCCTCCGCGACGAGCGCGCGGACCTCGCCGGGGGCGACGCCGAGCGGGATGCCCCGGCGCCCGGCCTCCTCCAGCATCGCGTCCACCATGGCGGCGAACGCCGTCGGCCAGTCGGCCGCCGACAGTCCGGCCTCGGGGGCCGGGTAGCCGTACCGGCCGTCCTCCGGGGCGAGCGTGTGCAGCCGCGCCACGATCCGGCCGAGTTCACGGCGCAGCGCTGCCTGCCGGTCCGCGGGGATGCGGTCGGCCGCCTTGTCCCAGGCGGTGCCGGGCAGGACCGACAGCGCCATGAAGTCCGGCGCCGCGTGCAGCAGTTCCGGCAGCGGCACGTCGCCGAGGGCGGCGATGCGGCGGTGCGCCATGACCTCGGTGGCCATGATGCCGCGCTCGTAGCGCAGCACGTCGGCGTCCGGCGGCGGGGCGATCTTCACCACCGCGGGACGCCCGTCGTCGAGCCGCACCCGGTAGGCGGCGTTGAACCAGCCGTCGGTCAGCTCGGCCTCCACGCTGCAGTCCAGCCCCGCCGACTCCCGCAGCAGGGCGGCAAGTTGGTCGGCGGACAGCTCACGCTTGGTCAGGCTCCTCATGCCCCCGCATGCTAGGAGAGCGCTCCCACGCTGTCACCGGTCGTGCCGGACGGCGATCCGGTCCGCGCCCGGTTCGTACCACAGGACGGCCATCGCCTCGCCGCCTCCCTCCGGGCACAGGAAGACGGTCCTGTCCAGGCGGCGGCCGATCGCCCGGAGGAAGCCGCAGAAGGCGTCCAGCCCTTCCTGGTCCCGCAGTTCGTACAGGTCGACGTCGAAGTCGATCACCTCGTCGGACAGGAAGCGGAAGACCGCGTGGAACCCGGGTCCCGGGCCGACGCGTACGCACAGGTTCGGCACCTCGCCGTCGGCCGGCCGGGCCAGGACCCGCGCGGCCGTGGGCAGGGGCAGGACGCGGCCGCCCTCGTCGTACGCGTACCACCAGCCACGGTCGACGACCAGGTCGAGCAGGGCCTGCCACCCGGCCACCCCGACGCCAGGGATGTACAGGTCAGGCAGCCGGCCCATGTCGGCCGGGTCGAAGACGTCGGCCACGTCGTCCCACAGCGGGTCCGTCATGACGCCATCCTGGGGCGCCGCGCGGCCCCGGCGCACCCGTATTCCGGGGGCGTGCGGCTACACCCGTCACGCCGGGTGCCGCAACCCCTACACGCCTGGTCTGTTCCCGGGCCACTTTCATATGGCAATCTCATCTTCACGTCGTACGCTCAGGCCCCACGTCCCCCACGTTCACCTCCTCTGCCCCAGGTTCCTCAGGATCGACGAAGAGAAGACCGCCGTGGCGTCCCTGCCCCTCACCCTGGCGGCTCGTCTGCTGCCCACCGCCATCCTCGCCATCGTCGGCTGGACGATGGCCTCCTCGTCCCACGAGGAGGCCGGCCGCACGTCGGCGAACGGATCCCAGACCGGCTCCGCCGCACCGTCCGGGTCGGACTCCGGCTCGGGCCCGGACTCCGGTTCCGGCTCCGGCGGTTCCGACTCCGGATCGGACGGCTCGAAAGACGTGCCCGCCACCTACTCCAAGCCGCCCGCGCCGTGCACCGCGATCAAGACCGCGACCATCAAGAAGCTGGTGCCGGAGGCCAAGACGGCGGGCAAGCAGCTGTCCCTCACCGACCCCTCGCACCGCACCGGCTGCTCGTGGAACGCCCTGAAGGGCTTCGACTACCGCTGGCTCGACGTGACCTTCGAGGTGTCCACGACCAGCGGCGGCCAGGACGGCGAGTCGGCGGCGAAGGCCTCGTACAAGCGCCTGAAGAAGTCGATCGCGGCCCCCGGCATCGGTGACGAGGCGTCCCTGTCGGTCGAGTTGTCCACCGAGGACAAGCAGCAGACCCGCGAGGCGGTCGTGGTGTTCCGCAAGGGCAACGCGGTCGTGACCGTCACCTACAACGGCAGCGACTTCGAGAACAAGAAGGCGCCGGACGACTCCGAGGTCCGCGACGCCGCCCTGGCGGTGGCCAAGGACGCGCTCGCCGGTCTCGGCCCGGGCACCAACGTGGAGGGCGACCAGAGCGCCTGAGGCGTGCCGCGGCCCGGTCAGGCCTCCGCGGCGGTCACGACGTCCCGCGGCCTCCCGGTCAGGCCTCCGCGGCGGTCACGACGTCCCGCGGCGGACGGCCGTCGAGGAAGTCCACGACGTTGCGGACGGCGGCCTGCGCGATCCGCACCAGGGTGTCCCGCGTCGCCCCGCCCGCGTGCGGCGACAGGACGACGTTCGGCGCCCGCAGCAGGCGCGTCCCGGCGGCCGGGGGCTCGGGGTCGAAGACGTCGAGCCCGGCACCGGCCAGGCGCCCGGCCTCCAGGGCGTCGGCGAGCGCGTCCTGGTCGACGACCGCGCCCCGGGCGGTGTTGACCAGGAAGGCCGTGGGCTTGAGCAGCGCCAGGCGTGGGGCGTCGAGCAGGTGCCGGGTCGCGTCGCTCAGCGGGACGTGGACGGAGACGTAGTCGCCACCCGCCAGCAGTTCCTCCAGCGGCACGCCGCGGGCCCCGAGCAGCCGCTCGGTCGCGGCCGGCACGGGCCCGCGCGAGGTGTAGAGGACGGTCATCCCGAAGGCGGCGGCCCGCCGGGCCACGGCCTGCCCGATCGCCCCGAAGCCGATCACCCCGAGGACCCGGCCGTCCAGCCCGGTCAGCGAGCGCTGCAGGTCCGGCAGGGGCCACTCGCCGCGCGAGAGCGCCTCGTGCCCGGGGACGATCCGCTTGGCGAGGGCGAGCATCAGCGCGAAGGCCTGCTCCGCGACGCTCTGCGTCTCCACCCCGCTGGAGCCGATGGTGCACACGGGCACGCCCCGGGCCCGGGCGGCGGCGACGTCCACGTGCTCGTGGCCGTGACTGGTGCACTGGACGAGTTCCAGGACGGGCGCACGGGCCAGGTGCCCGGCCGTCACGGGGGCCAGCGCCGTCATGATCACACGGGCCGCGGCCAGCGCGTCCGGGTCCTCGTCCGCGGACTCGACGACGGTGACGGCAGCCCGCCCCTCGAGGAGCCCGGCCAGGGCGGCCCCGATGCGACGGCCCCCGACGTGCGGCGCGACCACCGCGAGGACGTTCTTCGGTCCATCCATGCGCCGTCACTCCGTCCGTTCGCCGGTCCGCTCGCGCGGACCGCCGGCGGGGCGGTCGCACCCGGCGGTGCCGGGACCGCCACGCCGATGGGCGCCCGAGGTGTCCGTGCTCCGGTCCACCCGGCGGACCGCACCGAGAGGGCGCGGCGCCACCGCGCCTATGCTGCAAGCGTAGGCGGGCACTTGCCCCTCCCGACCCCCTGACCTCGGACCTCCGACCCCCGACCGGCGAAAGGCAGCACGACCATGAGCCCCCGTACCGCAGTCGTGACCGGCGCGAGCAGCGGCATCGGCGCCGCCACCGCCCGCAGGCTGGCCGAAGCCGGCTACCACGTCGTGCTCACCGCCCGCCGTGCCGACCGCCTGGAAGCGCTCGCCGAGGAGATCACCGCCGCGGGCCACTCGGCGGCCGCCGTCGCCCTGGACGTCACCGACCGCGACGCAGTCGACGCGCTCGCCGCCTCGCTCGACCGGGTGGACGTCCTGTTCGCCAACGCCGGCGGCGCCCTCGGCGCGGACCCGGTCGCCACCGCCGACCCCGCGGAATGGCGCACGATGTACGAGGTCAACGTCCTCGGCGTGCTCCACACCGTCCAGGCCTTCCTGCCCGGGCTGATCGCGTCCGGTGACGGCACCGTGGTCGTGCTCTCCTCCACGGCCGCCCTCACCCCGTACGAGGGCGGCGGCGGCTACGTGGCGGCCAAGCACGGCACCCACGCCCTCGCCGGCACCCTCCGTCTGGAGCTGCTGGGCGAGCCGGTCCGCGTGATCGAGATCGCCCCCGGCATGGTGAAGTCCGAGGGCTTCGCCCTGACCCGCTTCCACGGGGACGAGGAGAAGGCCGCCGCCGTCTACGCGGGCGTGGCCGAGCCCCTCACCTCCGACGACGTCGCCGACACCGTCACCTGGGCGGTGACCCGCCCGTCCCACGTCAACGTCGACCTGCTGGTCGTCCGCCCCCGCGCCCAGGCCGCCCAGCACCGGGTGCACCGGGAGCCGTAGGGGTGACGGGGTCCGCGAGGGAGGCGAACGGCGCCGCCGGCGCGCGGGACCCGGACTCGGTGCCGTTCCGGTACCCCCCGAAGGAACGGCGCGGCCGGGTGCGGACCACGTGGTCCGCACCCGGCCGAACGGCGCACGACACGGGCCGCCCCCGCCCGCTCAGCCCTTGACGCAGACGACCTGCTTGAGCTTGGCGACGACCTCCACGAGGTCCCGCTGCTGCTCGATCACCTTCTCGATCGGCTTGTACGCGCCCGGGATCTCGTCCACCACGCCCGAGTCCTTGCGGCACTCGACGCCCTTGGTCTGCTCCTCCAGGTCCCGCGTGGAGAACCGCTTCTTCGCCGCGTTGCGGCTCATCCGGCGGCCCGCGCCGTGCGAGGCGGAGTTGAAGGAGTCGCTGTTGCCGAGGCCGCGGACGATGTACGAACCCGTGCCCATGGAGCCCGGGATGATGCCGTGGTCGCCGCTGCCGGCCCGGATCGCGCCCTTGCGGGTGACGAGCAGGTCCATGCCGTCGTAACGCTCCTCCGCCACGTAGTTGTGGTGGCAGGAGATGACCTGGTCGAAGGTGACCCTGGCCTTGCGGAACTCGCGCCGCAGCACCTCCTGGAACAGGGCCATCATGATCGCGCGGTTGCGCTTCGCGTAGTCCTGCGCCCAGAACAGGTCGCGCCGGTAGGCCGCCATCTGCGGGGTGTCCGCGATGAAGACTGCCAGGTCGCGGTCGACCAGGCCCTGGTTGTGCGGCAGTTTCTGGGCCTCGCCGATGTGGTGCTCGGCGAGTTCCTTGCCGATGTTCCGCGAGCCGGAGTGCAGCATCAGCCAGACCGCGCCGTCCTCGTCGAGGCAGACCTCGATGAAGTGGTTGCCGGAGCCGAGCGTGCCCATCTGCTTCGTCGCGCGCTCCTGGCGGAACCTGACGGGCTCGGCGAGGTCGTCGAAGCCGTCCCAGAAGCGGTCCCATCCGGCCGCGGACAGGCCGTACAGCCGGGCGGGGTCGACGGCGTCGTCGTGCATGCCGCGGCCGACCGGGATGGCCTGCTCGATCTTGGAGCGGAGCCGCGAGAGGTCGCCGGGCAGGTCGTTGGCGGTCAGCGAGGTCCGCACCGCGCTCATGCCGCAGCCGATGTCCACGCCGACCGCCGCCGGGCAGACCGCGCCGTGCATCGCGATCACCGAGCCCACCGTGGCGCCCTTGCCGAAGTGGACGTCGGGCATGACCGCGAGCCCCTTGATCCACGGCAGCGAGGAGACGTTGCGCAGCTGCTGCATGGCGACGTCCTCGACCGCGGACGGGTCGGTCCACATGCGGATCGGCACCCGCACTCCGGGCACTTGTGTGTACGACATCTCGATCCCCCCTGGGACGGACGGTGGAATCCATCAGGACGACGCGAACAACACGTCGCGATGGAAAGCGAAATAAAGGACGAAGTCAGCCATACAGACCGGTGATCCGGCGACGGCCGCAGCGTGTGCGGTAGACATTGTGTCTACCCGTCGCCCACCCCCGCCAAGGGATTTACGCGGGCGCCGGACCGATCGCCGGAGGAAGGGGCCACCTCAAGTGCAGCCAACGGGAGACCGTGTCCACCGGGTCCGTGGCCTGGTGGCCGCGGCGTGCACGACCGCGCTCGCCGTCGCCGCACTGGCGGGGTGCACCGGGTCGGGCGGCACCGGGGACGGCGCGCGCAACGGCGACACCCCGGACGGCAGGCAGTCCAGCCCGGCGGCCCCTCCCGGCCGCTACCGGGTGCTGCCCGAGCCGTGCGGTTCGATCGCCCCGGACACGCTGGCGAAGTTCGTGCCGGAGGCGGACGACGACGCGGGCGAGGCGACCGTGACGTTCGACACGGACCGCAAGGTCGGCTGCAAGTGGACCGGCCGCACCGACCTCGGCAACCGCTACCTCCACATCGACCTCGAGCGGGTCGTGTCGTACGACACATCCGTCAGCGACGAGAACCAGGCCACGGCGGACTACGACAGCCGGGTCGCGGAGGCCCACATCCCGGCCGCCACGGCGCCCGCCGACGCCGCCGCCTCCGCCTCGGCCACCGCGAGCCCGCCCGGCTCACCCAGTGGCGACCCGGCGCCCTCCGACACCCCCTCGCCCTCCGTCACGGCCACCGGCGACATCTCGCCGCGCACCCTCGACGACCTCGGCGACGGCGCCTTCCTCGACGACGTCCTCAAGAACCAGGGCTCCGGACTCCACCGCGACATCACCGTGGTCTTCCGCATGGCGAACGTCCTGGTCACCGTCGAACTCTCCCAGTGGTCCACGGACAAATCGGTCGAACCACCCAGCGAGGAGCTGCAGCTGGGCGCCCGGAAGGTGGCCGCGGAGCTGGCAGATCAACTCGACGAATGAGACGAAGCGCGTAGTCTGGCCGTTTGTGCCATGACATGACACGCAACGAAATGAGCGAAGGATCCATGCACCGATCAGCCCCGCACCTCGCCCGCCTGCTCGTGGGCGCGGCCGTGCCGGTGATGCTCGTCGCCGGCTGCTCCTCCGGCTCGGACTCGTCGAAGGACGACGCGCGGAAGGCGGCCACCGCCTCCGCACCCGCGTCGAAGTCCGCGTCACCGTCGGCCCGCGCCGTCGCCGCGAAGTTCGCCGAACTCCCCGACCCCTGCGAGGTCATCGGCGCCAAGACGGTCACGTCGCTCGTCCCCAAGGCGAAGAAGCCCGCGGGCACCCCCGCCCACTCCGCCGAGCGCGACGAGCGCGGCGGCTGCTCGTGGAACGGCCTGGACGGCTACCAGTACCGGTGGCTGGACGTCTCGCTCCAGCGCTACGACACGGTCGCGGGCCTCGGCTCGGCCGAGGAGCAGGCGAAGCGGCGCTACGCCGAGCAGGTCGCCGAGGCCGGCCGGGCGAAGGGCGCGAAGAGCGCTCCGGTCACGGTGGACGGCGTGTGGGACGCGGGCACCGCGGTCACCTCGACGGTCAAGAAGGACAAGGAGGAGTACCGGGACGTCACGGTCGTCGCCCGCACCGGGAACGCCGTGCTGGTGCTCACCTACAACGGCGCGGGCCTCGAGGACGCGAAGACCCCGGCCGGGTCCGGGCTGAAGGCCCGCGCGCTCAAGGCGGCCAAGGAGGCGGCCACCGCGGTCGCGGCGGCGAACGCGTAACAACTGCGGGATCCGCTGTACCGATACACCCCGTTTGGGCAACCTGCCCGTTGCCCCGTGTGGCAGGCTGGGCGGGCCAGTTTCCGAGCCTGGGAGGGTCGCGGGTGTCCGCGATACGCATGAACCGGACGCAACGCATCCTGGTCGGTGTGGTGGTCGCCGGAGCGGTGATCATCGCAGCGATCGGCTTCGCGGGCTCGTACGCGGCGGTGCGCGAACTCGCGCTCGCCAAGGGATTCGGCTGGTTCGCCAACGTCTTCCCGGTCGGTGTCGACGCGGGGATCGTGGTCCTGCTCGCGCTGGACCTGCTGCTGACCTGGCTGCGCATCCCCTTCCCGCTGCTGCGCCAGACCGCGTGGCTGCTGACGGCGGCGACGATCGCCTTCAACGGCGCGGCGGCCTGGCCGGACCCGCTGGGCGTCGGGATGCACGGCATCATCCCGATCCTCTTCGTCGTCTCCGTGGAGGCGGCCCGGCACGCGATCGGCCGGATCGCCGACATCACGGCCGACAAGCACATGGAGTCGGTCCGGCTCGCCCGCTGGCTGCTGGCCCCGTTCGCGACCTTCCGCCTCTGGCGGCGCATGAAGCTGTGGGAGCTGCGCAGCTACGACGAGGTCATCCGGGTCGAGCAGGAACGTCTCGTCTACCGCGCCCGGCTGCGCGCCCGCTACGGCCGGGCCTGGCGCCGCAAGGCCCCCGTCGAGTCCCTGATGCCGCTGAAGCTCGCCCGGTACGGGGTCCCCATGGAGCAGACCGCGGCCATCGGCCTCGCCGCCGCCGGCATCGACCTCCCGGCTCCGGCCCCCGCCCCTGCCCCTGCCGCGGCCCCGGCCAGCCTCACGGCGGCAGGAACCGAGCCGCGGCTACGGCCCGCGCAAGCAGTGGCTCCTGCCGTCGTAGTGCCCGATCCCGAGTCCAGGGCCGCCCGGGCCATGACGCCCGCACAGGCACCGACGCAGGCAGATGTGGCGGAAAAGCCGAGCAAGTGGTTCGCCGCTCCTGAGCCCGTGCAGTACCGGGGCGGCTACGCCCCGAACAGCGAGCCTTCTGCATATCCGCCGCCACAGCATCAGGCCTTCGCCAATGGACGGATGCAGCAGGCCCCGGTACCGCAGCCGCGCGCTCCCGAGCCGGAGCCCACTCCGGAGCCAATGCCCGTGCCGGTCCAGGAGCAGGCGCCGGAGCCGTCCGTACAGGTGCCGAACGGCGCAGGTGGGACGCGTCCTCTCGGCGAGGGCATAACGGACGCGATGCCGTCGGACGAGGACCTGTACCGGGTGTTCCGGCAGTCGATAGAGGGCGAGGGCATGCCCACACCCGGTGCTTTCGCCGCGAACATCGAGGCCGTGTACGGGGTCCGCTACTCCGGTCGCGAACTGAGCACCATCCACGACCGGCTCACGGCCCGTCTCAACAGTCAGCTGATGGAAGACCACATCGCGTAAGGCTGACGGAGTCTGGGCTGTTCGGCGCCCGATGATTGGTCTGCAGCCCCAGCCCTTTGATGAGGCCTGCCGAATCACGTGCCGGCAGGCCTCACGGCGAGGACCCCGTGTTCCCCACGGCCTTCCATACGCTGGACGAGCCGAACGCGCACTCGCCCAGGCACATGGGAAGGCCCCTCTTGCGGCCGGGCGGACAAGAGTGCGCCGGGTCGGCAACGCCCGCCCCGCGTACGACCGTAGAGACCGCGACTCAGCGCCTCACCCGGCCGCCGGGGCCGGGGTCGGGGTCAGGGCGGCGACGACGTCCGCCGCCGACCGCAGCCGCACCCGCGCCGCGTCCAGCCCCGCCGGGTGCAGCGCGAACACCTCAGCGCCCTCGGCCGGTTCGAGGTCCCCCCGGAGCAGCCAGGCCAGCCGCACCCGTCCGAGCTCCGCGGGCACGTCGACGTCGCCGTCCGCGTCCGGCGACCCGATCCGCGCCGCGAACCCCGCCACAAGCTCCCCGGCGCGGCGCCGGTACGCCGTCACCGAGCCGTCCGCGTGCCGCAGCAGCACGGTCGCCGCACGGGCGGCCGCCTGCCACACGGCCAGTTCACCCAGGCCCACGCGGGCCCCGGAGGCGAACTGGGCGGTCAGGGCCTTGCCGAGCAGGGCGAGGTCGTCCCCGTGCCGCGCGACCGAGTGGTGCGTGCCGGTGACGCCCCTCGTGATGTCCAGCCAGCGCATCGTGCGGTTCACCACGTCGACCACCAGCGGCACGCTCGCCGAGGCCCGGCCGGTCAGGTCGTAGCGCTGTTCCACGGCGCGTGCGTCGAAGACCGGCCCCCGGTCCCCGGGCAGGTCGCGGACCATGAGTCCGGCGAACGCCTCGGCCAGCGCCTCGAACGGGACGCTGTTGAACGAGAAGACCACCGCGACCACATGGCGGACCCCTGCGGCCGCGAGCGCGTCCAGGTCGAGGTCCACGAACTCCGCCGCGCCCTGCGGCGCCGGGGCGCTGGTGAGGTCGCCCGAGTGCACGGCGGCGTCCGCCCCGAACCGCAGGCGCGTGTAGTCGCAGTGGCCGACCGCGTTCCACTCGGCGTCGAACATGGCCGTGGACAGGTCCAGGTCGGTCCGGCCGGACTCCTCGCTCTCCATCCAGTGCAGGAACAGCCGCAGGGTCCGCCCGTCCGGGACGGGCAGTTCGCTGCCGCGCGGCAGCGTCACCAGGGCGCGCGAGGCCGTGCGCTCGGTGAACGGCGCGATCACGCCGTCCAGGCCCGCGTCCACGACGGCGACGTCGGCGGCCTCCCCCTGCGCCGCCCGCCGCAGCACCTCGGCCTCCAGCAGGGCGACGGCCCGCGCGACGACGTCCGCCCCGATCGGCAGCCGGTCGTCCTCCACCAAGTGCGCCCTGGCGGTACCGCCCTTGGGGAAGAACACCCGGGTGGGGACCGCGTGGGGGCGGCTGCGCAGCTCGCCGAGCGCGGACAGCAGCACGGCGGGCGAGACCCGGGTCACCGCCGGCTCCAGGGCCGCCAGGACGGTGTCTGCGTCCTCGGCGTCATCGGCGACCGACAACCGCAGCAGGTGGTCGAGGCGGCGCACGAACTCGCCCGGCCGCTGCGCCAGCAGTACGACGGCCGCCGGCACGTCCATGGCGTGCAGCGCGGCCTCGACCCGGCCCGCCCAGCCGCGCACGCGGACCGTGGTGCCGGTCGCGTCGACCCGCGCGTCCGCGCCGGCCGCCGTCCGCAGGGTCGCGGTGAGCGCGTCGCCGTCCGCGAGCCGGGTGTCGCGCAGCGCCGCGACGGCCAGTGCCGCCCGGGGGAAGCGGTCCGCGTACTCGAAGGGGTGCAGCAGTTCGGCGACCCGCAGCCACGCGTGCCGGTGCCGGCGCATGTCCTGCACGGCGAGGTCGGGGGCCACGCCCTCCAGCGCCCCGAGCAGGGCGCGCCGCAGCGGCCGGGGCACCGAGACGAAGCGCGGCAGGTCGACCAGGCCGGGGTCGCCGCCGGAACGCACGGAGAGCAGCCGCAGGATGTCGGTCGCCGTGTCGATGCGGGCGGTCACGGCGGGGACCGTCGTCCCGTGGGCGGCGGCGTCCGCCAGCAGCCAGGCCAGGACGCGGGCCTTGGTCTCGCGGCCGGGGACGTGCTCCGGCAGCCAGGAGACGTCCGCCCGGTCGCGGGTCTCCAGCAGCGCCGCCAGATCGTCGGCGTCCTGCGGGCTCAGGGCGCCGGGCCTGGCGAGGAGCCCGTGGAGCTCGCGCAGCGCGTCCGCGTCCCGGGCGGCGAGGTCGCCGCCGTGGTGCAGGACGCGCAGCCGCTCGGGCAGGGCGCGCCGGCGGCCGCCGAAGCGGCGCGGCCGGCGGGGCCGCAGGAAGGGGTCGTCGGCCTTGATACGGCGGTGGCAGACGGGGCACGCGGAGAAGTCCGCGCCGTCGAAGCAGCTCCGGCACACCAGGTGCGCGCAGGGCGAGACGGCGTGGACGGTACCGTCCGTGCCGCACAGGACACACGGCTGCTCCGGGTGCTGGAAGAGCAGGGTCAGCACGCGGTCGACGTAGAACGCGAAGGTGTCGGCCGGCGTGCTCATGGGGAAGTCGCGGAACAACGGCACGTGCGACCGGTCCGCGCCGAGCGCCTCGTCGATGTCGTCCAGCAGCGCGCGGCCCGCGGCGGCCAGCGCGGTCTCGCCGCGCCCGGCGAGCGCTTCGCGCAGCGCGGGGGACATCAGGTAGCCGCGGTCCAGGAGGTCGGCCTCCAGCAGCGCCGCACCGGCAGCACTGCCGAGCGACCCGCCCGCCGGGGCGGAGGGCAGGTAGACGGCTCCGCGGCGGGCGAGCATGACGGCCGCGAGCGGACGCGGAGCGGTCGTGGCGGGTGCGGTCGTGGTCGTGAACATCGCTGTGTCTCCCCCTGGTTGACCTCAGGGCGGGAAGTGGGCGCGCTGAAATCCATCGCAAGAATGCGACTTCGCAGTGAGAAGGAAGCACGCCCAGGAGCCGCCCCGGGTCCGGTCCGGTCGCCGGACCGGTGACGCCGGTTGCGCGCGCGGGGCGGGAAGGGGGTGCACTCGGTTCATTTGGAGTGAAGAGAAGGAAGCACACCGGGAGCCGCCCCGCGCCCGACGACCATAACGCGCCGCGCGCCACGACGCGTTCGAATATTCGCCCCGGAACGCGCGACGGCGGCGGGTGGCATGGCCACCCGCCGCCGTCGTGTACGAGCCGGGGTCAGCTGCCCGCGAGCAGCTCCCGCACCCGGTCCTGGCCCACGGCCAGCAGCAGGGTGGGCAGCCGCGGTCCGGTGTCCCGGCCGACCAGCAGCTTGTAGAGCAGGGCGAAGAAGGACCGCTGGGCGACCTTCATCTCCGGGGTCGGCTTGGCGTCGGGCGCGAAGCCGGCCTGGATCTTCGGCACGCCGTAGACCAGGGTGGTCAGCCCGTCCAGCGACCAGTGCTCGGGCAGCCCGTCCACCAGCAGCTTCAGGGCCTCCCGCTCCTCGCCGGACAGGGCCGCGAGGGACTCCGCGTCGGGCTCGGTGCGCACCCGGGTACGGGCCTCCGGCTCGACGTGGGTGTTCACCCAGCGCTCGGCGCAGTCCAGCCGCGGCCGGGCCTCGTCCAGGGAGGCCAGCGGCCGCTCCTGGTCGAGGTCGCGCAGGATGCGCAGCGTCTGCTCCTCGTCCCCGGTCGTGATGTCCACGACGGAGGCGAGGGTGCGGTACGGCAGCTTGCGCGGGGTGGTCGGCAGCTCGCCGCCCGCGGTGCGCGCGGCCCGCGAGTGCACCGCGAGGTCCACCGGCGCGGCCGCGCCCTCGGCGACCTTGCGCTCCAGCGCGTCCCACTCGTCGTAGGTGCGGGAGATCTCGTCGCCGAAGGAGATGTTGAACGCCTGGTTGGGCCGGCGGCGGGCGTACAGCCAGCGCAGCAGCTGCGGCTCCATGATCTGCAGGGCGTCGGCCGCGATCGGCACGCCGCCCTTGGAGCTGGACATCTTGGCCATGCCGCTGATGCCGACGAAGGCGTACATCGGGCCGATGGGCGGCTCGGCGCCGAAGATCTCGCGCACCAGCTGCTGGCCGACCATCCACGAGGAGCCGGGCGACTGGTGGTCGACGCCGGAGGGCTCGAAGTCCACGCCCTTGAAGGCCCAGCGCATCGGCCAGTCGACCTTCCACACCAGCTTGCCGCGGTCGAACTCGCTCAGCCGGACCGTCTCGCGGTTGCCGCAGGCCTGGCACTCGTAGGTCAGCTCGGTGGTGTCGTCGTCGTAGGCGACGACGGTGGTGAGGTCCTTGTCGCAGGCCGTGCAGTACGGCTTGTACGGGAAGTACTCGGGGGCCTGCGCGAGCGTGGCCTCCTCGTCGTCCTGCTCCTCGCCGCCGGCCTTCTTCTTCGTCCGGTAGCGGCCGAGCACCTCGTCGATCCGCCGGCGCTCGCGCATCGCGTGCAGGATCTGCTCGCGGTAGGTGCCGGAGGTGTACTCGACGGTCTGGCTGATCTCGGTGACCTCGACGCCGAGCGCCGCCAGCGCCTCGCGGAAGGGCGCCTTGAAGTGGTCGGACCAGCTCTCGTACGCGCTGCCCTCGGGCGCCGGGACGGCGGTCAGCGGCTTGCCGATGTGCTCGGCGTACGACGGGTCGTAGCCCGCCGGCACCTTGCGGTAGCGGTCGAAGTCGTCCCAGGACAGGATGTGCTCGCAGGGCACGCCGCGCCGCTTGATCTCGTCGGCGACCAGGTGCGGGACCATGATCTCGCGCAGATTGCCCAGGTGGATCGGCCCGGACGGGCTGATCCCGGAGGCGACGGTGATTTTCTTGCCCGGAGCCCGCCGCTCGGCTTCCGCGATGACGTCGTCCGCGAAGCGGGCGACCCAGTCGGCCTCGGTGCTCTGAGCCACTGTCTCGACTTCCTTCCACCTGTGCAGCGGGTAGCGCGGTACCCGGCAATTGTCCCAGAGAAAAATGAGTGGTAGCGCGTGGGATACTGAGGGTTGATCTCCGATCCCTCTCAGGAAGCACCCATCCCATGGCCTCGGTCAACTCGCTTTCCGCCACGATCCAGCAGCGCGTCGCTGACGCCCTCGGTGCCGACCCGCTGCTGCGACGTAGCGACCGGGCCGACTTCCAGGCCAACGGTGTGCTGGGCCTCGCCAAGCTCCACCAGGCGAACCCGCGCGAGCTGGCCGCCGAGGTCGTGGCCGCCCTCCCGAAGGACGACGGCCTCATCGCCGACGTCGAGGTCTCGGGCCCCGGCTTCCTGAACATCACCGTCTCCGACGCCGCGATCACCCGGACGCTGGCCGCCCGGGCCGCCGACGACCGGCTCGGCGTGCCCGCCAAGGCGGACCCCGGCGTCACGGTGATCGACTACGCGCAGCCGAACGTGGCCAAGGAGATGCACGTCGGCCACCTGCGGTCCTCGGTGATCGGCGACGCGCTCGTCAAGATCCTGGAGTTCGAGGGCGAGACGGTGGTCCGGCGGCACCACATCGGCGACTGGGGCACCCAGTTCGGCATGCTCATCCAGTACCTGGTCGAGCACCCGCACGAGCTGGACCACGGGACGTCCGAGGCCGGCGAGGAGGCGGGCGAGGCCTCCATGTCGCGCCTCAACCGGCTCTACAAGGCCTCCCGGACGGTCTTCGACTCCGACGACGACTTCAAGACCCGGTCGCGCAAGCGGGTCGTGGACCTCCAGGCGGGCGAGCCGGAGACGCTGGCGATGTGGCAGCGCTTCGTGGACGAGTCGAAGATCTACTTCAACTCGGTCTACGACAAGCTGGACATCGAGATCCGCGACGAGGACGTCGTCGGCGAGTCCGGCTACAACGACATGCTCGTCGAGACCTGCAAGCTGCTGGAGGAGTCCGGCGTCGCCGTGCGCTCCGAGGGCGCGCTGTGCGTGTTCTTCGACGACGTCAAGGGCAAGGACGGCGAGCCGGTCCCGCTGATCGTGCAGAAGGCCGACGGCGGCTTCGGCTACGCCGCGACCGACCTGTCCGCGATCCGCAACCGCACCGCCGACCTGCACGCGAACACGCTGCTGTACGTGGTGGACTCCCGGCAGGCCCTGCACTTCAAGATGGTCTTCGAGACGGCCAAGCGGGCCGGCTGGCTGACCGACGAGGTCAAGGCGCTCCACATCCCGTTCGGCACGCTGCTCGGCAAGGACGGCAAGCCGTACAAGACCCGGTCCGGTGAGACCTTCCGGCTGGTCGACCTGCTGGACGAGGCCGTGGAGCGGGCCGCGACCGTCATCCGGGACAAGTCCCCCGATCTGACGGACGAGGAGGTCGCCGACCGGGCCAAGGAGGTCGGCATCGGCGCGATCAAGTACGCCGACCTGTCCACCTCGCTCGGCCGGGACTACGTCTTCGACCTCGACCGGATGGTCTCGCTCAACGGCGACACGAGCGTGTACCTGCAGTACGCGTTCGCGCGTACCCAGTCGATCCAGCGCAAGTCGGGCGGCGCACAGCCGGTCGCCCACCCCGAGCTGCCGCTGGCCCCGGCCGAGCGGGCGCTCGGTCTGCTGCTGGACGGGTTCGCGGAGACCCTGGCGGGCGTCTCGGAGACGTACGAGCCGCACAAGCTGGCCTCGTACCTGTACGCGCTGGCCTCGGCGTTCACGACGTTCTACGACCAGTGCCCGGTCGTGAAGCCCGAGCCGGCCCCGGACGTCAAGGAGAACCGCCTCTTCCTCTGCGACCTGACCGCCCGCACCCTGCGGCAGGGCATGGCGCTGCTCGGCATCCGCACGCCCGAGCGCCTCTGACGCGCCCCGCGTCCGTACGTCGGCGGCCCCGGCAGGAGTCATCACTCCCCCGGGGCCGCCGCTGTCGGTGGGCACCCCTAGATTCACGGCCATGGCGATGCTCCCCAACCAGCTCCCGAAGCTCGCGCAGGACCCGGCCGGCCGGTCCCTGGGCCTCGACCTCCCGCCCGGCACGCTCGTCGACGCCACGCGCGACGGCCGCAGCCACGAACCGCTGCTCTGGCACGCGGAAGGGCCCGCCGAACCCGCCTCCTGGGAACGGCTGCTCCCCGCGCGGATGACGGCGGGTCTGCTCCCGGTGCTGCTCTCCATGGACGGGGCGCTGCCCACCACCAGGGACCTGGACCCCGGGGCGATGTCCTACCCCGGCGACCACGACGCCGACGAGGTCCTCGCCGGCTTCTGGGAGGGCGAGTGGGAGGAGGATCCCGGCGAGGACGACGGCGACCTGGTCGCCCCGTTCGGCCGGACGTGGCCCGGCCTCGCGCCCGCGCGGGAGTTCGAGGCCGACCCGGACGTCAGGGCGGCCGAGGTCGCCGCGTCCGTGGTCGAGGCGGGATGGATCAAGGACCCCCGAGCGGCCCTCGTCCCCGCCCGGCGCAGCGCCGACGTCCCCGCCGCCATCGGCTGGACGGGGCCGTGCAACCACGAGTACGACGTGGCCCGGCTCTGTTCGGTGCTGCGCTCCTGGGAGGAGCGCTTCGGCGTGCGCGTCGTGGCCGTCGGCTTCGACGTGCTCTTCGTCTCCGTGGCCGCGCCGCCGGCCACCGTGGCGGAGGCTGAGGCCGTGGCCGCCGAGCACTTCGCCTTCTGCCCGGACAACGTCACCCAGGGCGACGGCTCGCTGCGCGCGTACGCCGGGTCCCTGGTGGACGCCCCCGTCTGGTCCTTCTGGTGGGACTAGGCCGGCTTCCGGCCGGGCCCGAGGTACGGGTGTCCTTCCCCGCGGTGGAAGGACACCCCCGAGACAACCCGGTCAGGACCGCTCAGCGGTGGAAGTGCCAGCGGTGGTCGTGACGGTGGTGGCGGTGGTGCCAGCGCGGGTGGTGCCGGTGGTGGCGGTGGTGCCAGCGGCCGTCGCGCCCGCCGCGGCGGTACTCGCGTCCGTCACGGCCCCGGTCACGGCGGAACTCACGGCCGCCCCGGCCGCGGTCACCGTCGTACCGGTACTCGCCGCCCCGGTCGTTTGTCGCCTGGGTCGTCTGCGACACCGCCGCCGTGGGCGGCGTTGCGGCGCCGGCAGCGCCGGCGCCGCCCAGCAGGACGGCGGCAGCGACGCCCAGCGCGGCGGCGAATCGGGGAATCCGCATCGCGGTTCTCCTTTCACGGCGGAGGCCCTTGTGCCTCCGCCTGCTGTGGACTTGCTGTGAATTTCCCACCTACTTAGGCCGTTAAGTCCGAATCGACACCAACGCCACTTGATGTAATGAAATGCCGGAGGACCTGGAACCGCGCCGTCCGCATCCGCGTCCTGCGCGCGATCATCTGTGGGCACCGCGTCCGGGCAGGGCGGGAAGAACGCCGCCCTGCCACCTTCGGCAGGTGACCGTCCCGGCTGCAGACCCGGCCGGGCATGATCACTCCACTGCCGCCGGTCACACCCGGCCGGCGGGCCCACGGCTGCGCGACGGCCGCGCCCACGCTGAGGGGGCGTCACGTCCCGTGCCCTCCGCGCCCCGACAGGGCCCCGGACCCGAAGAGCCGCGACCCTTGGGAACGGACGAAGGGCCCGCCCCTCACGGGGGCGGGCCCTTCCACATCCGTCCGCGGTGCTCAGCCGCGCCCGTGCACACGCACGGACGGGCCGGAGATCGTCGCCGGTCCCGCGACGGGCCGGACTCGCGTGCCCGGTACTGGTGTTCGCCGGACGCGGCACCACGCCGCGCCGTGGGCGTCCGGTGCGCGGTGGCGACCGGTACCCGCGAGCCGGGCGGCCGCAGACGTCAGAGCTGCGAGGCCACCTCGGTCGCCCAGTAGGTGAGGATCAGCTGCGCACCGGCGCGGCGGATCCCGGTCAGGGTCTCCATGATGGCGCGCTCGCGGTCGATCCAGCCGCGCTCGGCGGCCGCCTCGACCATCGCGTACTCACCGCTGACCTGGTACGCCGCGACCGGCACGTCGACGGCCTCGGCGACCTTCGCCACCACGTCCAGGTACGGCAGCGCCGGCTTCACCATCACCATGTCGGCGCCCTCGGCGATGTCCAGCGCCAGCTCGCGCAGCGACTCGCGCAGGTTCGCCGGGTCCTGCTGGTACGTCTTGCGGTCGCCCTTCAGCGAGGAGCCCACGGCCTCGCGGAACGGCCCGTAGAACGCCGAGGCGTACTTCGCCGTGTAGGCCAGCATGGAGACGTCCTGGTGACCGGCGGCGTCCAGCGCCTGCCGCACCACGCCCACCTGACCGTCCATCATGCCGCTCGGGCCCAGCACGTGCACGCCCGCGTCGGCCTGCACCCGCGCCATCTCGGCGTAGCGCTCCAGGGTCGCGTCGTTGTCCACCCGGCCCTCGGCGTCCAGCACTCCGCAGTGGCCGTGGTCGGTGTGCTCGTCCAGGCACAGGTCGGACATGACCACCAGCGCGTCCCCGACCTCGCTGATCACGTCCCGGATCGCCACCTGCAGGATCCCGTCCGGGTCCGTGCCGGGCGTGCCGACGGCGTCCTTCTTCTCGTCCAGCGGCACCCCGTAGAGCATGATCCCGCCGACGCCCGCCTCGGCCGCCTCGACGGCCGCCTTGCGGAGGGTGTCTCGGGTGTGCTGGACGACGCCGGGCATGGCCGTGATCGGCACGGGCTCGTGCACGCCCTCACGGACGAAGGCGGGCAGGATCAGCTCGGCGGGGTGCAGCCGGGTCTCCGCGACGAGGCGGCGCATCGCGGGCGTCGTGCGCAGCCGGCGGGGCCTCGTACCGGGGAACTGACCGTGTCCGCTTCCGCTTCCGCTCGTCATCGCGCCGCGCCTTTCTCCGTCCCGGGCCGTTTTCCGCGTTCCACGGTACGCCCGTGGGCGCCGTGCTCATGCCGACCCGTTGTCGGCCCGGCACTGGTCCCGGAACGCAGCAGCCCCCGGCCCCGGAACGCAGCGGCCCCCGGCTCCGGGAGGGAGCCGGGGGCACGGAGCGAACGGGGCCGGGGTGGCCTCAGACGCGGGCCCTGCGACGGGAGCCGGGACGCCGCTCGCTGGGCCGCGTGACGGGGTCTCCCGCGGCGATCGCCGTCTCGCGCCGCCGGACGCCGAAGTCCGCCAGCGCCTGCGCCAGCGCGTGGACGGACGGCTCCGGGGCCATCACGTCCACCCGCAGCCCGTGCTCCTCCGCGGTCTTCGCGGTGGCCGGGCCGATGCAGGCGATCACCGTCACGTTGTGCGGCTTGCCCGCGATGCCGACGAGGTTGCGCACCGTGCTGCTCGAGGTGAACAGCACCGCGTCGAACCCGCCGCCCTTGATCGCCTCACGGGTCTCCGCCGGCGGCGGGGAGGCCCGCACGGTCCGGTAGGCGGTGACGTCGTCGACCTCCCAGCCGAGCTCCACGAGCCCGGCCACGAGCGTCTCCGTCGCGATGTCGGCGCGCGGCATGAAGACCCGGTCGATCGGGTCGAAGACGGGGTCGTAGGGCGGCCAGTCCTCCAGCAGGCCCGCGGCGGACTGCTCGCCGCTGGGCACCAGGTCCGGCTTCACGCCGAAGTCCACCAGCGCCGCGGCCGTCTGCTCGCCCACCGCCGCGACCTTGATCCCGGCGAAGGCGCGCGCGTCGAGCCCGTACTCCTCGAACTTCTCACGGACGGCCTTGACGGCGTTCACCGAGGTGAAGGCGATCCACTCGTACCGCCCGGTGACCAGGCCCTTCACCGCGCGCTCCATCTGCTGCGGGGTGCGGGGCGGCTCCACCGCGATCGTGGGCACCTCGTGCGGCACGGCGCCGTAGGAGCGCAGCTGGTCGGAGAGCGAGGCGGCCTGCTCCTTGGTGCGCGGGACGAGCACCTTCCAGCCGAACAGCGGCTTGGTCTCGAACCAGGAGAGCAGGTCGCGCCGCGTGGTCGGCTCGCCGACCACGGCTATCGCCGCGATCGGGCCCTCCGGCGTGGGCAGCGCCTTCGTGGCCTTCAACTCGGCCGCGATCGTCGACAGGGTCGCCGTCCAGGTGCGCTGGCGGGTCGTCGTGCCGGCGACCGTCACGGTCAGCGGGGTGTCCGGCTTGCGGCCCCCGGAGACCAGCTCCGCCGCGTTGGCGGCGACCGTCTGCAGGGTGGTGGAGACGACCAGGGTCGCGTCGCTCGCGCCCGCCTCGTTCCAGCACCGCCCCGACGCGGTCGCGGCCTCCACGAAGCGCACGTCGCCGCTGAGCGGCACACCCGCGTACGCGGGCACGCCCACGGCCGCGGCCACGCCCGGCACGACCTCGAAGGGAATGCCGGCCTGCGCGCAGGCGAGCATCTCGCCGGCGGCCGCGGAGTCGAGTCCGGGGTCGCCGGCGATCGCACGGACCACCCGCTTGCCGGTGCGCGCGGAGGCCATGAAAAGCTTGGCGGCAGCGGCCGAGGGGCTCAACTCCCCTTCGGCGTCGCCCGGCTGTGCCGTGTCCACGCCCGGCCGGGCATGGGTCGTCACGACGTCCAGCACGTGCTGGTCACCGATCAGGACGTCGGCGTGGGCGAGCGCCTCGACGGCGCGCAGGGTCAGCAGCCCGGGGTCACCGGGCCCGGCACCGAGGAAGGTGACGTGCCCGAGGACGGAACCCGGGGTTCCCGTGCCCGCGGTCCCGGTGCGGCCCGCGGTGGCCGTCCGGCCTGCCGGTCCTGCCGGCCCGGCCGCGGTGGCGTCTGCGGTCGTGTTGGTCGCTGCGGCGGCGGTGGGGCTCAAAGTTCGCGCTCCCCCATAAGACCGGCCGCGCCCTTGGCGAGCATCTCGTCGGCGAGCTCGCGGCCGAGGGCCACGGCTTCGTCCCGGGATGCGGGGGTCGGACCGGTGATGGACATCTGCACCAGCGAGGAGCCGTCGGTGGTCCCGACGACACCGCGCAGGCGCAGCTCGGTGATGGGCTCGCCGACGCCTTCGAAGGCAGGCTCGGCCAGCGCGCCCACGGGCGCGGAGCAGCCGGCCTCGAGGGCGGCGAGCAGTGCGCGCTCGGCGGTCACGGCGGCCCGGGTGAACGGGTCGTCGAGCTCGGCGAGCACGGAGACGAGCCCTGCGTCGTCCGCAGGGCATTCGACGGCCAGCGCTCCCTGTCCGGGAGCGGGCAGCACGACGTCGGCGGAGATCAGCTCGGTGGCCTCCGCGAGGCGCCCCAGCCGGCTGAGCCCGGCGGCGGCGAGCACGACGGCGTCGAGGTCGCCCGAGGCAACGTATCCGATGCGCGTGTCGACGTTGCCGCGGATCGGCACGGTCTCGACGCGCACCCCCATCGAGCGGGCCCAGGCGTTGAGCTGCGCCATGCGGCGCGGCGAGCCGGTGCCGATGCGGGCTCCCCGGGGGGAGGCGGCCAGCTGCTCGAAGGTGAGGCCGTCGCGCGCGATCAGCGCGTCGCGCGGGTCCTCACGGAGCGGGACCGCGGCGAGGGTCAGGCCCTCGGGGTCGGCGGTCGGCAGGTCCTTGAGGGAGTGGACGGCGAAGTCGATCTCGCCGCTCAGCAGCGCGTCGCGCAGGGCGGAGACGAAGACGCCGGTGCCGCCGATCTGCGCCAGGTGCTCGCGCGAGACGTCGCCGTAGGTGGTGATCTCCACCAGTTCCACGTCACGGCCGGTGATCCGGCGGACCTGCTCGGCCACCATGCCGGACTGCGCCATCGCCAGCGCGCTGCGCCGGGTTCCCAGTTTCAGTGCGGTTGGGCTCGTCATGCCCGCCCTCGATTCGAGTCACTCGTTGCTGAAGCAGCCGACGCCACCGGCGGTACGGCCGAGGCGGCGGAGGGGATCACCGGCGTGCGCGGTGAGTCGGCCCTGCTGACCGCGGCGACCGCCTGGGGGTCCAGGTCGAAGAGTTCGCGCAGCGCGTCGGCGTACCCGGCGCCGCCGGGCTCTCCCGCGAGCTGCTTGACCCGCACAGTAGGCGCGTGCAGGAGCTTGTCGACGACGCGGCGCACGGTCTGGGTGACCTCCGCGCGCTGCCGTTCGTCCAGGTCGGGGAGGCGGCCGTCGAGGCGCGCCAGTTCGGTGGCGACCACGTCGGCGGCCATGGCGCGCAGCGCGACGACGGTCGGCGTGATGTGCGCGGCGCGCTGGGCGGCGCCGAAGGCGGCCACCTCAGCCGAAACGATCTTTCGCACCTCGTCGACGTCCGCGGCCATCGGGGCGTCGGCGGCGGCCTCGGCGATGGTCTCCAGGTCGATGACGTGGGCGCCGTCCAGGGAGTGCACCAGCGGGTCGATGTCGCGCGGCAGGGCGAGGTCGAGCATCCCGATGGGCGCCACCGGCTTGCCGCCGGAGCGCAGGGCCCGGGAAAGCGTGGCGCGGGCCACGGTGTCGGCGGTGAGCACCAGCCCGGTCGCCCCCGTGCAGGAGACGACGATGTCCGCGGACGACAGCTCGCCGGCCAGGTCCTCCAGGTACGCGGCACGGCCGCCGACGCTCTCGGCGAGGCGCTCGGCACGCTCGTGGGTGCGGTTGACGACCACGATCTCGCCCGCCCCCGCGCGGGCGAGGGTGGCCGCGGCCAGCGAGCTCATCGATCCGGCGCCGACGACCAGGGCGCGCTTGCCCTTGCCCCACTCCTCGAAGGGGACGCCGCCGACCGCCTGGGCCATCTGCTCCAGGCCGAAGGTCACCAGCGACTGCCCGGCCCGGTCGATGCCGGTCTCGGAATGCGCGCGCTTGCCGACCCGCAGCGCCTGCTGGAACAGGTCGTTCAGGGAGCGGCCCGCGGTGTGCAGTTCCTGGCCGAGGCTCAGGGTGTCCTTGATCTGGCCGAGGATCTGGCCCTCGCCGACGACCATGGAGTCCAGGCCGCAGGCGACCGAGAACAGGTGGTGGACGGCCCGGTCCTCGTAGTGCACGTACAGGTGCGGGGTCAGCTCGTCGAGACCGACGCCGCTGTGCGTGGCGAGCAGGGTGGACAGCTCGGCGACGCCGGCGTGGAACTTGTCCACGTCCGCGTACAGCTCGATGCGGTTGCAGGTGGACAGCACCGCGGCCTCGCCCGCGGGCTCGGCGGCCATCACGTCCAGCAGCAGCTTGCCCTTGGTGTCCTCACCCAGCGCCGCGCGCTCCAGGACGCTGACGGGGGCGGTGCGGTGACTCAGTCCGACGACGAGGAGGCTCATGCCGGCATCACGGCGGGGACGTCCCCGTCAGGTCCCGGACGGCGACCGCCGTCACGGCCCGCCTTGGCCGCCGCCGGGGGCGCCGCGAGGCTGCCCTCCAGCTCCTCGCCGGCCTTCCGCTGTTCGTGGAAGGCGAGGATCTGCAGCTCGATGGAGAGGTCGACCTTGCGGACGTCGACCCCGTCGGGGACGGTCAGCACGGTCGGGGCGAAGTTGAGGATCGAGGTGACCCCGGCGCCCACCAGGCGGTCGCAGACCTCCTGCGCGGCCCCGGCCGGCGTGGTGATCACGCCGATGGACACCTGGTTGTCCTCGACGATGCCCTCCAGCTCGTCCGCGTGCCGTACGGGCAGCCCGGCGATGAGCCGGCCGGTGAGCTGGACGTCCGCGTCGATGAGCGCGGCGATGCGGAAACCGCGGGAGGCGAAGCCGCCGTACCCGGCGAGCGCGGCCCCGAGGTTTCCCATGCCGACGATGACGACGGGCCAGTCCTGGGTGAGGCCCAGCTCACGGGAGATCTGGTACACGAGGTACTCGACGTCGTAGCCGACGCCGCGGGTTCCGTAGGAACCGAGGTAGGAGAAGTCCTTGCGCAGCTTGGCGGAGTTCACCCCGGCGGCGGCCGCGAGTTCCTCCGAGGAAACGGTGGGCACCGATCGCTCGGACAACGCGGTCAGGGCCCGCAAGTACAGCGGGAGCCTGGCGACGGTGGCCTCGGGAATCCCTCGGCTGCGGGTCGCCGGTCGGTGAGTTCGGCCAGTTGCCACGATGCTCCTGCGGGTAGAGCTGGGCTGCGAGCGGCACCCTTCGTCGGGACCGCCCCGTGCACGCCAGGCTATGTCTTTGTGAACGCGTGCACAAAGATGGTGTCCGATTTGCCCGGGGGAAGTGACCGGCATCACGCACCCCCATTACGGACATAAGAAACCTTCTGCTGCGACGGAACGTTCCACGCCGGCGCCCGCTCCGCACTCCGGCGTCCCACCCACAGCGCGTCCGCCCCGGCCAACTGCGGCCACTCGACCGCCCCCGCGCGCGCCAGCGCCTTCTCCGCCTGCGCGGGTCCACCCGGGTGGTCCAGGACGTACGAGGCGAACAACCGGGCCGTGGCGCGGGCGTCGCCGAGCGCCGTGTGCGCGGTCCAGCCGGTCAGCCCGGCCGCCTCGGCGCACGCCAGCAGGCTCAGCCCGCCCGGCGCGGGTTCGCGCAGCGCGGCCATCCGCATGGTGCACAGTTCCGGCACGACGGGGAACTCCACCCCGAGCCGGGCGTACTCCGCCGCCAGGAACGCGCGGTCGCAGCCGACGTTGTGCCCCACCAGCACCCTGCCGCGCAGCAGCCCCAGCAGCCTCGGGGCGATCTGCCCGAACAGGGGGGCGCCGACCGCCTCGACGTGGCGGGACTCGATGCCGTGGATGTGGGTGGGCCCGACCGGCCCCTCGGGGTCCACGAGGGTGGAGAACTCGCCCTCGTACCCGAAGTCGCGGTCCAGCAGGACCACGGCCAGTTCGACCACCCTGTGGCGCCGCGAACTGGCACCGGTGGCCTCGAGATCGACCACGGCGAAGCCGCCGCGCGTCTGAAGCCTGCCCGGGAGCACGCAGTCACCGTCCTTACTCACGCACCCCCGCTGTACACAAAACGCCTTGATGGTAATCGAGCACACGCGTCCAGAGGAACACGCGCAAATCGCCCACCTGTCGCACCAGGGCCCTCAGGCGCCCAGCCCGCGCCGCAGCCTGGCCTCGTCGACACGCCAGAAGGTGTGCTGCTCACCGTCGATGAGGACGACCGGGATCTGCTCCCAGTACCGTTCGTGCAGCTCCTCGTCGCGCGTGATGTCCCTCTCCTCGAAGCGCGCGCCGAGGTCGTCGACGACCCTGCGGATCACTGTCCGCGCGTCGTCGCACAGGTGGCAGCCGGGTTTGGCGATCAGCGTCACCGTCCGGCCGGCCGGGTCCTTCGGGGCTTCGCGCGCTTGGCGTCCGAACAGAGGGCTCATGCCGGCCATTCTGCCCCCGTCAACTCCCGACCCGCGGTAACACCCTCGTCGCGAGGAGTTCATTCACCTGCTCCATCGGTGCACCGGAGTTGCCCAACGAACTGGCTATGCTCGCCCCATGGCCGCTCTGCGATGGCTCACCCCCCGTAAGCGCTCCGCCACCGCGCGCAGCGTGCTGGCCGGCGAGGCCGCGGCGGAGGCCGCGCTCGCGGCTCCCGCGGCACCCGCGGGGAAGAAGGACGACCCGGCGGGCGCCCCCGCGTTCCCGGTGGCCGGCGATCCGCACGCGGCCGCCTTCTTCGACCTGGACAACACCGTGATGCAGGGCGCCGCGATCTTCCACTTCGGGCGCGGCCTGTACAAGCGGAAGTTCTTCCAGAGCCGCGACCTCGTGCGCTTCGCCTGGCAGCAGGCGTACTTCCGGATCGCCGGGTCCGAGGACCCCGAGCACATGCAGGAGGTGCGGGAGAGCGCGCTCACGATCATCAAGGGGCACCGCGTCGAGGAACTCATGTCCATCGGCGAGGAGATCTACGACGAGTACATGGCCGACAAGATCTGGCCCGGCACCCGTGCGCTCGCCCAGGCCCACATCGACGCCGGCCAGCGGGTCTGGCTCGTGACGGCCGCCCCGGTGGAGACCGCCACGATCATCGCCCGCAGGCTCGGCCTCACCGGCGCCCTCGGCACGGTCGCCGAGCACGTCGACGGCGTCTACACCGGCCGGCTGGTCGGCGAGCCGCTGCACGGCCCCTCCAAGGCCGAGGCCGTCAAGGCGCTCGCCGCCGCGGAGGGACTCGAACTCTCGCGCTGCGCCGCGTACAGCGATTCGTCGAACGACATCCCGATGCTGTCGCTCGTCGGACATCCATATGCGATCAATCCTGATACGCGTCTGCGCAAGCACGCACGCGAAAAGGGCTGGCGCCTGCGCGATTACCGTACGGGCCGCAAGGCGGCGAAGATCGGCATCCCGGCGGCCGCGGGAGTGGGCGCCGTGGCGGGCGGCGCGGCCGCCGCGATGGCCCTGCAGCGCCGCCGCCGCTAGGGCCCCGGGCGACACGCCCGGGGTCACCCTCTGGCACCCCGTCAGTTCACGGTGAGCCACACAGCCACAACACGCTCTCCACGCGAGCATTTCACGACGCTATGTGGTCAACACTGTTTCGGTGTTCGATAATTGATCGATCACCATTCCGCCAGAGAGTGGGCGGAACCGACGATTTCAGCAACTCGGTGTAGCGTCGCCTGTACGAAGCGTTATTCTCCTCAGACGCAAGCCGGTACCCACACGTCGCCACGACGGGTGAACGGTTCCGTACTGCACGTGATGGAAGTTCTGCCTCTGGGAGTCCCGTGTACCCACACACCGGGGTTGACGCCTCTGGCCTGGCTACGCTGCGCGCACTGGTGGCTGAGCACCTGCTGCGCGTCGTCCCCGCGTACGCCGTGCCCGTCCCCGCACTCGCCACGGCGGCAACGCCCGCCGGCCGCGCCTACGCGCTGGCCGACGGCCGGGCCACGGTCGGCAGACGTTCCCGCAACACCCAGCAGGCCGACCGGACCACGGGCGCCACCCCGCGCCGGCCGGCGGCCGACAGCGACAGCGGACGCATGATGGACCTGGTCGAGCGCGCGCAGGCGGGCGAGACCGAGGCCTTCGGGCGGCTCTACGACCACTACTCCGACACGGTCTACCGGTACATCTACTACCGGGTCGGGGGGAAGGCCACCGCCGAGGACCTGACCAGCGAGACGTTCCTGCGCGCGCTGCGCCGCATCGGCACCTTCACCTGGCAGGGACGCGACTTCGGCGCCTGGCTGGTCACCATCGCGCGCAACCTGGTGGCCGACCACTTCAAGTCCAGCCGGTTCCGGCTGGAGGTGACCACCGGGGAGATGCTCGACGCCAACGAGGTCGAGCCCAGCCCGGAGGACTGCGTCCTGGAGGCGCTGTCCAACGAGTCGCTGCTCAGGGCCGTCCGCAAGCTCAATCCCCAGCAGCAGGAGTGCGTGACGCTGCGCTTCCTGCAGGGGCTCTCGGTCGCCGAGACGGCCCGCATCATGGGCAAGAACGAGGGCGCGATCAAGACCCTGCAGTACCGGGCCGTACGGACCCTCGCCCGGCTGCTCCCCGACGACGCGCGATGAGCGCGATGGATGGATCTTCATCTTGCGACTGCCTCCACGGTCCGATCATCATGACTGCGTAACCCAACTCGGGCGGCACTCGTTGCATCACATGCGGACCCCCCAATGCCGTGCCCTGCCCGCTTCCGATCACTCGATCGGGTGGAAAGGCTCAAGGTGCACAACCTTGAAGGCACTCCGGGGAGTCGAGGTGGATGACGAGAGGAGGTGCCGCCCGTGATCGCGAATCCAACGGCGCACCGGCGGGCCAACGCCTTCGCCGACGCCCTCGAGGGCGAAGGCCCCCAGACGGGTGCCGGCGTACAGCACGGTGCCCACGCCGCGGACCGGCATGCGGATCCGGACCAGGGCACGTTCCTGGCCCTGGCGGACGCCCTGCGGGACGTACCGCGACCGGTGCTGGAACCGGAGACCAAGACCGTCCAGCGTGCCCAGTTGATCGCCGCCATGGAGGCGGCGCTCGCCGACGGCACCCTGACGGTTCCCGTACAGCGTGACGGCGGCCGGGGCACGCACCGCGCCGGCGGCCGCGGTCTCGGCAAGCTGAAGCCGCGCTCCGCGTGGTCGCGCAGGCTCGCCGCCGGCGGTCTCTCCGTCGGTGTGGCGGCCGGTGCCCTCGGCGGCGTCGCCGCCGCCAGCACGGACGCGCTGCCCGGCGACACCCTCTACGGCCTCAAACGGGGCATGGAGGACATGCGCCTCAACCTCGCCGACGACGACGCCGACCGCGGCAAGGTCTACCTCGACCTCGCCTCCACCCGGCTCCAGGAGGCCCGCCGCCTCATGGAACGCGGCCGGGGCGGCGAGCTCGACGACGAGTCCGTGGGCGAGATCCGCAGGGCGCTGTCGGGGATGCAGCAGGAGGCCACCGAGGGCCACCGGCTGCTCGCCGCCGCGTACCGCAAGGACGGTTCGCTGAGGCCGATCGAGACGCTGTCCGCGTTCTCCAGCAACCACCGCAAGGGCTGGACGGAGCTGCGCGGCCGGCTCCCCTCCCGGCTCGACGACATGGGCAACCGGGTCACCTCGGTCTTCGACGCCATAGAGGACGAAGTGGCCCCGCTGCAGAAGCTGTTGCCGCCCGACACCGGCTCCGGCCACGGTGACGGCCGCGGCCTGCCGGGCAGCGGCAGCCGCTCCGCGAGCGGCACCCGGGGGCCCTCGCCCTCGGTCAGCGGTTCCGCCAGCGGCTCGGCCGACGAGCGCGGCGGCGACAGGTCCAGCCCGTCGGCGTCCCGCAGTGCGGAGGGCGGCCTCATCGGCGGCACGGGCGATCTACTCGACCCCACGCCGAGCAGCGGCTCCCCGGGCGGCGACGGCACCCAGCCGTCGGTCACCCTCCCGCCGCTGCTGCCCGGGCTGCTCCCGGGCCTCGGGCTCAGCGCCGAGGACGACAGGGACGACTGAGCGAGCACCTCACGGCGGTGGGCCGGGGCATCACGCCCCGGCCCACCGCCGTGTCCGGGCCACGCGGGCCTGCGGCCCCGGCCCCCTTCGTCCTGGATCCCGCGTCGTCTGGAACCCGAGTCGTCCTAGAAGAAGACCGACCGGCGCTGCACCAGCAGCTTGTAGAGGGTGTGCTGGATGGTCTCCCGTACCTGGTCGGTCAGGTTGAACACCAGCATCGGGTCCTCGGCCGCCTCCGGCGCGTAGCCGTCCGTCGGGATGGGCTCGCCGAACTGGATCGTCCACTTCGTCGGCAGCGGCACCATGCCCAGCGGACCCAGCCACGGGAAGGTCGGCGTCAGCGGGAAGTACGGGAAGCCCAGCAGCCGCGCCACCGTCTTCGCGTTGCCGACCATCGGGTAGATCTCCTCCGCGCCCACGATGGAGCACGGGACGATCGGCACCCCGGTCTTGAGCGCGGTCGCGACGAAACCGCCCCGCCCGAAGCGCTGCAGCTTGTAGCGCTCGGAGAAGGGCTTGCCCAGCCCCTTGAAGCCCTCGGGCATCACCCCGACGACCTCACCTCGCTCCAGCAGCAGCTGCGCGTCCTCCGCGCAGGCCAGGGTGTGCCCGGCCTTGCGGGCCAGCTCGTTGACGAGCGGCAGCACGAACACCAGGTCCGCCGCCAGCAGGCGCAGGTGCCGCCCCGCGGGGTGGTGGTCGTGGACGGCGACCTGCATCATCAGCCCGTCCAGCGGCAGCGTCCCGGAGTGGTTGGCCACCACCAGGGCCCCGCCCTCGGCCGGGATGTTCTCGATGCCCTTCACCTCGACCCGGAAGTACGACTCGTACAGCGGCCGGAGCAGCGACATCAGGACCTGGTCGGTGAGCTCCTCGTCGTAGCCGAAGTCGTCGACCTCGTAGTCGCCGGTGATCCGGCGCCGCAGGAAGGCCAGCCCGTGCGCCACCCGGCGCTCCCAGGGCGCGCCCAGCAGCCGGTCCGCCGCCGAGCCGAGGGCCGCCGCCAGCGGGGTGCCCACGGCGCCCTCCGGGGCGGTCCCGGCGGCCTCGGACGCCTCACCGGCACCACCGGTGCCCGGCGCGTCCGCGGAGGCCGTCACGGCGCCCTCGGCGGCGCCGGTCCCGGCCGCCGCGTCCGCGGTCCGCTCCTCGACCGGCAGCGCGGCCACCGGGTTCCCGGTGTCGCCGGCCGCCTTGCCGCGGGCCGCGGCCCGCCCGCGCGAGCGCGGCGTCCCCCTCCGTGTCCGCGTGTCCTCGTCGAACGGGATGACCTTGGCGTCCGCCATGGTGCGGTTCCTCCTCGCAGCAGTGCTCACGAGCTCAGTCCTCGGGGGCTGCCCGCCGGGACCAGCGCGGCGAGCCGGTCGACGGCCTCGGCGAGCCGGTCGGGCGGCAGCAGGCCGGGGCCACGACTGCGGGCGAAGTCGCTGAAGGTCTCGGCGGTCGTGTACTTCGGGGCGAACCCGAGCGTCTCGCGCATCTGCGTGGTGTCCACGACCCTGCCGTGGGTCAGCAGCCGGATCTGCTCACGCGAGAAGTCGGTGACGCCGGCCGTGCGCAGCACCTGCCCCACCCAGGTGACCGCGGGCAGCAGCACCGGCACCGTGGGCTTGCCCAGCCGCCGCGCGGTCTGCGACAGCAGGAGCACCCCGTCACCGGCGATGTTGAACGTGCCGCTGTTGATCGTCCCGTTGCGCTCGTCCCGCAGGGCCAGCATCAGGACGTCGACGACGTCGTCCTCGTGGACGAACTGCAGCCGCGGGTCGTAGCCGAACACGGTCGGCAGCACCGGCAGCGCGAAGTACTCCGCGAGGGGCGTGTCGGCCCGGGGGCCCAGGATGTTGGCGAACCGCAAAACCGATACGGCAACGTCCGGGCGACGTCGGGCGAAGCCGCGTACGTAGCCCTCGACTTCGACCGCGTCCTTCGCGAAGCCGCCGCTGGGCAGCGACTTGGGCGGCATGGACTCGGTGAAGACCGCGGGGTCGCGGGGCGCGGACCCGTAGACGCTCGTGGTGGACTTCACCACCAGGCGGCGCACCGTCGGGGCCTTCTGGCACGCGCCGAGCAGCTGCATCGTGCCGATGACGTTGGTCTCCTTGACCGCGGTCCGGCTGCTGCGGCCCGGCAGGGTGCCGCTGACGTCCATGTGGACCACCGTGTCCACCGAGTGCTCCGCCAGCACCTTCGCGATCATCGGGTGCCTGATGTCGGCACGGACGAACTCGGCACCGCCCAGTTGGTGCGTGGTCGGCATCGTGTCGACCGCGATCACCCGGTCGACGTCGGGGTCGCGCATCACACGTCGTACCAGCCGGCCGCCGAGCCGGCGGGCCACTCCGGTCACCAGCACCACTTTGCCCAAGATCAGCGCCTTCCCTCGCACCGCATGTACGCACCGTATCGGTTCGATGTTGCGCCGTGATGACGCCCGAACGTACGAGCACCGTCAAGGGGGCACGGCCCGCCGGCCCCGGGAACGCCACTGCCCTCCCGCCCCCACGGTCCGTGGGGGCGGGAGGGCAGCGAGGTGCGACGCGTAGCTCGCTTACTTCTTGTTGCGACGCTGCACACGCGTACGCTTCAGCAGCTTGCGGTGCTTCTTCTTGGCCATACGCTTGCGCCGCTTCTTGATGACAGAGCCCACGACTACCCTCGCTTCGTTTTCACTCGGTGCGGGGCGTCCGAGCCCACACGACCTACGTCGGCACAGCCTACCCGTCCGCAAGCGCCGAGCAGAAACCGAGGCGGTCGTCAGGCAGTTTCCCCCACCCCCACGTAGGACTCCCGAAGATAGTCATGGACGGCCTGCTCCGGGACCCGGAAGGACCTCCCCACCCGGATCGCCGGCAGATGACCACTGTGCACCAGCCGGTACACGGTCATCTTGGACACTCGCATCACCGCGGCGACCTCTGCCACGGTCAGGAACACGACCTCGTTGAGAGGCCTCTCGCTTGAAGCCATGACACACCTGAACCTTCCGCACATGACGGGCACCGGCTTCCCCTCCGGTGACTCCCTCTCGCACGTGCGCTCCTCCCCAGATTAGGTGCGGGTGATGCAAGTGGGGAAGAGGAGTAGCGATCGGTTGACTACTGTGACAGACACGCTCGATTGAGTACATAGCGCGTAAGCGGTCGGTAGTAATCGGACCGCACAGCGTCATCAAGCGGAACCACGACCGAGACCCTGCCCTCCGTCTCCGCGACGAACACCGCCGGGTCGTCCGAATCGGCCAGTCCGATGGCCTCGATGCCCAGCTGACCTGCTCCGCAGACCCAGCCGTGGTCTCCCACCACGAGGCTCGGCAGCAGCCCCCCGCGTCCTGCCGCACCCGCCAGCGCGGCCCGAACCGGGAGCGGGGAGTGCGTGTGCACCGCCGGCGCACCACGGGCGCCCCCACCCGGCGCATCCCGGACCGTCGCGACGCCCCCTACGTACCAGAGGTTGTACGTGCGTAGGCCGAATCGGGTCGCCATGTCGATACATCGGCCATGCGATGGGGTGAGGACGGGACATCCCGCCGCCGACAGGGCGGCCGCCAATCCGGCGTAGAACCCGAGCAGCCGATGCGGGTGACCAGTACCGATGAGGACGGGCTCCCTGCGCTGCGCGGCCTCCCCCAGCCGTACGGCGAAGGCCTCCAGCCCCGCGAGCGTACGGTCCGGGTCGATCACATCCTGCCCGGAAGTGTGCCCCGGGTCAGGCGAAACCCCACATCGGTCGGCCATCAACCGCAGGAGACCGGTCTGCGTCCAGGGCCGCGCCGGCTCCAGCCCCAGCGTCTGCCGCGGATCGCCCGCCACGAACAGCCGGTAGCTGCGCAGGCTCTTCTCCCGCGGTGTCGTCACGACCCCCGCGATCCCCGCCCCCACCAGATGCGCGCGCAGCGCGGCAACAGTCACCACGCAGCGATGGTGGCCGTCCCCGCCCGCCCACGTGCCGGAACGGCCCGAACATCACTCCCGAGGGGCGGTTGTTCGGGTCGGCGCCCGCAGTGGGGCCCTCCGTACAATGCAGGCATACCGCGCGACAGCGAGGGGAGGTCCACCGTGGCCGACACCTCCGCCGGCGCCGGCGGGTTCGACTACGTCGTGGTGGGGGCGGGTACCGCGGGCTGCGTGCTCGCCGCCCGCCTCTCCGAGGACGACGCGGCCCGCGTACTGCTCCTCGAGGCCGGCGCGGCCGACCACCCCCCGGAGGTGTCCGTCCCGGCGGCCTGGCCGGGCCTGCTCGGCACCTCCCTCGACTGGGCGGACCGCACCGTGCCGCAGACCGAGACCGGCCTCACCGTCCCGTGGCCCCGCGGCCGCGTCCTGGGCGGCAGCTCGGCCGTCAACGCCATGAACTTCCTGCGCGGCCACCGCTCCGGCTACGACGCCTGGACCGCCGAGGGCGCCGACGGCTGGGGCTGGGACGACCTGCTGCCCTTCTTCCGCCGCAGCGAGGACCTCACCGGCGTCCCGGACCGCGACCCGCGCCTGCGCGGCACGGACGGCCCGCTGCGGGTCGGCCCAGCCGTCGAACGCCACCCGGTCGCACGGGACTTCCTGCGCGCCGCCCTCGGCACCGGCCAACCCCAGGCGCACGACCTCGCCGGCGGCCTGGAGGAGGGGTTCGGCTGGGGCGACCTCAGCATCGCCGACGGCGTACGCCAGGACGCCGCCACCGCCTACCTCCGCCCTGTACTGCACCGGCCGGGCCTGCACGTGGTGACCGGGGCCCTCGCTCACCGGGTCCTCCTGGCCGGCGGCCGCTGCACGGGCGTGGAGTACACCGTCAACGGGCAGCCGCGCACCGCACACTGCTCCCCCTCGGGGCAGGTCGTCCTGACCGCGGGCGCGGTCGGCACCCCCCAGGTGCTGATGCTCTCCGGCATCGGCCCCCGCAACCACCTGCGCCACTGGGGCATCCCCACCGCCGTGCACCTGCCCGGCGTCGGCTCCCACCTGCTGGACCACGTGCTCTCCGGCGTCGTCGTACGCTCCCCCAGGCCCGTCCCCCCGGGCGCCAACGGCCACGGCGAGGTCCAGGGACTGATCCGCACCCGGCCCGACGCACCGGGCCCCGACGTGCAGTTGCAGGTCGTCGACGTACCGGTCCGCGAGGAGAGCCTGCCCGGGCCCGCCGCCGGCGAGGGCTGGACGGTCATGGTCGCCCTCATGGCGCCGTACGGCCACGGAACGGTCCGGCTCTCCGGCACCGCCCCCGGCGCGCCACCGCTGATCGACCCCCGCTACTACGCCGACGTCCGCGACCTCGACACCATGGCGCGGGGCCTGGACGCGGCGCGGGAGATCGCCGCCGACCCCGCGCTGGCCGACTGGTACGGCGAGGAGGTCCTCCCCGGCCCGGACACCACCGGCGCGACGGAGCTGCGCGCCTACCTCCGCCGCAACCTGCGCTCCTACAACCACTACGCCGGCACCTGCCGCATCGGCACCGACGCCTACGCCGTCGTCGACCCCCAGTTGCGGGTACGCGGCGTCGAGGGCCTGCGCGTGGCCGACGCGTCCGTGATGCCGGCCCCGGTCTCGGCGAACACCAACGCCACGGTCCACGCCATCGCCGAACGGGCCGCGGAGCTACTGCGTACCGGCGCCTGACCGCGCCTGACCGCGCCTGACCGCGGGAGCGCGTCCTGCCCGGGAAGGGCTCAGGGCAGCAGCCCGTGCAACGGGAAGACCGCCCGCCGGGTCGCCAGGATCGCCTGGTCCAGCCGGTCCGCCGGGTCGTATCCCGCGTCGTGGAAACCGGTGAACGCCGCGTCCCGCCCGTCCGTCATCCGCAGCGGCCCCATCTGGCGCGTCCTGCGGTACACCTCCGCCCGCCACTCCTCGGGCGTCGCCGTCTCCGGCGCGACCGGCCGCCCGGCGGCGATGCCCACCAGGTGCGTCCACGTCCGGGGCACCACGTCCACCACCGCGTAGCCGCCACCGCCCAGGGCGACCCAGCGGCCCTCGGCGTGCTCGTGCGCCAGGCCGTGCAGCGCCTCCGCCACGGCCCGCTGCGCGTCCAGGCTCACCGCGAGGTGCGCCAGCGGGTCCTCGAAGTGCGTGTCCGCGCCGTGCTGGGTCACCAGAGCCTGCGGCCGGAACGACGCCAGCAGCTCCGGGACGACCGCGTCGAACGCCCGCAGCCAGCCCTCGTCCCCGGTGCCGGCCGGCAGCGCGACGTTCACCGCGCCGCCCTCCGCGGCCGCGCCGCCGGTCTCCTCCGGCCAGCCGGTCTGCGGGAAGAGCGTGCGGGGGTGCTCGTGCAGCGAGATCGTCAGCACGCGCGGGTCGTCCCAGAACGCCGTCTGGACGCCGTCCCCGTGGTGCACGTCCACGTCCACGTACGCGACGCGCTCCGCGCCCAGCTCCAGCAGCCGGGCGACGGCCAGCGCGGCGTCGTTGTACACGCAGAAGCCCGAGGCCATCCCGGGCATCGCGTGGTGCAGCCCGCCCGCGAAGTTCACCGCGTGCGACACCTCGCCCCGCCACACCGCCTCGGCGGCCCCGACCGACTGGCCCGCGATGAGCGCCGAGACCTCGTGCATGCCCTCGAACGCCGGAGTGTCCTCGGTGCCGAGGCCGTACGCCAGTTCCGTCATGCCCTTGGGGTCGGCCGAGGCGCGGCGCACCGCCGCCACGTACTCCGCGTCGTGCACCAGGCGCAGCGTCGAGTCGCCGGCCACCGGGGCGGCGGTGACCGTGACCGCCCGGTCGAGTCCGAGCGACCGGACCAGCCCCATGGTCAGCGCGAGCCGCACCGGGTCCATCGGGTGGCCGCGACCGAAGTCATAGCCCGTTACCTGCTCGTCCCACATCAGCTGTGCGCGGCCGCTCATGGTCGACACCGTATCGGGCGGGGTCCGCCCCGAACGAGCGGGCGTACAGCAGCGTCGCCGCCACCAGCACCATCGGCACCAGCATCGCCCCCCGGTAGCTCCAGGCGTCGCCGAGCGCGCCCACCAGGGGGGAACCGACGAGGAAACCGACGTAGTTGAAGATGTTCAGCCGCGCGATCGCGGTGTCCGACGCCCCCGGGAAGAGCCGCCCGGCGGCCGCGAACGTCTGCGGCACGATCACGCACAGCCCCAGCCCCAGCAGCGTGAACCCGGCCATCCCGGCCCACGCGCCCGGCGCGGCCGCGACCACCGCGAAGCCCGCCGCCGCCAGCAGCGCGCCGGCCCGCACCACCGCCGCCGCCCCGAAGCGCCGCACACCGAGGTCGCCGACCGAACGGCCCAGGAGGGTGGTGACCATGTAGACGTTGTACGGGACGGTGGCCAGTTGCTCCGAACCGCCGAGCACGTCCTGCAGGTACTTGGCGCTCCAGTTGGAGACGGTGGAGTCGCCGATGTACGCGAACGCCATCACCAGGCAGAGCGGGAGCAGCAACCGCATCGCCACCGGCGCCGCGACCGGTGCGTCCGGGCCGTCCTCCGCCTGCGCCCTCCGGTCGACGTACCAGCGACTGGCCACCAGCGTCAGCGGGATCAGCACCGCCACCACCGGCCCGTACAGCACCGCCAGCGACAGGTGCCAGTGCGCCCCCGCCCAGGCCAGCGACGCCCCCAGGATGCCGCCGAAGCTGTACGCGGCGTGGAAGCCCAGCATGATGCTGCGCCCGTACGCGCGCTGCAGGCTCACCCCGAGCATGTTCATGGACGCGTCCAGGGCACCGACGCATATCCCGAACACGGCCAACGCCGCCGCCAGTTGCCACAGCGCGCTCCCGGCACCGGCGCCCAGCAGCGCCAGGCACACCACCGGCTGCACCCAGCGCAGCACCACGCTCGGCCGCACCCGCTTGACCAGGTGCTCGGTGGCGACGCTCCCGACGCCCGCCAGTACGGGCACCGCGGCCAGGAACGCCGGCAGCAGCGCGTCACTGACGCCGTAACGGTCCTGCAGGGCCGGGATCCGGGTCACCAGCAGCGCGAAGGCCGCCCCCTGCGCGAAGAAACCGACGGCCAACGAGGCCCGTCCGTGGCGCAAACCGCCGTCGATGCCGTCCATGAGCGTGCAGCGTAGGGCCGCACGCTACGCACGGGTAGGGAGATCACACGAAGAGTTTCCCGGGCAGCTCGGCCATGTCCACGAACAGCTCCCGCGCCCCGGCCAGCTTCTCCGCGGGCGTCATCGCCGTGAACGCGTACGCGTCCATCCCGGCCGCCACCGCCGCCCGCACCCCGAGCGGGCTGTCCTCCACCACGGCGCACCGCTCCGGCGCCACACCCATCGTGCGCGCCGCGTGCAGGAACAGGTCCGGCGCCGGCTTCCCCCGCCCGACGTCCTGCGAACTGAAGATCCGCTCCTCGCCGAAGTACCCGTACAGTTCGGTCTTCTTGAGCGCCACCCGGATCCGCTCGTGGCTCCCGGAGGACGCCACGCAGAACGGCACCCCGTCCGCCACCAGCTTGCCCAGCACGGTCGCCACGCCCGGCACCGGCTGCAGTTCACGCCGGAAGCCCTCGAAGACCCGCGCGTAGTAGGTCGCGTCGAAGTCCTCCGGCAGCCGTTGCCCCGTGCGCTCTGCCACCAGGTCGTGGACGCGGTGCATCGCGGCGCCCATGAAGTCGCGGACGGACTCCTCGTACGTGGTGGGGTGGCCCAGCTCCGTCAGCAGGCCGGCCAGGATGCGGTTCGAGAGCGGCTCGCTGTCCACGAGCACGCCGTCGTTGTCGAAGATGACCAGGTCGTAGCGCACCGCCCCACTGTAGTCGGGCACACGATCCGGCCCTGCGGGTGCCGAACGCAAAAATGCCTCAGCCCCCGAGTATCAACTCGGGGGCTGAGGCTAAAAATTGTTCGGCGGCGTCCTACTCTCCCACAGGGTCCCCCCTGCAGTACCATCGGCGCTGAAAGGCTTAGCTTCCGGGTTCGGAATGTAACCGGGCG